>NZ_JAUYEY010000001.1 GCF_030689685.1 Polaromonas sp. | reverse complement strand
GCTGCAAAGCGGCCGCGACGGTCCATTTTTCACCGGCTTTTTGCCCCATAGCTACGGCTATGAGGCTGCAAACCCGGCAAAAACTGTCCTCGCCGGGGCCACTTTTCGCTTCGACGCCTTCTGCCGCCCAGACTCCTAGCCCTTTACCAGTAAGCGTAAATAGCTATAAAAAATATAGCAACAATAATCAGCTGAATTTTTTCACGGGTGCGTAGCGCAGCAGCGTCAGTTCGCGCGCCTGTGGGTGGTTCACCACCGGAAGCGGGTAGTCTCTGCCCAGTTCCACACTTGCTGCCGCCAGTTCGACGGGGCCAGCCAGCCAGGGGCTGTGTATGACCTTCCCGCTGAGCTTCGCTAGTTGAGGCAGGTATTTGCGGATGAACTTGCCGTCGGCATCAAACTTTTCGCTTTGCGTCACCGGGTTGAAGATCCGGAAATAGGGCTGTGCGTCGCAGCCGCTGCTGGATGCCCACTGCCAACCTCCGTTGTTGGCCGACAAATCAAAATCGTTGAGGTGTGTAGCGAAATAAGCCTCGCCCCAGCGCCAGTCGATGCCCAGGTCCTTCACCAGAAAACATGCGGTGACCATGCGCAGCCGGTTGTGCATGTAACCGGTCTGGTTGATCTGAGCCATTGCGGCGTCAACCAGCGGGTAGCCGGTACGCCCTTCACACCAGGCCTGGAAAAGTGCCTGGGCGTGCGGTCCCTGCTCCCACTGTATGGCGTCATACTCCGGCTTGAAGGAGGCCGTGGCCACATGCGGGAAGTTGCTCAGGATCTGCGCGTAAAAGTCGCGCCAGATCAACTCACTGAGCCAGACTGCGGCGCCCTCGCTGCCGCCTTGCTGCATACGCAGGGCGGTGGCAGCCAGCTCGCGAATGGATACCGTGCCGAAGCGCAGATGGACGCCCAGGTAACTCGGTCCTTTGACGGCCGGGAAATTGCGGGTGACGTGGTATTGGTCCATGCGCGCTACAAATTCACTAAATAGCAGCCTGCCGCCAGCGCTGCCAGCCGGAATTTTCAGTTCCGCAAGATTGGTCGGCTCAAACCCGAAAGCAGCCAATTCTGGCACGGTTGCGCGCCACGCCACCGGAACTGGTGCCAGCGCCGCGCTGTGGTTTTCCACCGGATAGGCGCGCAGGTAAAACGCATCCACTTTTTTGAGCCAGGCGTTTTTATACGGTGTGAACACGCTGTAGGGCTTGCCGGTCTGCGTCAGCACTTCCTGGCGTTCAAAAATCACATGGTCTTTGAAGTTATGAAAAGCCATGCCGGACGCCGCCAGGGCCTCGGCGACCTGCTGGTCCCGTACCAGCGACTGCGGCTCATCGTCGTGGTTGGCAAAGACGGCGTTGATGGAAAGCGCCCGGGCCAGCTCCGGCAGGGCCTGACCGGCCCGGCCGTGCAGCGTGACCAGACCGGCCTCGGCGATGCCATGTTGACTCGCCAGTTGCTGCAACTGCCCGGCAAGATCGACCAACGATTCCCGGATGAATTCGACACGGCGGTCGGCACGGGGCAGGGCGTCGAGGATGCCCTGGTCCAGCACGAACACGCAAAAGACCTGGCGACATGCTTTCAGCGCGTGGTACAGCGCCGCGTTGTCCTGGCAGCGCAGGTCCCGGCGGAACCACATCAGGCCTGTGTCGTATTGTTTGCTCATGTTCGGAGGCTTTACCTTGCCGTATGGCGAAGTTTGCAGGCTGATCGTCGGGATTCGGGTGTTGCAGGCCGATTTTTCTGCCGGTCAAAGCGCCCTGCGCGTAAAATCGCGGCATGGCCATGGATTCTGCACCGATCAATCTTACCCACCACTTCCTGATTGCCATGCCCGGCCTGGACGACGAGGCTTTTGCCAAAAGTGTGGTCTATATGTGCGAGCACAGCGATCGAGGCGCGCTGGGGCTGGTGATCAACAAGCCCAGCGACATTAACCTAAAAAACCTCTTCGACAAGGTCGCCTTACCCTTGCGGCGCGACGACCTGACCGGGTCCCCGGTTTTTCAGGGCGGCCCGGTGCAGACCGAGCGTGGTTTTGTGCTGCATGAATGCATGCTGGCGGGCAGCGAGTCGGTGTACGCCTCAACCATGACCATTCCAGGTGGACTTGAAATGACGACCTCCCGGGACGTGCTGGAAGCCTTGTCTAACGGTGCCGGACCGCGCAAGGTGTTTGTCTCGCTGGGATATTCCTCCTGGGGCGAGGGCCAGTTGGAGTCCGAGATTTCGGAAAATAGCTGGCTGACCGTCGAAGCCGACCTGTCGCTGATTTTCGACACCCCGGTCGATCAGCGTTATGACAAGGCCTTGCTGCTGCTGGGTTTGCAGAGCTGGATGCTGTCGCCCGAGGCCGGCCACGCATGAGTACATTGGCCTCGCCTGTCATGGCTGCCAATCTGCAAACATTTCTCGCTTTCGATTTCGGCCTCAAGCGCACCGGCGTGGCCACCGGTAACCGGCTCACGTGCACCGCGACGCCGCAGGGCAGCATCGCCGCCGAAGGTGACGCCCGTTTCGCAGTCATCGCCTTGAAGATAAAGGAATGGCAGCCCGATGCCTTGGTGGTGGGAATCCCTTTCCACCCCGATGGCGCCAGCCATGACAACACTGCACGGGCCCTGAAGTTTGCGCGTCGGCTTCGCGGACGTTTTGGATTGCAGGTCTTTGAGGTTGATGAGCGCTACAGCACCACCGAAGCCCTGTCCCAGGGCGCCGGCGATGCGGATGCGGCGTCTGCCTGCATAATTCTCGAGCAGTTTTTAAGGAGTCTTTCATGAGCAGCCTGACCCTGGACGCCGAAGCCCTGTACCGCGAAGTGCTTCGCGCCATGCAGCAGCTTCTGGCGACCTATGATCGCGTGCCCCGCCTGGTCGGTGTTGCGTCCGGCGGCGTCTGGCTGGCCGAACGGCTGCGCACCGACCTGGCCCTGGCGGACGCGGCCGGCAGCTTGTCGTCGGCGATGCACCGCGACGATTTTGCGCGGCGCGGCCTGTCCGCCAGCGGCCAGACCGTGCTGCCCTTTGACGTCAATGGCGCCGACCTGATCGTGCTCGACGACGTGCTTTACACCGGGCGGACGATACGTGCGGTGCTTAACGAGTTGTTCGACTATGGCCGGCCGGCCAGTGTCAAGCTGGTGGTGCTGGTGGACCGCGGCGGACGCGAGTTGCCGATCCAGGCCGATTTTGCTGCAGCGCGCGTGGCCCTGCCGGCAGCGCAGTCGCTGGCCCTGGCCCGCAGCGACGATGGCCATTTCATTTTCCAGGTGCAAGGAGCGACCCCATGAACCCCTTTACTGGCGGCCTGACCGCGCGCAAGGCCTGACCATGCTGTATCGACGAAATCCACAGCTCAACAAAAACGGCGAACTGGTCCATTTGTTGTCGATTGAGGGTTTGCCAAAAGCCACACTGACGCAAATCCTGGACACTGCCGCCAGCTTTGTCAGCGTCAGCGACCGCGAGGTCAAGAAGGTGCCCCTGCTGCGCGGCAAGAGTGTTTTCAATCTCTTCTTTGAAAACTCAACCCGCACCCGCACCACCTTCGAGATCGCCGCCACGCGGCTGTCGGCCGATGTGATCAATCTCGACATCGCGCGCTCATCGGCCTCCAAGGGCGAGTCCCTGCTTGACACCATCTCCAACCTGAGCGCGATGGCCGCCGACCTGTTTGTGGTGCGCCACAGCGAATCGGGTGCGCCCTACCTGATCGCGCAGCATGTGGCCCCTCATGTGCATGTGATCAACGCCGGCGACGGCCGCCACGCGCATCCCACCCAGGGCTTGCTGGACATGTACACCATCCGCCACTACAAGAAGGACTTCAGCCAACTGACGGTGGCCATCGTCGGTGACGTGCTGCACTCCCGCGTCGCGCGCTCCGACATTCACGCACTCACGACGCTCGGTTGTCCCGAGGTGCGTGTGGTCGGCCCCAAGACCCTGGTGCCTGCCGACATGGCGCAGATGGGCGTGCGGGTCTGCCACACGCTGGAAGAGGGCATCCGGGACGCCGACGTCATCATCATGCTCAGGCTGCAGAACGAACGCATGTCGGGCGCGCTGCTGCCGAGCAGCCAGGAGTTTTTCAAGAGCTTTGGCCTGACCAACGAGAAACTGCAGCTAGCCAAACCGGATGCCATCGTCATGCACCCCGGCCCGATCAATCGGGGTGTCGAGATTGACTCGGCCGTGGTGGACGGCCCGCAAAGCGTGATCCTGCCCCAGGTCACCTTCGGCATCGCCGTTCGCATGGCGGTGATGAGTATGGTTGCCGGGAACGAAGCATGAGGATACTTATTAAAAACGGCCGGGTGATTGACCCGGCATCGGGCCATGACGCGGTGGGAGATGTGGCGATCACCGCTGGGCGCATCGTCTCGCTCAAGGGCACGCCGGCAGATTTCACGCCGAACAAAACCATCGATGCCGCCGGTTGCGTTGTGGCGCCGGGCCTGATCGATTTGTCCGCACGCCTGCGCGAACCGGGTTACGAGCATGAGGGCATGCTCGAAAGCGAACTCGCTGCGGCGGTGGCCGGCGGCGTGACCAGCCTGGTCTGCCCGCCGGACACCGACCCGGTGCTTGACGAACCCGGCCTGGTTGAGATGCTGAAGTTCCGTGCCGAGAAACTGCATCAGTCGCGCGTGTTTCCGCTGGGCGCGCTGACGCGCGCGCTCAAAGGGGAGGCCCTGACGGAAATGGTGGAGCTGACCGAAGCGGGCTGTGTCGGTTTCAGCCAGGCCGATGTTCCACTGGCCAACACCCAGGTGCTGCTGCGTGCGCTGCAATACGCTGCCAGCTTCGGCTACACGGTCTGGCTGCGGCCGCAGGACAGCTGGCTGGGCGGCGGCGTGGCCGCCAGCGGCGCACTCGCGACGCGGCTGGGCCTGAGCGGCGTGCCGGTAGCGGCCGAAACAATTGCGTTGCACACCCTGTTCGAACTGATGCGTGCCACTGGCGCACGTGTGCACATTTGCCGCATCAGCAGCGCTGCAGGTGTCGCTCTGCTGGCCCGCGCCAAGGCCGAAGGCCTGGCGGTGACGGCCGATGTCAGCATCAACAGCCTGCACCTGACCGATACCGACATCGGTTACTTTGACAGCCGCATGCGCCTGAACCCGCCGCTGCGCCAGCAGCGTGACCGCGATGCGCTGCGTCAGGGCCTGCTGGACGGCACCATCGATGCGCTGGTGTCGGACCACACCCCGGTCGAAGCCGACGCCAAGACCCTGCCTTTTGCTGAGGCTGAGCCGGGCGCGACCGGGTTGGAACTGTTGCTGGGCCTGGCCTGCAAGTGGGGCCAGGACAGCGGCGTGGGCCTGCAGCGCGCGCTGGCGGTGCTCACCAGCGAGCCGGCCCGCGTGCTTGGCAGCGCGTTAGGCACGTTGCAGGCCAGTGTGGGTCAACTGGCCGCTGGCAGCGTGGCCGATATCTGTGTGTTTGACGCTCAGTCGGAATGGACGGTCCAGCCGGACGCGCTGCGTAGCCAGGGCAAACACACGCCGTTTGCAGGCTACCAGTTGCCGGCCCGCGTGCGCTGGACGCTGGTGGGCGGCCAACTCGCCTACGGGGCCTGAGCGCGTGCGACAAGCCCGGGCCGTCTGGCGGCTGTTGTGGGCCTTGTCCCACATTGCAGGCGGCATCTGGACCATTGCTTTTCGCTTTCCCCGGCTGGCACAGCATGAGAAGGAAGCGCGGGTGCACGCCTGGGCCCAGGCCATGCTGCGCGGCGTGGGCATCAAGCTGGCGCTCCAGGGTCTGCCTGTGGCCCAGGGCCCGGCGCTGCTGGTGGCCAACCACCTGTCCTGGCTGGACATCGTGGTGTTGCATGCCTCGCGTTATTGCCGCTTTGTGTCCAAGGCTGACATCAGGCACTGGCCACTGGTCGGCACCCTGGCCGGCGGCGCGGGAACCTTGTACATCGAGCGCGAGTCGCGACGCGATGCCCATCGCGTCGTGCACCACATGGTCGAACGGCTGCAGCTTGGAGAGGTGCTGGCGGTTTTTCCTGAAGGCACCACGGGCGACGGATTGGTCATGAAACCGTTTCATGCCAACTTGCTGCAGGCCGCCATTTCTGCCGATGTGCCGGTGCAGCCGGTGGCCCTGTATTTTGTTGACGCGGACACCGGGCAAACCAGCTTCGCACCGCGCTACATTGACGACGATTCGATTTTTGTGTCGATCTGGGAAACCTTGTGTGTCGCGAATCTGCGCGCCGAAGTGACGGTCGGTGAGCCCCAGCGCGCCGATGGCCGGGACCGCAGGGCCTGGGCAGCTAATCTTCAGGCAGAGGTCGCACGCCTGCTGCGCGAAAGGCTTTGAAGCCAGTTTCCTGGAAAGGCTTATTCGCGCTGAAAGGTCACCACATGATCGACCTCGGCGCGAATGCCTATCCATTCGCCAAGGGCATGGTCATGGTGCGAGGGCACATGTGCCATCACGGTTTCACCGGTCCTGAGTTGGAGCGTGTATAAAAACTCCGAGCCGCGAAACGCCTTGCGCACAATCTGTGCTTTGACCGGCGCCGCATCGTCATGCACGATGTCATCGGCGCGCAGCAGCACGTCGCACACGCCGTCCGGGTAGGCGCCCGGCAAAGGGCACTCCAGCACATCGCTCAGGTCGCCCAGCGCGGTATGCACCACCACGTTGTCGCCTTGCTGGATGATCTGGGCTCGGGTGAACACCCCGTGGCCGATGAAGTCGGCCACAAAACGCGTCGCCGGCCGGTGGTAGAGTGCGTAAGCATCGTCCCACTGGTGCAACTGGCCGTCGTGCATCACGCCGATGCGGTCACCGATGGCAAAGGCTTCGAGCTGGTCGTGGGTGACCAGCAGCGCGGTGGCGCCGGCGAGCTTCAGGATGCCGCGCACCTCATGCGCCAGACGCTCGCGCAGATCCACATCCAGGTTTGAAAAAGGTTCGTCGAGCAAAAGCAGGCGCGGCCTGGGCGCAAGGGCGCGTGCCAGCGCCACACGTTGTTGCTGGCCCCCCGACAGTTCATGCGGGTAACGGCGTTGCGCGTTGCCCAGACCGACCATGTCCAGCACCTCGCTGATGCGCTGCTGGCGCTCCGCTGGCCGCAGGTGGGCCAGGCCGAAAGCCACATTGCGGCCCACGTCCAGGTGCGGGAACAGGGCGTAATCCTGAAACACCATGCCAATGCGGCGCTGTTCCGCCGGCACATGAACTGCGCCGCTGCTGACCGGTTCCTGCGCCAGCGAGATGTTGCCGGACTGGGCCTTTTCCAGTCCGGCGACGGCGCGCAGCAAGGTGGTTTTTCCGCAGCCGGACGGTCCAATCAGCACACCGATCTCGCCTGCCAGCAAGCCCAGCGACACGCCATTGACAGCCGGGCGGGACCGGCCAGCGTAATGCACCACCAGATGGGAAATATCCAAAAACATGCTTGCAATTGTAGATGCTTACAATTCTCATTTGCACTCTTTGAGTGGGCGTCGTGCGGCACGCTCTTCTTGCCGCGACCAGTGGCGCTGGCCGGTGACCGGTATTTTGTTTTTTTTCTGGACTTCATGTTTCCTCGTTTCGTCTTGCCTGCCCTGCTGTTTGTGCTGACCGCCGTGCTCACGCTGCCGGTTCTGGCGGTGATGTTGTCATGGGTCACGCTCGATGGCATATCGCTGCCGATCCTGCAGGAGATGCTGCGAACGGTGTTGCCTGAATACGCCTTCACCTCGCTGCTGCTGTGTCTGGCCGTGGCGGCTGGCGTGGCGCTGGTCGGCGTGGCAACTGCCAGTGCCGTGACGCTGTTCGAGTTTCCCGGCCGGCGGACTTTTGCGTGGGCGCTGCTGTTGCCGCTGGCGATGCCGGCTTATGTGGTGGCTTATGCCTATACCGACTTTCTGCAATATGCCGGACCGTTGCAAAGCTGGCTGCGCGCCGGCTTCGGCCTGCAAGGCCGTCTGCTGCCAGAGATACGCAGTCTGGGCGGTGCGGTGCTGATTTTTACGGTCACCCTGTATCCCTATGTGTATTTGCTGGCGCGGACCGCGCTGTCCGAGCGCGCGGTGCACCTGATGGAAGCGGCCCGGCTGCTTGGCGCGCCGCTGCGGCGCCGCATTCGTGAAGTGGCCTTGCCGCTGGCCCGTCCGGCGGTGGCGGCCGGGGTGGCGCTGGCACTGATGGAAACGCTGGCCGACTTCGGCGTCTCCAGCTACTTTGGTATCCAGACGTTTACCGCAGGCATCTACAAGGCCTGGCTGGCCATGGACAACCGGCTGGCCGCAGCCCAACTGGCGACAGCCTTGCTGCTGGTGGTGGCGGTGTTGCTCAGGATCGAAAACCAGGCGCAAAAGCGCATGCGTTTTGCCGGTAGCCGCAGGGCGGGCGCTGGCGCTGCTGACGCTGCACCCACCCGTTTGCGGGGCATGCGGGCAGCTCTGGCGTGGGCAGTGTGCGCTGTGCCCATCGCTTTGGGCTTCATACTGCCGGTGCTGTTCATGCTGCGGCCACTGGTGGCAGGTTGGGGGGAGTTGCCGTGGCGGCAGTTTGTAGGCTGGTCCATCAACAGCGTGGGGCTGGCCGGCCTGAGCGCCGCGCTGGCCACGGCCATGGCTTTGGGTTTGAGCCTGGCCTTGCGCCTTCGGCCCCATGTGTTGACACGCGCCGCCGCGCAATTGGCCAGTCTGGGTTATGCCGTGCCGGGCGCGGTGATTGTGGTGGGTCTGCTGCTGCCGGTCGGCTGGTTGCAGGCCACTGCGCCGCAGACCGCAGTGGGTTACTGGGTCACCGCGACGGTGTTGGGCATTGTCTGGGCCTACCTGGTGCGCTTTACGGCGGTGGCTTTTCAGTCCGTGCAAAGCGGTTACTCGCGTATCCCCGTCAGTTTTGACGACAGCGCGCGCATGCTGGGCGTCACTGGCGCCGCCTTGCTGGCCAAAGTGCACTGGCCTTTGCTCCAGCGCTCCGTCGGGGTCGCGGCCTTGCTTGTTTTTGTCGATGTGATGAAGGAGCTGCCCGCCACGCTGGTGCTGCGCCCCTTTAACAGCGACACACTGGCCGTGGTGACTTACCAGCTCGCGCGTGATGAGCGCCTTGGTGAAGCGGCACTGCCAGCCCTCACGCTGGTGCTGGTGGGTTTGCTGCCGGTGCTGTTGCTGGGCCGCACACTGCGCACAAAATAATCCTGCACGGACCTGGGTTTAGTGCCGCGCGCGCTGGCAGTCGGCGAGCGCCCACCGGGTGTAGGCACACGCCTACGCCCATTCTTTGCGTCTGCCTACCCATGCCATGAAGCCTCGTCCCTAACGTGAGGGTTCTTCGTCGCCATGCCGCTTGGCAAGCGACTTCAACGACTTAAATCACTTTCAGGAGGTCATCATGAACAAGGATCAAGTTGAGGGGAGCTGGACGCAGTTCAAGGGCACGGTCAAAGAGCAGTGGGGCAAGCTCACGGATGACGATCTTGACATCATTGCGGGCAAGCGTGACCAGTTGCTCGGCCGTATCCAGGAACGCCACGGCCTGGCCAAAGAAGAAGCTGAAAAACAGCTTGCGTCCTTCCAGGAGCGTAATCCCACCGGTTTTTTTGAGCGTTATTGAGTCGAACGCTGCTGCGTCGCCGCGTCGATCAGCGACGCATGAATTGACCTCCGCACCCCGTTCCACAATCTTCGCATCACCCGTAACATCCCAAGGAATCAAGAATGAAAACCAAGCTCGCCATCCTCACCTTCGCCGTCTCCTGTGCCTTTGCCGGCAACGCCATGGCGTTGACCAAGGAAGAATACAAAGTAAAAAAAGACCGCGTCGAAGCCGACTTCAAGGCTGGCAAGGACAAATGCACTTCTCTGAGCGCCAATGCCAAGGACATTTGCCAGGCAGAAGCCAAGGGCATGGAAAAAGTAGCCAAGGCCGAACTGGAGGCCCAATACAAGCCCAGCCCCAGCCAGGACAAAAAAATCCGTGATGCCAAAGCGAACGCTGCTTATGACATCGCCAAGGAAAAATGTGACGATCTTGCCGGCAATGCCAAGGACGTTTGCGTGAAAGATGCCAAGGCGGCCCAAACCACCGCCAAGGCCGACGCCAAAGTCAGCAAAGCCAGCGCCGAGGCCAACAAGGACAAGGCCGACAACATGGCCGATGCCCGCAAGGACGCCAATGCCGACAAGAACGAAGCCCTGTACAAAGCCGCCAGAGAGCGCTGCGACACCATGGCCGGCGCTGCCAAGGACGGTTGCCAGAACGATGCCAAGCTCAAGTTCGGCATGAAGTAAGCCAGGTGCGCTGCGGCGCATGGATCAACGGTCCCGGGTTTTCCCAGCAAGCTCGGGATTTTCTTTTTATGAATGAAATATGCCTCTACCCCATAGCCACTATGCGTAGATAGCTACTAATTTTATAGCAGCTTCGTTATTGCTAATGGGAAAAACGGCAAAGATGATGTTCACGGGCGCTTCTTGTTTGGCAGATGTGCCCGCCGCGCGCGTGCTTGCGAGGCGCTTGTGCAAACGACACTTTGCGGATTTGCTTAAAATAGTGGCCATCAAGGACACACGATGCACATCGACAAAGAACTCGACACCCGGGGCCTCAATTGCCCGCTGCCTATCCTGAAGGCCAAAAAAGCGCTCGCCGAGATGAACAGTGGCCAGTTGCTGCGTGTGGTGTCTACCGACGCAGGCTCCACGCGGGACTTCATGGCGTTTGCCAAGCAGACCGGCAACGAACTGGTGGCTCAGCAAAGCGAAGGCGGCGACTTTATTCACGTGCTCAAGCGGCGCTGAATAGCCCCCACGCTTTTCAGTGCGTGTCATGCGCGAGGCCTTGCAGGCCGCCGCTCACCAGAGGTTTCGCTTCTGTCGCCTGTCCAAAGCTGCTCAAGCAGCTTTGGAGCCGCAGGCTCCAGCCCCTCGGGGGGCGGCGCCGGCGGCCCGGCAAAGCCGGTTCCGCGGCCCCTGCTTGAAGGGGGTCTGCTCCGCGCTCTTGGCAGCACGCGCCAAGAGCGTGGGCTGTCAGAGAACTTGCAAGTTTTTCAGGTAATTGCGAAAGTGCTCGCCAACTTCGGCGTGCTGCAGGGCAAGCTCCACCGTGGCTTCCAGAAACCCTTCCTTGCTGCCGCAGTCATAACGCTTGCCTTCGTACTGGTAGGCGTAAACCGTTTCCTCTGCCATCAGACCGGCAATACCGTCGGTGAGCTGGATTTCTCCGCCGACACCCGTGGGCTGGTTGCGGATGTGGCGAAACACCGCTGGCGTCAGGATGTAACGTCCGGCCACAGCCATGCGGGAAGGCGCCAGTTCGGGCGCCGGTTTCTCCACCATCTGGCTGATCTTCATTAATTGCGTGTTCACGGCCTCACCTGCGACGATGCCGTAGCGTCGGGTGTGTTCCAGAGGCACTTCCTGCACCGCCAGCACCGATTGCTGTAGTTGTTCAAATTGAGCGGCCATTTGGGCCAGCACCGGTGGCGTGCCAACCATCAGGTCGTCGGCCAGCAGCACGGCAAAAGGCTCGTTGCCGATCAGGTGTTCGGCGCACAGCACCGCGTGACCGAGGCCCAGGGAGCGCGGCTGACGCACATAAGAAAAGTCCATGTCACTGGGGTTCATGGAGCGCACCAATTCCAGCAATTGCTGCTTGCCGGCGGCCTCCAGCTCGGTTTCCAGCTCATACGCGGTATCGAAGTGATCTTCGATGGCCCGTTTATTGCGTCCAGTGACAAAAATCATGTGGCGAATGCCCGCCGCATAGGCCTCTTCCACCGCGTATTGGATGAGGGGTTTGTCCACCACTGGCAGCATTTCCTTGGGTTGGGCTTTGGTGGCCGGCAAAAACCGTGTGCCCAAACCCGCGACCGGGAATACGGCCTTTTTCAGTGTGACTTTTTGCATCGACTTTTAAAAGTTAAAGGTCTAAAGTGTTGCGTAGTTAATACAATTTTGGCGTCGGACGAGAACCCGAACGGGTGTCGGAACCTACCAAATGGCGTGTTGAAAAGAAAAAAGGATACTAGGGTGGACATCTTACTTCTTGATGCGTTGGTGCCTGAAGCCATGACCTGGCTCGAATCCCGTCACAGCGTGGAATACCGCCCTGAACTCGCGGATGATCTGGTCCTGCTGCGTAAAGCGGCGTACAAGACCCGCGGCATTGTGTTTCCCCGCCAGACTGTGGTAACCCGCGACTTTCTTGATTTTTTGCCCAAGCTCAAAGCTGTCGGTCGCTTGCATGTCGGCACCGACAACACCGACTTGGAAGCCTGCAAAGAGCGCGGCATCAAGGTGATTCATGCCAGCAGCGCCAATGTACGCTCCAATGCCGAATATTTGCTGAGCAGCCTGCTGCTGCTGTACCGGCGCGGCCTGGTGTCGGCACTGATGGGAAAACGCCACCCCACAGCCCAGATGGGCCGCGAATTACATGGCAGCACCGTCGGCATTCTGGGCCTGGCGCCAACCGCTCACACCCTGGCCGGCATGCTCACCAGCCTCGGTGTGCGGCTGATCGGATACGACCCCGCCGTCCACCACACCGCGCCGATCTGGGAGCGTTTGCGCATCCAGCCCGTCACGTTGACCGAACTCATGAGCCAGGCGGATGCGGTGTCGGTGCAGATGCTGTATGCCACGCGTTTTCGCGGGTTTGTGAACGACAAACTGCTGGCAGCCTGCAAACGCGGCCAGTTGTGGGTGGGCATCAGCCGCAGCGCGCTGTTTGACGAGAAGGCCCTTGCGGCTGCCCTGTGTGATGGTCGCATTGAGGCCTGCATTCTGGACGGTGCCGAGGACAATTTCACAGGTGAAGCTTCACCTTTGCATGGGCTGAAAAACCTGTTTATCACGCCTCGGCTCGGCTCACACACGCGGGAGGCGCGCTTGCGTTCGAGCTGGTATGTGGCGCACCGCATGCACGAAGCCCTCACGGCCGAGCAGCGCGGCGTGGGCTACGTGCCCAGCGCCCCCATGGACATGGAATTGCCCGGCGCGGTGTCTCCTTCGCAATGGGGCGAGCAGGAATACTCCATCCGGTAAATAGAGCCCCCACGCTCGTCACTTCGTGTACTCGCTGCCCCCCGCAGGGGCGCTGCGCCTGCGGGCCGGCGGAGCCGGACCCGCAGCCCCTGCTGGATTTAAGAGTCCTCGAGCTCGGAGGCGCTCAATTCAAACGCGTCAGTTGGGCGCGGATTTTTTCAAGTGTGGCTGTGTAGTCCGTCAGTCGCTTGCGCTCCTGCTCCAACACCGCCGGCGGTACCTTGGCCACAAAGGCTTCATTGGCCAGTTTGGCCTGAACCTTGACGAGTTCACCCTCCAACCGCGTGGCTTCCTTGCCGAGCCGGAGCTTTTCAGCGGCGACGTCGACTTCCATGTGCAGGCAGACTTTCGCTTCCCCGACCACGGCCACAGGCGCGGCTTCAGCCGCTTTGGCCCAGTCGGACTCGCTGTCAAACACCCGGACCTCGCTGAGCTTGGCCAGCGCCTTGATGACGGGCGCAGATTGCGTCATGAAGGCCTGGTCGCCGACCACAAACAGCGGCAGGCGGGTGGCCGGTGAGACTTTCATTTCGCCGCGCAGGTTGCGGCAGGCGTCGACCAGGGTCTTGAGCTTGGCCACATGCGCCTCGGCCTGCGCATCAATCTTGCCGGGCTGGCTTTGCGGGTAAGCGGCCTGGCCGACGTACTTGCCTTTTTTCAGGCCGGCCACCGGCGCCACGATTTGCCAGAGTTCTTCGGTGATGAAAGGCAGCACCGGGTGCGCCAGCCGCAGGATGGCTTCCAGCGTGCGGATCAGCGTGCGGCGGGTGGCGCGCTGCTGGGCCGGTGTGCCGGTCTGGATCTGCACCTTGGCGATTTCCAGGTACCAGTCACAGAACTCGTCCCAGACAAACTGGTAGATGCTGCCGGCGACGTTGTCCAGCCGGTAGTCGGCAAACCCTTTGGCGACGTCGGCTTCAACGCGCTGCAGGGTGGAGGCAATCCAGCGGTCGGCCTGCGAAAACGTCAGGTAGTTGTGGAACTCGGCGCCCGGCGCGCACTGCTCTTTGGTGTGTTCCGCCAGCCCGCAGTCCTGGCCTTCGCAGTTCATCAGCGTGAAACGCGTGGCGTTCCAGAGCTTGTTGCAGAAGTTGCGGTAACCCTCGCAGCGTTTGCTGTCGAAGTTGATGCTGCGGCCCAGGCTGGCCAGCGAGGCGAAGGTGAAACGCAGGGCGTCGGCGCCATAGGCCGGAATGCCAGCGGGAAACTCTTTTTCGGTGTTCTTGCGTACTTGCGGCGCGGTCTCCGGCTTGCGCAGGCCCAGTGAGCGCTTGTCCAGCAGCGGCGCCAGTGCTATGCCGTCGATCAGGTCCACGGGATCGAGGACATTGCCTTCGGACTTGCTCATCTTTTTGCCCTGCGCATCCTTGACCAGGCCGTGGATGTAGACGTGGTGAAAGGGCACTTGGCCGGTGAAGTGCGTGGTCATCATGATCATCCGGGCAACCCAGAAGAAGATGATGTCGTAACCGGTGACCAGCACGCTGGACGGCAGGAAGAGATCGAGCTCTTTGGTCTTTTCCGGCCAGCCCAGCGAGGAGAAGGGCACCAGCGCCGACGAGTACCAGGTGTCGAGCACATCGGGGTCGCGCGTCAGGGCTTTGCCGGGCGCCTGAGCCTGCGCCGCCGCTTCGCTGTCGGCGACGTACACCTTGCCGTCTTCGTCGTACCACGCCGGAATCTGATGGCCCCACCAGAGCTGGCGCGAGATGCACCAGTCCTGGATGTTGCCCATCCACTGGTTGTAGGTGTTGACCCACTGCTCGGGTACAAATTTCACAGCGCCGCTCTCCACAGCGTCAATGGCTTTTTGCGCAATTGACTTGCCCGTCGGGTCCTGGTCGCTGATCTTGGTCATCGCTACAAACCACTGGTCGGTCAGCATGGGCTCTATCACCTGGCCTGTGCGAGCGCAGCGCGGCACCATGAGCTTGTGTTTTTTGACTTCGACCAGAAACCCCTGGGCTTCAAGGTCGGCCACCACCGCCTTGCGCGCCACGAAGCGGTCCATGCCGCGGTATTTTTCGGGCGCGTTGTCGTTGATGGCTGCGTCCAGCGTGAGCACACCGATGATCGGCAACTGGTGCCGCTGGCCGACCGCGTAGTCATTGGTATCGTGGGCTGGCGTGACCTTGACCACGCCGGTGCCGAAATCCTTGTCCACATAATCGTCCGCAATCACCGGGATGTCACGGTCGCACAGCGGCAGCTTCACGAGCCTGCCCACCAGGTGTTTATAACGTTCGTCCTCCGGGTGGACCATGAGGGCCACGTCGCCCAGCATGGTTTCCGGGCGGGTGGTGGCCACGGTGAGCGAACCCGAGCCGTCTATCAGCGGGTACGAGATATGCCAGAGAAAACCATCTTCCTCTTCGCTTTCAACTTCCAGGTCCGACACCGCCGACTTGAGAATCGGGTCCCAGTTGACCAGCCGTTTACCGCGGTAGATCAGGCCCTGCTCATAGAGCTGCACAAAGGTCGAAGTGACCACCTTGGACATCTTCTGGTCCATCGTGAAGTACTCGTGTTTCCAGGCCACCGAGTCACCCATGCGGCGCATCTGGCGCGTGATGGTGGTGCCGGACTCTTGCTTCCACTCCCAGACCTTCTCGGCAAACTTTTCACGGCCCAGGTCATGCCGGCTTTTACCTTCGCCCTGCAGCTTGCGTTCAACGACGATCTGCGTCGCGATGCCGGCGTGGTCAGTGCCCGGCACCCACAGCGTGTTATGGCCGCGCATGCGGTGGTAACGCGTCAGCGAGTCCATGATGGTCTGATTGAAAGCGTGGCCCATGTGCAGCGTGCCGGTCACATTGGGCGGCGGCAGCTGGATGGAAAAAGACGGCTTGGCCGCGTCCAGCGTGGGCTCGTACATGCCGCTGGCTTCCCACAGCGGCGCCCACTGGCGCTCTATCGCGGCGGGTTCAAACGACTTGGCCAGACTGTCCAGCCCCGGCGTGGGGACAGACACCCGCGCGGTCGCGGTCTCGGCGGCGGGTGGGGTGGGCAGGGGCTGGGCGGCGTCGGTCATGGGCGGCAATGAAAAACGGCATCTGGTGAGATGCCGCTGGGTGGATCAGGTGACCTGATTTTATTCGACTGGCGCCGGCCTGGCCGCTTCGATGCAGGACTTGAGCAGGGTGGTGTCGCCGATCTGATTCGCCAGAATCAGGATCAGCCGGGCGTTCAGCAGCTCCGACTGCTCGCGGCTCAGGCCCTGGTGGGCGTCGAGCAGGCACTCGTAAAACGCATCGGCGTCCTGGAAGTTGAGACGGGTTTTCATCCGTGTTCCCCCTGCAGGCCGAGCGCCGTGGTGATGGCGCGCACCAGCGAGGCATCCACGCCGTCGCCGGTGGCGGCCAGGTAGCTGTCGGGCCGCAGCAGCGCCCAGCCCGTATCGCCGGCAATTCTGCAAGTGGCCCGCAACTGGCCCCGGTTGTCGATCACATGTTCAGCCGCATTGGCGCGTCGGCCCGGCGCCAGCACCTGCACGCAGACGATGCCGGTTTGTGCACTCAGCGCCTGCAGGCGTTTCGCGGCTGCAGGCTGCTGCTCGCCGAACACCAGCAGCAGCAGCCGGCTGTCGGCCCAGTGCAGCAGTTCGACAAGCTCGCCGGGCTGGCCGTCGGCCCACAAAAAACTGACATTTTGTGTCGCGACCCCGCCAGTTTTGTCACAAATCGGGCTGCGCGAGTAGGTGTTGGGCACCGACATGCGGCCGGTGTTGACCAGTTGCCGGGCAAACGGATGCTGGCGGGCCAGGCTCAGGGCGGCGCTGCGGAACAGGCGCTCGACGCCGTCGGCCGGTCGCAGAAAACGCGCGGTGCGGTTGGTCACCTGCACGTTCTGCTGCGCCGCCTCGTGGCGTTCCTGGTGGTAGCTGTCCAGCAAAGCGGGCGCGGCGCGGCCCTGCAGCACCGCAGCCAGCTTCCAGGCCAGGTTGTCGGCATCCTGCACGCCGGAGTTTCCACCGCGCGCGCCAAACGGGCTGACCACATGGGCCGAGTCACCGGCAAAAAATACCCGGCCGTGGCGCAACTCGTCCAGGCATTCGCTGCGGTAGGCGTAGGGGCCAACCCAGACAATCTCGCACTCGTCCTTGCCGAGTTCACGCTTGAACTGGGCGTTCAGCCGGGCCTGTATCACCTCCTCGCGGCTGACCTGTTCGGGGTCGCAGTTGGGCGCCATCTGGTAGTCAATGCGCCAGACGCCGTCGGCCATCAGGTGTTGCCAGACGGCGCGCTTGTCGTTGAAGGGCGCTTCTATCCAGGTGTGGCGTTCGACCGGCGGGGCGTCCCTGAAACGAACATCGGCGATGCACCAGCGGTCGTCGCCCTTTTTGGCGGTAACCGAGGCACCGCACCAGGCACGGAATGGGCTGCGCGAGCCGGTGCAGTCGATCACGTGTTCGGCCTGCAACGTGTAGTCGCCGGCGGGGGTGGTGATGGACAGCGTGGCGAACTCGCTGTTCTGTGCAAACGCCGTAATGCGGTTGTTCCAGCGCAGTTCTATGCGGGGCTTGCTGGCGTTCAATGCCTGTATCTGCTCGACGAGAAAACCCTCGATGTAGAACTGCTGGATGTTGATGAAGGGCGGCTGCTGGCTCAGGGAGTGGGTCTTCTGCTGGCGCAGATCAAAAGAATAGACCTCGTCCTCGCCCGCAAAAGTGCGGCCCACGCTCCATTGCACACCTTTGGCCGCAATGCGTTGGTAAATGCCCAGGCGTTTGAAAATCTCCAGTGTTTTTTGCGCATAACAGATGCCGCGCGAAGATGCGCCCTTCACGCCCACTGTGTTGTCTTCGTCCAGCAGGATGGCCTCGACACCCTGCGAGCCCAGCGCGCAGGCCAGGCTCAAACCGGTGATGCCGCCGCCAACAATGACGATGGGGTAGCGCCGGACCTCGCCGGTGGCCAGCTCGGGCGGCGCCACAAACGGGTATTCGGGCAGCGTGTAGCCCGTGCCTTCTGTGAACTCATAACCGTTGCTGAATGCCGTGTCGGCATATGCAGCGCGTGCGGGGTGAGCGGTGGGTGTCTCCAGCATGGCTTGTCGCCTTCGGTCGTGATTTTTAAGTGTTTTAGGGCTCTAGCCCATATCGGATATGCGTATTCAGCTATGAAGTTGATAGCAATTAAGCGTCAAGTGCTTGCTTTCCCGGCCACCTCGGGACGGTCGTTGCGCTGGGGTTTGAGCGCCTCTACCGACTGGCCGGCGGCCTTGTCCTGGCGCCACTGCCGCTTGCGCGCCGTCCACTCGGCCAGCCGGGCGTGGGCGGTTTTGCTCTCTTTCAGCATTTCAAACTCATCGGCCAGTTGCGCCGTCAACTCCAGCCGCACCCCGTTCGGGTCGAAGAAATAAATGCTTTTGAAGATGTGGTGGTCGGTCACGCCCAGCACCTCGATGCCGCCGGCCTGCAGCCGTGCCTTCATGGCTTCGAGGTCGGCCACGGTGTTGACGCGAAACGAAATATGGTTGACCCACAGTGGCGTGTTCGGCGAGGGCAGGGCCGCCTCGTCGTTGCCGAGGTCAAAAAACGCAATGAAGGAGCCGTCCTGCAGGCGGAAGAAAAAGTGCGTGTAGGGGCAGTACTCGCCAGTGCTGGGCACGTAATCGCTCTGGATGATGTGGTACAGCGGCAGACCGAGGATGTCTTCATAAAAGTGCCGGGTCTCCTCGGCATCCCTGGCGCGGTAGGCGTAGTGGTGCAGTTGCTGCACGGGCGCTGGTGCCGGCAGGCTGGACAGGGCGGGGGGCGCAGTCAAGGGGTTCATCAGGGCGGCCATGGCGATTTCCTAGGTTCAGGTGGGTTGCAAGGCCATTTTTTCTCGCTGGCTTGAATTCACCTATTCATAATGCGTTTACTATAACGTAACTCGTGGACCCTGCCAAGGGTAAAAGCAGGTGCAAAAGCAAGAGCCCTCGCGCGGGTCACCCGGCCCGGCGGCCAAGCTGTCGTAAAGTGGAGGCTTCGCCTGATCCTTTCTTTCAAGAACCCTTCTCCATGCTGTTTCTCCTTTCGCCGGCCAAGTCGCTGGACTACGACACGCCGCCGCAGGTCGCCACCCACACCCAAGCCCTGTTCGTGCGCCAGTCGGCCGAGCTCATAGCCGTGCTCCGGAAAAAAACGCCGCAGCAAATCAGCACGCTGATGAAGCTCTCCGATACGCTGGCCGGCCTGAATGTCGCGCGTTACCAGGCCTGGTCGCCGCGTTTCACCGCCAAAAACTCGAAGCAGGCCGTGCTGGCCTTTGATGGCGATGTGTACGGCGGGCTCAACGCCAAAACCCTCAGCGAGCAGCAACTGACCTGGGCGCAGGACCATGTCTGCATCCTGAGCGGCCTCTACGGCGTGTTGCGCCCGTTGGACCGGATGCAGCCTTACCGTCTGGAGATGGGCACGGCGCTGGCAACGGCGCAGGGCAACAACCTCTACCAGTTCTGGGGCGCGCAGATTGCGGACTACCTCAACCAACGTGCTGCGGCCGACACCTCGCCGGTGGTCGTCAACCTGGCGAGCGAAGAGTATTTCAAGGCGGTGGACCGCCGGGCCCTGAAGCCGCGCGTGGTGAGCTGCGTGTTTGAAGAGTTCAAGGGCGGCAAGTACAAGATCATCAGCTTCAACGCCAAACGCGCGCGTGGCCTGATGGCGCGTTATGCGATTGAGAAAAAAATCGCCAGCGTCAAAAAACTGGAAAATTTTGACGCCGAGGGCTACCGCTTCGAGCCCGCCGTGTCCGCGCCGGACCGGCTGGTGTTCCGCCGCAAACAGGCGGCCTGAGCCCGCACGTTCACTAAGAAGCCGCCGTGCCAACACCTGCGACCACCGCCCAGCACCAGGCCATCACGCACGAGCTGCGCCAGTGGATTGCATCGCAGACCGCCGACGGCCATGGGCGCGATGCGGTGATGCAGGCCATGCTTGCGGCCGGCTGGAGCCATCAGGTGGCGAGCGAAGCCTTGACGGAGACGCCGTCGGCGGCCTTGCCCGTGCCCTGGCCGGCCGCAGCCTGTTCCAGCCTGCGGCTGGACGCCGGCGACAGGCAGGTGGCCATCAGCACCGTGATGCGTACGCCTGATCTGCTGGTGCTGGAGGATCTGCTTGACGACGAGGAATGCCTGGCGCTGATAGCGGCGGCCAGGCCGCGCCTGCAGCGCTCACTCACGGTGGCGCTGGAGACCGGCGGCGAAGAGGTGCATGCCGACCGCACCAGCGACGGCATGTTTTTCACGCGCGGCGAAAATGCCGTGGTCGCGGCCATCGAGGCGCGCATTGCGAAGCTGCTGGGCTGGCCGGTCGAAAACGGTGAAGGCCTGCAGGTGCTGCGTTATGGTCCGGGCACCGAGTACAAGCCGCACTACGATTATTTTGACCCGACCGAATCCGGCTCGGCGTGCATCCTGGCGCGCGGCGGCCAGCGCGTGGCCACGCTGATCATGTATTTGCAGGAGCCGGACCAGGGCGGCGCCACGGTGTTTCCCGACCTGCGGCTGCAAGTGGCGCCACGGCGCGGCAGCGCGGTGTTTTTCAGCTACAGCCAGGCCCACCCCTGCAGCCAGACCCTGCATGGCGGCATGCCGGTGCTGGCGGGCGAAAAATGGATTGCGACCAAGTGGTTACGCGAACATGAATTCAGTTAATTGATGAATAAAATAACCCCTGAGCCCATGGCTGATGGGTATATACCGCTATGAAAATAAGAGCAAACAACATCGACATAGAGATTGAGGACACGCACCCGAGCGACACCACTGGCCGGCCTGTCGTGCTTCTCATCATGGGCCTGGGCATGCAACTCGTGGCCTGGCCACCGGCGCTGGTGCAGTCGCTGGTGGACGCTGGTTACCGGGTGGTTCGGCTCGACAACCGCGACATCGGCCTGTCGCAGAAGTTCGATCACCTCGGCACGCCCAACCTGATGTGGGCCAGCATCAGGTACCGGCTGGGACTCGGCGTGAAAGCGCCGTATGCGCTGCATGACATGGCGGCCGATGCGCTGGCTGTGCTCGACGCGCTGGGCGTGGCAAAAGCCCATGTGGTCGGTGTCAGCATGGGCGGCATGATCGCGCAGCGCGTGGCGCTGGCCGCGCCGCAGCGCGTGCTGAGCTTGAGCAGCATCATGAGCTCCAGCGGCGCACGCGGCCTGCCGCAGGCCAAGCCGCAGGTCATGCGGGTGCTGCTGAGCCGCCCGGCCGGCAAGGACCTTTCTTCGGTGACCGACCATTACGTCAAACTCTTCAAGGTGATTGGCAGCCCCGGCTTTCCGGTGGACGACGCCGAACTGCGCGAGCGCATCACGGCCGCAGCGCAGCGCAATTTCAATCCGGCTGGCGTGTTGCGCCAGATGGTGGCCATCGTTGCCGACAGCCGCCGCGCCTCCGAGCTGTCGGGCTTGCGCCTGCCCACGCTGGTGATCCACGGCAAGGCCGACCCGCTGGTGCCGTTTGCCTGCGGTGAAGACACGGCGCGTCGCATTCCCGGCGCCAGGCTGCTCGGCATCGAAGGCATGGGCCACGACCTGCCGGCCGGTGTGGTCCAGCGCATTCTTGAACCGCTGGTTCCGCATCTCAATACAGCACAAGGAGCAAGAAAATGAGCGACGCCGGGCCGCCCCAAGGCGCGAACGCCCCCTCGGGGGGCAGCGCAGCGGCGCCTGCCGCAAGCGTGGGGGCCAATAACACGCCAGACCAATCGCAACTGGGTAAAAGCTCGGCCTACATGGACCAGTACGACGCCTCGCTGCTGTTCCCGATTCCGCGCGCCGTCAAGCGTGCAGAAATCGGTCTCGGAGACACCTTGCCCTTCATGGGCGCCGACATGTGGACTGTGTTTGAACTGAGCTGGTTGAACCTGCGCGGCAAGCCGCAAGTCGCGCTGGCGCACATCACCGTGCCCTGCGAGTCGCCGAACATCGTCGAGAGCAAGTCCTTCAAGCTCTACCTCAACAGCTTCAACAACACGCGTTTTCTTGACGCGCGCGAGGTGCGCGAACGCATCCGCGCCGACCTCAACGCTGCAGTGGGCGCAGGCGTTGGCGTCAAGACACTGGGCCCCGAGCTGTTTGACCAGGAGCCGGTGCACGAGCTTGACGGCCTGAATCTGGACCGGCTCGACGTTGAATGCCTGCACTACACGCCTGCGCCCGAGCTGCTGTTTGCCGACCATGAGGAGCCGCCGGTGAGCGAGACCCTGACATCCAACCTGCTCAAGAGCAATTGCCTGGTCACCGGCCAGCCCGACTGGGGCAGCGTGCAGATCAGTTATTCAGGCGCGCCCATCGACCAGGAAGGCCTGCTGCAATACCTCGTGAGTTTCCGAAACCACAACGAGTTTCACGAGCAGTGTGTGGAGCGCATCTTCATGGACATCTGGACGCGCTGCCGCCCGCTCAGGCTGTCGGTGTATGCGCGCTACACGCGCCGCGGCGGCCTGGACATCAACCCGTTTCGCACCAGCCACCCGCAGGCGCTGCCGGGCAACGTGCGGATGGCGCGGCAATAACCAATGGGGGCAAACACGTCTGGGTTTTTCAACGGCGCAACGGTGGTGCCGCTGATATTGGTGCTGTGCCTGTGGGGCTGCAGTGAGGGCTACCCCACCGAGGACCTGGTAGACGGTGGCTTGCTGAGTCCGGACGAGCACATAGCGCAACTCAACGAGATGAGCGCCGAGGTGGCGCGCAAGGTCAGGCAAAACATATCGCTGGTAGAAAATTGCCTGATCCGGTTCACGGCCTCAAAGGAAAATGTGAAACCGGCCAGTGTGGATGTGCCGCTGATGGATCTCGATCTCACGATGTCCACCGACCCTGTGACCCAGCATATTGCCATCGCCGTGCAGACCGAATCAGCCGGAGATGCAGGCACGCGGACGGTGTACACGTCCTCCTTGTGGCATCACGCCGTTACTTTTCGCTCACACCTGTTCCAGTTGCAGCGCCTGTGCGCCGATACCTAGACGCCTGTTTAGCTATAAAATTAATAACTGCTTACGTATGTCAGTTATGGGCTAGAGCCCGATTTCATTGAAATTTCGGAGGGGAACCAGGTCCGGAAAATCACCCGCGCGTTTTTCCTTCATCGCTGTCACCGCTTCACGCACATGCTGGTTGCTCCAGATCGCGCCCTGTAGCCAGCCCATTTGTTTGAGCGCATCGTCCACCGAGTGATCGCGCGTGTAATGAATCGCCTGCTTGGTGCCCCAGATCGCGACCGGCGGTTTGGTGGCAATCTCTTTGGCGCACTGGAGCGCGCCGGCCAGCATGGCCTCCGCTGACTCAAACACCTCGTTGACCAGCCCGTAAGCCAGCGCCTTCTGCGCGGGCAGGCGGCGCCCGGTATAAGCCAGCTCCTTGACCACTGCCAGCGGCACCAGCTTGGGCAGGCGCTGCAGCGTGCCGACGTCGGCGACCATGCCGATGTTGATTTCCTGGATGCAGAAAAACGCATCGACGGTGGCGTAACGGATGCAGCAGGCCGTCACCATGTCCACCGCGCCGCCTATGCAGCCGCCCTGAATTGCGGCAATCACCGGAATGCGCAGGCTCTCCAGCTTGGTAAAGGTCGCTTGCATGCCAGCCAGCAGGTCGAACATGGCCGCGCGGCCTTCCGGGCTCTGGTCGTCCATGCTGATGGCGCCGCCAAAAGCCTCCAGTGCCATGCCGGCGCTGAAATGTTTGCCGGTGCTGGAGATCACCAGTACGCGCGCCTCACCAGCCTTGTGGATCTGGGTAAGCGCCTCATCCAGCTCACGCCAGAAGGTAGGGTGCATGGTGTTCATCGCCTCGGGGCGATTGAGCACCAGGTGCGCGATGTGGTCGGTGGTGGAGAGGGTAAAGCAGGTCAGTGGGTTCATGCCTGCCAATGTAAATCAGTGCGGCAGTTCCCGCCAGTCACAGCGCAGATGGCCTGCAACCGTTCATGGCAACGGGTCACAGCACCGATTGCAACAAGCCAAGGTAGCTGGGGCTCGCCGAGAGGGTGTTGTGTGATGTTCCTGGCAACACTTCAAGCGTGGCAGAGCTATTTTTGAAGCGGGCGTAGAGTTGCTCGGTACTCCACCTTGGAATGACCTCATCGTGTTCTGCGGCTATGAGCAAGGTAGGCGCGGTGACCAGGGGAGCGTATTTCCATGACTCAAACTTGTCGGTGAGCAAGCACTTGACCGGAAAGTAAGGGAACTGCTTCTCGGCCAGCTCCTGCAGACTGTTGTAGGGGGTGACGAGAACCAGGCGATGCACCGGCCTTTGGCTTGCCACCTGAATGGCAACGCCCGAGCCCAAGCTTCGGCCAATAAGCACGACCTTCGGGTGTTTCTGACGGACATGGTCAAACAGCGCCAGTGCGTCGGCTTGAAGCGCTTGCTCTGAAGGCCTCCCGGTACTTCCGCCGTAGCCTCTGTAATGAAGCAGATACATGGCGTGGGCAGGAAACGCTTCTGAAAAAGACGGCAGGTTCAACGACACGTCTTCGGCGTTGCCGCCGAAATAGAGGATGGCCTGCGGGCCTGCTACTGGCCTGACGGTCACCGCCAGGTCTGCGTCAGCCACTTTGAAATTGAGCGTTGTGGCGGCAGAACCCGTGGACCTGGGTTGAGGGTAATAAATCAGCGAACGCTGAAATACAAACAATGCCAGGCAAAGCGCCAGGTAGCCAAGCGCCAGTACGGTCAGGAGTGTTGCAGCTAATCGCACCATGGGCTTGCATGTGTGCCAAAAAATTTGTGGTTTGACTTTGTCACCACAACTTGGCGCAATTGCCGTTGAACACCACGGTGTTGCTTGGGGCAACCGGGTTTGGCCTGGCTGGCTTGTTCGAGAAGCTGCATGGCGCTGGGGGCCAGGCCGGTACCGGCGTGCATGTCGTCCTGGTCCACGTCACCCGATTCGGGCAAGGCGCTTTCCTTGCGTCGCGCGCGCGGTAGGCGTCCAGCGCCTTGTTGCGAACGATGGCAATCAGCCACGTCATCGCTTGAATGGTTTGCCCGTCCACCTCCGCTGCGGTAGCGGCCAGCACTTTTCCAGATACTCACATACGCCTCTTGCAGCACATCCTCGGCCGCCTGTCCCTGACCCAATATACGAACGGCAACGCCAAACAGATGCGTATTTGTGCGTTCATAAACTTGGGAAAAACAGGCAGGGTCGCCCTGCGCGGCGGCAGCGATCAGTGTCTCCAGGCTTCGGGGGTCCAGGGCGGCGTCGGGTTTCATGCGGCCCGAGTATATGGACTTCTACCGCCCCGGCAAATGGCGGTTGGAGCGGGCTCCGCGTTCCGCCTAAATCCTGCGGCGGCGCGGCACCACGCTCAGTTGCATCGTCGCCTTGCCGGGCGTGGCGCTCACGGTGGTTTGCTGCGGGGCGATATCCAGCAGCTGGTCGGCATGCCAGACCCTGATCTGTGCAGCACCATCTGGAATTTGCTCCAGATTGGCAATGCCATCCGCGCCTGTCAGCAGTGCCCACGGCGAATCGCTGACATAGACATGCCCGCGCATGGAGCCATGGATGTGGCAGCCCAGCAGCACTGCGCCGGCTTTTTCAAACACGGCATCTGCAGCCTTGCCTGGCTTGCCGTCTGGCTTGCCATCAATGCGCAGCTCAAAGCCGCCACTGCTGGCGGTACTGAATTGCGCAATGCCGGCGGCTGAAGCCCGCACGTGGTGTTCCCAGGGGTCGTTGTTGACAAAAGAACCTTTAGCCCCGACACCCACCACGCTCACCGCCGGAATAAAACGCATTTTTTCCTGACTGATGGTCACCTGCATGGGAAGGGCAGCCTTGGGCACACCCTTGTTTACCGGCACCACAACAACAACGGCATCAGCCACCGGTTTGCCCTCCTTGTCCAGTACCAGGACTTGCAGGTTGCCAGCCGTTGCATAGCTGGAGAGGGCGGCCAGTGCCAGGGAGATCAGGGTTTTATTCATGGGGTCAGGTGTGTAAAAAAGGGGTTTGGTTAGCGTACCGTGATCGTGTCGCGGTGCATCGGTGCCAGCAACGCCAGCATCTGGTTTTGCGTGCGGAAGGGGATGCCTTTGGCGTCCATGCTTTGCTGCAGAACCTCGACCAATGCGTTGAAGTCGGACTTTTTGATGTCCAGGTTGGCATGCGCGCTTTTCATGTCGGCGCCTTTGTAGACGCAGGGACCGCCCGCCAGCGAGCAGAGCTGGTCCACCAATTGCTCTTTGACGCGCTGCTGGTTGGATGGCTTGAAGTGGGGGCCGGTGCGCGGATCGGCCAGCAGCCGGACCATGAAGTCGTCCATCAGCGACACCAGACCGGCTTTTTCGCCAAACGCCTTGTAGAGCTGGTCATTGGGCGCAGGTTGCCCGAACGAGGCACCAGCCATCAGCAGGCCGGATGCGGCCAGCACGAGAGAGAGAAGGGTTTTTTTCATGTCAGTTCCTTGAGGGGTTTTAGAAGGCGCGTGTTGACAACGGTTCAGAAGGCGACCTGGGCCGACAGGTAGTAGCCCGTTTGCTTGCGGCTGGCGGTGGTGGCCGGCACGATCACGCCCAGGTCCACATAGGCCAGCGTGACCGAGACGTTTTTGTTCGGCGCCCAGGCGATGAAGATGTCTTTCCAGTCTTCTGAGCGCAAGCCGTTGCCCAGGTTGGCAGCGCGGCCGGCGGTTTCCAGTTTGTTGCGCATGAAGCGGTATTCGGCGCCGATAGCGACGTTTTTGCTGATCAGGTAGGCAACCGAAAACTCCGGCTGCAGGCTGTAGCTGTTGTTGTTGCCGCCGCCCAGGGTGGCGCCAAATCCGAGCAGGCCGTTCTGGTTGGCCTTGGTGGCGCGCAAGGTCCCGTTGACCAGCAGGCTTTGGCCCAGGAACAGTTTGGTGGCGCTGACGTACAGGTCCACACCGTCGCGTTTGGCGCCCAGCGTACGCAGGGTGCCGTCCAGGCCAGTGGAGCCAAGGTTCTTGAACTCGACACCGACGGCTACTTGCGGCATCAGGGTGTCGGCGTCCAGCACCGCATCGCCCGCGACGCGCACCTTGGCGCCCAAAATGGTTTGTTTCAGGCGCAGGCCAGGCAAACCCAGCCCGGTGCCGGTGACGCCGGTCTTGAAGTCCTGCTGGGCAATCGACAACTCATACCGGTCATGGATACCGACGGACGCGCCGATGACGTTCAGGCCATAGTCCTTGGTGCGGGCCGTGGTCACAAAGGCAGTGGCGCCCACTTCACCTTCGGTGGCATTGCTGCCGATCACCGCCCAGGGGGTCAGGCCGCCGCCGGCTGCGCCGTCGATGCTGCTGACGCCGCCGGTGAGCAGCAGTTTTCCGGTGTCGGCATGGGCAGAGACGCTGGCACCGGCACAGATCATGGCGGTGCAAGCGGCGACAAGGTGAGGAGCAAATTTAAGGTTCACGGTGCGTTCCTTTGTGACGTAAAGATCGTGGGTTGGGGAAATGTAATTAGATGTACTGGGGCGATACGGGCATTATTTGAAAGTGGATTCAAAAAAATGCCTTTTTTTGCGACTACCTCTGACTCATCCAGGGTGTCGGGTGAATCTGCGGTCGCTTGCCCTACGTATGTTCTCGGTGTGTCACAAGTTTTTTTCGGCCAACTCCTCAGGCACAACGGTCCGCGCGAGTGGCGCACACCAGCGGCTGGCGATGTACAGCGCGGCATGGCGCTTTACCAGGCCCGATGCACCGCCTGCCATGCGGTGGCTTATCTGGCCACGCTTAAATAGACGCGACTTTCAGCCGACTCTCGGGCGGACTTTAGAAAAGCTGATCATTTGCTATTAAATTAGTAGCTGTCTGCGCTTTCTGCGTATGGGCTAGAGGCCGATTTGGTTCATCAATCGGGGCTTCTCCGGCTTTCACCAGTGTTGCCGCCCGCACGCCCAACAGGCGCAAGCGCTGGCTCAGAGGCACCCGCTTCAGGCACAGGCCGGCAATTTTTCGAATAGTTTTGGCGTCGGCGGTATAAAACTCCGCTGTTTGATCACGGGTGGCGATTTTGAAGTCGTCATACCTCAGCTTGATGCCTATGGTCTTGGCGACATAACCTTTGCGCTGCAAATCGTCGGCCAGGCGCGTGCACAGGTCGGTGAAGATGTCGCCCAGCGCCGCCTTGTCGCGCACCGCGTGCAGGTCACGCTCGAAGGTGGTCTCGCGGCTCATGCTGACGGGTTCGCTCTCGGTCACGACCGGGCTGTCGTCGCGGCCCCAGGCCACCGCGTGCATCCAGGCGCCGGTGGCCTTGCCGAAGTTGTCGACCAGCCAGCCCACGTCCTGCGCGGCCAGCTCGCCGATGGTGTGCACATGCAGCTTCGCCAGTTTCTCGCCGGCCTTGGGGCCGATGCCGTTGATCTTGCGCACGTTGAGCGGCCAGATTTTTTTCTGCAAGTCGGCCTCGTGAACAATCGAGATGCCATTGGGTTTGTTGAACTCACTGGCCATCTTGGCCAGCAGGCGATTCGGCGCGACGCCGATGGAGCAGGTCAGGCCGGTGGCCTCGAAAATCGCTTTCTGGATCAGCCGCGCCAGCACGCGCCCACCTTCGCGCTGGCCACCGGGCACGTCGGTGAAGTCGATATAGACCTCGTCCACACCGCGGTCCTGCACCTGCGGCGCAATCTCCGTGATGGTGCTTTTGAACAGCCGAGAATATTTACGCACTTCGTCAAAGTCCACCGGCAGCACGATGGCCTGCGGGCAGAGTTTGGCCGCTTTCATCATGCCCATGGCCGACCCCACGCCGAACTGCCGCGCGGCGTAGGTGGCGGTGGTGATGACACCACGGCCCACATAGTTTCTGAGCAGTGGAAATTCGGCGACCGGGATGAAGCGCAGCGCGCGCTCTGGGTCGGTGCGTATCGCCTCGTCGACCTTGCGGCGCCCGCCGCCTATCACCACCGGCAGCCCCTTGAGCTGCGGGTAACGCAGCAGCTCGATGGACGCAAAAAAAGCGTCCATGTCGAGGTGGGCAATGCGGCGCAGTTTGCCGGCGGGCGGTGGCTGGAGATCGTTCACCCGGCAAGCATAGCGCCGCGCACGGCGTAGGCTGGCGCTGACGCATTTCTTTCCCGCTTGCCCACAGTGGCGCGTTGCGCCAACGTGAACACTGATGTTTTCAACCCTGACCATGAAAGCGTTTTCACCATGAATTTCATCACCACCCCCGACCAGACCAGGCTTTATTTCAAGGACTGGGGCACCGGCCGCCCTGTCATCCTGCTGCATGGCTGGCCGTTGTCTGCGGACAGCTGGGACGACCAGGCCATGGCCATTGCCGATGCAGGTTTTCGCGTGATCTCCTACGACCGTCGTGGCTTTGGCCGCTCCTCGCAACCGTGGACCGGTCATGACTACGACACCCTGGCCGACGATCTGGCGGCGGTGATTGAGCAGACCGGCGCGCAGGACGCGGTGCTGGTCGGCTTCTCGATGGGCGGCGGTGAGGTGGCGCGTTACATGTCACGCCACGGCGGCAAATCGGTGTCCAAAGCCATTCTGGTGTCCTCGGTCGTGCCCTACATGCTCAAGACGGCGGACAACCCCGATGGCACCGACCAGGCGGTGTTCGACAAGATGGCGCAAGGCATGAAGGAGGATCGCGCCAAATTTTTCGCGGGTTTTTTCAAAGACTTTTTTGGGGTGAGCCTGGCATCGCACCCGGTCAGCGACGAGGTGCTGGACTGGGCCTGCAGCGTGTCCATGCAGGCCAGCCTGAAAGCCACGCTGGCATGTGCCGAGTCATTTTCAAGCACCGACTTCCGGGGCGATCTGCCGGCTTTCAAGGTGCCGACGCTGATCATTCACGGAACCGGCGACAAAACCGTGCCCATCGATGCCTCGGCACGCGCCGCCGCCCGCGGTATCGCGCAGTCCACGCTGGTTGAATACGACGGCGCGCCGCATGGCCTGCAGGCCAGCCACAAAGAGCAACTGACTCGGGACATGCTGGCGTTCATTCGCACGTAAGGGAAGCGCTGAACAAATCCCCTGCGGCGCGCGGTCTTCGGTCTTATGGACTGCGGGCCGGCTTGCTGGCCGCAAAGGCCAGCGCCGCGCGCAGCACCTGTCGCGCCTGCGGTTCCGACAGCAGGGAGTCGGGACGGAACAGCAGGCAGACAGTCCGTCTGCCAGCATGGGCCAGCGCCACCGGCCGGCCCTGGTCATCGCGTACCCAGATTTGCCAGCCGGCGGGCAACTCGCTGCCCTGCAAGCCCAGGCTGGCATAACGCGCAGCAGTAAACATGCCGGTGTCCACCCATGGCGCGTCTGCGGTGGTGTGGCACGAGATGACGCGACCGTTCGGGGCGGATGACTTGCACTGCAAACCCCGACTGACCGAGTAGGCGCAGGGCTGCATCCCCGACGGCCACTAGCTGCTGCTGCGGGCCCTCTGAAGGGGCAGGCGCTCCGACCAGCAAGGCACATGCGGCGTCTTCACGGATGGCCAGGCCCAAGCCCAGCAGGCAGTCGCGCAGGCACTGGCCGAAAGGATCGGCCGCATCCATCAGCCGGACAGCCTCCGGCACGGCAATCTCGTGCGCTGCCGCCGCTTCGGTGGCGGCAGCATCAATGCCTTCTTGAAGCGGCACACCGGTGGGGTGTCTACCGGAGGTTCCTGGGGGGAATCCATGAAAAAAGCGCCTCGACAATTAATCTTACTGTGTCATAAAATATGCTATTATTTCAATAGCATCAATTCTGACCGGAGGCTTTATGGACGCAGCCAAGGAGTTCAATCGTTACATCTCTCATTTGTCCGAGGGACTCGGGCATGCTGACCGCCACGCGGG
>NZ_JAUYEY010000030.1 GCF_030689685.1 Polaromonas sp. | reverse complement strand
TGACAAGTCTCCTTCAAAACCGGGGAATATTCCCCAGCTTGAAGGTTTCTCCTCAGACTCCCCGAACGCAAGCCACCCCTCAACAAAAACGCGGTGGTGGCCTGTGCGGACCCGCCACCGCGTAGCGGTTTAGTTCAACGATTAGCGTTTATCTGCCGCGGGAGGTGTTCATGGTTTCAATCAGCATTGCAGCGCGGCAGATAAACGCTAATCGTTTGCGGTGCGGAACGAGTGCTGGATTTTTCTCAAATACATCACCCATAGATGCGCAGAAAACGCGGCGCCTTATACCTTCATCGCGCGCTTCAGAATCCCACTTCAAGGGTTCTTTCCAGTGGGTCTCACTAAAAAATCGGCGCTCTGTGTTGACGCCCCAAACGTTTTCACCCAAGCGTTTAGCCCAAGTTTCGGCGTAGCAGTTATCGCAGGCCGCAGAAACCTTTACGCAGCCCCACCAAGGGTTGAATGTATGGTGCGTCCATTCGATTCGAGAGTCTTTTGCCATAATTGGCCCCAATATTACTGGTAATGCATACAGTGCGCAATGGCATGGACCCTGATGAAGGGCGCAGAGTGCTTTTGTGCATTTTCCCTCCGGATAATCCAGGTATTGGTTATCCCGCGACCTGCATCACGAAAGACGTCTGCCTCCACCATGTTTTCTGACCCCTGGCTCAAGCGCTGGCTACCGTTGGCCGTCACCCATGCCGGTGAAGGACCGGTGCTGGAGATTGGCTGCGGGCATGGTGACGATACAGCCGTACTTGCCGGTGCCGGCCTGCGTGTCACCGCCTTTGACCTCTCGCGGGCGGCGGTTGCGGTGGCGAAGGCGCGGGTGCCTTCTGCGACGGTCACGCGCAGGGACATCCGGGACCCTTTCCCGCTTGAAGCGCAGCAGGCCGGGCTGGTGGTGGCGAGTCTTTCCCTGCATTACTTCAGCTGGGAAGAGACCCAGTCAATTGTCCAGCGTGTGCGGGAGGTGTTGCGCCCGGGTGGCTTGTTGTTGTGCCGCCTGAACTCCACTGAAGACCATCACTTCGGGGCCAGCGGCCACCAGGAGATTGAGCCCAATTTCTATCTGGTGAACGGAGAGCCCAAGCGTTTCTTTGACGAAACTGCGATCGAACTGCTGTTGGCCACCGGTTGGCGGCGCCTGTCGCTTGAGCACTTCGTGACGCGCAAGTACATCAAGTCAAAGGCTTTGTGGGAGGTGGTGCTCGCCAGAGCCCCCTGACTCAGGTCAGCGCGCCGCGTCAGCTATGAGATGATCGGCTCATGCCGGTCAAAATCAAAGAGCTTTTGGTGATGATTCAAACCGACGGTTGGCAGTTGGTGCGCCAAAAAGGCAGCCATCGGCAGTTTCATCATCCTTCCAAATCTGGCACAGTGACGGTATCGGGAAAGCCCAGTGTTGATGTGCCGCCTGGAGCCTTGAACAGCGTGCTCAAGCAAGCAGGTTTGAAAAAATGAGGTTGTGAAATGCAATATCTGGTGATTGTTGAAAAAGGCCCGTCAAGCTTTGGTGCCTATGTGCCCGATCTACCTGGTTGCATCGCTGTGGGTGAATCCCGTACCGAAGTTACTCGGCTTATCCATGAAGCGATGGAGTTTCACGTTCAGGGACTGATTGAAGACGGTCAGCCAGTACCCCCGCCCTCCAGCCAAGCTGAACTGGTTGAATTGGCTGCATAAGGGGTCATTCCATCGGACCGCTACGCGTCCGCTTGCGCATACCCAGTTCCCCTTGCATGGCACAACTGGACAAAGAGGCCAGTCTTGGCCGCGAGGCCCCATCCGGCGCTGACCGTATCAGGTCAGCGCGCCTCTGGCATCCACCCTGATGATTTGTTCGACCTTGCCGTGTTGCAGGCCACCGCGCACACCGAGCAGGTGCTCGTGCAGGTTGACCGTCGGGTCGCAGTGGCCGGGAATCAGCCACACCGTTTCGCCGATGGCCGGCAGCACTGCGCCGCGCAGGATGCCGTGTTCGTCGCCGCCGTTGGCGTAGTCCAGCGCGAGGCCGTGCACCGCCGGCAGGCCGGAGTCGATGGCATGGCTTTTGTGGCCGGCGTCCACCACCGCATGGTCGGTGCAGCGACTCATGACCTGGCTTTTAACAAACAGCGCGTGTTCAAAGGACGGCTGCGCCGGGTCGTGTTCGTTGCTCGCGTAATCGCGGTCCATGAACAGGTAGGAGCCGGCTTGCAACTCGCCGTAGACGCCGCTGGCCGCTTCCAGCGAGAAGGTGCCGGTGCCCGCGCCTGTCACCAGCGGCACCTCAAAACCTGCCGCCTGCAGCGCCGCTTGTGTCGCCTGCACATGGGCGATGACCTGGGCGATGCCTTCTCGCCGCTCGGCCACCGTGCGGAAATGCTGGGCGCGGCCGTGGTAGGCCTGCAGGCCGCCGAGCTGCAACGCGGCATGCCTGGCGATCTCCGCCGCCAGCGGCACGGCGGCGTCGCCCGGCGCCAGGCCGCAGCGGCCGTGGCCGACATCAATCTCAATGAAGACGCGAATCACGCAGTGCTGTCCGTGCACCGCTTTTGCCAGCCGCTGCAGGCCTTCCAGGCTGTCCACCGCGATCGCCAGTTGTCCGCCCAGCGCTTCGAGTTCCCGCGCCAGCGCCACCAAGCGTTTGAGCTTGAAGGGCGAGACCACCTCGTTGCTGATGTAGATGTTGCTCACGCCCAGCGCGGCCAGTGCTTCGGCTTCCGATGTTTTTTGCACGCAGACACCAACTGCGCCATGGGCCATCTGCAGCTTGGCCAGGGTGGCGCTTTTGTGCATCTTGGCGTGGGGCCGCAGTTTGACGCCATGTTGCGCAGCAAAGGTCGCCATGGCTGCGAGGTTGCGCTCCATCGCGTCGAGGTCGATCACCAGCGCGGGCGTATCGATGTCGGCTGCGGGGCGGCCGAGGATGTCAGACAGCAAATACATCAGGTGCTCGTTTCGTCCAGGGGTTTGGCATCGACGTCAACGTCGAGGTGCTGGGTATCGGCCCAGCCGACCAGGGTGAAGCCGTCGGGTGTCCACAGCAGGCGGTTGATGGCCGCGTTGCCGAGGGCCCAGGTGCGCGGCGCCTGCAGCTCCAGCCTTGTCGCGGCGCGGTAAAGCACATCGAGTACGCCGCCATGGCCGACCATCACGATCAGCTCACCCGGATGCTGCGCGGCGAGAAGCTGCGCGGTGCTGACGACACGTTCGCGCAACTGCTTGAGCGACTCTCCGCCGCTGGGCGCAAAGTCCGGATCACGCGTGCGCCACAACATGGCCTGCTCGGGCAAAGCGGTTTCAATGTCGGCAAAGGTTTTGCCCTGGAACTCGCCGAAATGCCGCTCGCGCAGGCCAGGCTCGGGTGTCACCAGCACGCCGGTGGCGCGGCCGACATGCTGCGCGGTTTCAAAAGCGCGTCCGAGGTCGCTCGCGTAAATGGCAGTGATGGGCTCGCCGACAAGGGCCTGCGCCAGCCGACCGGCCTGCCAGCGCCCGGTGTCGTTGAGGGCGATGTCAAGCTGGCCCTGGATGCGCGTGTCCACATTCCAGGTGGTTTCGCCATGGCGGATCGCCAGCACGCGTGCCGCTTCACTCACTGCGTAGTCTCTCGAAATGCCGTCGATCAAGAAGCGCAGGAACCCTCTCCAAACCAGCCAGCGCCGCAGAACCGGCTCTGCCGGGCCGCAGGCGCAGCGCCCCTCTTCTTCGTGCAAGGGGCAGCGTACCGCCGTAGGCACGCGAAGCGACAAGCGTGGGGGTCGACATCTTTAACGTGGGGGCCAACATCTACCGGGGTATTTCGATACTGATCCGACGCGTTCCGACGGGCGGGACCGGGAAGTTGCGCAGGGCGGCGTCCAGCATGGTGGCAATCACCGGCCCGTCGTCGGCCCAGGGGTCTTCACTGAAGGCGCGGGTTTCATAGACGGCGGTGTTGCCGCGCAGTTCGCGGATCACCAGGGTCACGTCACGCCGGTACAGCGCTGGCTCCATGCCGCCACCGATCGGAATGCCAAAACCAAAACCAACGCTGCCGCCGCCCCCGCCAATGCCGCTCCCGATAAAGATGCTGGAGCCGCCGCCATAGGGATAACCGTAGCCGTCCCAGCGCGGGCGCAGCATGGGCTGGGTGGTGGCGCTGACCTGCACGCTGAAAGCGGCCACCTGCGGATTGTGCTGTAGCCCCACTTTGGCCAGGGCGGCCTGGGCCAGGCCTTCAAGCGCCGGCTGACGCGCATCGGGTGGTTGCTGCGAGGGCAGGCGCTCGAAACGGTAGCTGGCGCCCGGCGCCGGTGGCGTGGGCACCCAGCGGGCAAAACTCGTGACATCGCTGTTGACCAGCCGCGAACTGGCGCAGCCGCCCAACAGGCCAATCAGTGATGCTCCTAAAACAATAGCTGTCAGCGCTTGTTTCATAAGGCCTCCAGGCACAATTGCCTTGAAATTACTGAAGCGCCACCACGGCCAGACCGGGCCGCACCGGCGTAGAAAATTCTTCCTCGTCAAAGGCCTTGTCACCCTCCGGTTCCGGCATGCCGGTGCTGCGCAGGCCCTTGAAGTCGTGTTGCTTGCCGTCCATCAGGTGCGAGGGCACCACGTTCTGCAGCGAGCTGAACATGTTCTCCAGGCGGCCGGGAAACTTCTTGTCCCACTCGCGCAGCATGTTGCCCACCTGCACACGCTGCAGGTTCTGCTGGCTGCCGCACAGTGTGCACGGAATGATCGGGAAGTCGCGCACCTGGGCCCATTTGATCAGGTCTTTTTCGGTCACGTAGGCCATGGGCCGGATCACCACATGTTTGCCGGTGTCGCTGACCAGCTTGGGTGGCATGCCCTTGAGGCGCGAGGCGAAAAACATGTTCAGAAAAAAGGTCTGCAACATGTCGTCGCGGTGGTGGCCCAGCGCAATCTTGGTCGCACCCAGCTCTTCGGCCACACGGTACAAAATGCCGCGGCGCAGGCGCGAGCACAGCGAACACATGGTCTTGCCCTCGGGGATCACGCGTTTGACGATGCTGTAGGTGTCCTGGGTTTCGATGTGAAAAGGCACGCCCAGCGTTTCCAGGTATTGCGGCAGGATGTGATCCGGAAAACCGGGCTGCTTCTGGTCCAGGTTGACGGCAATCAGTTCAAAGTTGATGGGTGCACGCTTTTGCAGCTTGAGCAGGATGTCCAGCATGGCGTAGCTGTCCTTGCCACCCGACACGCAAACCATGACCTTGTCGCCTTCTTCAATCATGTTGAAGTCCACAATCGCGCGACCGACTTCGCGGCACAGGCGTTTTTCGAGCTTGTGTTCTTCACGCTCGATTTTGCTTTTTTCAGAGGAAGTCGCTGAAACTGCAGAGTTCTCTTCAATCCATCTTGCGTTCATTTTCTAATCCTAATTTAGAGGCATACGGTGAACCAATTCACGGAGACGAATTCGGGCTCTTTGTAGACTTTTTGATCGGAGGGCCGCACGTTCTGGACTCCATACCGTGGAAACTAAATGGCTAAGCCGCGCGTTGTAGCCTATGCCTTGGCTTGTGATCGCTCCGGCATCTGCGACCAATTCTTCCCGAATTTCCCGGCGCGCTTGCTTCGCGATAAGCCGGAGAAAATACTGCTTCGGATCTGGGAGCGAGTCTGGGTCCACTGGAAGCGATCCACGGCTTCCTACAATAGTTTTCAAAGCTTGATGATCTGCCAAGATCCAAGCCTCAATCTCCCGTACTGCAACACGCACAACAAGATTTTCAGATGGCTTGCGATTGCCAATCCAAGCCGCGCGTAATTCAGCTGGACAGACCGTTCTATCAAGGTCCGTTAACAAGAAAACGGGTTTTCTTTTGACCATCTCGCACCAACTATCCATCTTGGAGCGCAGGTAACCGGCCCCGTTTCTGCGAAGCAATGGCGCTGGCTCAAGTTTATAGCCCGCATCGATCAAAAGACGCTTGCCCACCGCCTCGCTCAGTTCATCCTCTGTAGCGAGAGCAACAAATGTCATTGCCACAATCCCAGCTGATTCACAGTTGTTGGGCGGGTCTTGGGAAGCACGACATCTGCCACACTCAGGCCCGCTTTGATATCAAGCGACTCGTCGGAGGTCACGGTTCGCGCTGTGGAGCCATCTTTGCTGGTTTCGAGCAATATGACACCTCGGCCGTCAATCCCCGGGTTGCTTAGTAGCGCTTCGCTGTGGGTGCTCAAAATAACCTGGCGGCGAACCTTCTTTGTACGTTGAAGGCGATTCAGCATCAAAGGTATCTCTTTGACGATGGCGTCATTCAAGGAAATTTCGGGCTCTTCAAGAAGAAGTAATGAGCTTCCTTCCTGTAGAGCCCAAAGCAAGCCCAGTAACCGCAAGGTACCATCCGAAAAATGCTCCTCTGACTGCCATCCGGCATTAGGTCGATGATGTTCATATTTCGCGTGCAAGTGCGGGTGTCCAAGAACATCGGTTCTAAAGTCGAGTTGTTTAAATTGCGGCACTGCCAGTGCCAATGCAATCTCGATCTTTCTCAGCCGGGCATTACGAGTTTTTTCGGGCGTCTTGGCTAAGCGCTCAAGAAAACCTTGTCCAAAAGGATCGTCCTCTAGTCGCTGTCCACCTATTTTGTCGGCGAACTTCAAGAGTTGAGGAACCAGATGAAGGTAGGTGGTTGCACCGAAAAATTCGACAAGTTCGCGAAACTTGGTATTCGTTTGAATTTGCTCCAAGTGCGTTTGGGTTAACAGCATCGGATCGCTTTTATCCTCCTTAGTAGGACGATCAATCAATAGCTTTCCGGCTTGCCATACCTGCTCTTTCGAAATGAGGACTTCCTTCGAACCCTTTCCTTCAAAACCCAAGATATACCGCCACAACGGTAAGCCATCTGCAGTTTCCGACAAGGTGACCTCAATTTGCACTCCAGGATCTTGTCGAGCGTGAAGACAGCGCAGCTTGGTCATGCCGCCCCTATCGGCGACAGCCTTTTGCAGCCCGCCACCCTGAGTTTTGCTTACATCACGCAAAAATCGAAATACATCAAGGATGTTCGATTTGCCTGAGGCGTTGGGCCCCAGCAAGAAAGAAACCTCCCGAAAAGGGATGTCCAAATTGCGGAAGTTACGCCAATTTTTGAGCACAAGACGTGTAATAAGCATACTTTTCCTTGAGGCTTTTAAACCTTACCACTGGCCGGTCTCGACCCGAATCGCCACTTCGCAGTCGTCAAAAATTTCAAGCTTGGCAATTTTCACACGCACGCCCAGCACGCCGGGCAATTGCATCAGCCGGTGCGCCAATTTGCCGATCAGCGTTTCCAGCAGGTTCACATGTTCGGCCCGGCACTCGTTGATGATGATCTGCCGCACCTTGCGGTAGTCCAGCACATGGTGGATGTCGTCATCGCTGGGCAGCAGCGGCTGCGTGCCCAGGTTCAGCTCCGCATCGACCTGTATCGGTTGCGGCGCGGTTTTCTCCTGGTCAAGAATGCCCAGGTTGGCGTCAAAGCGCAAACCGGTCAGCGTCAGTATCTGGTTGCCACTGGTATTGAACATCTTGGGTATCGGGCTGCGGTGCGTGTGTAGGAAAGCGCGCTCACATCAGTGAGAAATCGCGCTCGAATTTCATCAGGTGCTGGCCGCCGTCCACCAGCAGGGTGGTGCCGGTGATGGACGTATTTTCCAGCGCGAATTTGACGGTGGCGGCGACATCGGCCGCACTGGACGAGCGGCCCAGCGGAGACAGCGTGTGCAGCGCTGCGAATTTTTCCTCACTCAGCAAATGGCTGGTCAGCGTCAGTCCCGGCGCCACGCCCACCACCCGCAGTTGTGGCGCCAGCGCAATCGCCAGCATGGTGTTGGCTGCTTCCAGCGCCGCTTTGGACAAGGTGTAGCTGAAAAAGTCGGGGTTCTGGTTCCAGAGTTTCTGGTCTAGAAGGTTGATGACCGCAAACCGGCCGTTTTGCCCAGCGGCCGCGCCCTGCGCCTGTCGCGCCAGCACATGGGCATGCAGGGCCTGCGCCAGCACAATTGCCGCGCCGGTATTGCTGCGCATGTGTTTTTCCAGCGCTGCAAAACTGAAGCTTGCCGCGCTGTCGTGTTCAAAGGTGGAGGCGTTGTTGACCACCGCATCGACCTGGCCAAAATGTGTGATCACCTGCGGCAACAAAAGCTGCACCGCTGCCTCATCTTCGAGGTCGCAACAAAACCGGGCTGCAGCCCCTGCCAGTCGGTCGCAGTCAGCTACAGTTTTAATAGCATCCTGTTCCGAGCTGCGGTAATGCACAGCCACGCGCCAGCCGCCCGCAGCCAGCGCGAGCGCAATCTCGCGGCCCAGCCTCAGCGCGGCGCCGGTGACGAGAACAACAGGAGCAGGGGAAACAGGTGGCATGGGAGGGTGCAGTGCAATCGCCGACAATTCGGGGGTGACTCCCCCAAACACGCCGACACCCCCTAGTTTAACGAGCGCCCTTGCCGCGCACATCCGTGAGGCCATCGCCGCAGCCGGCGGCTGGATCAGCTTTGACCGCTTCATGGCCCTGGCCCTGTACACGCCCGGCCTCGGTTATTACGCCAATGACTCGCGCAAATTCGGCCTCATGCCTGGCTCGGGCAGCGATTTTGTGACTGCGCCCGAGCTGTCGCCGCGTTTTGGCCAGACGCTGGCGCGGCAGGTGGCGCAGGCGCTGCAGGCAACGGCAACAGCCGAAATCTGGGAGTTTGGCGCCGGCTCGGGCGCGCTTGCGCAGCAGTTGCTGGGCGCCCTGGGTCCGCAGGTCAAAAGCTACACCATCGTCGATTTGTCCGGCACGCTGCAGGCGCGGCAGCGCGAGCGGTTGGCGCTCTGGGGCGACACGGTGCGCTGGGTCAGCGAGCTGCCCGCGCAGATGCAGGGCGTGGTGGTCGGCAACGAGGTGCTGGACGCGATGCCGGTCCAGTTGCTGGTGCGCCGCGATGGCGCCTGGTTCGAACGCGGCGTGGCCGTTCACGATGCCCTGTTTGTCCATGCTGACCAGCCGACTGTCCTGCGTCCGTCATTTGACGTGGCGGGCAATCACGATTACCTGACCGAGATCCACTCGCAGGCCGAGGCTTTTGTTGCCACCCTGGCCGACCGGCTGCAGGCCGGCGCGGTGTTTTTGATTGACTACGGCTTTCCCGAGCATGAGTATTACCACCTGCAACGCAGCATGGGCACGCTGATGTGCCACCGCGGGCATCGGGTCGATGCCGACGCGCTGCAGGATGTGGGGGAAAAAGACATCACCGCGCATGTCAACTTCAGCAGCATCGCGCTGGCCGGGCAGCAGGCGGGCCTGCAGGTGCTGGGCTACACCAGCCAGGCGCGTTTTCTGCTGAACTGCGCCGTGCTGGACGGCATGGAGGACGCGCCGCTGGCCGAACGCGTGATGGTGCAAAAACTCATCAACGAGCATGAGATGGGTGAGCTGTTCAAGGCGATCGCCTTTGTGGTCGATTCACCGGAGCGCCCCTGGGGCGGGTGGCAGGCGATGGGCTTTGCGCAGGGTGACCGAACCCACACTTTGTAGGGCTGCCGACGCCAAGTTGGCCTCACACCCCCAGGCGGCTCAAGCGTAGCGCTTGCTGCGCAAATTGTTTTTCATCTCCTTGAGCAACGGCTGCAGCTTCTCGCCGCCTATGCGCAGCGCCACACAGGTGGCCAGGATGTCGATGATCATCAGGTGCAGCAGTCGCGACACCATGGGGCTGTAGCGGTCATAACCTTCCGGGTGGTCGGCCGCCAGGTGGATGTGGCCGGCCGAGGCCAGGGGCGAGCCGCTGGCGGTGATCACGATGGTGGTGGCGCCGTTTTTGCGCGCAATACTTTCGGCGTCCATCAGGTCGCGGGTGCGGCCCGAGTTGGAGATGATCACCACGCAATCGCCCGGCCTCAACAGCGAAGCGCTCATCACCTGCAGGTGGCCGTCGCTGTAGGCGATCGAATGCACGCCGAGTCGGAAAAACTTGTGCTGCGCGTCCTGTGCCACGATGCCGGAGTTGCCGACGCCGAAAAACTCGATGCGCTGGCCGGTCTGGTAGGTGGCAGCCAGCGCCGTTGCCGCTTTTTCAATCGCGACCGAGCTGGCGTCGTTGCGGTACTTGAGAAAGGCCGCCACCGTGTTGTCGATGACCTTGACCAGCACATCACTGGTTTTGTCGTCCACGTCCACGCTGCGGTGGATGAAGGGCACACCCTCGCTGACGCTGCCGGCCAGCTTGAGTTTGAAGTCGGACAGGCCGTCGTAACCGACGCTGCGGCAAAACCGGATCACCGTTGGTTTGCTGACATGCGCGCGCGACGCCAGCTCCGTCACCGGCAGATTCGCAAAAGCGCGTGGATCGCCCAGCACCAGGTGCGCCACCCGCTGCTCAGCAGGCGCCAGCGACGGCAGGCAGGCCTTGATGCGGTCAAGCACTGGATAAGCCCCGGAAGCCGCGCGCCACATACCGGACTGCGTATTGCAAGCAGGGGCCGCGGGTCCGGCTTTGCCGGCCCGCAGGCGCAGCGGCCCCCTCGGGGGGCAGCGACGACACGGCAGTGCGGAGCGTGGGGGCTAACATTCTTCGCTCCAGCAATAGTCGTCCCTGGCAATCATCGCGCTGGAAGCGCTGGGGCCCCAGGTGCCCGCCGCGTAGGGACGCGGTCCCGAGCTGTCCTGCTGCCAGGCGTCCAGAATCGGTTCAACCCAGCGCCAGGCTTCTTCCTGCTCGTCGCTGCGCACAAACAGGTTGAGCCGGCCATTGATCACGTCGAGCAGCAGGCGCTCGTAGGCGCCGACGCGTTCGGTGCCGAACCGCTTGTCAAAGTCCAGGTCGAGTTGCACTGGCGCCAGCGTCTGGCTGGAGGCGCGTGCGCCAGCCCGGTTGTCCTGGCCTTGGGCGAACAGGTGCAGCTCCAGCCCGTCCTTGGGCTGCAGGTTGATCACCAGGCGGTTGCCTGCGCCCTGCGGTGACTTGAAGATGGCATGCGGCGTCGGCCGGAAGTTGACCTCAATGTGGGCGTCGCGGTCGGCCAGGCGTTTGCCGGTGCGTATGTAAAACGGCACGCCGGCCCAGCGCCAGTTGGCAATCTCGGTGCGCAACGCCACAAAGGTTTCGGTCCGGCTGTCCGGTTTGACGCCGCTTTCCTGCAGGTAACCGGGCACCGCCTCGCCGGCTATGCTGCCGGCGGCGTACTGGCCGCGCACCACATGCTGCTTGAGCGTTTCAGGGGTCCAGGGCTTGAGCGAACGCAGCACCTTGAGTTTTTCGTCGCGGATCGCGTCGGCATGGGCGTTGATGGGCGGCTCCATACCGATGGCGCAGAGCAATTGCAGCGCATGGTTTTGCACCATGTCGCGCAGCGCGCCAGTGCTGTCGTAGAAGGCGCCGCGTTTTTCAACGCCGAGCTCCTCGGCAATCGTGATCTGGATGTTGGCAATGTTTTCGCGGCGCCACAGCGGTTCGAACAGCGAGTTGCCGAAACGCATGGCAAACAGGTTCTGTACGGATGGCTTGCCCAGGTAGTGGTCGATGCGGAAGATCTGCTTTTCCGGCAATACACGCAGCACCGCTTCGTTGATGGCGCGGTTCGAGGCCAGGTCATGGCCCAGCGGTTTTTCCAGCACCACGCGGGTTTGCGGGCCGTTCAGCCCGACAGCGGCCATGTTTTCGCAAATGCCGGTGAACAGTGCCGGCGCGGTCGCCAGGTACATCACCACGGTCTCGGCCTGGCGCGCTTTCAGGGTATCGGCCAGTTGCGCATAGTCGGCGGGCTGGGACAGGTCCATGCGCAGGTAGTGCAGCAGGGCGGCAAAACGCTCGAATTCGCCGCCGCTGGGGCGTTTGGCGAGCTCCACGCTGTCAAAGCGCGACTGGATCAGTGCGCGGTACTGTGCATCGCTCATCGCATCGCGGCCCACGCCGACGATGCGGCCATCCGCTGGCAGCGATCCGTGCCGGAAGGCCTGAAACAGGGCGGGCAGCAGCTTGCGCCAGGTGAGGTCGCCCGTACCGCCGAACAGGACCAGGTCAAAGCTCATCATCAATCGCCATGTAATAAAGTTTCATATTCTGTGCGCATAATCGTAACTCAATCAGGGCCCCCGCCGACAGGCCTGCCGGCGCCAGACATCTACACTTCGACCATGAACCAACTCGACGCTCTCAAACAGTTCACCACCGTGGTTGCCGACACCGGTGATTTCAAACAGCTCGACGCCTTCAAGCCGCAGGATGCGACCACCAACCCGTCGCTGATCCTCAAAGCCGTGCAAAAGCCCGAGTACCAGCCGCTGCTGCTGGACACCATGGCCAAGTTCCGCAGCCGGGCCCTCGACGAAACCATGGACCGCCTGCTGGTGCGCTTCGGCTGCGAGATCCTGTCCATCATCCCCGGCCGCGTCTCGACCGAGGTCGATGCCCGCCTGAGCTTTGACAGCAACGCCACCTTCACCCGTGGCGAGCGCATCATCGAGCTGTACGAAGCTGAAGGCATCCACATCGACCGCGTGCTGATTAAGGTGGCGGCGACCTGGGAAGGCATTGAGGCCGCGCGCCGGCTCGAGGACCGTGGCATCCACACCAACCTGACCCTGCTGTTTTCCTTCTGCCAGGCCGTGGCCTGCGGCCAGGCGAAGGTACAACTGATCTCGCCTTTTGTCGGGCGTATTTACGACTGGTACAAAAAGTCGGGCGGCGCTGCCTGGGACGAGGCCGCCAAGTCGGGTGCCAATGATCCGGGCGTGTTGTCGGTGCGCGAGATCTACAACCATTACAAACATTTCGGCATTGCCACCGAGGTCATGGGCGCAAGTTTTCGCAACATCGGGCAGATCACCGCGCTGGCCGGCTGCGACCTGCTCACCATCAGCCCGGAACTGCTGGCCCAGCTCGCCGCCAGCGAGGCGCCGCTGCAGCCCGCACTGGACGCCAAAGCCGCCCAGGCGCTGGATTTGCCCGCCGTCGATTTTGACGAGGTGACCTTCCGCTACGCCCTCAATGAAGACGCCATGGCCACTGAAAAACTGGCCGAAGGCATACGCGCGTTTGCGGCGGATGCGGTGAAGCTCGAAAAATTGATGCTGGCCGCCGCATGAGTGAAGCCATGATCCGCTGCGACCGCACACCCGCCTGGGCGGCGCTGCGGGCGCTGTACGCGGCGAACGCCAAAACCTTTGACCTGCGAGAGGCGTTTGCTACCAACCCGCAGCGTTTTGCGGAATTCAGCCAGGACGCGCCCCATGTGTTTGCCGACCTGTCGAAAAACCTGATTGACGTGCAAACGCAAAGCCTGCTGCTGGACCTCGCGCGCCAGTGCGGGCTTGAGGATCGCCGCGACGCGATGTTTGCCGGTGAGGCCATCAACCGCACTGAAAACCGAGCAGTTTTGCATTTTTTATTGCGAAATCCGGCCCCAGCCCATACTGGACGGGCGCAAGCAGCTCCTGAAAACATAGCAAATGAGTTGGCAGAGATGCACCGGACGCTGGATGCCATGTTGGCTTATGCCGAGCAGGTGCGGCATGACGCGGCCATCACCGACATTGTCAATATAGGTATTGGCGGCTCCGACCTGGGGCCGCAGATGGCGGTGTTGGCGCTGGAAGAATTTCGTCAACTCGGCAAGCGCCTGCACTTTGTCTCCAACATCGACGGTCAGGAACTCGCCGGTGTGCTGGCGCAACTCAAGCCGCACAACACGCTGTTTCTGATTGCCTCCAAGACTTTCACCACCACCGAGACCATGACCAATGCCGGCTCGGCGAAACACTGGTTTGAAGCGCAGGGTGGCACAGACATCGCCGGTCATTTTGCCGCGCTGACGACCAACGTGGCGGCGGCGAAAGCTTTCGGCGTCAGCACCACCTTCGGCTTCTGGGACTGGGTCGGCGGCCGCTATTCCTTGTGGTCGGCAATTGGTCTGCCACTGGCGATGGCGATTGGCGCGCAGGGATTCCGGGATTTCCTGGCCGGCGCCCATGCGATGGACGAACACTTCCGCAGCGCGCCCCTCGCTCAAAACCTGCCGGTGCGCCTGGGCCTGCTTGATGTCTGGTACCGCAACTTCCACGGTTTCACCAGCCGCAGCATTGCGCCTTACAGCAGCGCCTTGCGCCGCCTGCCGGCCTATCTGCAGCAACTCGAGATGGAGAGCAACGGCAAACGCGTTGACCTGAACGGCCAGGCCCTGCCGTTTGCGACGGCGCCCGTGCTCTGGGGCGAACCCGGCACCAATGGCCAGCATGCCTATTTCCAGATGCTGCACCAGGGCACCGAAGTGGTGCCGGTCGAGTTTGTTGCCGTCAAGCGCGCTGCGCGCAGCCTGCCGGGCCACCACAACAAGCTGCTGGCCAATGTGCTGGCCCAGGCCCAGGCGCTGATGCAGGGAAAAAGCGACGTGGGTGGGCACAAACATTTCTCGGGCAACCGGCCCAGCACCTTTCTCATGCTGGAAGAACTGACCCCGGCCAGCCTGGGCGCCCTGATCGCGTTGCAGGAGCACCGCGTGTTTGTCAGCGGTGCGATCTGGGGCCTCAACAGTTTCGACCAGTGGGGGGTCGAGCTGGGGAAGGTGCTGGCCAAAGCCCTGGAAAGCCGGCTGGACTCGGGTGATGCGGCCGGGCTCGATGGTTCCACGGCCGGCTTGCTGCAGCGGCTGCAATCGCCTGAATAACCCGGATTCCCCCAAACCGCCGCCGGGTAATCAGGGCGCCGCGGGCGGTCGCTGCCTGAGTCGGAGAGCATTCATGGGTTTCTTCAACCCATGACTCAGGAGCTATAAAAATGATCAATCGCCGTGACCTGCTTGTCGGAGGGGGCGCCGCTGCCGCCGCCTACCTGGCCGGATCCTTCGTTCCCCTGGTGGCGCAAAACGCCCCGAATTTTGGCGCACCCAGCGTGGTCCAGGTGGGTTATCGCCGCCAGCAGATGGGTGACATGGAGGTTATCGCGCTCAATGACGGCGTGACCCGCCGCCCCCTGGCTGCAGAGTTTGTGCGCAACACGCCGCTGGACCAGGTGCAGGCGCTGCTGCGTTCGCAGAATCTGCCCACCGATTACATCGATGTGCCCTACACCGCCTTCCTGATCGTCATGGGCAACCGCCGCGTGCTGATCGACACCGGTTTTTCTGACAACGGTGGACCGACCACGGGCCGGCTGGTTAGCAACCTGAATGCAGCGGGCTACAAGGTGGAGGACATCGACACCGTGATCCTGAGTCACTTCCATGGCGACCACATCAACGGCGTACGCAACAAGGCCGGCCAGCTGGTGTTCCCGAACGCCAAGATCATGGTCCCGACGGTGGAGTACGACTTCTGGATGGACGACGCTCGTATGGCTGCCGCTCCCGAAGCGATGAAGGGCGCCTTCGCGAATGTGCGCCGTGTCATGGGCGGACTGGGGGCAGACCGTCTGGTCAAGTTCGTGCCGGGGACCGAGATCATCCGTGGTGCGAACAGCCTCAAGTCGGTCGCCGCCTTCGGACACACGCCGGGTCACACCCTGTTCGTGGCGCAGAGCTACCGCTTTAAGTTCGCCTACCTGGCCGACCTGACCAACATCCCGCAGCTGTTCGCCCGCAATCCCGACATGGCCGTGGTGTTTGATATGGATGCTGCCGCTGCGCGCGAGGTGCGTCGAAAGGTCTTCGAGATGACGGTGCAAGAGAATATGACCGCCGGTGGTTTCCACTTCCCCTTCCCGGCGTTTGGCCGCATCGAGAAGCTGGGCAACGGTTACGACTTCAAGCCGGTCGCCTGATTCTGAACCTGCAACAAAAACCCGCAGGGCGCGAGCCCTGCGGGTTTTTTGTTGCGTGCGCGGGGTCGCAGGCGGAGTGCCCTGCGCTACTCAGGCAGCGACTTTGTGCGGCATGTTGATGGCGTCGGGAGGGTTTCTGCCCTGCAGCACCGCAATGATGTTGTCGGCGGCACTTTGCTCGATGGCCACTCGCACCCTGTGGACCGCGGAGCCGATGTGAGGGGTGAAGACGGTGTTGTCCTGCGCCAGCAGCTCGGGAGAAATCACCCGTGGCCGATCATTGAGCTGCCAGTCTTCGCAGGCAAACACGTCGGCGGCGTAACCCCCGAGGCGGCCGGCTTTTATTGCCCGCAGCACCGCGGCTTCGTCCACCACCGATCCCCGCCCGATGTTGATGACGAGCTGGCCGGCCCTGGCCTGCTCGAACTGCGCGTCGCCCACCAGGTGGCGGGTCGAGGCTGTGAGCGGGGCGGCTACAAACAGGAAGTCGGCCTGTTTTGCGGCAGTTTCGAGCGCCACCATCTCGACGCCCGGCGGCGCCGCGCCGGGATCCACCCCGAGGATGCGCGCGCAGCCAAAACCGGACAGTCGTTGCACTATCGCCCGGCCGACATGGCCCAGCCCGACCACGGCAGCGACGGAACCGTGCAAACCGGTGCCGTAAAAATGCGTGCGCCACCCTTCGAAATTGCCAGAGCGGACGTAGGCGTCCCCCTGCCGCACATGCCGGGCCAGTGTGATGGCCAGGCCGACGGCCAGCTCTGCCGTCGGCTCGGTGAGCAGGTCCGGCACGATGCTGAGCCAGACGCCGGCCTCGGTGCAGGCCTGCACGTCGAAGTTGTCAAAGCCCTTGAGCGCGCAGGCGACGATCTCCAGGTGCGGCGCGGCGCGAAGCAGGTTTTGGTCGACCTGGTCGGTCATGAACCCCATGATGGCCGTAGCCTGCGCGGCGCGCCGTATCACCTCTGATGCGGGCCAGGGGTCCGGGCCGGTGTTCATGTCGAGTTCGCCATGCGCGGACAGGCGGCGCTGCACGTCTTCATGGATATGCTGGGTGACCAGAATTTTCGGGCGTGTGCTCATTGGAATTTGTTGGATGTCATTATTTCAATTTTCGGCGCAAGGCTGCGCCTATGCTGTCAACCACGAGGACGCAGGCCAGGATCGCCAGCAATATCGCCGACACCTCGTCGTACTTGATGAGCCGCAGCGCGGCCATCAGCTCGAAACCGATGCCGCCGGCGCCGACAATCCCCAGCACCGCGGAGGCGCGGAAGTGGTACTCCCAGCGGTAGATGGTGATGTCGGCCAGCTGTGGCAGCACCTGCGGCAGCACGGCATGTGTGATGACTTGCAGGCGGCTGGCCCCTGCGGCACTGGCCGCTTCCAGCGGCCTGGGGTCCACATGCTCAATCGCTTCGGCGTAAAACTTGGCCACCATTCCCATGGAATGCAGCGCCAGCGCCAGTACCCCGGGCAGGGCGCCGAAACCGACCACGGCCACAAACAGGATGCCCAGGATGATTTCCGGGACCGACCGGAACGCTGCCAGAAAGACGCGCGTCATCCGGTAAACGACGGCATTGGGCGTGGTGTTGGGCGCGGCCAGCAGGGCCAGCGGCAGTGAAAACAGCACCGCCAGCGCCGTGCCGGCGATCGACATGGCCAGCGTATCGAGCAGCGGCTTGAGCCAGCTCTGCCAGCGCGAAAAGTCGGGCGGCACCATTTCGGACGCCAGCTGCGCCACCGCCGGCGCACCCTCGACAAACCGCGTCAGGTCGAAAAAGCCGGTGAGCCACAGCGCACCTACGCAAACCGCGACGATGCAGGCCACCAGCCGTGCCTGGCGGCCCGATCGCAGGCTGGCCAGCGAAAGAATCTGCGTGTAACGCGCGGCGCTTGTTGCACTCGTCATTTGGTTTTTGCCAGATCGAGCTTGAGCAGCGTGGCCGTCTCACGCAGCACGTCGTAGGCCTTGTCGTCGGTGGCGGCAAAGCCATCCACACGAAACGCCCTGAGCACTTCCTTGTCTTTCATCGTCAGGAACGCTGAGCGCAGGGCCTGCTTCAGCCCCGGCGCCAGGTTGCCCTGCATCACCATGGGGTAGTTGGGAATCGGCGCCGACAGGTCCAGTTGCACCACCTTGCTGGCGTCGATCGTGCCCTTGGTCACGAGGGTGTCGAAGATCGCCTTGGAGAGCGCGCCGGCCGGGACCTGGCCTGCCTGCACCGCGCGGGCCACCGCGTCGTGGGCGCCCAGGTGCACAGGTTTGTAATCTTTCGTGCCGTCCAGCCCGGCTTTTTTCAGAAGGTGCGCGCGTGGCGCCAGGTGGCTGGAGGTGGAAGCCTGGTCACCAAAGGCAAAAGGCTGGCCCTTGATGTCGGCCAGGGACTTGACCGGCCCGCCTGCGGTGGCGATCAGGATGGAGTTGTAGGTGGGGGAGCCACGCTCGACGCCGACCGCGAAGGGCTCGATCTCGGGCGCGCGGGATTTGGCCAGCACATACGAAAACGGACCGAAATACGCCACTTCGATGCGGCCGAAACGCATGGCTTCGATCATCGAGGAGTAGTCGGTGGTGACGATGAGCTCGATGTCCTTCTTCAGGGTCTGCTCGAGGTACTGCTTGAGGGGCTGGGCATTCTGGATCAGCGTGGCGGCGTTTTCGTCGGGCAGCAGGGCGACGCGCAGTTTGGCCGGATCTTTGCCCTGGGCAAATGCCGGGACAGCCAGGCTGGTGGCCAGGACGGTGAGGGCGAGCAGATGGTGGCGACGGTTCATGACAGGACTCCGGTGGATTGCAAATGGACAAGGGTGGGAAGGGGGCGTTTGGCCGGCGCTGGATCGCCTGCAGCGCGATACAGGCTCTGGGCGCGCTCCGGTGTCAGTTCCGCCGGCGTGCCATCGAAAACAACGCAGCCGCCCTGCAGGCCCACAATGCGGTCGGCAAACTGGCGTGCAAATTCCACCTGGTGCAGGCTGACAATGAGCGTCAACCCGTCACTGCGGCAAATGCCGTGCAACAGTGCCAGCAGGCGCTCGGCGGTGCTCGGGTCCAGGCTGGCCACCGGCTCGTCGGCCAGCAGAAGCTTCGGTTGTTGCACCAGGGCCCTGGCGATGCCCACTCGCTGTTGCTGGCCGCCAGACAACTGGTCGGCCCGGTCCAGCGCGCGGTCCAGCAAGCCGACCCGGTCCAGCGCGGCCAGCGCGCCTTCCTTTTCGGCCCGCGACCATGGGGCCAGGGTGGCCAGGGCGCTGTGGTAGCCCAGCCGGCCCATCAGCACATTCGCCAGAACGGACAGACGCCCGATCAGGTGATGCTGCTGAAAGACCATGCCCGTCTGCCGGCGGTGACGGCGCAGCTTGGCCGGTTCGGACAAGGGCCCGATATCGGTAGCCACGACCTGCCCGGCGCCGGGGCAAACCAGCCCGTTCAATGAACGCAGCAGCGTGGACTTGCCCGCGCCGGATGCGCCCAGCAGGACGACAAACTCACCCTCCGCAAAATCCAGCGATGTGGGATGCAGGGCGCGCGTGCCGTTGTTGTAGGTGACCTCGATCGCCTCTGTGCGCAGCGCGACCTGTGCCTGTCTTCCGGCCTGAAAAACGCGGGAAGCAACTGAAGCGTGGGTGTTGTTCATGACAGTCGGCCAGGTTGATGTGAAGGACGGAACCCGGTGGAGGATCCATGCACCCAGTATCTGCAGCGTGCATGACACCGGTATTAATCAAACTGTCATCTCTGCCGATTAACCTATAGATCAAACCTATGGATCTGTCGTCTTCCGCTGAACTGAAAGCATTTGATGCGACTGCCCGCAGCGGCAGCATGTCGGCGGCCGCCCGCCTGCTGGGGATTCGCCAGCCGACCATTTCGGCGCATATCGCAGGACTGGAAAAACGTTTTGGCGTGGAGCTTTTTGTGCGCCGTGGACGCGGGGTGGAACTCACGACATTTGGCCATGCACTGCACGAGGTCAGCAACCGCATTTATCGCGCCGAGCAGCAGGCGGCGCTGCTGCTGCTGAGTGCACGCAGCCAGTACGAAGGGCATCTGAAAATTTCCGCGGTAGGGCCCTACAACGTGTTGCCCATGCTTGCAGGTTATCGCGCCCTGTTTCCGAAAATCCGCCTGGCGGTCAGCGTGGGTGATTCCCGGCAAATCGTCGAGGGCATCCTGGACCACCGCGACGATGTGGGTGTGCTGCTGCATGCGGTCGATGACGAACGGGTGTATTGCGTTCCCTACCGCCGCCAGGCCTTGATCGTTTTTGCTGCGGCAACGCATCCGCTGGCGCGCCTGAAGGACATGCAGCTTTCCGATCTGGAAGGCCAGGAATTTGTACTGCGCGAACAGGGCTCGCAGACGCGGTCGGTGTTTGAAGCCGGATTGTCGGCGGCCGGCGTGCGCGTGCGCAGTTCGCTGGAAATGGGCAGCCGGGAGGCGGTACGGGAAGCGGTGGCCCAGGGTCTGGGCCTCGGTGTGGTGGCGCAGACCGCTTTTTTGCCGGATTCGCGCCTGACGGTGTTGCCCATCGCGGACATGGCGATCAGCACGCATGTGCATGTGATCTGCCTGGCGGAGCGCCAGTCGGCTCCCTTGATAGCCGGATTTCTGGAGGTGGTCAACCGGCTCAAACGGGGCGACAGCGCCCCGGTGGGCTTGCCCGTTGCACGAGACCCGGCACCCCGGGCAGCAAGTGAGGCACGCTCCGGCGGCTCCCTGGCCTGAGCGGCTGCGCCAGGGCCTCGCGTCATCCCCGTCGAATATCATGTCGCGGGGAATTTACCCTGACACTCCTGAGGAGGAGAACCCATGAACTTCGGTCAAGCCATCTCGACCTGTTTTGCCAAATACGCCACCTTTTCCGGGCGCGCATCGCGTCCGGAGTTCTGGTGGTTTTTCCTGTTCCAGATCCTGGTGTCGATTGCTGCCTCGATGTTCGGCGATGTGATCAATGCCCTGGTGAACCTGGCCTTGCTGCTGCCGGCGCTCGCCGTGGGCGCGCGCCGCCTGCATGACATCGGCAAAAGCGGCTGGTGGCAACTGATCGCCCTGACCATCATCGGTTTGCTGGTGCTGATCTACTGGTGGGTCCAGCCCGGCAACAACGACGATCCGGTCTGAGTTCAGGCGCGCAAAAAAAAAACCCGCAGGGCGCGAGCCCTGCGGGTTTTTTGTTGTCCGGAATGTCCGGACGGCGTAGCGAGCAGGTGCCAGGCCAGGCGGACGGAGCGGAGGAACCGGAGCGTACCTTGGGGTACGTGAGGATTCCGAGCACCGCCCAACGACGCATGGCGCCTGCGCAGTAGCCGGATTACCTGCCCATGCCGCCCATGCCGCCCATGTCTCCCCTGCCGCCAGGCATGCCGCCGCCGCCGGCGCCGGACTCGTCTTTCGGAGCCTCGGCCACCATGCACTCGGTCGTCAGCATCAGCGACGACACAGACGCTGCGTTTTGCAATGCCGTGCGGGTCACTTTGGTAGGGTCCAGGATACCCATGTCGATCATGTCGCCATAGGTGCCGTTCTGGGCGTTGTAGCCGTAGTTGCCTTTGCCGGCCAGCACCGCATTGACCACCACGCTTGGCTCTTCGCCAGCGTTGGCGACGATGATGCGCAGCGGCTCTTCAATCGCGCGCAGGATCAGCTTGATGCCGGCGTCCTGGTCAGCGTTGTCACCCTTGATGGTGCCAGCAGACTGCTTGGCGCGCAGCAGGGCCACGCCGCCGCCGGCCACAATACCTTCTTCCACTGCAGCGCGGGTTGCGTGCAGGGCGTCTTCCACGCGGGCTTTTTTCTCTTTCATTTCGACTTCGGTGGCAGCGCCAACCTTGATCACGGCAACACCGCCGGCCAGCTTGGCCACGCGCTCTTGCAGCTTCTCACGGTCGTAGTCGGAGGTTGCTTCTTCGATCTGGACACGGACCTGCTTGACGCGGGCTTCGATGTCAGCAGCCGCGCCGGCGCCGTCGATGATGATGGTGTTTTCCTTGCCCACTTCGATGCGCTTGGCCTGGCCGAGGTCAGCCAGGGTCACTTTTTCTAGTGTCAGGCCAACTTCTTCAGCGATGACCTTGCCGCCGGTCAGGGTGGCGATGTCTTCCAGCATGGCTTTGCGGCGATCGCCGAAACCAGGGGCCTTGACAGCCACAACCTTCAGGATGCCGCGAATGGTGTTGACCACCAGCGTAGCCAGGGCTTCGCCTTCGACGTCTTCCGAGATGATCAGCAGCGGACGGCTGGACTTGGCAACTTGCTCCAGGGTAGGCAGCAGGTCGCGGATGTTGCTGATCTTCTTGTCGTAGAGCAGCACAAAAGGGTTGTCCAGAATCGCGGACTGCTTTTCCGGGTTGTTGATGAAGTAAGGCGACAGGTAGCCGCGGTCAAACTGCATGCCTTCAACCACGTCGAGTTCGCTGTTGAGGGACTTGCCGTCTTCAACGGTGATAACGCCTTCTTTACCAACTTTGTCCATCGCTTCCGCGATGATCTTGCCGACTTCTTCGTCGCTGTTGGCGGAAATGGTACCGACCTGGGCAATTTCCTTGCTGGTGGTGGTGGGCTTGGAAGCTTTTTTCAGCTCTTCGACCAGGGCTGTCACAGCCTTGTCGATGCCGCGCTTCAGGTCCATCGGGTTCATGCCGGCGGCGACATACTTCATGCCTTCGCGGACGATGGCCTGAGCCAGAACGGTAGCGGTCGTGGTGCCGTCACCAGCGATGTCAGACGTCTTGGAAGCCACTTCCTTGACCATCTGCGCGCCCATGTTCTGCAGCTTGTCCTTGAGTTCGATTTCTTTGGCGACGGACACACCGTCCTTGGTCACGGTGGGGGCGCCGAAAGAGCGCTCCAGCACCACGTTGCGGCCTTTGGGGCCCAGGGTAACCTTGACTGCGTTGGCCAGGATGTTGACACCCTCGACCATGCGTGCGCGGGCTTCGCCGCCGAAAATGACGTCTTTTGCTGCCATGTTAATTCTCCAGAATATTCAAAAAAGTTTTACAGGTACCGTTGTGGTGAAAGAAAGCGTAGCGAGCGGCTGTCAGGCTAGGCGCGCCGCGCACAGCAACCGGAACGTACTCAAGTACGTGAGGATTGCGAGCACGGAGTAACGACGCATGGCGGCCGCGCAGTAGCTTTATTTCTCGACAACCGCGAAGAGGTCGTCTTCTTTCATGACCAGCAGTTCGTCGCCGTCGACCTTGACGGTCTGGCCGCTGTATTTGCCGAACAAAACGCGGTCGCCGACCTTGACGGCCATGGCGCCGATTTCGCCTTTGTCGTTCTTCTTGCCAGGACCAACGGCCAGCACTTCGCCTTGATCAGGCTTCTCGGCGGCGCTGTCAGGAATGACGATGCCGGAGGCGGTTTTGGTCTCGTTTTCGACACGTTTGACGATCACGCGGTCGTGCAGGGGACGAAGTTTCATGGGAGCTCCTTGTTTGAAACAGTTGGGATAATCAAAAAGCACAGCGTGCAATGCGGTGCTTGTGAAATGGCTGGCTTGAGCGGCGTTGTTAGCACTCAATACCATCGAGTGCTAATCATAAGGCTGTTTAGTGGCAGTTTCAAGTCAAAAATCAGAAAAATGGAGGCCCCACGATCTCTGACCGCGCCTCTGGCGCAGCGTTGCCCCCGGAAATCATTTCGGTTTGTCCTACAAAAGTCTGGCCTGCGTCCGACATCTGGCGCTGGATTGCCCACCTAAAGTGGTTGCTAGATCAAATTTATGGGCGGCCTGCCCAAACGGGGACGATGTATGAATCAATTTGTGATTGAGATGACTGGCAGCCAGCCGGGCCAGCGGTCCGGACACGTATCCGCAGGCGACGGAAAGTTTGCCGGCACAGGTGTTCGCGGTGGCGCAGTGCGCTCTCCTTGGCCGTTTTTGGTCAATACCAGTGCGCCTGCCAACGACAAGCGGCCCCCACAAGCTGTCTGTCATTCGTCCGGCTTTGCGAGTTGAGCGCTAATTGGAACGCAGTCAGCCAAAGGAAGCATCATGGGTGAAACAAGCGTTGGCCAAGGCAAGCATGGTGACGACAATGAAAATCAGGTGAAAAAAGACGCCCCGCCCAGCAAGACCTTGGGTGAAGAAGGCACGAATAAAACGCAGTCCCAGCCCGATCCGAACGCCAAGCCGTCGGAGGCTGGTGGCGGCAAATTTATAGATCCCACGCCTTTTAACCGGTGAAATTTCGTGCACAAAAAAGCCACCGCTAGCGGTGGCTTTTTTGTGGGTGGGACAGCGTTACAGGCCGGCTGCAGCGCGAAGCGCAGCGGCTTTGTCTGTCTTCTCCCACGTAAATTCCGGCTCGTCGCGGCCGAAGTGGCCGTAGGCGGCGGTTTTTTCGTAGATCGGGCGCAGCAGGTCCAGCATCTGGATGATGCCTTTGGGGCGCAGGTCAAAATGTTCGTTGACCAGGGCCGAGAGTTTTTCGTCCGACATCACGCCGGTGCCTTCGGTGTAGACGGTCACGTTCATCGGGTGCGCGACACCGATGGCGTAGGCCACCTGAATCTGGCACTGCTTGGCCAGGCCGGCCGCCACGATGTTCTTGGCAACGTAACGCGCAGCGTAGGCGGCCGAGCGGTCCACCTTGGAGGGGTCCTTGCCGCTGAACGCGCCACCGCCGTGCGGGCAGGCGCCGCCGTAGGTGTCGACAATGATCTTGCGGCCGGTCAGGCCGCAATCGCCCTGCGGGCCGCCGATGACAAAACGGCCGGTCGGGTTGATCAGGTACTTGGTGTCTTTCAGCCATTCCTTGGGCAGCACCGGCTTGATGATTTCCTCGATGATGGCTTCGACAAAGGAGGCCTTCATCTTGTGCGCGGTTTCGCTCTGGTCGGGGCTGTGCTGGGTCGACAGCACCACGGTGTCGATGCTGTGCGGCTTGCCGTCCACATAACGCATGGTGACCTGGCTCTTGGCGTCCGGACGCAGGAAAGGCAGGCGGCCGTCCTTGCGCAACTGCGCCTGGCGCTCGACCAGGCGGTGGGCGTAATAAATCGGCGCGGGCATCAGCTCGGGCGTCTCGTCGCAGGCGTAGCCGAACATCAGGCCCTGGTCGCCGGCACCGGTATTGAGGTGGTCGTCGGACGCGTGGTCCACGCCCTGGGCGATGTCGTTGGACTGCTTGTCGTAACAGACCATCACGGCGCAACCCTTGTAGTCGATGCCGTACTCGGTGTTGTCATAACCGATGCGCTTGATGGTGTCGCGCGCGACCTGGATGTAGTCCACATGCGCGTTGGTGGTGATCTCGCCGGCCAGCACGACCAAGCCGGTGTTGGTCAGGGTTTCAGCGGCGACGCGGGACAGCGGGTCCTGCTTGAAGATGGCATCGAGGATGGCATCGGAAATCTGGTCGGCCACCTTGTCGGGATGGCCTTCGGAGACGGATTCGGAAGTAAAGAGAAAATCGTTCGCCATTGCGTACACTCCATGAAGTTAGTCGGCGCGTTGCCGGCTTGGGGTGCCTCGGCGAACGCTTTAGCAGTTTGGTTTAATGTCGCCCTGCAAGTTGTTCAGTAACTCGGCGACAGCCTCCATTATATCGCTTCACCGCTTTTCCCAGCGCCTGCGCTCCTGCCCTTTTACCCTTTCATGCTCCATCTGTTCCGGTTTCTGTCCCACTGGCCGTTGCCTGCGCTGCATGCGCTGGGCGCCGGTTTGGGTTGGTTGATCTGGTGGCTCAGCCCCGGTTACCGGCGCGAATTTCGCGCCAATGTGGCCCAAGCCGGGCTCGCGTTTGAAGCGGCGCAGCCAGCCATAGGCGAAGCCGGGCGGTTTGTGGCCGAGCTGCCTAAGCTGTGGATGCGTCCGCCCACGGCCTCCTGCCTGGGCAATGTGCGCATCGAAGGGCAGGGCGAGGTCGATGCCGCTTTTGCGCGCGGCAAGGGCGTGATTTTTTTCGGCCCGCATTGCGGCAGCTTTGAACTCGGGCCGCAGGCGCTGGCCGAACTGTATGGACCGATCACCGCGATTTATCGGCCGGCGCGCAAGCCCTGGCTGGCGCGGCTGGAACTGCTGGCCCGCAGCCGGCCCGGGCTCACGGTGGTGCCGGCCAGCCTCAGCGGCATCCGCCAGATGTTTCGCACCCTCAAGAACAATCAGGCGGTAGCGCTGCTGACTGACCAGGTTCCGCCCGACGGGCAGGGCGTGTGGGCGCCGTTTTTCGACAAGCCGGCCTACACCATGACCCTGGCCGCGCGGCTGGCGCTGCAAAGCGGCGCGGTGGTGCTGCCGGTCAGTTGTGAACGGCTGGCGCGCGGGCAAGGCTATTTCCTGAAAATCTGGCCGCCGCTGGCCGCGCTCGACAGCTTGCCCAAAACCGATTTGCTGCCGGCGGTGACGGTCATCAACCAGGCGATTGAAGCGATTGTGCTGAGCCAGCCAGGTCAGTATCTGTGGGGCTACGCGCGTTACAAGCAGCCGCGTCAGCAGCATGCCGATGAGGGCGTGCCTTGAAGACCCCGCGCCAACTCGTCAGTCACCTGTTTACCCGCAGCGGCATTGTGTTCATGCAACTGCTGGCAGCGCTGCCATTGCCGCTGGTGCGGGCCATGGGCGTGGCGCTCGGTTGGTTGCTTTACATACTGGCTGCCCCGCGCCGTCGGGTCGTGGATACCAATTTGCGCTTGTGTTTTCCGGAAAGACCGGAGGGTGAGCGGCAGGCCCTGGCACGGCAGACCTTTGTGTTTTTTGCCCAGGCCTGGCTGGACCGAAGCTGGCTCTGGCATGGGCATCCGGACAAACTCAGGCGGCGCCTGCAGCTCAAGGGCGCGCTGACCGAACTGGACGGCGAGCAGCCGGTGGTGTTGTTTGCGCCGCATTTTGTCGGGCTGGATGCCGGCTGGGCGGCGCTCACGCAGCAACTGCCGCGCGCTTTCACGACCATCTATACCGACCAGGCCAACAAGCTGCTGGACCGCTGGATCTTGCGTGGCCGCAGGCGTTTTGCCAATGCGCGGCTGTTCGGCCGCGCTGAAGGGGTGCAGCCCATCATCAGCGCGCTGCGCGCGGGCCAGCCGCTGTATTTGTTACCTGACATGAACTTCGGGCCGGAAGAGTCGGTGTTTGTGCCTTTTTATGGCGTGGATGCCGCCACCGTGCCCTCGCTGTCGCGTTTTGCGAAACTGGGCCGCGCCAGGGTTGTTCCGGTCGTGACGCGCATGACAGCCACGGGTTATGAGGTGGAGGTGATGACGGCCTGGACCGACGTACCCTCGGCAGACTTTGTGGCCGACACGGCGCTGATGAATGCGCGGCTGCAGAACTACATCAATACCATGCCGGCGCAGTACTACTGGGTGCACAAGCGTTTCAAGAGCCGGCCCGACGGTGAGCCGTCGATCTACTGAGTGCTTACAAGCCTTTTAGACCTTCAGCCCATAATAGACGGGCGCTATAAGCTATCAAAAACAGAGCGTCGAAAGGGTTCAACCCAAGCTGAGAAAGTCCTGCAGCGCGCGCGCCACCAGGCCAGGCTGCTCGTGCACGATCCAGTGCGAGGCACCCGAAATCTTCTCTAGCCGCATGTTCGGCACAAAGGCTTCGAGCCCGTCGATCAGCGCCGGTGGCAGGGCGATGTCGTCCATGGCCCAAAGCACCAGTGTCGGCAGCAGCACCGTCAGCAGCTCCGGCGGCAGGGTCACTGCGGCGGCGGCTGGATCATTGGGGCGTGGCGGGCGCAAGGGCGAGGCGCGGTAGAGGTTGCAGCCACCGGTCAGCCCGGCGCGCCATACCGCGCGGTACTGGTCCTTGACGTCTTCCGTCAGCCAGGCCGGCGCGCCGCTGGCCTGCGGGTCCTTGCCATTGGTCAAAAACTGCCAGAGCCGACGGAAATCGTCCTCGGCCAGCAGGGCCTCCGCGTCGGGGCGGATCAGGAAGTTCATGTAGGCGCTGGAGGCCTGCTGGGCCGGCGAATGCTGCAGCTCGCGCAAAAACGTGCCGGGATGTGGCGAGTTGATGATCACGAGTTTTTTCATCAACTGCGGCAGAGTTGCGGCGACGCTCCAGGCCACCGCGCCGCCCCAGTCGTGGGCCACCAGTGCTTCAAGCTCGCCGCCAGGCGCGACCAGCGCCACCAGCGCCGCGATGTCCTGCACCAGGTGTTTGGCGCGGTAGGCGGTGAGGTCGGCCGGTGCGCTGGATTGTTCAAATCCGCGCAAATTGGGGGCGATGCAGAAATAGCCACCGTTTTCAGGCTGGGCAAAGTGTTCGAGCAGGCCATCCCAGACAAAGGCCGCTTCCGGAAAACCATGCAGAAACATCAGCACCGGCCGGCTGTTGTCGCCCGCCATGCGGCAGGACAGGGTGATGCCGTGGGGCAAGCTCAAGAGGCGGGTTTGGATCATGGTGCTATGCATTTAGTAGCTACTCACGCCCATCTGTCGTGGGCTGGAGGCGGATATCGCTCAAAAAAAATGCGAAGTGAAACGACCCGCCGGTGTTACCCGGCTTGGGGCTCGTCCGCAGCAGGTGGGGCAGCCGTTGCCGCCTCTGCTTTGGCAGCCGGATGCGCCCACTGCCACAGGTGCTGGGCCACTTCCTCCACGCCTTGCCGCTTCAGCGCTGAAAACAGTTTGACATCGCCGCCGCCGGCCTGCAGTCGCACAATGGACAGTGCCCTGGCTGCTTCGGTCTTGTTGAGCTTGTCGGACTTGGTCAGCAGCAGCAGGAACTTCAGGCCCTCCTCGACGCGCGGACGGATCACGTCGAGCAGGATTTCGTCGAGTTCGGTCAGGCCGTGGCGCGGATCACACAGCAGCACCACGCCCCTGAGCGTGTCGCGTGTCTGCAAATAATTGCCCATGACCTGTTGCCAGCGGGCCTTGGCCGCCTTGGGCACTGCGGCATAACCGTAACCGGGTAAATCGGCCAGCACCGCATCCATGACACCCTGTTTGCCGAGCGAGAACAGGTTGATGCTTTGCGTGCGCCCTGGCGTCTTGGACGCAAAGGCCAGGCGGTTGATCTGGGTCAGTGTGTTGATGCAGGTGGACTTGCCGGCATTGGAGCGGCCGACAAAGGCAATTTCCGGCACCTCTAGCGGTGGCAGGTGCTTGAGTTCGGGTGCGGTGGTCAGGAATTTGGCCGTGTGTAGCCAGCCCATGGCAATCTTCGCCTCGGCAGAGGGGGGCACTTGCGCCGCCAGGGCCGCCGCCATTTTGGCTGCCGCCACTTTGGGGATGGGACGCTTGTGGCTGGGCTTGGGCGTTTTGATGGGGGTGGATCGGGGAGATATGCTCATATTTGGGATTGTCCCCCAAGCCATTGTAAAATCAGGGAGTTTTGCGTTAAGTTGCTGCCCCGACGGGGCTTTTTATGCAGCTTGAGGCGTGCGCCAATTGCCAAGTCCACTTTAGAGCCAACCATTAAACTCCCGATATGAAGCCAGTTTCCACTTCGTTGTTTACTTATTTGTTTGCTGCCCTGCTGGCTGTGCCTGCCCTGTCCATGGCAGCCGGGGAGGCCGCCCCGGCCAAGGTTGCCAAACCCGATCTTGTGAAGGGCGCAGCGACTTATGCTGCGGTCTGTGTGGCTTGCCACGCCGCTGACGGCAACTCGGCGATCGCCGCCAATGCCAAACTGGCGCAGCAGCATCCCGAGTACCTGGTCAAGCAGTTGCAGGAATTCAAGTCCGGCAAGCGCAAAAACGCCATCATGCAGGGCTTCGCCGCAGCGCTGTCGGATGACGACATGCGCAACATCTCCTACTGGGTCGCCTCCAAGCCTGTCAAGCCCGGTTTTGCCAGGGACAAGGCACTGGTCGCCCTCGGCGAGCGGATTTACCGCGGTGGCATTTCCGACCGCCAGGTACCGGCCTGCGCAGGCTGTCACAGCCCCAATGGCGCCGGCGTTCCTTCCCAGTACCCGCGCCTGGGCGGCCAGCACGCTGAATACACCGCAGTCCAGTTGACGGCATTCCGCGACGGTGGCCGCAGCAACAGCCTGCAGATGAACCAGGTCGCCGCCAAATTGAACGACCGCGAGATCCGTGCGGTTGCCGATTACATCGCCGGTTTGCGCTAAAGCCGCCGGCCAGCGCCCTGCACAGGCAGGGCCGGCTGCTTTTTTGCGCAAATACAGCGCTTTCTTGCGGTTTGTATTGAACCTCGGTCGACATAAACACTCCATACCGAGGCGGGTCTTGATGTAGGCCCGCCTTTCTCATTGCAGCCCACCTTGCCCATTGCCCCACTCGCATGACAGTTTCCACCCACGGCCTGCGGCTCAAGTCCGGCTCCCACGCCCTTCGCTCCAGCGTCGAGCTGCTGTCGTCCATGCGGTTTTCCATCTCGCTGCTTACCATCATCTGTATCGCCTCGGTGATAGGCACCGTGCTCAAGCAGCAGGAGCCGAGCAGCAATTACGTCAACCAGTTTGGCCCGTTCTGGGCCCAGGTGTTCGACACGGTCAGCCTTAACACGGTGTACAGCGCCTGGTGGTTCATACTGATTCTGGCTTTCCTGGTGATCAGTGTCAGCCTGTGTATCAGCCGAAGCGCGCCCAAAATCCTGAGCGAGCTGAATCAGCTCAAAGAAAACATCCGTGAACAAAGCCTGAAGGCGTTTGGCCACCGCGCCGACGGGGCACTGGCCGATCTGCCTGAAGCGGCGGCCCGGCGCATCGGGCAAACGCTGGTGCAGGGCGGCTGGAAGGTCAAGCTACAGCAAAGAAGCACGCCGCTGGGCGAAGGCTGGATGGTGGCCGCCAAGGTGGGCGCCGCCAACAAGCTCGGTTACATCGCGGCGCACAGCGCCATCGTGCTGGTATGTGTCGGAGGCTTGCTTGATGGCGACCTGATGGTGCGGGCGCAAATGTGGTGGAATAATATCTCCATCTACACAGGCGGCGGGCTGATTGCCGATGTGCCTGCACAGCACCGCCTCAGTGCGCGCAACCCCACCTTCCGGGCCAACCTGTTGGTTGCCGAAGGCACGCAGTCCAGCACCGCCATCTTGAACCAGCCCGGTGGCGTGGTGTTGCAGGATCTGCCTTTTGCCGTTGAACTGAAAAAATTCATTGTCGAGTACTACTCGACCGGCATGCCCAAGCTGTTTGCCAGCGAGATCGTGATTCACGACAAGCAAACCGGCGAGAAAATTCCGGCGCGCGTCGAAGTCAACCACCCGGCCCGGCACAGGGGCATAGAGATTTACCAGTCCAGCTTTGACGATGGCGGCTCCAGCGTCACGCTCAAGTCGGTACCGATGGCCAGCAGCGGACCGCCTGCGAGCAAGGTCTTTGATATTCAGGGCACGATTGGCGGCTCCAGCAGCCTGACCAACGGCGCGGAAAAAATGACACTTGAGTACACCGCGCTGCGTGTCATCAATGTCGAAAATTTTGCCGGCTCGGGCAGTCTGGGGGCGCCCTCGGGGGCGGATGTGCGCAAGGTCGATTTACGCCAGGCTATTCAGGCTATTGATTCGCGCCTCGGTGCCGCCAACAAAACCAGGGAGAACAAGGAGTTGCGCAACGTCGGCCCCAGCGTGACCTACAAATTGCGTGACGCTGCCGGTCAGGCACGCGAGTTTCACAACTACATGCTGCCGGTCAAGATGGACGCTGCAGAGGCCAGCCCGACGCTGTTTTTGCTGGGAGTGCGGGAGACCCCGGCCGAGCCGTTTCAGTACCTGCGCATCCCTGCCGATGAGCAGGGCAGCATGGACGGGTTCCTGCGCCTGCGCCGGGCGTTGGCCGACCCGGCCCAGCGCGAGCGGGCGGTTCAGCGTTATGTGCGCCAGGCCATCGCTGCCGACCGCCCCGACTTGGCCGGGCAACTGACGGCTTCCGCGTCGCGGGCGCTGGCGCTGTTCGCCGGCCCCGAGCCGGCGGCAGGTGGCAATACCAAAGACACACCGCTCGCCGGGCTACAGGCGATGTCCGACTTCATGGAAGCCAACGTGCCTGAGGACGAGCGCAACCGCGCCGGCGAGGTGTTGGTGCGCATTCTCAACGGCGTGCTGTTTGAGCTGGCCCAACTCACGCGTGAGCAAGCCGGCCTCGAGCCGCTGCCGCGCGATGACAGAACGCAGGCCTATATGGCGCAGACGGTGCTTTCCCTCAGCGATGCGCACCATTACCCGGCGCCCGTGGCGTTTGCGCTGAAGGACTTCACGCAATTGCAGGCCAGCGTGTTTCAGGTTGCGCGCACGCCCGGAAAAAACATTGTTTACCTGGGTTGTGCCTTGCTGATTCTGGGTATTTTTGCGATGCTGTATGTGCGTGAGCGCCGTCTCTGGATCTGGTTGACGCCTGCTGCCGGACCGGCGCATGCCGCAGCCTCCCAAAAAGGTCCAGTATCAGGCGCGGGCAGCTTCGCTACCATGGCCATGTCGATCAACCGAAAAACCATGGATGGCGACAGGGAGTTCGAGATGTTGAAAACAAAATTTTTACAGGGGCCACGATGAACACCACCACCACCCTGAGCTCGCGCACTGCGGATGCGGCGACCATCAGCCTCCAGGAAGGCTATTTTGCAAAGCGCAATCTGCTGGACTGGATTTTTGCGGCATTGACGCTGGTCGGCGGCGTGTATGCGTTTACGCGCTACGGCGCTTTCATGGACGTTTATGAAAAAGGCATCTTGCTGGGCGCCATTCCTGCTGTGATTGCGATGGCCTGGTTCTGGCGGCCACTGCGCGCGCTGGTGCTGCTGGTGGCGGGTTTTTCCCTGCTCGGCATTGTGTCTTACCAGGGTGACCTGGCGCGGGCCGAACAGGTGTTCTGGCTCAAGTATTTCCTGTCCAGCCAGTCGGCGATCTTGTGGATGAGCGTGCTGTTTTTTATGAGCACGGGTTTTTACTGGCTCGGCATGTTCGGCAAAGGGCAGAGCGACACCCTGGAATCCCTGGGCTCCAAAATTGCGTGGGTGGCTGTCGGCATGGCGCTGGTGGGCACCATGGTGCGCTGGTACGAAAGTTACCTGATTGGAACCGATGTCGGCCACATTCCGGTCAGCAACCTGTACGAAGTGTTTGTGCTGTTCAGCTGGATGACAGCGGCGTTTTATCTCTACTTCGAAGCGCACTACAAGACCCGTGCCATGGGTGCGTTTGTGATGCTGGTGGTCAGTGCGGCGGTGGGTTTCTTGCTGTGGTACACCGTGGTTCGCGGGGCGCATGAAATCCAGCCGCTGGTTCCGGCCTTGAAAAGCTGGTGGATGAAGGTGCACGTACCGGCCAACTTTGTGGGCTATGGCATGTTCTCACTGGCGGCCATGGTGTCGCTGGCCTATTTGATCAAGCAGCAGGCTCTTGAGACCCGCTGGTACAGGCTTACGCCGCTGTGGCTGCTCGGTGTGGTGTTGGGTTTGGTGCCGATCGTTTTCCGCGCAACGCCCGCCAGTGCGGGTGGCAGCAATTTCTGGGAGGGCTACTTACTGGTGTCGGGGTTGATTGCCGCTGTTATTTTGCTGGGGCGCAAGCGCATTGCGGCCAGGCTGCCTAGTTTTGAAGTTCTTGACGATGTCATGTACAAGTCGATTGCCGTCGGCTTTGCGTTTTTTACCATCGCCACGGTGCTGGGCGCGCTGTGGGCGGCCGAAGCCTGGGGCGGCTACTGGAGCTGGGACCCGAAGGAGACCTGGGCCCTGATTGTCTGGCTCAACTACGCCGCATGGCTGCACATGCGGCTGATGAAAGGCCTGCGCGGTACCGTGGCGGCCTGGTGGGCGCTGGTGGGGCTGGCCGTCACCACGTTTGCCTTTTTGGGCGTGAACATGTTTCTGTCGGGCTTGCACAGTTACGGAACGTTGTAGGCAGCGTTTGAATCCTTGTAAGAAGTGGCTGCGTATCAAGACTAACCCTCAATTGCCGCCCCAGCCCACAAGGACACAAACATGCTCATCAAAACCCTCCGTAGCGGCTTCATCCATCCGGTTTCCAGCGAGATCACGTCTCAAGGCGTCTACCAGCAGCGGCGTGATTTGATCAAACTGATGGCCAGCGGCGCAGCCGGTGCGGCGATGGCCGGCTGGGCGGGTCGCGAGGCGCTGGCACAGGCCGTGGCCAAGCCCGGAAAACTGGCCGCCTTGCCCGGCGCCAAGTCCGCCGTCGCCGGCGCGGTGACCATGGAAAAAGTCACCGATTACAAAGACGTGACGAGCTACAACAATTTCTACGAGTTTGGCACCGACAAAGCGGATCCTGCCAAAAACGCCCACATGCTCGTCACCAAGCCGTGGACGGTGGCCATCGAAGGCCTGGTCAAGCAGCCTAAAACCTGGGCCATCGAAGACCTGATCAAGCTCAACGCCCAGGAAGAGCGCATTTATCGGCTGCGCTGCGTCGAGGGCTGGTCGATGGTCATTCCATGGGTTGGTTATTCCCTGGCCGAGCTGATCAAGAAGGTCGAGCCACTGGGCAACGCCAAATACGTCGAGTTCATCACCCAGGCTGATCCCAAGACCATGCCTTTTGTCGGCTCGCGCGTGCTTGACTGGCCTTATGTGGAGGCACTGCGCATGGACGAAACGATGAACCCGCTGACGCTGCTGACCTTCGGTATGTACGGCGAGGTGCTGCCCAACCAGAGCGGCGCGCCAGTGCGCCTGGTGGTGCCCTGGAAATACGGTTTTAAAAGCGGCAAAAGCATTGTCAAGATTCGCTTCACCGACAAGGAGCCGCGCACCGCGTGGAACAAGGCCGCCGCCAACGAATACGGGTTTTATTCCAATGTCAATCCGGGCGTGGACCATCCGCGCTGGAGCCAGGCGACCGAGCGCCGCATTGGCGAAGACGGCCTGTTTGCGAAAAAGCGAAAAACCTTGATGTTCAACGGCTATGAGGCGCAGGTCGGCCAGCTCTACGCCGGCATGGATCTCAAGAAGAATTTCTGATGAGGGCTGCCAATGCGGCGTTGATGCACCCGGCGGCCAAGCCCCTGGTGTTTGTGCTGGCGCTGCTGCCTTTTGCCTGGCTGTTTTACGGCGCCTTCACCAACAACCTGGGTGCGAATCCGGCCGAGCACCTGATCCGCGCGACCGGTGATTGGACGCTCCGCTTTTTATGCATCGTGCTGGCGGTCACCCCTCTGCGAATGGTCAGCGGCACGCTGGCGCTGGCGCGTTTTCGGCGCATGCTGGGTCTGTTCACTTACTTTTATGGGGTGATTCACTTGCTGAGTTACAGCTGGTTTGACATGGGCTTCGACGTACCCGAGATCATCAAGGACATCATCAAGCGTCCCTTCATCCTGGTGGGTTTTTCAGCCTTCCTGCTGCTGACGCCGCTGGCCGCCACGTCCTTCAATGCCGCGATCAAAAAGATGGGCGCCAGACGCTGGCAGACGCTGCACAAGCTGGTTTACCTGATCGCCGGGCTGGGCCTGCTGCACTTTTTCTGGATGCGTTCGGGCAAGAACGACTTTGCGGAAGTTGCGGTGTATGCGGTCATTCTTGCGGTGCTGATGGGCTGGCGTGCCCGGCAACATATGAAGAAAAAACGCCTCCAGCCCATGCCCGTCGTCCCTGGTCAGCTATCAAAATAATAGTGATGCAAGCCTGGATCGCCGGGCCAGGCGTCAGTCAGCCGGAAACCAGCTGCTCGTGCCGCATCTGGTCGGCGGCGGTCTCCCGGCGGCGAATCACATGGGCCTTTGTGCCGTCGACCAGCAGCTCGGCGGCCCGCCCGCGCGTGTTGTAGTTGCTGGCCATGCTCATGCAATAAGCGCCCGCCGACAACACCGCCAGGCAGTCACCGGCCTGTACCGCCAGCGCGCGGTCGCGGCCTATCCAGTCGCCGCTTTCGCACACCGGGCCCACCACGTCGTAGGTGGCTTCTGGTGTGCTTGATGAAGGCACGACCGGCACGATGGCGTGGAAGGCTTGGTACATGGCGGGACGCGGCAGGTCGTTCATCGCGGCATCGATCACGCAAAAATTCTTCTGTTCACCGGGCTTGAGGTAAAGCACCTCGGTCAGGCAGACGCCGGCATTGCCCACCAGCGAGCGACCCGGCTCGACCATGAGCTTTTTGCCGCCATGCCCGCGTGCATCCAGTTTGGCCAGCAGCTCCTGCCAGAGGGCGTCTGCGGCCGGTGGTGTGTCCTGGTTGTAATTGATACCCAGACCGCCACCAAAGTCGATGTGTTCAATCGTGATGCCCGCGGCTTCTATGCTGTCGACCAGGTCCAGCACCCGGTCCATGGCATCCAGGTAAGGCGTGGTCTCGGTGATTTGCGAGCCGATGTGGCAGTCGATGCCGACCACCCGCAACCCCTGGAGCGACGCCGCGTGCCGGTAAATCCGCAGTGCATCCTCATGCGCCACACCGAACTTGTTGTCCTTGAGGCCAGTGGAGATGTAAGGATGGGTTTTCGGGTCGACATTGGGGTTGACACGAATGCTGACTGGCGCCACCTGGCCCATGGCCAGCGCCACCTCCGACAGCACGTCCAGTTCAGCTTCGCTCTCGACGTTGAAGCAGCCGATGCCGGCCGACAGGGCCTGTTGCATTTCCGCGCGTGTTTTGCCAACACCAGAAAAAATGACCTTGCGCACATCGCCGCCGGCGGCCAGCACGCGTTCGAGCTCGCCACCCGAAACAATGTCAAAACCGCAACCGGCCTGCGCAAACACCTGCAGCACGCCCAGCGAGGAGTTGGCTTTCATGGCGTAGCAGATTTGCGCATCGCGCCCAGAAAAACCCTGCTGGTAGGCCGCCAGCGCCGCCAGCATGGCGGCTTTGGAGTACACAAACAGCGGCGTGCCGTGTTCCTGGGCCAGCGCGTGCAGGCTGGTCTCTTCCAGGTGCAACTGGCCCTGCCGGTAGGCTAGCTGGGGGGCACCCGGCAAATCTGTCACGGACGCAGCGGGCATGTTCGGCGCGCTCATCGCGGTGCCGAGGTGGGGGGAGCGGCGGGTGGCGGCTGCGGGATGTTGGGTGTCTCTACCGGTGTGCCGAGGGTGCTGGCCGGCGTGACCGGCGTGACGCCCGCCGTGGGAAGCGCTTTCGGCGGCGGCGGGAAAAACAGCGGGCCTTTCTGGCCGCAAGCCGTCAGGCCGGCTGTTGCGGCCAGCGCCAGCGCCAGCGTGCAAAAGCCATGACCCGCGAAGACGACGCTGCCACGGCCTAGAATTTGAGCTCGAATGTGTGATCTTGCAAACATGATGGGATTGTAATGACGGACCTGGATTACCTGGACCATGCGGAGGCTGCGCTCAATGCCATTGAAATGGCCTGCGACCGCATCAACGAGGAGACCGATGCGGATGTGGACAACCAGCGCACCGGCGGCATGATCACGCTGAGTTTTGTCAATCGCAGCCAGATCATCATCAACCTGCAAAAACCCTTGCAGGAAATCTGGCTGGCCGCCCGCGCCGGCGGCTTTCATTACAAGCTGGTTGACGGCCAATGGCGCGACACCAAGGATGGCAGTGAGCTGTTTGCCGGGCTGTCGCGTTACGCCAGCGAGCAGGCCCGTCAGCCGCTGGTTTTCAGCGCACCTTCCTGATTAGTTTTTAAACAGATCCAGGATCCGTTTTCTTTCATCGCTAGGGGGCGGTGACTGAATCGCAGCGCCGGGCGGTACCGGCTGGCCCTGAACAGGGTTGTCCGCGCCCGCGCCGGGGGCAGGCTTGTCGCCCAGACCGACGCTGCTGACGCCTGAGCCTTTGGCGTATTCGTCGTAAAACCATTCACCGCCGATGTTGACCACCCCCTCGGGCGGCGTGAATTCGGTGACCGGCACGCCCTTGAGCGCATATTCCATGAAGTTGATCCAGACCGGCAGACTCAGTCCGCCGCCGGTTTCCCGGTCGCCCAGCTTTTTGGGCGTGTCGTAGCCCATCCAGACTGCGGCCGTCAGCGTCGGCTGGTAGCCGACAAACCAGGTGTCGATCGAGTCATTGGTCGTGCCGGTCTTGCCGTACAGATCGGGCCGTTTCAGCGTGGCCTGGGCTTTGGCGGCGGTGCCCGTGCGCGCCACTTCCTGCAACAGGCTGGACATGATGAAGGCATTGCGCGCTTCGATGCCGCGGACCGACTCATCCAGGCCGGGGGCCGGGGTTTCGATGACGGTGCGCCCTTTCTGGTCGGTGATTTTGGTGATCAGGTAGGGGTTGACGCGGTAGCCGCCGTTGGCGAAGACCGAATAACCGATAGCCATCTGAAGCGGTGTCACCGAGCCGGCACCCAGCGCCATGGTCAGGTAGGCCGGGTGTTTCTCTGCGTCGAAACCGAAACGGGTGATCCATTCCTGGGCGTGTTTCGCGCCGACGGCCTGCAGCACCCGGATGGAAATCATGTTTTTTGATTTGGCCAGGCCGCGCCGAAGGCTCATCGGACCGTCAAAGGTGCCGTCGTAATTTTTCGGCTCCCAAGGCTGGCCGCCGGTGACGCCTGCGTCAAAAAACAGCGGCGCGTCGTTGACCACGGTGGCCGGCGTGAAGCCTTTTTCCAACGCCGCCGAGTAGATGAAGGGCTTGAAGCTGGAGCCGGGCTGGCGCCAGGCCTGGGTAACGTGGTTGAACTTGTTCTTTTCGTAGTCAAAGCCGCCGACCAGCGCGCGAACCGCGCCGTTGCGCGGGTCGATTGCAACAAATGCGCCTTCGACTTCCGGCAACTGCGTGATCTCCCAGGTATTTTTAGGTGTTTTGGTGACGCGGATCAGGGCCCCCCGCCGAATCTTGATATTCGGCGCGGCCTTGTCGGCCAGGCCGGACTGGGCGGGTTTCAGGCCATCGCCGGTGATTTCTATGGTCTCGCTGTTCTGGCGCACCGCGACGATTTTTTTCGGACCGGCTTCCAGCACAATGGCCGACATCACGTCGTCGTTGTCGGGGCTGTCGGCCAGGGCATCGTCAATGGCGTCTTCGGTTTCCTGGGGATCTTTGGACAGCTCAATGAACTTTTCGGGCCCGCGGTAAATTTGCCGCCTCTCATAGTCCATGATGCCTTTGCGCAATGCTTTGTAGGCCGCCGTCTGGTCGGCGGCGCGCAGGGTGGTGTAGACATTGAGGCCACGGGTATAGGTTTCGTCACCGTACTGGCTGAACACCAGTTGGCGAACGGTTTCTGCCACAAACTCGGCGTGCACCCGGGCGGCGTCCGGTCCGGATCTGACCTTGAGCTGCTCGGCCTTGGCCACTTCGGCCTGCGCCGGGGTGATGAAGCCGTTGTCCTGCATGCGGTCAATGATGTAGAGCTGGCGTGACTTGGCGCGCTTCGGGTTGCTGACCGGGTTGTAGGCGGACGGTGCCTTGGGCAACCCCGCGAGCATGGCCGCCTCGGCGATGCTGACGTCCTTGAGCGGTTTGCTGAAATACGCCTCCGAGGCGGCCGCGAAACCATACGCGCGTTGCCCCAGGAAAATCTGGTTCATATAGATTTCGAGGATCTGGTCCTTGCTCAGCAGATGCTCCAGCTTGAAGGTGAGCAGTATCTCGTAAATTTTGCGGGTGTAGCTCTTCTCCGTGGAGAGGTAGACATTGCGCGCCACTTGCATCGTGATGGTCGAGGCGCCCTGGCTTTTGGCGCGGCCCATGTTGGCCAGACCGGCACGGATCACGCCGATGTAGTCCACACCGCCGTGCGAGAAGAAGCGCGCATCTTCGATGGCCAGCACGGCGTCCTTCATCACCTTGGGGATGTCGGCAATCGGTGTCAGGTTGCGGCGCTCCTCGCCGAATTCGCCCAGCAACACGCCATCCGACGAATACACCCGCAAAGGCAGTTTGGGCCGGTAGTCGAGCAAATCGGACACGTCCGGCAGGTTCGGGTAAGCCACAGCCAGGGCAATCGCCACGACCATCAGGACCGCCGCAAGCCCGGCCAGCACCCCCCCCAGGCTCCAGGCTGCGACTTTCAACACGGCAGGCAGCCATGGCAGCTTGGGACCCGAAGCAGTGCGGGATTCGGCGGGCGAGGAATGTGGGGGCATAAGGGTTTACCGTAAGTTCGCGCCAACATTATAAAAATTGACTGTGCTGGAAGACCCGGCGTATGTGAGGTAGTTCACATTTTGCATTTATTGATCAATCGCTGTTCTGGCACCCAATTGGCAAACCAGCGAAAAGCGTCTACTTTTGACAACGGTGATAGTAAGTCAAAAACGAAAAATCCTTTGTTGTACAAGGACCTTACTGATAGCATTCAAGTGATTTCTTAAGTTTGTAGCGCTACCTGTTAGCCATCATTTGGGGACTGTCTTGATCTCTTTGGGATCCTTATTTAACCGCCAATCGTCCGCCTTGCTGGGCTTGGACATCAGCTCGTCAAGCGTCAAGTTGGTGGAATTGAGCCGTGACAAGGCAGGCAACCTGGTGCTTGATCACTGTGCGATTGAGCCCTTGGAGAGGGGTTGGATCACCGACGGCAACGTCGAAAAGTTCGACGAGGTGGCCGAGGCGGTGCGCCGGGTCGTTAAAAAAAGCGGGACCCGGACTAAAAATGTGGCCATGGCCCTGCCGGCGTCGGCGGTGATCACCAAGAAAATCATTCTTCCCGGTGGCTTGAGCGAGCAGGAGCTCGAAATCCAGGTCGAAGCCGAGGCCAACCAGTACATTCCGTTTTCGCTCGATGAAGTCAGCCTGGACTTCTGTGTGGTTGGCCCCAGCGCGACCTCGGCAGGCGATGTGGAGGTGCTGATCGCAGCGTCGCGCAAGGAAAAAGTCAACGACAGACAGGGGCTGGCCGAAGCGGCGGGTTTGAAGCCGGTAGTGGTTGATGTCGAATCCTACGCATCGCGCCTGGCGACGGCGCGCTTGATTGAGAACCTGCCGAACAAGGGGCTGGACACCATGGTGGCCCTGTTTGAAGTGGGCGCCCTCACGACCAGCATGCAGGTCATCAAGAATGATGAAGTACTGTATGAGCGCGACCAGGCGTTTGGCGGTGCCCAGCTGACCCAGTTGATCGTGCGCCAGTATGGCTTTTCTCCTGAAGAAGCCGAGAGCAAAAAACGCAGCGGCGACCTGCCTGATGACTATGGCGTCAGCGTGCTCAAGCCCTTTGTCGACAGCATGGCGCAGGAAATTGGGCGGGCGCTCCAGTTCTTTTTTACCAGCACGCCGCACAACAAGGTGGACCACGTGATGCTGGCCGGCGGCTCGTCAGCCCTGCCGGGTTTGACCGATGCCGTGACGCAGCAAACCTCATTTGCCTGCATGGTGGCCAATCCTTTTGAGGGCATGACACTCAGCGGCAACATCCGTGAAAACAAGATGAAGCGCGAAGCAGCGTCTTACCTGACATCGTGCGGCCTGGCCTTGCGGAGGTTTTTCCAGTGATTCTGGTTAATTTACTTCCCCACCGTGAAGCGGCGCGCAAACGCAGGCGCGAGGCCTTTTTTGTGGCCTTGGGGATTGCGGCCCTGATGGGCGGTCTGATTTGTGGGGCGGTGTATTCCTGGTACCAGGCCCAGATTTCCGGGCAGCAGGCTCAAAACACGTTCCTCAAGTCGGAGATCACGCGTCTTGAAAACCAGATCAAGGAAATCGCTGGGCTGCAGCAGGAAATTGCCGCGTTGCGCGCACGCCAGAATGCCGTGGAAGATCTGCAGGGTAACCGGAATTTGCCGGTCTACCTGCTCGATGAGTTGGTGCGGCAATTGCCTGATGGGGTGTACCTGACCAGCATGAAGCAGGACAACCAGGTGGTTTTGTTGACGGGGGTTGCGCAGTCCAACGAGCGGGTGTCTGAGCTGTTGCGAAACTTGAGCAACAACAGCCCGTGGCTGACCCGGCCCGAACTGATCGAGATTACCGGCAAGGCGCTTGCGCTCAGCGCACGGGATCAGCGCCGTGTGTCTAATTTTTCGATGCGGGTGGCTCTTAAGCGCGCGACTGACGCGCAAAAAGCAGGGACCTCCGCCAACCCTGCGGCGGGCAAGCCAGCACCGGCCGCTCCTGCGGCCGCCAAGGGTTGACGGCGTGGTCGGCAACAGGCACTGAACATGGCTAAAGTCAATATCAATTTTGCTGCGATTCAGAATGGCGTGAAAGCGCAGTTCGTCGGGCTCAATCCGAACGACCCCCCATCGTGGCCGGCGTTTCCGCGTTATCTTTTGTGCGTTTTCGTGACCGTGGCGGTTGTCGCTGCACTGTGGTTTGTCTGGCTCAGCACTTCCGATGAAGAGCTCAAGGCTGAACAAGCCAAGGAACTGCTGCTAAGAGAAGACTTCAAGAAAAAACTGGCCCTTGCGGCCAATCTGGAAGGTTTGAAGAAACAGCGCGAGCAGGTCCAGCAGTACGTCACACAGCTTGAAAAACAGCTGCCGAGCAAGGCCGAAATGGATGCGCTGCTTTCGGATATCAACCAGGCGGGTCTGGGCCGCAGCCTGCAGTTCGAGTTGTTCCGGCCGGGGCAAGTGAGTGTCAAGGATTACTACGCCGAATTGCCTATTGCGATCAAAGTCACCGGCCGGTATCACGACATCGGGGCATTTGCGGCCGACATCGCGAATCTGTCGCGCATCGTGACGCTGAACAATATCGCAATTGCGCCCCTCAAAGACGGCACGATGAGCATGGACAGCACGGCCAAAACCTTTCGCTATCTTGATCCTGAAGAGATTTCGTCGCAGCGAAAAACCGCTTCTGCTGCGAAAGGTCCGAACAAATGAAACAGCTTCGTATCAAGAAGATAATGTTTTTGCTGCTCGCCCTGGGTGGCTGTTTGGGATTGGTCTCTTGCAGCTCCTCAGATCACGAAGAGTTGCAGCAGTGGATGGGTGAGCAACGCAGCCAAACCCGGCCCAGGATCCAACCGCTGCCCGAGCCCACCAAGTTTTCGCCGCAAGCCTACACCCAGGAAGGCGCCATCGAGCCCTTCAGCAACCAGAAACTGTTGCAGGCGCTCAAACGCGACTCCAGCCAGGCGAGCTCCAATGCGGCACTCATCGCGCCAGAATTGAACCGTCGCAAGGAGCCGCTTGAGGCCTTGCCGCTGGACGCGGTGGCCATGGTGGGCAGCCTCATCAAACAAGGGCAGCCCGTGGCCCTGCTGCGTGTGGACAATTTGCTGTACCAGGTGCGGGTTGGCAACTACCTCGGTCAAAACTACGGCCGCGTCATGAAAATTTCTGAAACCGAGCTGGCCCTGCGTGAAATTGTGCAGGACGCCGCAGGGGAGTGGACCGAGCGGATGGCGAACATACAGCTTCAAGAGGGATCAAAATGAACAAGAACGCATGCACCACCGGGGCTGGGACGTTGCACCGCGCGTGCGCGCAACTGTCCGCACGGGCAGTGATCGGCGTGGCCCTGTTGACCGCTTCTTTGCCGGCCGCGTTGTGGGCGCAAAAACCCAATGCCATAGAGTCTGTGACGGGTTCTGTTCAGGGCGGTACGGAAGTGATTCGCATCGACCTGACGGAAGCCTTGACTGCCGTGCCGACGGGCTTCACGATCCAGTCGCCGGCTCGTATCGCACTGGATTTTCCGGGGATCAGCAATTCCATGGGTCGTTCGGCGGTGGAACTGAATTTGGGTAATTTGCGCTCTGCCAATGTGGTGCAGGCCGGTGAGAGAACCCGTGTGGTGCTCAATCTCAAGGCGTCCACGGCCTACAGCACACAAATCCAGGGCAAGTCCTTGCTGATCATCCTGGCTCCGGTTGCTCTGGCCGCGCCGTCGGCGGTTGCTGCGCCGGTTTTTGCAGAGAACCGCAACCGCGATACCTTGCCGCTCAAAGACATTGATTTTCGTCGCGGCACCGACGCTTCGGGCCGGATCGTGGTTGATCTGGCGAACAACCAGGTTGGCGTCGACATTCGGCAGCAGGGTCAGACCCTGGTCGTGGATTTTTTGAAAACCGCCTTGCCCGAGGGCTTGCGCCGCCGCCTGGACGTGTCGGACTTCGGTACGCCAGTTCAAAGCGTGACAACTTCCCAGTTCGGTGACAAGGTTCGCATGGTGGTGGAGCCCAAAGGGTTGTGGGAACACAGCGCTTACCAGAGCGACAACCAGTTTGTGCTGGAGGTGCGCCAGCAGAAGGTGGACGAATCCAAGTTGTCGCGGGGGCCGGGTTACACCGGCGAAAAGCTGTCACTCAATTTCCAGAACATCGAAACCCGCTCCTTGCTGCAGGTCATTGCCGACTTCACCAACTTCAACATCGTGACATCGGACAGTGTCACGGGCGCTGTGACACTGCGCCTGAAGGATGTACCGTGGGACCAGGCACTGGACATCATCTTGCAGGCCAAGGGCTTGGGCATGCGGAAAACCGGCAATGTGTTGCTGATTGCGCCCAAGGATGAGTTGGCTGCGAAGGACAAGCTTGATCTGGAGTCGCGCAATGCGATTCAAAGCCTGGAGCAGGTTCGCACCCAGGACTTCAAACTGAACTATGCAAAGGCGGATGAGATTGCCAAGGGATTGTTAGGTACCGGAGCGCCGGGCGCGACCAAGATATTGTCGGTTCGCGGCAGCGTGATTTCGGAAACCCGCACCAACCAGTTGTTCGTGACCGACATCCCCTCCAAGTTGGAACAGGTCCAAAGCCTGATTGCCAAGCTGGATATCCCGGTGCGCCAGGTGCTGATCGAGGCGCGCATTGTCGAGGCTTCCGATACTTTTGGAAAATCTCTAGGTGTGAGGCTGGGGGGGCGTCCCTTCACCTTGAACGGCAGCCAGAATACGCAGTTTGGCCCGACCTACATCACGCCGAATATTCCGGCCGGTACAGCCGCCCAATTGGGAGCCAATTTCGGAACCACGGCAGGGAACTTCGTCAACTTGCCCGGGGTTGGTCAAAACGGCTTTCCCGCTGCAACTTTTGCTGTCGCTCTCTTCAACTCATCGCTGACCAGATTGTTGAACCTTGAAATTTCCGCGATGGAAGCCGATGGCAAGGGCAAGATTGTGTCCAGTCCTCGAATCGTGACGGCCGACCAGGTCAAGGCGCTGATCGAGCAGGGTACGGAATTGCCTTACCAGCAGGCGACGTCCAGCGGCGCCACCTCGATTGCTTTTCGCAAGGCCAACCTGAAGCTTGAGGTCACACCTCAGATCACGCCGGAAGGCAACATTATTTTGAATGTCGACGTGAACAAGGACAGCGTGGGCCGCGCCACTGCCAATGGTTTTGCGATTGACACGAAACACATCCAAACCCAGGTTTTGGTGGAAAACGGCGGCACGGTGGTGATAGGTGGCATTTTCGAACAGAACGAGCGTGAGGATGAAACCAAGGTTCCCTTTCTGGGTGATTTGCCGGGAATCGGCAACTTGTTCAAAACCAAAACACGCACCGCCAACAAGTCTGAACTGCTGGTTTTTATTTCGCCCAAAATGATCAGCAACGGCGCTGCTTTACGCTGACGTTTGTCGAGTGGCTGAGGATGGCGCAGTCGTGACCCGCGCCGGTGGGCGGCGGACGGCCGCCTTGAAGCTTTTGTTGCCCCGCCGTCGCCAATTATCGATCTCATCTTTTCTTCGACGACCAGATTAGAACTGACATGGGTGCTCCCTCGAACTTAGTTGCCCATGTCGCCTTTGTCGGCCTTCCCGGCTCAGGCAAGTCCACCGTCGGTCGCCAGCTCGCGCGGCGCCTGGGCTGGCCCTTTCTGGATACCGACCATGTCATCGAAAAGCGCATCGGTCTGTCCATCCGCGCGTTTTTTGAACGCGAAGGCGAGGAGCCCTTTCGCGACCTGGAGCAGGCCGTCATTGATGAGTTGACTGGGGGAGAGCCCTGTGTGTTGTCCACCGGCGGCGGCGCGGTGCTCCGGCCAGCCAACCGCGAGCACCTCAAGCAGCGCAGCCATACGATCTACCTGCATTCGTCTCCGGAAGACGTTTTTCGTCGCTTGCGCCATGACCAGAATCGGCCGCTGCTCCAGGTGGCCGATCCGCTGGCTCGTTTGCGTGAGCTGTACGCCTTGCGTGACCCGCTGTACCGCGAGAGCGCGCGCTTGGTTGTCGAGACCGGGAGGCCCTCCGTGCCGGCCCTGGTCCACCTGATCGCGAGCCAGCTCGAAACATCGGGTCTGATGCCGGCTGCGCGTAACTGAGCCACGGGCGCGAGGATGGGTGACGCCCGACAAGCTTCAAGGCGAAGCCTCTACACTTGAGGCATGCATGCAAATTCTTCTCCGGCGACGCAGCAGGTACGGATTGACCTGGGCGATCGCAGCTACCCCATCAGCATTGGTTCCGGCCTGCTTGGCGATCCGGCGACTTACCAGAACCTGCCGGCTGCCAGCACAGCCCTGATCGTGTCGAACGACACTGTGGCGCCGCTGTATGCCGAGTTGTTGCGGACCGCATTGCAGCCGCACTACAAGCGCGTTTTGCTGGTGGCTTTGCCCGATGGCGAGGTCCACAAGGACTGGCCCACGCTGCAACTGATTTTTGACGCGCTGCTTGGAAACGGCTGTGACCGCAAGACCGTGCTGTTTGCACTCGGTGGCGGCGTGGTCGGGGACATGACGGGGTTTGCCGCGGCCTGCTACATGCGTGGCGTGCCGTTTGTGCAGATGCCGACCACGCTGCTGGCACAGGTGGACTCTTCCGTCGGCGGCAAGACCGCCATCAACCACCCCTTGGGTAAAAACATGGTGGGCGCTTTTTACCAACCCGAGCGCGTGCTTTGCGACCTCGATGTGCTCCAGACACTTCCCCCGCGTGAGCTCAGCGCCGGCCTGGCCGAAATCATCAAGTACGGGCCGATTGCCGACATGGCTTTCCTGGACTGGATCGAGGACAACATCGACGCCTTGCTGGCGCGCGAGCCGGCGGCGCTGGCGCATGCAATACGGCGCAGCTGTGAAATCAAGGCCGAGGTGGTGGGCCAGGACGAACGTGAAAACGGCTTGCGTGCCATCCTCAATTTTGGACACACCTTTGGCCATGCCATCGAGTCGGGACTCGGGTATGGCCGGTGGCTGCACGGCGAGGGCGTCGGCTGCGGCATGGTGATGGCGGCGCGCCTGTCCCAGCGTCTGGGCCTGGTCGATGGCGCATTTGTGGACCGCTTGCGTACGCTGATCCAGCGCGCCGGGCTGCCGGTCACCGGTCCGCGCCTGTCGCCAGCCGACAGTGCCGGGCGTTACCTGGAGTTGATGCGTGTGGACAAAAAAGCGGAAGCTGGCGAAATTAAATTCGTCCTGATCGTCGCACCGGGCAGGGCCGTGGTACGCAGCGCACCCGATGCCCTGGTGCGCGAAGTGATTGATGCCAGCTGCGACTGAGCCGAGTCTCAACTTGCTATAAAAAAAGTAGCTGTTCGCCCATGATTGGCATGGGCTGTAGGCCGATTTGATGCATAAATCATGACCTTGTTGGCCCCCTGCGCATGCGACCCCGCCGCGTCCCGCGGTCGCCGCTATCCGGAGCCGGCCGCGCCCACGCGGTCCGCCTTTCAGCGCGACCGCGACCGCATCGTGCATTCCACCGCTTTCCGCCGGCTGGTCTACAAGACCCAGGTGTTTTTGAACCACGAGGGTGACCTGTTCCGCACCCGCCTGACGCATTCGCTGGAGGTTGCCCAGCTTGGCCGCTCCATCGCGCGCACGCTGCGCCTGAACGAGGATCTGGTTGAGGCCATCGCGCTGGCCCATGACCTGGGCCATACGCCGTTTGGCCATGCCGGACAGGATGCGCTCAACGCCTGCCTGAAAAGCCACCATCCCGACAGTGCCGGCTTTGAGCACAACCTGCAGAGCCTGCGCGTGGTGGACACGCTGGAAGAGCGTTACCCCAACTACGACGGTTTGAACCTGTCGTTTGAGACCCGCGAAGGCATTCTCAAACACTGCTCGCGCCGCAACGCCAGGCGCATCGAGGCGCGCGAGCCCGGCGGCGTGGCGCAGCGCTTTCTGGCCACCGCAGAGGGACAGCCTGCGCAGCAGCCCGGCCTGGAAGCGCAGTTGGCTAATCTGGCCGACGAGATTGCCTACAACGCGCATGACATCGACGACGGCGTGCGCTCCGGCCTGCTGAGTCTTGAACAATTGGCGCAGGTGGAGTTGTTCGAGCAGTACAGCGGCGAGACGCTGCTGCAGCATCCGGGGCTGCAGGGGCGCCGCCTGCTGTTCGAAACCATACGCCGCATGCTCAGCGCGCAGGTCTACGACGTGATGGACGCCACACGGGCGGCGTTGGCGGCGGCGGCGGTGGACAGCGTGCAGGCAGTGCGGCTGAGCCCGCCGCTGGTGTGTTTCAGCACGGAGATGGCGCTGAAGTCCTCGTCGCTTAAACGATTCCTGCTGCAAAACCTGTACCGCCATCCGCAGGTGGTTGAAACCACACAGACCGCGCAGCAGGTGGTGCGCGAGCTGTTTGCCGCCTACATGGCCGATCCGGCCGAAATGCCGCAGGCGCATACCGACCGCTTTGACCGGCTGGAGAGCAGCCCGCTGGCCGGCGCCGGATCGCCGGCCAAGCCCGAGCGGGTAGTGGCCGACTACATTGCCGGCATGACCGATCGTTTTGCCGCCAAAGAACATGAACGCCTGATCGGCCGCGTGGCCTTCCCCGCTTGAAGCTGACCCATCCCGCTGGCTGTGTGATTGTTGCGGGCGTGGTGGCTGCGCTGCATGTCGCCAAGTTGCCCCCGGCGCTGCCGGTGTTGCAGCAGGTCATGGGGGTCACGGCGCTCGGCAAGGAAATCGGCGGGGTGGTCATCTCCCAGGCGGTGCCGTCGCCGCGCAGCGCAGGAACGCCCATCATCAAGGAGTACCTGGAGGTGCTCAGCCAGACCGATCAGAACCCGAATCCGTGCGCCTGGTCGATCTGGTCACCATCCCACCCGATGGCAAGGTGGTTGGTTAACCGAATTTAATCGGGGACAGGTCGGCTTTATGATGCGTTGAACCTCAGCACATCACAGCATGGCCCGTCTTCCCCGTCTCAGTCTTCCGGGATTCCCGCAGCACATCATCCAGCGCGGCAACAACCGGCAAGTTATTGCCACGTCTGTGGCGGATTACCAGACTTTGCTGGCCCTGATCGACGAGAACGCTAGAAAGTTTTCTGTCGCCATCCACGCTTATGTGCTGATGGACAACCACTTCCATCTGCTGGCGACGCCGGAAACGGCAGAGGGCATGCCGCAGATGATGCAGGCCGTGGGCCGGCGTTATGTGCGCTACTTCAACGACAGCCAGGGCCGCTCCGGCACCTTGTGGGAGGGGCGCTACCGCTCCACCGTCATCCAGCCCGAACCTTACCTGCTGGCCTGCATGTCCTACATCGACCTCAATCCGGTGCGGCACGGCCTGGTGGCGCAGGCGCGAGATTATCCTTGGTCCAGCCATGGCCATTACGCCGGCCTGCGGGTGGACAGGCTGGTGACGCCGCATCCGCTGTTCTGGACACTCGGCAACACGCCTTTTGCACGCGAAGCCGTTTACGCAGAGAGGGTGCAGGGGGGCGTGGCGGCTGATCGGCAACTGGCACTGACGCAATCCACGCTCAGTGGCTGGGCGCTCGGGGATGCGGCTTTTGTCGCCGATTTGCAAACCCGTACAGAACGGCGAGTCAGCAGGATGTCGGCGGGTCGTCCACCGGGCGAACCGAACTCCAAAAAATAGTTGCTCGATTTGATTGATAAACCGATTCACTCTATCGTGTCCCTAATTAATTCTTGACGGTAATTTTTCGAAATTAATCGGAATCTGACCCTAATTATTTGGCTTGGCATTGTTGTTGCACTGCACTAAGCTATTTATCCCCGCGACATATTACGAAACCAGGCAGGACGGGGTGGCTGCATTTTTTGCCGCCGCTGCTGTTTTCCCATCGACCAGGAGTGCGCCATGACCACGGCTGCTGAAATCAAGCATTTTGAACAAAACGGCCTTTACAGCCCGGCCAACGAGCGCGACGCCTGCGGGGTTGGTTTTGTCGCACACATCAAAGGCATCAAAAGCCATGCCATTGTTCAGCAGGGGCTGAAGATTCTGGAGAACCTCGATCACCGGGGTGCAGTCGGTGCGGACAAACTCATGGGTGACGGCGCGGGCATCCTGATCCAGTTGCCCGATGCGCTGTACCGTGAAGAAATGGCCAAACAGGGCGTCATGCTGCCGCCGCCCGGCGAATACGGCGTGGGCATGGTGTTCCTGCCCAAGGAGCACGCCTCGCGCCTGGCCTGCGAGCAGGCGCTGGAACGCGCGGTGCGCGTCGAAGGCCAGGTCTTGCTGGGCTGGCGTGATGTGCCGGTCAACCGTGACATGCCGATGTCGCCGACGGTGCGCAAGAAGGAACCCATCCTGCGCCAGATCTTTATCGGCCGCGGCAATGATGTGATTGTGCAGGACGCGCTGGAGCGCAAGCTGTATGTGATCCGCAAAACCGCCAGCGCCGCCATCCAGCGTCTGAAACTCACGCACAGCAAGGAATACTACGTTCCCAGCATGTCCAGCCGCACGGTGGTCTACAAGGGCCTGCTGCTGGCCGACCAGGTCGGTACCTACTACATGGACCTGACCGATCCGCGCTGCGTCTCGGCCCTCGGCCTGGTGCATCAGCGCTTTTCGACCAATACCTTCCCCGAGTGGCCGCTGGCCCACCCCTACCGTTATGTCGCCCACAACGGCGAGATCAACACCGTCAAAGGCAACTATAACTGGATGAAGGCGCGCGAAGGCGTGATGTCCTCACCGGTGCTGGGCGCCGACCTGCAAAAACTCTATCCCATCAGTTTTGCCGACCAGTCCGACACCGCGACCTTCGACAACTGCCTTGAGTTGCTGACCATGGCCGGTTACCCGATCAGCCAGGCGGTGATGATGATGATTCCCGAGCCCTGGGAACAGCACACCACCATGGACGAACGCCGCAGGGCCTTCTACGAATACCATGCCGCGATGCTGGAGCCCTGGGACGGCCCGGCCTCCATCGTCTTTACAGATGGCCGCCAGATCGGCGCCACGCTGGACCGCAATGGCCTGCGGCCGTCGCGCTACTGCGTGACCGACGACGACCTGGTCATCATGGCTTCCGAGTCCGGCGTTCTGCCGATTCCTGAAAACAAGATCGTTCGCAAGTGGCGGCTGCAGCCCGGCAAAATGTTCCTGATTGATCTGGAGCAGGGTCGCATGATCGACGACGAAGAGATCAAAGCCACCCTGGCGCACAGCAAGCCCTACAAGCAATGGATTGAAAACCTGCGCATCCGACTCGACGACGTGCAGGCCACCACCGTGCCCGCACCGACCGACGGCATGAAGATGGGCGCCGACGAAGCCAGCGCGACCTCGGCGTCGAGCTCTGGCCTGACCGAGTCGCACGCGTTGCTGGACCGCCAGCAGGCGTTTGGCTACACCCAGGAAGACATCAAGTTCCTGATGTCGCCGATGGCCGTCAACGGCGAGGAGGGCACCGGCTCCATGGGCAACGACAGTCCGCTGGCCGTGCTGTCCAACAGGAACAAGCCGCTCTACAACTACTTCAAGCAGCTGTTTGCGCAGGTCACCAACCCGCCGATTGACCCGATTCGCGAAGCCATTGTGATGTCGCTGGTGTCCTTTGTCGGCCCCAAACCGAATTTGCTGGACATCAACCAGGTCAACCCACCGATGCGGCTTGAGGTCAGCCAGCCAGTGCTCAATGTCGCCGACATGCGCAAGCTGCGCGACATCGAGACCTACACCCAGGGCAAGTTCCGCAGCTACACGCTGGACATCACCTACCCACTGGCCTGGGGCCGCGAAGGTGTGGAGGCCAAGCTGGCGTCGCTGTGCGCGGAAGCGGTTGATGCGATCAAGAGCGGCAAGAACATCCTGATCATCAGCGACCGGGCCATCAGCCCCGCGCAGGTGGCGATTCCAGCGCTGCTGGCGCTGTCGGCCATCCACCAGCACCTGGTCAAGGAGGGCCTGCGTACCACGGCAGGCCTGGTGGTTGAAACCGGCTCGGCCCGCGAAGTGCATCACTTCGCCGTGCTGGCCGGTTACGGCGCGGAAGCGGTCCATCCCTACCTGGCGATGGAAACACTGGCGGAGCTGTCGAAAAACCTGCCAGGTGACCTGAGCACCGACAAGGCGGTCTACAACTACATCAAGGCGGTGGGCAAGGGCCTGTCCAAGATCATGTCCAAGATGGGTGTGTCCACCTACATGAGCTACTGCGGGGCGCAGCTGTTCGAGGCCATCGGCCTGAACCGGGTGACCATCGACAAGTTTTTCACCGGCACCGCCAGCCAGGTCGAAGGCATGGGTGTGTTCGAGATTGCCGAAGAGGCGCTGCGCATGCACAAGGCAGCTTTCGGCAACGACCCGGTGCTGGCCAACATGCTGGATGCCGGCGGCGAATACGCCTGGCGTGTGCGTGGCGAAGACCACATGTGGACGCCCGACGCGATTGCCAAGCTGCAACACGCGACGCGCGCCAACAACTGGAACACCTACAAGGAATACGCCCAGCTGATCAACGACCAGAACCGCCGCCACATGACCCTGCGCGGCCTGTTCGAGTTCCGCATCGATCCGACCAAAGCCATCCCGATTGATGAGGTCGAGCCGGCCAGGGAAATTGTCAAGCGCTTTGCCACCGGCGCCATGTCGCTGGGCTCGATCAGCACCGAGGCACATGCCACGCTGGCAGTAGCCATGAACCGCATCGGCGGCAAGAGCAACACCGGCGAAGGCGGCGAGGACCCGAACCGTTACCGGCAGGAGCTCAAGGGCATCCCGATCAAGCGGGGCGAAACGCTGAAAAGTGTCATCGGCGAAGGTGTGGTCGAAGTCGATCTGCCGCTGCAGGACGGCGATTCCCTGCGTTCGCGCATCAAGCAGGTGGCTTCGGGCCGGTTTGGCGTGACCGCTGAATACCTGGTGTCGGCAGATCAGATCCAGATCAAGATGGCGCAGGGTGCCAAACCCGGTGAGGGCGGCCAGTTGCCCGGCGGCAAGGTCAGCGAGTACATAGGCGCGCTGCGCTACTCCGTGCCTGGTGTAGGCCTGATTTCGCCGCCGCCGCACCACGACATTTATTCCATCGAAGACCTGGCGCAACTGATTCACGACCTGAAAAATGTCAACCCGCGCGCCAGCATCAGCGTCAAGCTGGTCAGTGAGGTCGGCGTCGGCACGATTGCCGCCGGTGTGGCCAAGGCCAAGGCCGACCATGTGGTGATTGCCGGGCATGACGGCGGCACCGGCGCATCGCCCTGGTCGTCGATCAAACATGCGGGCTCGCCCTGGGAAATCGGCCTGGCCGAAACCCAGCAGACGCTGGTGCTGAATCGCCTGCGCGGCCGCATCCGGGTGCAGGCCGACGGCCAGATGAAAACCGGCCGCGACGTTGTGATCGGTGCGCTGTTGGGCGCCGACGAGTTCGGCTTTGCCACTGCGCCACTGGTGGTCGAGGGCTGCATCATGATGCGCAAATGCCACCTGAACACCTGCCCGGTGGGCGTGGCCACGCAGGACCCGGTGCTGCGCCAGAAGTTCAGCGGCAAGCCCGAACATGTCGTCAACTACTTCTTCTTTGTCGCCGAAGAAGCGCGCCAGTTGATGGCGCAACTCGGCATCCGTACGTTTGACGAGCTGATCGGCCGCGCCGACCTGCTCGACACGCAGAAGGGCATTGAACACTGGAAAGCCGGCGGCCTGGATTTCTCGCGCCTGTTCTACCAGCCCAACGTACCGGCCGACGTGCCGCGCCTGCATGTGATGACGCAGGACCATGGGCTGGAAAGAGCCCTGGACGTGCGCCTGATCGAAAAATCGAAAGCAGCGCTGGAGAAGGGAGAGAAAGTCCAGTTCATCGAAGTGGCGCGCAACGTCAACCGCACCGTGGGCGCCATGCTGTCGGGTGAGCTGACGCGGCGCCATCCGGAAGGGCTGCCGGACGATACCCTGCGCATCCAGCTCGAAGGCACGGGCGGTCAGTCTTTTGGCGCCTTTCTGGCCAAGGGCATCACCCTGTACCTGATCGGTGACGCCAACGACTACACCGGCAAGGGCCTGTCGGGCGGGCGCATTGTGGTGCGCCCGAGCATTGACTTCCGGGGTGACGCGGTCAAGAACACCATCGTCGGCAACACCGTGCTCTACGGTGCGACCACCGGCGAGGCCTTCTTCAGTGGCGTGGCCGGCGAGCGTTTTGCGGTGCGCCTGTCGGGTGCCACGGCGGTCGTCGAGGGTACGGGTGATCATGGCTGCGAATACATGACGGGTGGCACCGTCGCCGTGCTGGGCAAAACCGGGCGCAACTTCGCGGCCGGCATGAGCGGCGGCATCGCCTACGTGTACGACGAAGACGGCCAGTTTGCCAAGCGCTGCAACACCGCCATGGTGTCGCTGGAAAAAGTCCAGCCCTCAGCGCAACAGGAAGCCGGCGGCGAACAGGCGCTTTGGCATGGCGGCCAGACCGATGAAGCCCAGTTGCGCAGGCTGCTGGAAGACCACAACCGCTGGACCGGCAGCAAGCGAGCGCGCGAGTTGCTGGACAACTGGGCGGAGGCGCGAGGCAAGTTCGTCAAGGTGTTCCCGCTGGAATACAAACGCGCGCTGGGCGAGATGGCTGCCAAAAAAGCGGCAGCCGTCCCCGTCAAAGCAGCCGGCAAGCCGGCGTCAAAAGCCGCCAAAACCGCAGCCTGAACAAGCAGTATCTGGAGTAGCCACATGGGAAAAGTCACCGGTTTCATGGAATACGAACGCATCGAGGAGGGCTACAAGCCGGTTCCCGAGCGCCTGAAAAACTACAAAGAGTTCGTGATTGGCCTCGACGATGCGCAGGCCAACCAGCAGGCGGCGCGCTGCATGGACTGCGGCACGCCGTTTTGCAACAGTGGCTGCCCGGTCAACAACATCATTCCCGATTTCAACGACATGGTGTTCCGCGCCGACTGGAAAAGCGCGATCGACACCTTGCACAGCACCAACAACTTTCCGGAGTTCACCGGCCGCATCTGCCCGGCGCCCTGCGAGGCCGCCTGCACGCTCAATGTCAATGACGACGCGGTGGGCATCAAGTCGATCGAACACGCCATCATCGACCGCGCCTGGGCCGAGGGCTGGGTTGAGCCGCAGCCCCCGCAGCACAAGACCGGCAAAAAAGTGGCGGTGGTGGGTTCCGGCCCGGCTGGCATGGCTGCCGCGCAGCAACTGGCGCGCGTTGGCCATGACGTGACGCTGTTTGAGAAAAATGACCGGGTCGGCGGCTTGCTGCGTTACGGCATCCCCGACTTCAAGATGGAAAAAATCCACATCGACCGGCGCGTGGCGCAGATGCAGGCCGAAGGCGTGGCTTTTCGCACTGGCGTTTTGGTCGGCAACGCCAAAGACCCGCTGGGCAAGGACTCCAAAGTCACCAACTGGGCCAAGGAAACCATCACCCCCGAGCAGTTGCAGAGTGATTTTGACGCCGTGCTGCTGACCGGTGGCGCCGAGCAATCGCGCGACTTGCCGGTTCCCGGCCGCGATCTGGCGGGCATTCACTTCGCGATGGAGTTTTTGCCACAGCAAAACAAGGTCAATGCGGGCGACGAGGTCAAGGACCCCTTGCGTGCTGATGGCAAACACGTGATCGTCATCGGCGGCGGAGACACCGGCTCCGATTGCGTCGGTACCAGCAATCGCCATGGTGCGGCCAGCGTCACCCAGTTCGAGCTGATGCCCCAGCCGCCCGAGGAGGAAAACCGCCCCATGACCTGGCCGTACTGGCCGATCAAGCTGCGCACCTCCTCGTCCCATGAAGAGGGTTGCGATCGTGAATTTGCCATCTCCACCAAGGAACTGATCGGCGACAAGGGCCAGGTCACCAGCCTGAAGACGGTGCGCGTCGAGTGGAAAGACGGGAAGATGCAGGAAGTGGCTGGCTCGGAGCAGACGCTCAAGGCTGACCTGGTGCTGCTGGCCATGGGCTTTGTGGCCCCGGTGTCCGCCGTGCTGGAGGCCTTTGGTGTGGAGAAGGACGCGCGTGGCAACGCCAAGGCCAGCACCGACTTCAGCGGCGGCTATGCGACCAACGTGCCCAAGGTGTTTGCGGCCGGCGATATCCGCCGCGGACAGAGCCTGGTGGTGTGGGCGATCAGGGAAGGCCGCCAGGCCGCGCGATCCGTTGATGAGTTTCTCATGGGTTACAGCGACTTGCCGCGCTAAAAGCAGAAGCGGTCAGCGCGCGTAGCTTATTTGCCATAAAAATGGAGGCAGTAGTCCGCATGATAAGTGGGCAATCGGGCATTTTTCTCATGCAGGTGACAGGTCCGTCTGTTTACAGTGGCGCAATTCTTCAAGACGGCGCCGCCACATCGACCAGACACTTCAGGCTTCTTTTGGAAGTCTGACAAATGAATATTTTTTCAACGAGGTCGGGCGGGGCGTCGCGCCGTCCGGGAAAGACAGGAACTTGCTGGTGCTGCGGCGTGAGCACCCGGGCCTGTGCGGTGCTTGCATCGGGCCGCTTGACGGTCAGCCGCAGCGCTTGCCCAGCGCAGGTGGCCGATGTAAGAGGTCCAGACCTGAGTCGATCCGACTTGAGCAAACCCCTTATCATTGGATAATTGCAATTAAAGGCGGCACCGCGGGCCGGCTTTTTTCTCTCCTCATGTCTAATCTCGCTCTTCCCCTTGTTGAATTCAAACACGTGACCTTCGCCTACCCAGGGGCCACAGGTGATCGTGTGATCCTGAACGATGTCACGCTGTCCGTGCCGCGCGGCAAGGTCACCGCGCTGATGGGCGCTTCGGGCGGCGGGAAAACAACCGTGTTGCGCCTGATCGGCGGCCAGCAAAAAGCCAATCGCGGCGAGGTCCTGTTTGACGGCCGCGACGTGGGACGTCTGAGCCAGACCGAGCTCTATGCCGCGCGCCGGCGCATGGGCATGTTGTTCCAGTTCGGCGCACTGTTCACCGACCTGAGCGTGTTCGACAACGTGGCCTTTCCGCTGCGCGAACACACCTCCCTCACGGAAGAACTGATTCGCGACATCGTGCTGATGAAGCTCAACGCGGTTGGCCTGCGCGGTGCGCGCGACCTGATGCCCAGCGAAGTCTCCGGCGGCATGGCCAGGCGGGTGGCGCTGGCGCGTGCGATCGTGCTGGATCCGGAGTTGATCATGTACGACGAGCCCTTCGCCGGCCTGGACCCGATCTCGCTCGGCACCGCTGCGAAACTGATACGCCAGCTCAATGACACACTGGGCATCACCAGCATCGTGGTGTCGCATGACCTGGAGGAAACATTTCGCATCGCTGACAAGGTCATCATTCTGGCCAACGGCGGCATTGCGGCCCAGGGCACACCCGAAGAAGTGCGTCACTCCACGGATCCGCTGGTGCACCAGTTTGTCAATGCGCTGGCCGAGGGGCCGGTGCAGTTTCATTATCCGGGACCGAGTGAGGCTGACGATTTTGGGTCGCAGGCTGCGCTGGGCAAGGGAAATCGGCCATGAGCATCGTCAACCTGATCGCCGACTTGGGTTTTGCCACGCGCAGCAAGCTGCGGGAGCTTGGCTACGGCGCCCGCATGATGGCGCGCCTGCTTGCGCTGACCGGGCCAGTGTTTGCGCGGTTTGGCTTGATCCGCGACCAAGTCTTTTTCCTCGGCAACTACTCGCTGGCCATCATCACGGTGTCAGGGCTGTTTGTCGGGTTTGTGCTTGGGCTGCAGAGTTATTACGCGCTGCAGCGTTATGGCTCCTCAGAGGCGCTTGGTTTGCTGGTGGCCCTGAGCCTGGTTCGCGAACTCGGTCCGGTGGTGACGGCGCTGCTGTTTGCCGGACGCGCCGGCACGGCGCTGACGGCCGAAATTGGATTGATGAAGGCCGGCGAGCAACTCTCGGCGATGGAGATGATGGCGGTGGACCCGATACGCCGGATTCTTGCGCCGCGTTTTTGGGGTGGCGTGATCGCCATGCCGTTGCTGGCCGCGGTATTCAGCGCCGTCGGCATTCTTGGCGGCTGGGTGGTTGGCGTGGTGATGATCGGCGTGGATGCAGGCGCTTTCTGGAGCCAAATGCAGTCCGGTATCGATGTCTGGCGCGATGTCGGCAATGGGGTTGTCAAAAGTGTTGTGTTTGGCGTGACGGTGACCTTCATCGCCCTGTTCCAGGGGTTTGAAGCCCAGGCCACGCCGGAAGGGGTGGCGCGCGCGACGACCCGCACCGTGGTGCTGGCCTCGCTGGCAGTGCTTGGACTTGACTTCATCCTGACGGCCCTGATGTTCAGTGTGTGACTTTTGTCACTCCGGAAAACAGTCCTTCCAATGCGAAAATTCCACCTATCCCCACTGTCCGGTGTACGCCACCGGCGGTCTTTTTAAGGAACCCTGATGCAACACTCCAAAAATGATCTGTGGGTCGGTCTGTTTGTGTTGGCTGGCGCGGCGGCCTTGTTGTTTCTTGCACTGAAGTCTGCCAATCTGCTGACCTTTAGCTTCGACAAATCGTATGCGGTGGTGGCGAAATTTGACAATATTGGTGGTTTAAAACCACGCGCCGCCGTAAAAAGTGCGGGCGTCATCGTGGGACGCGTTGAAAATATTACGTTTGATGACAAATCCTATCAAGCGAGTGTTAATCTGGCGATGGAGAGCCGCTATGTTTTTCCCAAGGACAGCTCACTGAAAATACTCACCAGTGGCCTGTTGGGGGAGCAATATATCGGGATTGAGGCGGGTGCTGACGAGAAAAATCTGGCGGCGGGCGACGTAGTCAAGCAGACCCAGTCGGCCGTGGTGCTGGAAAATTTGATCAGTCAGTTTTTGTACAGCAAGGCGGCAGACAGCAGCGCCACTTCGACGACTGCGGCGCCGACAGGGACCAACGATAAAAAATGAAAACACGAACCCCAATGAAACTTGCCAACCTGTGGGCTGGCCTGCTCGCTCTTGCATTGCTGCAGGGTTGCGCCACTGGACCCAACCCACGGGACCCGTTTGAACCCTTCAACCGCAGCGTGAGCCGTTTCAACGAAGGCCTGGACGAGGCCATCGTCAAGCCGGTCGCGCAGGTTTACCAGGATGTGCTGCCGTCGCCGGTCCGCACTGGCGTCAACAACTTCTTCAGCAACCTCACCGAGGTCTGGTCCATGGTCAACAACCTGCTGCAGGGGCGTCCCCAGGCGGCCGGCGACAGCCTGATGCGTTTCAGCGTCAACACCACCATCGGTCTGGGCGGTTTGCTGGATTGGGCAACCGAGATGGGCATCGAGCGCCACCGCGAAGATTTCGGCAAGACGCTGGGACGCTGGGGCGTGGGTACCGGCCCTTATCTTGTGCTGCCCATCCTCGGCCCCTCGACCGTGCGTGACACGGCTGCCCTGGTGGTCGACACCAAGGGAGATCTGGTGAACCATGTGCATGATGTTTCCGCCCGCAACTCGCTGTATCTGCTGCGCGCAGTGGACCTGCGCGCCAGCCTGCTGCGCGCTGGTGAGGTGCTGGACCAGGCCGCGCTGGACAAATACAGCTTCACGCGTGATGCCTACCTGCAGCGGCGTGGCGCCGTTCTGGAATCCAACGGCGACGCCGAAGAGCGCTACGACCTGCCTGAAAAAGCGCCTGCGAAGTAAAGAACATTTACAAGACAGAGCCATAACTTCACCTGATGGCCCGAATTCCACAGAATAATCCCAGTCCAACTTTTGTTCGCCATTCAGCTATAGCTAGCATTCGCTGTCTGCGCGGCTGATCGAGCCAACATTTGTTCCGACCTGAAAGAAAACCATGAACCGTCGAATTTTTAGCTATGTTGTTGGCGTTTCCCTCGCATCGGCCCTGCTGGCTGCAGGCCCTGCGGTGCGCGCCGCCGACGAAGCGCCCGATGCCCTGATCAAGCGCACGTCCACCGAGGTGCTTGACGCTATCAAGTCCGACAAGGCGATCCAGGGCGGCGATGTCGGGAAAATCATCGCGCTGGTGGACGGCAAGGTCATGCCTCACGTCAATTTCACGCGCATGACCGCTTCGGCTGTGGGTCGGAATTGGCGCCAGGCGACGCCTGAGCAGCAAAAGCGCCTGCAAGATGAGTTCAAGACCCTGCTGGTACGCACCTATTCCGGCGCATTGATCCAAGTCAAAGACCAGACGGTCAGCGTTAAACCGTTGCGCGCTGCGGCGGCAGACACCGAGGTGCAGGTGCGTACCGAGGTCATCGGCCGCGGCGACCCGATCCAGCTCGACTACCGCATGGAAAAGACCGCCTCCGGCTGGAAGATTTATGACCTCAACGTGCTCGGCATCTGGCTGGTGGAGACCTACCGTACCCAGTTTGCGCAGGAAATCTCCGCCAAGGGCGTCGATGGCCTGATAGCTGCGCTGGCCGAGCGAAACAAGTCCAACACGGGTAAAAAGTCCTGATCTGGCGGCTGCGGTGCTGACCCTTCCTGCCTATCTCAGACACGACCTTGCCGCGTCGTCGGTGCGCGCGCTAAGCGCTATGCAGGCGGGCGTGACCAGTGCCGAGGTAGTCGCGGACGCCAGTGCGCTGCAAGAGTTTGACTCTTCCGCGCTGGCCGTCTTGCTGGCTTGCCGTCGCCAGGCGCTGGCGGACGGCAAGACGTTTTCGGTGCAGGGGCTGCCCGAGCGCCTGCGCCGCCTGGCGGGTCTGTACGGCGTCGAAGCGCTGCTTCCTGCTGCCTGAGGGGCTTTTTCAGGTTGCGCCAATGCCCTTTTCCGGGCAAGGCGCGGTGAAGCCGTCGGCTTGCGCCTTAAAATAGCGGGCTCATGCCCGCCATCTCCTTTCAGTCTGTCTCCAAGAATTACCCCAACACAAACTTCCGCTCCGGCCCTGGGCTCAGGGCGCTGGACGATGTCAGCTTCGACATCCAGCCGGGTGAGTTTTTTGGCCTGCTCGGGCCGAACGGGGCCGGTAAAACTTCACTGATCAGCATTTTGGCGGGCCTGTCGCGCGCCACCAGTGGCTCCGTCACGGTGCATGGCAGCGATGTGGTCACCGACTATGCTGCGGCGCGCCGCAAGCTGGGCGTGGTGCCGCAGGAGCTGGTGTTTGACCCCTTTTTCACGGTGCGCGAGGCGCTGCGTATCCAGTCCGGCTATTTCGGTGTCAGGAACAATGACGACTGGATCGACGAACTGCTGGCCAGCCTGGGCCTGTCGGACAAAGCCAGCGCCAACATGCGCCAACTATCTGGGGGCATGAAGCGCCGGGTGCTGGTGGCGCAGGCGCTGGTGCACAAACCGCAGGTCATTGTGCTCGACGAGCCGACCGCCGGCGTGGACGTGGAGCTGCGCCAGACCCTGTGGCAATTCATCGCCAAACTCAACAAGCAAGGCAGTACCGTGTTGCTAACGACGCATTACCTGGAAGAGGCCGAGGCCTTGTGCAGTCGCATTGCCATGCTCAAGCAGGGCCGCATAGTGGCGCTGGCTACAACGTCGGAGCTGCTCAAGACCGCTTCCTCGAATGTGCTCCGGTTCAAGATTGACAGTGAACTGCCAAAGACGATTGCCGACAAGGCGCGCATCACCGGCCGCATCGTGCAACTGCCCGCGCACAATGCCAACGAGATCGAGCACTACCTCAGCGCCATCCGCGAGGCTGGGCTGGTGGCCGAGGATGTCGAGATCCGCAAGGCCGACCTCGAAGATGTGTTTCTAGAAGTAATGGCGAAAAAAATCGGGGTGAGCGCATGACTATCAACAAGCGTTGCGTCAGGCCATGCGCGGGGGATGTTTTTCCGCCGGGCCGCTCCCAGGAAAAATGCGCCCCCTCGGGGGGTAGCGCAGTACACGAAGTGACCGGCGTGGAGGCCATCTTTTCATGATCGGCTGGCAGACGCTCTTTTACAAGGAAGTGTTGCGCTTCTGGAAAGTTGGTTTCCAGACCGTCGGTGCGCCGATTCTCACGGCCGTCATGTACATGCTGATTTTTGGCCATGTGCTGCAGGACCAGGTCAAGGTGTATGGCACGGTCAGCTACACCGCCTTCCTGGTGCCCGGTCTGGTGATGATGAGCGTGCTGCAAAACGCCTTTGCCAACACCTCTTCCTCGCTGGTCCAGAGCAAAATCATGGGCAGTCTGGTGTTTGTGCTGCTCACGCCGCTGTCGCACTGGGCCTGGTTTTGTGCCTATGTGGGATCGTCCATCGTGCGCGGGGTGGCGGTTGGGCTGGGGGTGTTTGCCGTCACCGTTTATTTCGGCCAGCCGGGTTTTGTGGCGCCGCTGTGGATTGTGGTTTTTGCCCTGCTGGGTGCCGGCTTGCTGGGCGCCTTGGGGCTGATCGCAGGTTTGTGGTCGGAGAAGTTCGACCAGATGGCGGTTTTCCAGAACTTTGTCATCATGCCCATGACCTTTCTGAGCGGCGTGTTTTACTCCATCCATTCCCTGCCGCCGTTCTGGCAGACCATCAGCCACCTGAACCCGTTTTTCTACATGATCGACGGTTTTCGTTACGGCTTTTTCGGTGTCAGCGATGTCTCGCCCTGGTTGAGTCTGGTCATCGTAGGCACTGCCTTGCTGGTGGTCAGCGGCATCGCGGTAAATTTGCTGCGCATCGGCTACAAAATCAGACACTGACCAGATCCACGGAACACCATGACCAGCGAAGAACTTCAAGCCCTCATTGCCGCAGGCCTGCCTTGCGAACACATTGCCCTGACCGGCGACGGCAGGCACTGGTATGCCACCGTGGTCTCCAGCGCTTTTGAGGGCCAGCGCCTGATCCAGCGCCACCAGCGGGTGTATGCCACGCTGGGTGGGCGCATGCAGACCGACGAGGTACATGCGCTGTCGATGAAAACCTACACGCCCTCCGAATGGGCCAACCACCCCGCAGAATAAGCTCATGGACAAACTACTGATCAAGGGCGGCAGGGCGCTGGCCGGCACCGTCGATATCTCCGGCGCCAAAAACGCCGCCCTGCCCGAGCTCTGCGCGGCCCTGCTGACGGCCGAGCCGGTGACGCTGGAAAACGTACCGCGCCTGCAGGACGTAGCCACCATGCTCAAGCTGGTACGCAACATGGGCGTGAGCGCCGAACGTGTCGAGGGCAGTGCGGGCGCGGTGCTGATCAATGCCGGCGGCCTGAGCTCGCCCGAGGCTCCGTATGAGCTGGTTAAGACCATGCGCGCGTCGGTGCTGGCACTGGGTCCGCTGCTGGCGCGTTTCGGCGAAGCGACGGTCTCGCTGCCCGGCGGCTGCGCCATCGGCTCGCGGCCGGTGGACCAGCACATCAAGGGCATGCAAGCCATGGGCGCTGACATCGTGGTCGAACACGGCTACATGATTGCCAAACTGCCGGCCGGGCCCACTGGCCGGCGCGGGCGCCTCAAGGGCTGCAGCATCACGACCGACATGGTCACTGTCACCGGCACCGAGAATTTCATGATGGCGGCCAGCCTGGCCGAGGGCGAAACCATTCTCGAAAACGCGGCGCAGGAGCCGGAGATCGGCGATCTGGCCGAGATGCTGATCAAGATGGGCGCCAAGATCGAAGGCCATGGGACCAGCCGCATCCGCATTGAGGGCGTGGAGCGCCTGCACGGCTGCACGCACCAGGTGGTGGCCGACCGCATCGAGACCGGTACCTTTCTGTGTGCCGTGGCAGCCGCAGGCGGCGATGTGGTGCTGCGCCATGGCCGCGCCGACCACCTGGAAGCCGTGATCGACAAGCTGCGCGACGCCGGTGCCGTGATCACCACCGGCGACGGCTTCATTCGGGTCCAGGCCTCGGGGCGCATGCAGGCGCAATCCTTCCGCACCACCGAATACCCGGGCTTCCCGACCGACATGCAGGCCCAGTTCATGGCGCTCAACGCGATTGCCGAAGGCCCCAGCAAGGTCACTGAAACGATATTCGAAAACCGCTTCATGCACGTCAACGAGATGGTGCGCCTGGGTGCAAATATCCAGATTGATGGCAAATTTGCGATCATCGAAGGTGTGGAAAAACTCTCGGGCGCCACCGTGATGGCGACCGACCTGCGCGCGTCCGCCAGCCTGGTGATCGCCGGTTTGGTGGCTGAGGGCGAGACGCTGATTGACCGCATTTACCACCTGGACCGCGGTTACGACCAGATGGAAGCCAAGCTGCGCGGCATAGGCGCGGACATCGAGAGGCTCAAGTCATGATCACGCTCGCACTTTCCAAAGGCCGCATCTTCGACGAAACCCTCCCGCTGCTCGAAGCGGCGGGCATCAAGGTTCTGGAAGACCCGGAAAAATCCCGCAAGCTGATCCTTGGCACCAGTCGCGCCGATGTGCGCGTGGTGCTGGTGCGGGCCACCGATGTGCCGACTTATGTGCAGTACGGTGGTGCCGACATCGGCGTGACCGGCAAGGACACACTGATCGAACACGGCGGCCAGGGCCTGTACCAGCCGCTGGACCTGCAGATCGCCAAATGCCGTATGAGCGTCGCTGTGCGCGACGGTTTCGATTACGAAGCCGCGGTCAAACAGGGCTCGCGCCTGAAGGTGGCCACCAAGTTCGTCAGCATCGCGCGCGATTTTTTCGCGACCAAGGGCGTGCACGTCGACCTGATCAAGCTCTACGGCAGCATGGAGCTGGCGCCGCTGACTGGCCTGGCCGACGCGATTGTCGACCTGATCAGCAGCGGCAACACGCTCAAGGCCAACCACCTGGTGGAGGTTGAGCGCATCATGGACATCAGCTCGCACCTGGTGGTCAACCAGGTGGCGCTCAAGCTCAAGCAGGCGCCGCTTCGGGACATCATCGACGCCTTTGCGGGTGCCATCAATACCCGTTGAAGAAGGAGTTAAAGGAGATCAAAAAAAATGAGATTTTTGGGGTTCTCCTTGACCTCCTTTAACTCCTTGTTCAATCCATTCTGGATTTACTATGAAATTGATAGCTGCTCCCGCCCGCCTGTCAACGGCTGACGCCACATTTGATGCCCAACTCACGGCGCGTCTGCATTGGTCGGCTGACACCGATGCGGCCATCGAAAAAGTTGTCGCTGACATCCTGGTAGACGTGCAGCGGCGCGGTGACACCGCCGTGCTGGAGTACACCCGGCGCTTCGACCACCTCGATGTGGCTTCGCTGCAGGCGCTGGAACTGACGCAGGCCGAACTCAAGGCCGCGTTCGATGCGATACCAAACGCCCAGCGCGAGGCGCTGCAGGCTGCGGCGGTCCGCGTGCGCAGCTACCACGAGGCCCAGAAAAAGGCCAGCGGTGAAAGCTGGCAGTACCGCGATACCGACGGCACACTGCTGGGCCAGAAGGTCACGCCGCTGGACCGCGCCGGCATTTATGTGCCGGGCGGCAGGGCGGCCTATCCGTCGTCGGTGCTGATGAATGCGATTCCTGCCCATGTGGCCGGTGTCGGCGAGATCATCATGGTGGTGCCCACGCCGCGCGGCGAAAAAAACGCGCTGGTGCTGGCCGCCGCCTACGTGGCTGGTGTCACGCGCGCCTTCACGATTGGTGGCGCGCAGGCCGTGGCGGCTCTGGCCTACGGCACGCAGACGGTTCCCAAGGTCGACAAGATCACCGGTCCCGGCAATGCCTACGTGGCCAGCGCCAAAAAGCGTGTCTTCGGCACCGTCGGCATCGACATGATTGCCGGCCCCAGTGAAATCCTGGTGCTCGCCGACGGCAGCACACCGGCCGACTGGGTGGCCATGGACCTGTTCAGCCAGGCCGAACACGACGAGCTGGCGCAAAGCATTCTGCTGTGCCCTGACGCGGACTACCTTGACGCGGTGCAGGCTGCGATCAATCGCCTGCTGCCCGGCATGCCGCGTGCAGAAATCATCGCCAAATCACTCAATGGCCGTGGCGCGCTGATCCAGACGCGCAGCATGGAAGAAGCCTGCGCGATCAGCAACCGGATTGCGCCCGAACACCTGGAAGTTTCCAGCCGCGACCCGCACCGCTGGGAACCGCTGCTCAAACACGCTGGCGCGATTTTTCTTGGTGCCTACACCAGTGAAAGCCTGGGCGACTACTGCGCCGGCCCGAATCACGTCTTACCCACGAGTGGCACCGCACGTTTTTCCAGCCCGCTGGGTGTCTACGACTTCCAGAAACGCTCCAGCCTGATCGAGGTCAGCGAAGCCGGCGCGCAGAGCCTGGGGAAAATCGCCGCCGAGTTGGCTTATGGTGAGGGCCTGCAGGCACATGCGCGTGCGGCTGAGATGCGTCTGAAGTAGTTTAATACACTAACTCCGTGTTACACGAAAATAGTGTATTATTGATGCATGAAAAACGTGACCATCACCATGAATGACCCAGTGGCAGACTGGGCGCGTATCGAGGCGGCCCGGCGCAATACCAGCGTTTCAAGGCTGGTGGGTGAAATGTTGGCGGAAAAAATGCGCCATGACGACGCCTATGAGCGCGCCATGCGCGAGTGGATGGCCGACACATCCGGCTTTGTCTCCAACGGGCAACCCTACCCCAATCGTGAAGAGATTTATGCCGAGCGGCTTGACCGTTTTCGTTGACACCAACGTGTTGTTGTACGCCGACGATGGGCGTGATCTGGACAAACAGGTGCTGGCCAGGCAATGGTTGTTGGCGCTGTGGCAGCAGAGGTTGGGTCGCTTGAGTACCCAGGTTCTCAATGAGTATTACGCCAACGTCACCCGCAAGCTCGGTATGCCACAAGGCGATGCCCGAGCCAAGGTGCGCCGCTTTCAACTCTGGCAACCTTGGCAGATTGACCACCAGACCGTTGAGACCGCCTGGGGCTTTGAGGCAAGATTCGGCACCAGCTACTGGGATTCACTCATCATTGCTGCAGCCTCTCAATCAGGTTGCGCGTTTGTGCTGACCGAAGATTTGCAACACAACCAGCAAATGGATGCGGTGAAAATCATCAATCCTTTTCGCATGGTCCCGTCCGAGATTGGTTTGATTTGATGTCGCTCCCCGCAAGCTCAGGCGCACTGGCGCGTATTCGCAAAGACGTGCAGTCCATGCACGCCTATGCCATCCAGGACTCGGTCGGCATGGTCAAGCTCGACGCGATGGAAAACCCGCACCGCCTTCCCGCCGCGCTGCAGGCACACCTGGGACAGCGCCTGGGTGCATTGGCGTTGAACCGCTACCCGGACGGCCGTATCAGCGACCTGCGCAAGGCGCTGGCCGAGCACGCGCACATGCCTGAAGGCTTTGACATCATGCTGGGCAATGGCTCGGACGAGCTGATCTCGCTGCTGGCCATGGCCTGCGACGTAGATGGCGGCGCGATTCTTGCGCCGCTGCCCGGTTTTGTCATGTATGGCATGAGCGCGCAGTTGCAGGGCCTGAAGTTCATCGGTGTGCCACTCACGCCGGATTTTGAACTCGACGAAACCGCCATGTTGGCCGCGATTGCCGAACACCAGCCCTCCATCATTTACATCGCCTACCCAAACAATCCGACCGCCAATCTGTGGGACGACGCAGTGATTGAAAAAATCATTCAGGCCGCGCCCGGTCTTGTGGTGATGGATGAGGCTTATCAGCCGTTTTCCAGCAAGAGCTACGTCGACCGCATCGCCCGGCACAGCCATGTGCTGCTGATGCGCACCATGAGCAAGTTCGGCCTGGCCGGCGTGCGTATCGGCTACATGATGGGCCCCAAGGCGTTGATTGCCGAGGTGGACAAGGTGCGCCCGCCCTACAACATCAGTGTGCTGAACTACGAATGCGCGCTGTTTGCGCTCGAACATGCGGATGTTTTTGCAGAGCAAGCCTTGGCCCTGCGGGCACAGCGCGCTATTGTTTTTGCAGCTTTGCAGGCCCTGCCGGGTACCAAGGTCTGGAAAAGCGACGCCAACATGATCTTGCTTCGCGTACCCGACGCTGCCAAAACCTTCGAAGGCATGCGCGCGCGCGGTGTTCTGGTCAAAAACGTTTCTAAAATGCACCCATTGCTGGTCAATTGTTTGCGCCTGACCGTCGGCACCGCTGACGAAAACGCGCAGATGCTGGCCGCCCTTAAAGAATCACTATGACCACCCCTACCGCCATGGCTTCCCTTGCTCCGAGAACCGCCGAGGTTTCGCGCAACACCGCCGAGACCCAGATCACCGTCAAGCTCAACCTTGACGGCACCGGCAAGGCCAGCCTGTCCACCGGCATCGGCTTTTTCGACCACATGCTGGACCAGATTGCCAGGCACGGTCTGATCGATCTGGACATCCAGGCCAAAGGTGACCTGCACATTGACGGCCACCACACGGTGGAAGACGTGGGCATCACCTTCGGGCAGGCGGTGGCGCAGGCAGTGGGCGACAAAAAAGGCCTGCGCCGCTATGGCCATGCCTATGTGCCGCTGGACGAGGCGCTGTCGCGCGTGGTGGTTGATTTCTCGGGCCGGCCCGGGCTGGACATGCATGTGCCTTTCAAGAGCGGCATGATTGGCAGCTTCGACAGCCAGCTAGCCTACGAGTTCTTCCAGGGCTTTGTGAACCACGCCTTTGTCACCCTGCACATCGACAACCTCAAGGGCGACAACGCGCATCACCAGGCCGAAACCGTGTTCAAAGCCTTTGCCAGGGCCCTGCGCATGGCGCTGGAGATCGACCCCCGCGCCGCCGGCGTGATTCCTTCGACCAAGGGCTCGCTGTAGCAAACTCAGATATGTTTTTGGCCTCTAGCCCTTGCTGCACGGGCGCAATCAGCTATAAAAACAATAGCAAATTTCCATCCTGATGGCAACTCTCAAAACAGTCGCCGTGGTCGATTACGGCATGGGCAATCTGCGCTCGGTGTCGCAGGCAGTTCAGCACGTGGCGCAAGGCAGCGGCGTCGAGGTCATCGTCACCTCGCGCGCTGACGAGGTCATGAAGGCCGGACGTGTGGTGCTGCCGGGGCAGGGCGCGATTGCCGACTGCATGCGCGAGCTGGCCGACTCCGGCATGCTGCCAGCCGTGCAGCATGCCGCGGCGAACAAACCGCTGTTCGGCGTCTGCGTCGGCATGCAAATGCTGCTCACGCACAGCCAGGAAGGCCAGCCCGGGGACGGCGGCGCGGGCACCGCCGGCCTGAACCTGATCCCCGGCGAGGTGGTCAAATTTGACCTGGCGGGTCGTACCCAGCCCGACGGCAGCCGCTACAAGGTGCCGCAGATGGGCTGGAATCAGGTCTACCAGACCGTTGCCGATGGCGCAGCGCCGCACCCGGTGTGGGACGGCGTGCCCGACGGCGCCTACTTCTATTTCGTCCACAGCTTTTACGCCAAGCCGTCGGATGCGCGCCACACTGCGGGTTTTGCCGACTATGGCGCCCGCTTTACGGCGGCACTGGCACGCGATAATATTTTTGCGACCCAATTTCACCCCGAAAAAAGCGCAGACCACGGCCTGGCCCTGTACCGCAACTTCCTGCACTGGAACCCCTGAAGTCCTTCCGCCAGCCGCTGCACGCCTTTTTTCTCCCTTCGCGTTCCCCCTCCCATCCACCGCCAGCCTCACTGCCCATGCTACTCATCCCCGCGATTGACTTGAAAGACGGCCATTGTGTGCGCCTCAAACAGGGCGACATGGACCAGTCCACTATTTTCAGCGAAGACCCGGCGGCCATGGCGCGCAGCTGGGTCGACAAGGGCGCACGCCGCCTGCACCTGGTGGACCTGAACGGGGCATTTGCCGGCAAGCCGAAAAACGAGGCTGCGATCAGGAAGATCCTGGCCGAGGTCGGCAGCGAGATCGATGTGCAGCTCGGCGGCGGCATTCGCGACCTGGACACCATCGAGCGTTACCTCGACTCCGGCTTGCGCTACGTCATCATCGGCACGGCCGCAGTGAAAAACCCCGGTTTTCTGCAGGACGCCTGCACTGCCTTCGGTGGTCACATCATCGTCGGCCTCGATGCCAAGGACGGCAAGGTCGCCACCGACGGCTGGAGCAAGATGACCGGCCACGAGGTGGTTGACCTCGGCAAGAAATTCCAGGACTACGGCGTCGAAGGCATCATCTACACCGACATCGGCCGCGACGGCATGCTCAGCGGCATCAACATCGAAGCCACCGTCAAGCTGGCGCAGGCGCTGACGATCCCGGTGATCGCCTCCGGCGGCCTGTCCAACATGGCCGACATTGACGCCCTGTGCGCGGTGGAGGATGAGGGCGTTGAAGGCGTGATCTGCGGCCGCTCGATTTACAGCGGCGACCTGGACTTTGCCCTTGCCCAGGCCCGCGCCGACGAATTGAATGGATAACTCCCCGAAGCGGCCAGGAGGGGCAGCTCTTCATGCCAGCAGGAGCCGCAGAACCGGCTTTGCCGGGCCGCAGGCGCAGCGGTCCCTTTCCCGGTGCAAGGGGCAGGGAACCGCCGCAGGCTCGCAGTGGGTGAGGGTGGGGGCTAAATGTTAGCTAAACGAATCATTCCCTGTCTGGATGTGACCGGTGGCCGCGTGGTCAAGGGCGTGAATTTCGTCGAGTTGCGCGATGCCGGGGACCCGGTCGAGATTGCCGCGCGTTACCACGAGCAGGGTGCCGATGAGCTGACCTTTCTCGACATCACCGCCACCAGCGATGGGCGCGACCTGATCCTGCACATCATTGAAGCGGTGGCCTCCCAGGTCTTCATTCCACTGACGGTGGGCGGTGGTGTGCGCACCGTCGACGACGTGCGCCGCCTGCTCAATGCCGGCGCCGACAAGACCAGTTTCAACTCGGCCGCGCTGGCCAATCCGCAGGTGATTGAAGACGCCTCAGCCAGATACGGCGCCCAGTGCATCGTGGTGGCCATCGACGCCAAACGTCGCTCCGACGAGCAAGCGCTGACGCGCGGGCCGGGCTGGGACGTTTACAGCCACGGTGGCCGCAAGAACACCGGCCTGGACGCCGTCGCCTGGGCCACCGAAATGGCAGCCCGTGGCGCCGGCGAGATTTTGCTTACCAGCATGGACCGTGACGGCACCAAGTCCGGCTTCGACTTGGCGTTGACCCGCGCTGTCAGCGACGCCGTCAGCGTGCCGGTGATCGCCTCGGGCGGCGTCGGCAACCTGGACCACCTGGCCGACGGCATCCAGCTGGGCGGTGCCGACGCGGTACTGGCCGCCAGCATTTTTCATTACGGCGAATACACGGTGCAACAGGCAAAAGTCCACATGGCGGCACGCGGCATCCCGGTCCGTCTGTAGTTCCAAGTCTTTTCGGTCTCCAGCCCCCGTCTGGCGGGCGCAAGCAGCTATAAATTTGATAGTGAATGCCTGCAGTCAGCGCTGCTGCGTGTGGGCCCCGCATTTCACGGACAATAGAACGATGAAGTGGCTAGACGACATCCAGTGGGACAACAAGGGCCTGATCCCGGTGATTGCGCAGGAAGCTGGCAGCGGCGACGTGCTGATGTTTGCCTGGATGAACCGCGAGGCGCTGCAAAAAACTGCCGAACTTGGCCAGGCCGTGTATTACAGCCGTTCACGCGGGCGCCTGTGGCACAAGGGCGAGGAATCCGGCCACCTGCAGACGGTGCACGAGATCCGCCTGGACTGCGACAACGACGTGATCCTGCTGAAGGTGACCCAGCTCGGCCACGAACCGAGCATTGCCTGCCACACCGGCCGCCACAGCTGCTTTTTCAGTCTTTACAAAGACGGTCAGTGGGTGGTGACCGAGCCGGTCTTGAAAGACCCGACAAGCATCTACAAATAGACAAGAACAAGCCATGACTTCCAACGACTCCCTGCAGCGCCTGGCGCGCATCATCGAAAGCCGCAAACCGGCCCAGGGCGGCGACCCCGACACCAGCTACGTCGCGCGCCTGCTGCACAAGGGCCCGGACGCCATCCTGAAAAAAATTGGCGAGGAAGCCACTGAAACCGTGATGGCGGCCAAAGACATCGACCACGGTGGCGCGACACCTGAACTCCATGCCAAACTGGTCGGCGAAGTCGCCGACCTGTGGTTTCACAGCCTGATTGCGCTGGCCCACTACGGCCTGTCGCCGGCCGACGTGATGGCCGAGCTGGAGCGCCGCGAGGGCATCAGCGGCATCGAGGAAAAAGCCCTGCGCAAGGCGCAGGACCGCGAAGACGCCGAAAAATAGATCAGCTATACGCAGCCAACCAGAGGAGAGACCATGAGCGAGACCAACCTGGCCGAGTTCGACACTAAAAGCCCGAATGACCGTATCGTCATGCATGTGCTGTACGGTCTGCACACGCTGGCCTGGTTCAGTGGCGGCATCTTCGCGGTGGTCGCGCTGATCGTCAACTACGTGCGCCGCAGCGAGGAGACGGATGTGCTGTACATCGACCACCACAACTACATGATCCAGACCTTCTGGTGGACGCTGATGTGGCTGGTGCTGCTGTCGCCGCTGTGGCTGTTGTTTGTGCTGCCCGGCATGATCGCCTACGGCATCGTCTGGCTCTGGTACCTGTACCGCTGCATTCGCGGCTGGCTGCGTTTCAACAGCCTGCGCCCGGCCACCTCGCAGCCTGAACTTTGAGTCAACCCCACCCCAGCCGACCATGAGCCAGCCCAGCCCCGCCCACGACGACAATTGCATTTTCTGCAAAATCGCTGCCGGAAAAATCCCCAGCCGCAAGGTCTACGAAGACGCCGACATCTTTGTCTTTGACGACATCAACCCGTGGGCGCCGGTGCATTTTTTGATGATCCCGAAGGCGCATATCGCGTCGATGGCGCAGGTCGGGCCGGCGCATGAGGCGCTGCTGGGCCGCATGATGGCGCTGGCGCCCCGGCTGGCTGTTGAAAAAGGCTGCAAACCCTACCCCGAAGGTGGCTTTCGCATTGTTACCAACACCGGCGCGGAGGGCGGCCAGGAAGTGCATCACCTGCACATTCATGTGATGGGCGGCCCGCGGCCCTGGGCAAAAGGTTAGCCCCCACGCTCCGCCGCTGCGCGGGTCGCTGCACCTTGCAGGCCGCCGCTCGCCAGAGGCTTCGCTTCTGCCCCCTGTCCAAACCTGCTCAAGCAGGTTCGGAGCCGCAGGCGCCAGCCCCGAGGGGGCGCTGCGCCTGCGGGCCGGCGAAGCCGGACCCGCAGCCCCGGTTGAGTTAAAGAGTCCTCCGTTCGTGGAAGGGTAAATCCCCACTTGCGGGGCCGCCGTTGCGCCCCAGATGAACCCTTGGTTACAGGGGTGGTCGTGCAGGGCTATTCAGGCGCAGCGGGGCGCAAGGCCTTTAGAATGGCCCTAACCTTGTGCAACATTGCAATTAAAGCTTAGGAGAGAAACATGGGCTCATTTTCCATTTGGCACTGGCTGATCGTGCTGCTGATCGTCGTGATGGTGTTCGGCACCAAAAAACTCAGAAACATGGGTGGCGACCTGGGCGGCGCCGTCAAGGGCTTCAAGGACGGCATGAAAGAAGGTGGTCAGACCGCTGACGAAAAAGCCGCCGCCGCGCCTGCCGGTCAGGTCAGCCATGCGCAGACCGCCGACAAAACCACGATCGACGTGGAAGCCAAGCAAAAGTCTTGAGGATGTTCGCTCCCACGCTTGCCACTGCGTGTGCTGCGCTGCTCCCCGAGCCGTGGTTCGTCTTGCACTCGCCTGACCTCGCATGATCGACATCGGCCTGTCCAAGATCGCGCTGATAGGCGCGGTGGCGCTGATCGTGATTGGCCCTGAAAAGCTGCCGCGTGTCGCGCGTACCGTGGGTATGTTGCTCGGCAAGGCACAGCGTTATGTGTCTGACGTCAAGCAAGAGGTCAGCCGCTCAATGGAGCTCGACGAGCTCAAGAAGATGAAGGAGTCCATGGAGGGTGCTGCGCGCGATGTCGAAAACTCCATCCAGACCAATACCAGCGACTTTGAAAAATCCTGGGCAGAAACCACCGGCACCGCCTCCAGCGAAGAGTTGCCCGGCATGATCACACTGCCCGAATACAAACACCCGAAGAAAAACTGGCGGCTCAAGGCGGGTGCCACGCCGCAGTGGTACAAGGCCCGCTCCGGCGTGCGGACCAAGGCGCTGTCGGGCGCGGCCCGTGTGGCGCGTTATCGCCCCCGTCCCGGCGTGTCCTCCAGCCACAAGGGCTGACTTCTCCTAAACTGCCACCCGCGCGCAGCCCCGCGTCTTTTTCTTCCAGCGCAAAAACTCCATGAGCGACCCCCACACCGACAAGCCCGACGAACTCGCGGGCACCGAGCAGCCTTTTGTGCAGCACCTGATGGAGCTGCGCGACCGGATGATTCGGGTGGTGATCGCCATCGGTGTCGCCGCCGGCCTGCTGGCCATCTGGCCAGGCCCCGCTGTGTTGTTTGACCTGCTGGCCGCACCACTGGTGGCCACCCTGCCGGCGGGCGCCTCGCTGATCGCCACCTCGGTGATCTCGCCGTTTTTGGTGCCCTTGAAGATTTTGTTGATGGCCGCTTTCATGCTGGCCCTGCCAGTGGTGCTGTACCAGGTCTGGGCCTTTGTGGCGCCAGGCCTGTACACGCACGAGAAAAAACTGGTGATGCCGCTGGTGGTGTCCAGCACGCTGTTGTTTTTTGTCGGCGTGGCGTTTTGCTACTTCTTCGTTTTTGGCCAGGTGTTCAAGTTCATCCAGAGCTTTGCGCCCAAATCGATTGTGGCGGCGCCCGACATCGAGGCTTACCTCGGTTTTGTGCTGAGCATGTTTTTGGCTTTTGGCATGGCTTTTGAGGTGCCGATTGCGGTGGTGGTGCTGGCGCGCATGAACATCGTCAGCATCGAGAAGCTCAAAAACTTCCGCGGCTATTTCATCGTGCTGGCCTTTGTGGTGGCCGCCATCGTCACGCCGCCGGACGTGGTGTCGCAACTGGCACTGGCGATTCCGATGTGCATTTTGTACGAGGTGGGCATCTGGGCGGCGCGGTTCTTCATCAAACATACGCAGGCACCCGAAGACCCCGAAGCTGCCAAACCTTGAGATGAAATTGACCTGCAGCCCATATCGGGCGTGAGAAAGCAGCTATAAAAAAGATAGCGACTCGCGGATCTTCTGGGGTTTCAGCGCTGGATTTTCGGCCGCTGCCGGGTGCCCGGTACCACCGCGATGTCGGTCTTTTTGTCCTTGCGCAGTACACCCAGCGGCGCCGATGTACCTGGCTTGAGGCCGGCCACCGCGCTCAGCAGCTCGGTCACAGTGCGCACCGGTTTACCGGCCACATCGGTGATCACGTCGCCCGGCAAAATTCCGGCTTGCGCGGCCGGGCCGTTTTGCAGCACCCCGGTGAGGATCACGCCGCCAGCCTTCACCGCCTCGGGTTTGATGCCGAAGGCCTCGGCCACTTCCGGGCTCAGATCCTGGGGCTCTACCCCAATCCAGCCACGCGTGACCTGGCCATCTTTCACAATGCTTTCGAGTACCTGTTTGCCGGTGGACACCGGAATGGCAAAACCAATCCCCATGGAGCCGCCCGAGCGCGAATAAATCGCGGTGTTGATGCCCAGCAAGCGGCCCTGTGTGTCCACCAGCGCGCCGCCTGAATTGCCGGGGTTGATGGCGGCATCGGTCTGGATGAAATTCTCGAAGGTATTGATACCCAGCTGGTTGCGCCCCAGGGCGCTGACGATGCCACTGGTCACCGTCTGACCCACGCCAAACGGGTTGCCGATGGCCAGCACCGGGTCGCCCACCTGCAGCGTGTCCGAGCTGCCCAGCACAATGACCGGCAATTTGTCGAGTTCGATCTTCAGGATGGCCAGGTCGGTCTCGGGGTCGGTGCCTATGACTTTGGCTTTTGCCCTGCGGGTGTCGTTGAGGATGACCTCGATGTCGTCCGCTCCCTCGACCACATGGTTGTTGGTCAGGATGTAGCCGCTCGGGCTGACGATGACGCCACTGCCCAGGCCCACCTGGGGCTCGTTTTGACCGCCCTGGTCGCCAAAGAAAAACCTGAACCAGGGGTCGTTCATGTTGGGGTTGCGTGCTGCGGCCTTGCTGGTGTTGATGCTGACGACGGCGGCAGAGGCGGCTTTGGCGGCAGCGGCAAAACTGCCGGCGGGCGCGGCGCTGCCGTCCGGGCCTGCAGGCGCTTCAATCACCGAAATAGCATTGCCCAGCGCCTGCCGGTTGACCCATTGCGGCTGCAGGGTGGCGACCACAAAGTAGGCGGCCAGCAGCACCGTCACGGTTTGGGAAAACAGAAGCCAGAATTTGCGCATGGTGGGTCCAGAAGATAAAGCGGCCGGGGCCTGGGAGTTCAGGCTTGAAGGCAGGGCGGTAACCGCAATTTTCGCCCAATTTACGGGTCTTTCCACCAGCCATGGACATGGGAACGGCCATAATTTGCAGCACAACCTCAAGGATTTGCCATGAAAGCCTCCAGCGTTCTCGCCATCATCGGCAACACGCCGCACATCCGCATCAACCGCCTGTTCGGGCCGGCCAGCCAGACGCACCAGATTTATATCAAGTCCGAGCGCAGCAATCCCGGCGGCTCGATCAAGGACCGCATCGCGCTCAGCATGGTCGAAGCCGCCGAGCAGTCGGGCGCGCTGATACCCGGCGGAACCATCATCGAGCCGACCTCTGGCAACACGGGTGTCGGCCTGGCGATGGTGGCCGCCGTCAAGGGTTACAAACTGGTGCTGGTGATGCCCGACAGCATGAGCATTGAGCGGCGCCGCCTGATGCTGGCCTACGGCGCGAGCTTTGAGTTGACGCCGCGTGAAAAGGGCATGAACGGCGCGATTGCCCATGCCAAAGAGTTGGTCGCTAAAACGCCGGGCGCCTGGATGCCGCAGCAGTTCGACAACCCGGCCAACATCGAGGTGCATGTGCGCACCACGGCGCAGGAAATCATCGCCGACTTCCCGCAGGGTGTGGACTACTTGATCACCGGCGTCGGCACCGGCGGTCACCTGAGCGGCGTGGGGCAGGTGCTGAAAGCCAAATTCCCGGCCACGAAAGTGTTTGCGGTGGAACCCGCAGCCTCGCCCGTCATCAGCGGCGGCAAACCGTCGCCGCACCCCATTCAGGGCATAGGCGCGGGTTTCATTCCGGCCAACCTGCGGACGGCTTTGCTCGACGGCGTGATCCAAGTCGAGGGAGATGCCGCCAAAGACTATGCGCGCCGCTGCGCCGCCGAAGAGGGCTTGCTGGTGGGCATTTCCTCAGGCGCAACGCTGGCGGCGATTGCACAGAAGCTGCCCGGGATTGCTGCAGGCAGCACGGTGCTGGGTTTTAACTACGACACCGGCGAGCGTTACCTGTCGGTCGAAGGTTTTTTACCGTGACCGTTCAGGATGCGGTGGTTGCGCCGCGCGCCTTGTTGCTGGGCGCGTTTGATCAGTTGCTGCAGCCCGAGGCTTTCAAGGACTACGGGCCCAACGGCCTGCAGGTCGAGGGCAAGGCCGAGGTGCGCAAGATCGTCTCGGGCGTCACCGCCAGCCTGGCGCTGATCGAGGCGGCCGTCGTCGCGCAGGCGGATGCGATTTTTGTGCACCACGGCCTGTTCTGGCGCGGCCAGGACGGCAGGGTCACGGGCTGGATGAAGAAGCGCCTGGCGCTGCTGCTGGCGCACGACATCAACCTCTACGCCTATCATTTGCCGCTGGACGCGCACCCCGAGCTCGGCAACAACGCGCAGCTGGGCCTACGGCTCGGGCTGAAGGCAGATCGCTGGTTTGGCGACAACCAGCTGGGATTCCTCGGCGGACGCAGCGGCGGTGCGGCAGGGTTTGACAGCGCTGAGCAACTCGCCGAGCACGTCAAAAATGCATTAAATCGGCCTGTAACCCTTGTCGGGCGGGCGCATACAGCTATTGAAAACATAGCGTGGTGCAGCGGTGGCGCGCAGGGCTACTTCGAGGACGCGATTGCCGCCGGGGCCGACGCCTTCATCACCGGCGAGATTTCGGAGCCGCAGGCGCACTGTGCGCGGGAGATGGGTGTGGCCTTTATCGCCTGCGGCCATCACGCGTCCGAGCGTTACGGCGCGCCGGCGGTGGCGGCGCATGTGGCGGCGCAGTTCGGCCTGGCGCACCAGTTCATCGACATCGACAACCCGGCTTGAATTCGACCTGAGCCTGGCCCGAACCCGGCGCCGGGGAGGTGCGCTGTCAGATGGCGGTGCGCCGCTGCCTTTCCGGCTGCAGCGCGCGTGCCGGGTGCGAGCGGGCCGTGCGCATGGCGTGCCAGCTTGCGCCGAGTTCGGCATTTTCCACCGGCACCGCCAAATAACTGATTTCGTCGAGCAGCGCTGCGCGTGAGCGCATGGCACGCGCGGCCGTTGCCACGCCCTGAACTTCATGCAGCAGTTCGTCCACGTCTTTGCCCGCGCCCCACAGGTGCACCAGGCCGACGCCGATGTCGGCGCTGAGCTTGATGCGCTCGCCATTGAGGGCGGTCACCTCCAGTGGCTTGCGCAGGCTGGAGGCCACGCGCAGCCCCATGGTGCGTATCCAGCGTGGCGAGTGCAGGGGCTCGATCAGCACGATGAAGCAGCGGTCGTAGTAGCGCCCGGCGGGGTTGAGCACGCCGGTATGGCGCTGCATGCGCCGCGCGAGCCGGTTGTAAATGTCATTGAGCCCATAGTGGCCGACCTGGGCCAGCAAGCGCTCGGGGTCGAACAGTTGCACCGCCATCAGCGCCCCGTCGCGCCGGGTACGCGCCAGACGGCGCTGGGCACGCACAATTTTGCGCACGATCACGATGCTGCTGAAGAGCTGGGTGACCGGGTCGCGCCGCGAACGGGAGGGAGGGTGTATCTGGCGACCATGGTGGTTGCGCAGCCATAAAACGGCGGCGATCACGGACATACTCACCACGCCCAGCAGTCCCACACCGGCTTGACTGGCTGTGGACAGGGGGCCGAGGTCCAGCGCCAGCCAGTACAAACCGAGTTGCAAGGGCAAGGTGAGCAGGCTTGCAAAAGCCAGCCCCCAGGCCAGCCGGTCGCCGTGCCGGGCCGCACGCGCGGTCAGCCACAGCATGACGCTCACCGTCACCATGGTCAATGCGGCCGACGCCGGCAGTTGCTGGGGGGACGGCAACAATAGGAACAAGGGCCCGCCGGCCAGGCACAGCCAGGCCATAGCGCGCAAACTGATGTCCGTCAGCCGGTCGCGCCTGGCCGACCCCAACCATTGCCTGCCTCCATAAATGCCCATGGCACTGCGCAGGGGCCCGATCAGCACCTGGGCGACGTGAATCCATGGTGCGCTGGCCAGCGGCAGCAGGGTCTCCGGCAAACCGCAAAGCAGGGCAAAAAACAGCCAGTACATGCCGAGGTAGATCAGGCTTTGCACGCTGGCGCGGCTGCGGGTGTAGGTGGCTTCGGCGGCGGCCAGCAAGACAATCAGGCCCATGGAGCCTGCGGCGGCGCTCCAGATGATGGTTTCGGCCGTGTTCATGGCGCTGCGGCCAGACCGCCCGCCAGCGCTGCCATTTGCGCGAAAATACCGACAGAATGCATGTTGCTGCTTCCTTCCATCCGGCTGCCTGTGGCCTGCCTTGTCCCGTGGTCGCGGGGCTGGGGCAGGCAGGCGATCAAACCATTATGGGCCGTTCAGATGGCCAGGGGAAGTTATGAAATACACCAAGTTCCTGCCGGCTCAAGTCGTGGGTTTTCCATGGCCATGACCCGGCCGCTGGCCATCACCATGGGCGATCCGGCGGGCATCGGCCCGGAAATCATCGCCAAAGCCTTTCGCGATGCGCCTGCCGAGCTGGCTGGCTGCCTGGTCGCGGGCGATGTGGCCACGCTGCGCCGCGCATCGCAGTTGATCGCTGGTGACAGCGCGCTGGCGCTGCCGGTGGTGCAGCTTGCGGGCATCGCCGGTTGGCGGGCGCTACCGCCGCGGTGTATTCCGGTGCTGCAGACCTGTGAACTGCCCGCGCTCGCCACTTACGGGCAGGTCAGTGCGGCGGCCGGCAAGGCGGCGGCCCACTGTATTGTCTGGGCCGCCCGCGCAGCGCTGGCGGGCGAGCTTGTCGCCATGGTCACCGCGCCGATTCACAAGGAGGCGCTGGCCTTGGCCGGTCCAGGCTTCGCACGCTTTCCTGGCCACACCGAACTGCTGCAGACCGAAGCCGCAGCATTTGCCGGCAAAACCGTGGCCGAGATGCCGGTGCGTATGATGCTGGCCAATGACGAGCTCAAGACCGTGCTGGTCAGCATCCACATGTCATTGCGTGATGCGCTGGACGCAGTGACTTTCGGCAATGTGCTGCAGACCCTGCAGATTGCACACCGCTCGGTTCGCGGCGCCGGCGGCGCTGCGCCGCGCATCGCGGTGGCCGGCCTGAACCCCCATGCCGGCGAGGGCGGCCGATTCGGGCGCGAAGAAATCGACATCATTGCGCCAGCGATTGCCGCAGCCTGCGCGCAGGGCCTGAACGTGAGCGGCCCCTTCGCGCCCGACACCGTGTTTATGCGGGCGCGTGCGCCTGTCGGTCAAGCGAGCGAGTTTGACGTGGTGGTGGCGATGTACCACGACCAAGGCCTGATTCCGGTCAAATACCTTGGTGTGGAGCAGGGCGTCAATGTCACCCTGGGTTTGCCGCTGGTGCGCACCAGCCCGGACCATGGCACGGCTTTTGACATTGCGGGCACCGGCAAGGCGGACGCGTCCAGCCTGATCGCGGCCGTTCGCATGGCTCGACAGCTATCACCGCCCTAAAAAGGGATCAAAAAGGCCTGCAGCCCATGGTCAGGGCGCACAGCAAGCTATGAAATCAATAGCAAACACCATGTCTTCGCCAGCCGGCAGGCGCCGCCCCTGAGGGGCAGGGCCGCTACACGAAGTGAGCGGACCACGGGGGGAGCTTATTTCCTCAGGCTGTCGCGAATTTCGCGCAGCAGCACCACGTCTTCGGGCGTGGCAGCGGGCGCGGCGACCGGGGTTTCTTTCTTCAGGCGGTTGATTTGCTTGATCATCAGGAAAATGATGAAAGCCAGGATGGCGAAGTTGACGGCAACGGTGATGAAGTTGCCATAAGCCCACACCGGCACACCAGCTTTTTTCAGCGCATCGAGCGTGGTGGCGGTTCCCGCCGGTACATTGCCCAGCACGATGTACAGGTTGGAGAAATCAAGCTTGCCAATGACCGCGCCGACCAGCGGCAAGATCAGGTCGCTGACGACGGAATCGACAATCTTGCCGAAAGCCGCACCGATGATCACGCCGACCGCCAGGTCAACGACGCTACCCTTGATCGCAAACTCCTTGAATTCCTGCATCATGCCCATGGCGTGCTCCTTTGTTGTTGCCTGATGAATATTTTTTGACTGCCACGCCGCAGGCGGGCCGGCAGCCGGATTATCTTCGCTGCCCTGGCTTTCGCGCCAGCCCTTTGCGCTGGTGTTGCCTGCTGTTTTAGCGCGGCGGCTTTCGCGTCAAGCCGCAGTCAGGCTGTCCAAAGGTGGACTCTGGCTTGAAATTGCTTTGCGCGCTCCGTTACAATCCAAGGTTGACCCCAATAGGCCCCTTTTCAAGTTTTTCAAGCCCCGTTCTTGTAGGACATCCATGACGCAAGCAAGTATCAACGTGCCGCCCGGCGCTCCGATTGACAAAGACAAAAGAAACTGGATCGTGACCACCAGCGTGATCGGCGGTGCCGGCGTGGCCGCTGCAGCGGTGCCGTTTGTCAGCACCTTTCAGCCCTCCGAGCGGGCCAAGGCCGCCGGCGCTTCGGTAGAAGTTGATATTTCAGCCATTAAACCGGGCGAAAAGCTCACGGTTGAATGGCGTGGTAAACCGGTCTGGATTGTCAGGCGCACGCCGGAACAGCTGGCCGGCCTGGCCAAGCTGGACCCGCAACTGGCCGACCCCAAGTCCGAGCGCAAACCCGGCGAATTCACACCCGAGTACGCGCGCAACGAAAACCGCTCCATCAAGCCCGAATATTTTGTGGCGGTCGGCATCTGCACCCACCTGGGCTGCTCGCCCAGCGACAGGTTCGCCACGGGCGCCCAGCCCTCGCTGCCCGATGACTGGGCTGGCGGCTTTCTGTGCGCCTGCCACGGCTCGACCTTCGACTTTGCCGGTCGTGTGTACAAAAACAAACCGGCGCCGGACAACCTGGAAGTGCCGCCCCACATGTACCTGTCAGATGCCAAGCTGCTGATTGGTGAGGACAAAAAAGCCTGAAGCTTTGCTGGACAGGTCGCTGGTGCCGTGTGGCGTCCTCCCCGTCCCCCATCGACTAGCAAATAGGACCCCTTATGGCTGAATTCAAAGAAATTTCCCCCGATGCACCGGCTGCAACCCGGCTGATGAACTGGGTCGATAACCGATTCCCTGCAAGCAAGCTCTTCAAAGAGCACATGAGCGAGTACTACGCGCCGAAGAATTTCAACTTCTGGTATGTGTTTGGCTCGCTCGCCTTGCTGGTGTTGGTGATCCAGATCGTCACCGGTATTTTCCTGACCATGCATTACAAGCCCGATGCCGCGCTCGCCTTCGGCTCGGTCGAATACATCATGCGCGACGTGCCCTGGGGCTGGCTGGTGCGCTACATGCACTCGACCGGCGCTTCGGCTTTTTTTGTGGTGGTCTATCTGCACATGTTCCGCGGCCTGATCTACGGCAGCTACCGCAAGCCGCGCGAACTGATCTGGATTTTCGGCTGCGCGATTTTCCTGGTGATGATGGCCGAAGCCTTCATGGGTTACCTGCTGCCCTGGGGCCAGATGAGCTACTGGGGCGCCCAGGTGATCGTCAACCTGTTTGCGGCGATTCCTTTTATTGGCCCCGACCTCGCGCTACTGATCCGTGGTGACTATGTGGTGGGTGACGCCACACTGAACCGCTTTTTTGCCTTTCACGTGATCGCCGTGCCGCTGGTGCTGCTGGGCCTGGTGGTGGCACATATCATCGCGCTGCATGAAGTCGGCTCGAACAACCCCGATGGCGTGGAAATCAAAAAACACAAAGATGCAAGCGGTAAACCGTTGGACGGGATTCCTTTCCACCCCTACTACACGGTGCACGACATATTTGCGGTCAGCGTGTTCCTGATGATTTTCTCGGCCATCATCTTTTTTGCGCCGGAAGCTGGTGGTTATTTCCTGGAGTACAACAACTTCATTCCAGCCGACCCGCTGAAGACGCCGCTGCACATCGCCCCGGTCTGGTACTTCACGCCGTATTACTCCATGCTGCGTGCCATCACCAGCCAGATGATGTATGCGCTGATTGCCTGTGTGCTGCTGGGCGCAGTGCTGGGCGTGCTCAAGGCCAAAATTGCCGGCCTGTTCAAAGCCATCATCGTTGGCGCTGCCGTGGTGCTGGTTGCCGCCATGCTGATGATCGACGCCAAGTTCTGGGGTGTGGTGGTCATGGGTGGCGCGGTCATCATCCTGTTTTTTCTGCCCTGGCTGGACAACAGCGAAGTCAAATCGATTCGCTACCGCCCCGACTGGCACAAATACATGTACGCCATTTTTGTCCTCAATTTTGTGGTGCTGGGTTACCTGGGCATCAAACCGCCTTCGCTGATCAATGAGCGTGTGTCGCAGGTCGGAACCCTGTTTTATTTCGGCTTCTTCCTGCTGATGCCGTGGTGGAGCCGCCTGGGAACCTTCAAGACACCGCCTGATCGCGTGACGTTCGCTGCCCACTGAGCCGGAGATCCTGACCATGATGAAAACATTCAAACAACTGGCGCTGGGTCTGGTGGCCGTGCTGGCACTGGCCGGCAACGTGGCGCATGCGGCCAGCGAGGGCATTGCCTGGGACAAGGCGCCCAACAAGACCAACGACCTGGGCGCGCTGCAAAACGGTGCCAAGCTGTTTGTCAACTACTGCCTGAACTGCCACTCGGCTGCTTTCATGCGTTACAACCGTCTGCAGGACATTGGTCTGACCGAGCAGCAGATCAAGGACAACCTGCTGTTTGCCAGCGACAAGGTTGGTGAAACCATGAAGGTGGCGATGGACCCGAAACAGGCCAAGGAATGGTTTGGCGGCAACCCGCCCGATCTGACGCTGGTCGCCCGTTCGCGCTCTGGCGCAGGTGGTGCCGGTGCCGACTATCTCTACACCTTCCTGCGCAGTTATTACCGCGACGAGACCACGGCCACCGGCTGGAACAACCTGGCGTTCCCCAACGTCGGCATGCCGCACGTTTTGTGGGAGCTGTCGGGTGAGCGCAAACCACTGTTCGATGAAAAAGAAGAACGTGGCCACAAGGTGCAGGTCTTCAAGGGCTGGCAACAGGTTACGCCCGGCACCATGAGCCCGCTGCAGTATGACCAGGCCATGGCTGATCTGGTCGGCTACATGCAGTGGATGGGCGAGCCCGCACAAAATACCCGCATCCAGGTTGGCGTCTGGGTGTTGATGTTTCTTCTTGTCCTGACGTTTGCTGCCTGGCGCCTGAACGCGGCCTTCTGGAAAAACGTCAAGTAATTTTTCGTCGGGACGCCGTTCCCGGCATCTTCTGGAGTGGACGCCTTCAACGCTTCCACTCTTTTGCATTTAGGAGTTCGCACCCATGATGGTCCTTTATTCAGGCACGACCTGCCCGTTCTCGCACCGCTGCCGTTTTGTGCTGTTTGAAAAAGGCATGGACTTCGAAATCCGCGATGTGGACTTGTACAACAAGCCCGAAGACATCAACGTCATGAACCCCTATGGCCAGGTACCCATCCTGGTCGAGCGTGACCTGATCCTGTATGAGTCGAACATCATCAATGAGTACATCGACGAGCGGTTTCCGCACCCACAGCTGATGCCCGGCGACCCGGTGGACCGGGCGCGCGTGCGGCTGTTTCTGCTGAACTTCGAAAAAGAACTGTTCGTCCACGTCAACATCCTGGAAGCCCGCGCCTCCAAGGGCAATGAAAAGGCGCTGGAAAAAGCCCGTTCGCACATCCGCGACCGCCTCACGCAGTTGGCCCCGGTGTTCCTGAAGAACAAGTTCATGCTGGGCGACAATTTCTCCATGCTCGACGTGGCGATTGCGCCCCTGCTGTGGCGCCTGGACTACTACGACATCGACCTGTCGAAAAATGCCGCGCCGCTGCTCAAATACGCCGAGCGCATCTTCTCGCGCCCGGCCTACATCGAGGCGCTGACCCCGTCCGAGAAAGTGATGCGTAAATAATTACGCGTGACAATAGCGTAATGATTGCAAGCGTTGGCTGATTTGATGAACGCGCTCGACTCCACATCGACACGCCCCTACTTGATACGGGCGCTGTACGACTGGTGTACCGACAACGGGCTGACGCCGTATGTGGCGGTGGCCGTGGACGAGACCGTTCAGGTACCGCGCGAATACGTCAAGAACAACGAGATCGTGCTCAATATCAGTTTTGACGCCACCAGTTCGCTGAAGCTGGGCAATGACTTCATTGAGTTCAAGGCGCGGTTCGCTGGCAGTGCCCGCGAAATCATGGTGCCTATCGCTCGCGTGATCGCTATTTATGCGCGCGAAAACGGCCAGGGCATGGCGTTTCCACTGGCCACGCCGACGTCGCCCATTGCGCAGCCCAGGCTTGAGGCTGCCGGGCATTCGCCTCAGGTGCTACCGCCGCCCGACCCAGTGGCTGCAGAGCCCGCAGTGGGGTCAGGGCCAGAGGCGAAGATCGTACAATTGGTTCCGGCAAACCCCACCGCGTCGGCGCGTGAAGACGATCCGGCGCCGCCCGATCCACCCAAACCACCGCAAGGCAAACGACCTTCGCTCAAACGGGTGAAATAAACAGGTCACGTAAAATAGAGTTTGTGCCGCTTTAGCTCAGTTGGTAGAGCAACCGCCTTGTAAGCGGTAGGTCGTCAGTTCGAATCCGACAAGCGGCACCATTTCCCTGCATTCGGCCCGGCCCTTGCTGCCAGCACGCAGAACCATCACTTCACAGCAACTGCAACTACTTCAGACAGCGCAAGCTTTCAGCGCGGGGTGCTGCTGGTAAATACTACTTTTTGGCTATTAGTATCTTCAGCCGAATTGAGGTAATCTTCCAACCTTTGCCGATCAGGCGGGACTGGATCAGCGGCAACAACTGGCGGACTTTCGCGGCGGCGGCATTGCTGCTGACCAGCAGGCACCAGATGCCCTCATCAATCGGACCGGCCTGAACCGCAGGGCGCAGGGCTTCCGGGATCAGCGACTCGATGGCCTTGAGCCGGTCATTGGATTCCTGGACAAGCCCGGTCAGCCGCGCCAATGAGGGCGAGTTCTCGACAGCCTGGCTGAAAGTGACAGCCCCATGGGGGCGGGGTGTGGAATTCACGGCAGGTGGGCTCAGTTCAAGGAGTTGGATACGTGCATTTGATTATCACGGATGCGTGGCTTGCCAAAAGCCGTGCCGTTTACCTAAGTGGTACCCGGCTTGTGGTTGTGGGTTTTGTCGCGGCATTGGCATTGATGTTGGTGGCCGCCGGCATGTACCACTGGGTTTTTCTCAAAGGCGCGCGTGAAGGCTGGCCGGTGATCGGCTCGCTGGTCAAACTCGTGGTCAAGGACGAGGTCGAGCAGCGTGACCGCTTCATGCGGGAAAACATCGACGTCATGGCCAAACGCCTGGGCGAAATGCAGGCCAAGATGATGCAGCTTGAGGCGCTGGGCGAACGGGTATCAGGCCTGGCGGGCGTCAATCCCAATGACATCAAGACGCAACCCGGTCGCGGCGGTGTGCTCGTGACGGGCCGCTCCCTCACGATGGAAGAGCTGCAGGCCACGCTGGCCGACCTGGACAGGTTGACCGATCAGCGCGTGGACCTGATGACGGTGATGGAGTCGCGTCTTTTCGACCAGAAGATCAAAAAAATGATGGTGCCCACCCAGCAGCCGGTACAGACTGGCATTCTCGGCTCGTCGTTTGGCTGGCGAATTGACCCTCTGAACGGCCGTTCGGCACTGCACACCGGGCTGGACTTTCCGGCCGAGCCCGGCACCTCGATCCTGGCGGCTGCGGGCGGCGTGGTGGTCGCTCAGGAATACCACTCCGCCTACGGCAACATGGTCGAGGTCGATCACGGCAACGACCTTGTCACACGCTACGCCCATGCCTCTCGGGTGCTGGTCAAGAAGGGCGACCTGATCAAGCGTGGCCAGAAAATAGCCGAGGTAGGCACCACCGGACGTTCGACCGGGCCGCATCTGCACTTTGAGGTGCTGGTGCAGGGCGTGTACCAGGATCCGCAGAAGTTTCTGACCGCCGGCCAGAAACTGCCTCAGGCCCCGACAGTGGCGATCGCCCAGCCGACGGCCGCACAGCCCGCCCCGATGCCTCGTCCGAAGTAGCAGCGCGGCAGAGGTAAAATCTTCGTTTGGCGCGTAGTTGAACAAACGGCGAACGCCCACATTTACGTCGATACTCAATAAGGGATTTCGGCCGCACTGTCAGCTCATCGGGGCTGCCAGCGCGGCCTCGCATTTATGGCTTCCAATATCCTGACCAAACTCTTCGGTAGCCGCAACGACAGGCTGCTCAAAACCTATCGCAAATCCATAGAGCGCATCAATGCGCTGGAAGCCCCGCTTGAAAAGCTCGACGACACCGAGCTGCGCGCCAAAACCCGTGAATTCATAGACCGCGTGGCCGCCGGCGAAACCCTGGATGCGATCCTCCCCGAGGCGTTTGCCGTGGTCCGTGAAGGCAGCAAACGGGTGATGAAGATGCGCCACTTCGACGTCCAGATGCTGGGCGGCATGGCCTTGCACAACGGCAAGATCTCGGAGATGGGCACGGGCGAGGGCAAGACCCTGACCGCGACCCTGCCGGTTTACCTGAACGCGCTGACCGGCAAGGGTGTGCATGTGGTGACCGTCAACGATTACCTGGCCAGCCGCGATGCGCGCTGGATGGGCCGGCTTTACAACTTCCTGGGCCTGACCGTCGGCATCAACCTGCCCAACATGCCGCGCGAGGAAAAGCAGGAAGCCTACCGCTGCGACATCACCTACGGCACCAACAACGAATATGGCTTTGACTACCTGCGCGACAACATGGTCTATGAAGTGGCCGACCGGGTGCAGCGCGGCCTGAACTTTGCCATCGTCGATGAGGTGGACTCCATCCTGATTGATGAAGCCCGCACACCGCTGATCATCAGTGGCCAGGCCGAAGACCATACCGAGATGTACCTGGCGATGAACAAGGTGGTGCCCTTGCTGACCCGCCAGGAAGGTGAGGCCGACCCGCGCACCGGTGAAGGTGTCATCAAGCCTGGCGACTTCACGCTTGATGAGAAGACGCAGCAGGTGTTCCTGACCGAGCAGGGCCACGAGAATGCCGAACGCATTTTGTCCAGCATGGGCATGATTCCGGAGAACTCCACCCTGTACGACCCGGCGAACATTTCGCTGATGCATCATCTGTACGCCGCATTGCGGGCCAACAACCTCTACCACCGCGACCAGCACTATGTGGTGCAGGAAGGTGAAATTGTCATCGTTGACGAATTCACCGGCCGACTGATGTCGGGCCGGCGCTGGAGCGAAGGTCTGCACCAGGCGGTGGAGGCCAAGGAAGGCGTGCAAATCCAGGCTGAAAACCAGACCATGGCGTCGATCACCTTCCAGAACTACTTTCGCCTCTACGGCAAGTTGTCCGGCATGACCGGCACCGCCGATACCGAGGCCTACGAGTTCCAGGAAATCTACGGGCTGGAGACCACGGTGATCCCGCCGAACCGGCCGAGCCGGCGCGACGACCAGCTCGACCGCGTCTACAAAACCACGCGCGAAAAATACGAAGCTGCCATCAAGGACATCCGCGAATGCCACGAGCGTGGCCAGCCGGTACTGGTGGGTACGACCTCGATTGAAAATTCCGAGATCATCGACAAGCTGCTGGAGACGGAGAAGCTGCCGCACCAGGTGCTCAACGCCAAGCAGCACGCGCGCGAGGCCGATATCGTGGCCCAGGCCGGCCGTCCCGGCATGATCACGATTGCGACCAACATGGCCGGCCGCGGCACCGACATCGTACTGGGCGGCAACGTGGAAAAACGCATCGAAGCGGTCGAGGCGATGGAGGGTACGCCCAGAGAGGGCAAAGACGTCGAAATCACGCGCCTGCGCGCCGACTGGGCGCAGGAGCATGAAAAGGTCAAAGGCCTCGGTGGTCTGCGCATTATTGCGACGGAACGCCATGAATCGCGCCGCATCGACAACCAGTTGCGTGGCCGCTCCGGCCGCCAGGGCGACCCTGGCTCGTCGCGGTTTTACCTGAGCCTGGACGACCCGCTGATGCGCATTTTTGCCGGTGACCGGGTCCGCGCCATCATGGAGCGGCTCAAGATGCCGGATGGCGAAGCGATCGAGGCGGGCATCGTGACGCGCAGTATTGAGTCGGCGCAGCGCAAGGTGGAGGCGCGCAACTTCGACATCCGCAAGCAGTTGCTTGAATACGACGATGTGTCCAATGACCAGCGCAAGGTGATTTATCAACAGCGCAACGACATCATGGACGCGACCAGCCTGGCCGAGCAGATTGCCTCGCTGCGCGCAGGCTGCTTCACCGACCTGACCCGGCAATACATTCCGGTGGAAAGTGTCGAGGAGCAATGGGATATTCCGGGCCTGGAAAAAGTGCTGCGCGATGATTGGCAGCTCGAGCTGTCACTGCAGCAGGATGTGGAAGCGGCCAGCGCGATTACCGATGAAGATTTGCTGGAAAAAATTATCGCGGCCGCAAACGCCGCCTTTGCCGACAAGGTCGAGAAAATTGGCGAAGAAAGCTTTACCCAGTTCGAGCGGATTGTGCTGCTGCAAAGCATAGACAAGCACTGGCGCGACCACCTGAGCGCGCTCGACCACCTGCGCCAGGGTATTCATCTGCGCGGCTACGCCCAGAAGCAACCCAAGCAGGAGTACAAACGCGAAGCCTTCGAGCTGTTCGGTCAACTGCTCGACAGCGTCAAGAATGAAGTCACCAAAATCCTCATGACGGTCCAGGTGCAGTCGGGCGAGCAGCTTGGCCAGGCCGCCGAAGAAATGGAAGACCGCGCAGAACGCATTGCCAATGTGACCTACACGGCGCCGACAGAAACTGGCGAAGTAGAAACCAGGGTGGACGAGGAGTCGCTGCGCTATAAGCAGGCCTTGCCGGCCGGTGCGGTGCCGCGTGTCGGCCGCAACGACCCCTGCCCCTGCGGCTCCGGAAAAAAATACAAATTTTGCCATGGCAAGCTGAGCTGAATCCGGTCTGCGGCCCGTCATCTGGAGTCAAAAAACATGGCTGTCAATCTGCTCGCCACGCCCGTTTCCGACCTGTATCCCGTGCCCGGCGTGCGCTGGGGCATCACCGAAGCCGGCATACGCAAGGTCGGCCGCAAGGATCTGTCAGTGCTGCTGCTCGATGAAGGCGCTTCGGTCGGCGCAGTTTTCACGCAAAACCGCTTCTGCGCCGCGCCGGTCCAGCTTTGCCGCGAACATCTGGCCAAAAACGGCGGCAAAAGCCTGGGCATACGCGCCATGTTGATCAACACCGGCAACGCCAATGCCGGCACCGGCGCCGACGGCCTGAACCGCGCGCGGGCCAGTTGCATCGCGCTGGCGCGCGAACTGAACCTGGCGCCCGAGCAAATCCTGCCGTTTTCAACCGGCGTGATCATGGAGCCCTTGCCGCATGACCGCATTGCCGCCGGCCTGCCTGCGGCCGTGGCGGATGCGCACGCGGCCCACTGGGGCAAGGCGGCCGAAGCCATCATGACCACGGACACCGTGGCCAAGGCCTTCTCCAGTCGCATCACTCTGGGCGGCGCGAGCGTCACCATCACCGGCATAGCCAAGGGCGCCGGCATGATCCGGCCCAACATGGCGACCATGCTGGGTTTCCTGGCGACCGATGCCTGCGTGGCGCAGGGGCTGATGGCGCAACTGGCCACCGAACTGGCCGAAGCTTCCTTCAACCGCGTCACGGTGGACGGTGACACCTCGACCAATGATTCCTTCGTCGTGATGGCCACCCACCGTGCGAAACATGCGCCCATCACCTCTTTGGACAGTCACGATGGCCAGGCCCTGAAGGCTGCCATGCTTGGTGTTGCGCGTCAGCTCGCCCAGGCCATCGTGCGCGACGGCGAAGGCGCCACCAAGTTCATCACCGTCCAGGTTGAAGGCGGCAAGACCACTGCGGAATGCCGCCTGGTGGCCTATGCGATTGCGCATTCGCCACTGGTCAAGACGGCTTTTTTTGCCAGCGACCCCAACCTCGGCCGCATTCTGGCGGCGGTCGGTTATGCCGGCATCGGCGATCTCGATCAGACAAAAATTGACCTCTACCTCGACGATGTGCTGGTGGCCAAAAACGGCGGGCGGCATATTGACTATGTCGAGGCCGACGGACAGCGCGTGATGAAACAAAGCGAAATCACCGTGCGCGTGCGGCTGGGCCGCGGCGAGGCTGTCGATACCGTCTGGACCTGCGACCTGTCTTACGACTACGTCAAGATCAACGCCGACTACAGATCATGAACCACCTCCGAAGTGCCTACGGCGCCCCGCACCCCCGCCAGAGGCAGGGGCCCTTCGGAGCGTCCAAGCCTGCGCAGGCAGGCTTGGAGCCGCGCTCCTCGGCCCCTCAAGGAGCGCGGCCCGGCAAAGCCGGGTCCGCAGTGGCCCGCGCAGGGAGTCGCCTGTGAACGAGAAATTTGAGCGATTGATAGACCGCGCAGAGTCCCTGCTGGCGCGCATTGAATCGGTGCTGCCGCAGCCGCTGTCGGCGCCGGACTGGAGCGCCTCGGTCGCCTACCGCTACCGCAAGCGCAGTTCCGGCCATGGCTCGCTGGAGCCGGTGCGTCACATCGGCCACATGAGCCTCACCGACCTCAAGGAAATCGAGGACCAGAAGGAAAAAATCCGGCGCAACACCGAACAGTTCGTGCGCGGCAAGCCCGCCAACAATGTGTTGCTGACTGGCGCGCGCGGCACGGGCAAGTCCTCGCTGATCAAGGCCTGCCTCAATGAATATTCAGCGCGCGGCCTGCGGCTGATCGAGGTCGACAAGGCTGACCTGACCGACCTGCACGACATCGTCGATGTGGTCTCCGGCCTGAGCGAAAAATTCATCGTGTTTTGCGATGACCTCAGTTTTGAGGAGGGTGAACCGGGCTACAAGACGCTCAAGTCCATCCTTGACGGCTCGGTCGCGGCGGCCACACCCAATGTGCTGATCTACGCGACCAGCAACCGGCGCCACCTGCTGCCGGAGTACATGACCGAAAACCTGACCTACTCCCGCAGCGAGGACGGCGAGGTGCATCCGGGCGAGGTGGTGGAAGAAAAGATTTCGCTGTCCGAGCGCTTCGGCCTGTGGGTCAGCTTCTACCCGTTCAGCCAGGACGAGTACCTGACCATCGTCGCCCAATGGCTGTCGTCTTTCGGCGTGACGCCTGAAGCCATAACCGCCGCCAAACCGGCCTCGCTGGTCTGGGCGCTGGAGCGCGGCTCACGCAGTGGTCGCGTGGCCTACCAGTTCGCGCGCGACTACGCCGGTCGTGACAGCGACCAGCGGCCGGTCACCGCAGCGCCTATCGCCGCGTATGAACGTCCGAGTGCTGCGTCCGACCCCGGCGACCAGGCGGCTGATCACGCGACATGAGCGTGCTGGTCGCCGACGGCGAGCGCCCGCGCGAGGGCGGCGTGGATCGCAAGGTGGTGGATGTCGCGGTGGGTGTGTTGCTGCGGCCGGACGGCGACTTCCTGCTGACCTCGCGGCCGCCCGGCAAGGTCTACGAAGGTTATTGGGAGTTTCCCGGCGGCAAGCTGGAGGCTGGCGAGACGGTGGAGCAGGCGCTGCGCCGCGAGTTGCACGAAGAAATCGGCATCATGATTGGCGCGGCCCACCCCTGGAAGGTGGAGCTGGTGGACTACCCGCACGCGCTGGTGCGGCTCAATTTTTGCAAGGTGTTTGACTGGACTGGTGAGCTGCACATGCACGAGGGTCAGTCGTTTGCCTGGCAGCGTCTGCCGGTGGCGGTTGAGCCAGTGCTGCCGGGCACGCTGCCGGTGCTGACGTGGTTTGCCCAGGAGCGCCGATTTCTGGGTCCAACCCACGCTGCGGCTTGAAATATGCTCTGTTATTGATAGCTGTTCACGTCCGCCAGATATGGGCTAGAGGCTTTTTTTACTATAAATCCAGACGACACAAAGGAGTGACCGGGCGCTTTGTTGCGGCGCCGCACAAATGGCCTCAAGATAGCCTTGTTACCCGTTCTGCTGGTAGCTGTATTGAGGATTCGTCGCCATGTCTGTCCAGTAGTGTCCGGTTAAATCAGTCGAAATTCATGTGAAAGCCAGTACTGGCGCGGCCTAGCGGCCGATTTTATTTGGTGCCGATTTGAAACTCGATTTCTCATTTTTGTGTAATTTCCTGGGATTGATGTCCTGGGAGATTGGCCATGAATGTCGGCAAGACGCTGTTTGCGCAGGTCATGGAGTTTGTTCCATGGACGAGTTTTTCGCGTATCGTGCAGCGCCACGGCGGCGATGCCGGGGTACGCCGCATGAACTGCGCCGAACAGTTCCGCGTCATGGCGTTTGCGCAGTTGACCTGGCGCGAGTCTTTGCGCGACATCGAGGTGACGTTGGGAGCGAACGCCGGCAAGCTCTACTCGATGGGTTTGCGCCACAGCGTTCATCGATCCACTGTGGCCGATGCCAACGACTCGCGGGATTGGCGCATTTGGTCCGACCTCGCGGCCTTGCTCATTCGACGAGCCCGCAAGCTCTACCGCGAAGAGGACTTGGGGCTGGACTTGATCTTGCCCCTGTTTTCCGTACTCCTTAAGCCACCATTATGCGGACTTCCTGTCTTGCTGCTGGGCCGCGATCCAGCGTTGCTCAAACGTCATGGGACTGACATAGCCCAACGTCGAGTGCAATCTCTTGTGGTTGTAGAAATTGAGCCAGTCCATCACTTCGTCCCTGGCCTCGCGCCGAGTGGCAAACCGCCTTCCGTACAGCCTGCCGACCTTCAAGCGGCCCCACAGGCTCTCGGTGGGTGCATTGTCCCAGCAGTCGCCCTTGCGGCTCATTGACGATTTCATCTCGTAGCCCGCGAGCGCCGTCTGAAACTCATGGCTGCAATATTGACTGCCACGATCCGAGTGAAAGATCAAACCCGGCGCGGGCCGGCGGCGAAACCACGCCATGCGCAAAGCATCCGTCACAGCGTTGGTTTGCATATGCGGCCTCATGCTCCAGCCCACCACCTGGCGGCTGAACAGGTCGATCACGCCGGTCAGATACAGCCAGCCTTCATCCGTGGCGATGTAGGTGATGTCGCTGCCCCACGCCTGGTTGGGCGCCTCAGGTGTGAAGTTGCGATCCAGCAGGTTTGGCGCAATCGGCAGGCTGTGTTTACTGTCGGTGGTGACGACGAACTTTCTCTTGCCCCTGGCCTTTATACCGTGGCGCTGCGTCAGCTTTCGCACACGCTCCTTGCCCACCCGAATGCCCCGAGCCAGCAGTTCCTTCCACATCTTGGGCCAGCCGTATTCCTCCTTGCCCTCGGCATGAATGGCCTTGATGGGGACCAGCAGGGCCTCGTCACTGATGCGTTTGTTCACCCCTGGCCTGCTGGGCTTGGTGCAGTCTTTGCGCCTCCAGTGTTCAAAGTAGCCACTGGCGCTGACGCCCAGCACCTCGCAGGCCAGCGTGACGGGCCACAGGGCCTTGTGCCTGGCTATCCAGGCGTACTTCACAGGGCTTCCCGCGCGAAGTACGCCGTGGCCTTTTTTAAAATATCGCGCTCCATCCTCAGTCGTGCACACTCCGCACGCAGTCGGGCCAGCTCCATTTGTTCTGGGCTCACAGGCTTGTCGCCAGCTCCCTTGAGTTGGCTTTTGCTACTGAGTCGAACCCAGTTGCCCAGGGTCTGCACCGGCACGCCCAATATCTTGGCGGTTACAGCCGCCGCCTGCCCACCCTTGACCAGGCGCACCGCCTCCAGTTTGAATTCCAGGGTGTATTTGCCCCGGGCTTGTCCGTCTTTTCTCTTGCTCATTTCGTAATCTCCAATGTCTGAATTTGACCATCAGCTATGGAGTACGTTTTTCGGGGGCAAGATCA
>NZ_JAUYEY010000080.1 GCF_030689685.1 Polaromonas sp. | reverse complement strand
TCTCGATCCTGCCAATTCCTTGAGCATCGCTTCCTGCGCCTGAGAAAGAATCAGTGCCGCACGTCCAGATTTCCTTGCCATAATCCGCCTCCGTCAAGAGTTGCAAATGAATTATGGCAATTATCTGCTATTATGTAACTTTATTGTTGGAACGAACTACTGGGAGCCTGTCGAAGCCTGCACCGCACTTGTCAACAAGCTCAGTGGGTAATGACGACCAGCACACTGCAGGGTGCGCTTTCAATCAGTGATTTCGACACCGAGCCACGCCACCAGCGTGCGGCCCAGCCGTCCAGGTGCCGGTGACCGACCACAATCAGATCGGCGCCGATCTTGCCGGCGTACTTGGCAATCTCGTCAACAGTTTCACCGAGCAGCACCTCGCCCGTGGCCTGGTGGCCGGAAACCGCGAGCTGGCTCAGACCCTCGTCGAGGATGTTTTTGTACTTTTCCTTCTCGGCTTCGGCCAGGCTGCGGTCGTAGACACCGCCCTCCACACCAATCAGGTCCATGTACAGCGGCGTGACAGCAATCAGTGTCAGCGAGGCCTGGCTCCACTGCGCCAGGTCGCGGCAATCGAGCAGGGCCTTCTGCCCGGATTTGGAACCGTCGTAAGCCAGCAATATGTTCTTGTACATGGTGTTGATCTCCAGGGTGGGCACCAGCGTATGCGGTGAAAAGATGCTTCAAAGGATAGACGCTCCATGGCCGGTGTGCAAGGCGGGATAGTCCTCGGGACCCTCTGCCTGACTCCCGCCGAGCGCGGCGGGAGTCAGGCAGAGGGTCCCAAACTGCGAGAATCTGCTCATGCACGCCTTGCTGCCGTCCGCCCTTCGCCGCCACCTGCTGCTGGCCGGCGGCGCTGCGGGCCTGCTCAGCGCCGCCGGCAGCGCACTGGCCCTGCCTGCAAAGCCATTGCAGTTTCCGCGCGATTTTGGTGCACACCCGGACTTTCGCACCGAGTGGTGGTACATCACCGGTTTTGCCAGCGCCGGTACGCGTACTTTTGGTTTCCAACTGACTTTCTTCCGCTCGCGCGTGGACGGCACGCAGGCCATGACCTCGAAGTTCGCCGCCAAACAACTGATTTTTGCGCACGCCGCCATCACCGATGTGCGGGGCAACAAGCTCTGGCACGACCAGCGCATCGCGCGCGAGGGTTTCGACATTGCCAGCGCCAGCATGCAAGCCATGGCCCTCAAGCTGCGCGACTGGACACTGCAAAGTCAGGGCACAACCCACACGGCCCGGCTGCCAGCGGCCGACTTTGCGCTGAACCTGCAATTCACCGACACCCAGCCGGTGCTGCTGCAAGGCCAACAGGGCCTGTCGCGCAAAGGGCCGGACGACAAACAGGCGAGTTATTACTACAGCCGTCCGCAGCTTGCCACGCGTGGCAGCCTGCAGCTCAAAGGCCAGACCTTTGAAGTCAGCGGCAAGGCCTGGCTGGACCACGAGTGGAGCCAGGAACTGCTGCACCCGAGCGCCGTGGGCTGGGACTGGATAGGCATGAACCTCGACGACGGCAGCGCACTGACCGCCTTCCGCCTGCGCGACAAGGACGGCAATGCGCTGTGGGACGGCGGCTCATTCCGTCCGGCCAAAGGGGATGTTTCCCCTTTCAGCCGCGGCGAAGTGATCTTCAAGCCGCAACGCCGCTGGAAAAGCCCGCTGAGCCAGGCCAGCTACCCGGTTGAGTGGACAGTCCGCACACCCGCCGGCATCTACACCGTGCGCGCCGTCATCGACAATCAGGAGCTCGACAGCCGCCAATCAACCGGCGCGATTTACTGGGAAGGCCTGAGCGAGCTGATAGACAGCAACGGTAAACGTGTGGGGCGCGGGTATCTGGAGATGACGGGGTATGCGGCGGTGTTGAGGTTGTGATGGGGTCTCCATCGGCTGATAACGGCAATATGTACTTATCGATAGTTAATTAAATTCGCTATTCAAACGACTGGGAGTGGCTTGCCCGTCAAAATGATAGTGAGGGACTTTGACCCCCGAGTCATTGCCACATAGAGATCCTTAGCGCCCAGCGAATCGGCATCCAGAATCACCGCATGGTCGTATTCCAGACCTTTCACAAGCAAGGTAGTGCCTATGAGTTTTCTATGGCTAATTGGCCCCCCCGTATGCCTCATCTCACGCTGATACAGATGTGCCGACTGAACGAGAGTCGCCCCTTCACCGTCTATGTGCAACTTCAAGACGTTCAAGAAGCGGTAGAGCAAATCTCGCCGGTAGGCTGAAGTCTCAGGGTTGGCTTTCAGCATCAAAACGAAGGCTCTGAGGTTCTTGCTCGTCGGAGCAGAGAGATACAGATTGGCCGCCTCAAGCAGCAAAGGGTATTTCGTCGCCTTCGTTTCCTTGGCGATATTGCCAAGCTTGGTGCCTGCCGTCAGAGTCTTATCAACCGCAGTGAAGCACTTTTTGGCAAAGTCCAACACAAGAAGGAAGCGACCCTTGGCTGTCGTCGCCACATCAAGCTTCTTGACGAACGTGAAGAGAGCCTTTCCCTCCACCTCTTCAATGGAAGAAAACCGTCCAGCCATCGTTCTTGCAAGAAGATGCGTCTTGTTCTTTGATTCCTGATCACCGCCATGCAGAGCGATGACGGAAGCGTTGTTCCCCAACAGATCGCAAAGAGACGAATACTGCTTGTTAGCCAAATACTGCGGATCGGTGTAGGTGCGCTTGACGCTGGCAGGCACACCATTGATGAGGTCAATCTTTTGGCCTTGTTCCAAGCTCTCTCTCACAGCCTTCAGCCAAGCACCAAGCTTTGGCTCTCCGGCATTGTCCCAGCGCCACGGCTTTTCCAACTGACCCAGGCATTTGAAGTGCGGATACACGTTGACGTGCCAGTCCACCGGCTTGCCGTCGTCAAATTCAAAAATGGCCTGCATCGGATCACCGAGGATGCGGCTTGGTAGAAAGTGGGCCAAAGCACACACAAGGGCATGCTGAAGGTCAGAGCAGTCCTGGTACTCGTCGACATACACGCCAGCGTAGGTGGATTTCAGGACATGGCCGATGAACTCTTTGCCAAGCAACACTGAACAACACTCGTAGAGCTTCGCCCATTGCTTGCTCGTTGGGTTCTCAATCTTCCAACCCGAAGTCTTCGGGTAGGCTAGGCACAGACGAAGGGACCAACTGGCAATCGTATCGATCTGGTACTTGGACGATGGCACACCGAGGGTACTCATCTTCGTCTTGATTGAATTCACGCCGGCAAACGTGTGGGTCAAGATCAACTGACGATGGTTGGCAGCTTTCACCGCCATGGCAATCAAGTGCGTCTTGCCATATCCAGCAGGAGCTATGACATATCCCTTGGTCGTGCATTCGCCCAATTTGATTGCAAGTCCCTCAGACATTTTCCGCCCAAGTCCAGAGTTTCCCCAGCTTTACGCCTATGTCTTTCTTGGCAAAATCTGCGCTCGCAAAGGCCGGAATCAACGTCTTGAACCACTGATCACCTCTGGTTGTATCCTTGAACCAACCTGCCGTCTTGGCCGCCAAGCCAATGTCTATTCGCAGCTTTTGGCTCTCTACCCACTGACCGATATCCTTATCCAAGTCGGCCATGAATCGTGAACGCACCTGGTCGTACGCTGCGAAGCTCAAAACGTCTTGCGCAAGCTTGACGCTTGCTATCACGCTAGGCCATGGCAAGTCCTGAAATACTCTTTCTTCCAAAGACAGCTTCCCGTCCCAGACAGTTACGGGAATTCCAAGGGCAACGAGATCGGCTACGTCAGCCGGTGAGAACTGGTCGTCGGCGTCAGCGTCGGCCAGCACCGCCACCTCATAGCAGAGCGACTTGAATGCTTTTGCCAATGCTTTGACCTTGCTGCCGCCCGCCGCATTGAGCAGTGAAAGGCCGTGGTATGAGAACGAATCTTTGCCCTTCCCTATCTGGTAGTCGTCAAAGCCTCTCAGGAAGCCGACTTCCGTGGCCCCCTCACAAACGAGGACCTTTTTTGCCAAAAACGCTTCAGTGCTGGACCGAATCTTCCCTTGAACCTCGTGTTCCTTGAGGCTCTCCGAGGCAGCCGAAATGATCTGAACTACACCTGCCTTGTTATGGACGATATAAAGCTCCTTGACGGTGAGCTCTCGCAGAACGACGGGCGAATGCGTGGTGAGGAAATACTGCCCACGCTTGTCTTCTCGCACATGCTTGAGAAGCCTGGAAATGCGATGAGGCTCCAGCCCGAACTCAACCTCATCAAAGAGGGTTATGTGACCTTCTTCGAGTCCCATTTTTTGAATGCCGCACAGGAGCATTCTCCGCGATCCCAACCCCAACTGACGCAAGGGAATGTCGCCGTCATGAAGAGCCAATCCACCAACTTTCAGGTTGATAGAACTTAAGTCTAGATGAGCCTTGTAAGTATCCAGCACGGGAACACCAAGAAGCTTCGCTATCCCCTGCGACTTCTCGGCAGCGGCGTCGAAGTTCTTCAGAGTGACAGGGCGGTCAACATCAAGGGATATTCGGGCCGTTCTGGAAGCATTTGCCAGAAGTTCATTCAAGCTTTGGGCTTCGGTGAGCTTGGCTAACGCCGTTCCAGTAGCCCATGAAAGTTGCCTTTCACTATAGGCACCAATCAATCCAACACTGACCTTGTCTCTGTCGGGTTGCTTGAACGGCACTCCTTCAGGATTGCGATCACAGAAAGCAACCCATTTAGGTTCTAGTTCTTTCCCAACAGTAAATCGTATCGTCAGAATGGGTTCGAGGTCGTCATCCGGCTCATCTGTGAGCTTAAGCGTCTTTGTGTCCCACCCCCGCAGACAATTCCCATATTTATTCAAAGAGCAGAACTCTTCAATCAGCTCACCAATTGATATTTCAATCACGATGGTGTTTTCGATTTTGCATTGGAAAAAATCGGCGTCGTTAAGTGTGAGATTCCAGTGAGGATAGAAAGCATACCGAATCGCTTCCAGAATGGTGGACTTGGAAGAATCGCCTTTACCGATCAAGCAAAAAATATCTGCCGTTGGCAGACTCCATTCAAGCTCCTTGACTCCGCGAAAGTTCTTGATTGATATTTTTCTGATTTTCATGGCCCGAGTCCTCCTGATGTCTATTTGTGATTGAGTTCAACCTATTCCTAAAGCCCAGAAGCGATTATTCTCTCAAACTGCCAGTCGTACCACCTTCATATGAGGATCATCCCCGACTGGTTCGCAACTACGGAGAAGCTCAAATGGCAAAGACCGATCAAGAGTATGTGGATATGGCGAAGACGCTAGCTGACTGCGACAACCTGATTGGAAACGCCATAGGGGTTGACAACGGCCAACTTGCCCTGTTGGCGCGGAAGAAGAAGATCGTCCTTCAAGCCGCCCAGCACGGCTCAACGAGCCAAGTTGACGTCGAAGCGTGGAACGGGATCTACGCCATCGAGGAATACCGTCGGTCGCAAGGAAAGCAACATTGACGCGCCAACTACACCCGCAGAGTCATTGACAACCGAAACGGTGACATCGTCGCAACGGTGGACGATACCGTATGCAGAGCCCAACCGACCGACGGCTTCCAAGAGATGATCGATGCCGGACTGGACGAATTTTTGTGGGAGAGGCTAGTGCTGCGTTTCCCGGAAAAATTTTCGGCACGCGCTATCGAGCAAGCTCGAGCTAGGTTATCCGAATAGCCCGGGCACCAGAAAAAGTAGCTGCAATGTAGTCCTCGCCGACCAGCAACCCGCCGGTTCCGATGGCCTCTTTGGCCTCAAATCAGTCGTCACCGCTAACAATCGATAACTACATATAGCCGATAGTGAGTTTGGCCGGTTCGCCGGTCCGGCTAGCAGGCGCGCCGCTTATGCGGCTGTATCCACCCGCGTGCCAGATTTTTTGCGCTATTTGCGCGGCGCACAAAACACATGTGTTTTGACAGTGGCAGCCCAGTTCTTGCCCATGTCTGTAAATTTGCATTCCGATTCCTGATACGACATGATCGCCTCGCGGGTGCGACAGGCGCGGATCGCCTTCTTTTCGGCCAGTCCGCGCGCGTTGTCACAGGCCATAGCTTTGGAAGGTGCCATCTGGACCGTTTCGTCCTTTACGCCCTTGTCGGCCCAAACAGCTGGGGATACCAGGCCCAGCAACACCACCAACCCCATGAACAGACGCTTCATACAGCCATGCTTTCAAAAATGGGGACTGCGATGGTCTTGGATGAAGTGGCTTGTCGCAGTCCCACCGTGGCCACCAGAATGGGCGGGTGACGGCAAGTCATTGTTGCTGCAAGCTGTGCCGGCCAAAAATCGCCCGAACCGGTGATTGCACGGTGCGCCCTGCTGTGTTAGCCAGGCTTTGCACCACGCGGCAACACCAACACACGCATGCCGTGGCAGCGTGGTGTGCCTGGAAGAAAAGCCCACACCCTTTGGACCCAAAGCCCAGGCAAGTTCAGCGACCCTAGCCGCTGAACCACTTCGCCGGCACGGTGACCAGCCAGGGAAAGGCCACCATCAGAAACATCACCGCAAACTCGGCCGCCATAAAGGGCAACACGCCACGGGTGACGTCGTCCATCTTCATCTTGCCAACACCGGCCACCACGTTGAGCACCGTGCCAACAGGCGGGGTCACCAAGCCTATGGAGTTGTTGATGATGAACATGACGCCGAAGTAAACCGGGTCAATGCCGGCCTCTCTGACCACAGGCATCAGCACCGGCGTCAGGATCAGGATGGTTGGCGTCATGTCCATGGCCGTGCCCACCACCATGACCAGCACCATGATTGCTGCCATCAGCAGGATAGGCCTGTCCATGACGGGCTTGAGCAAGTCCACAATCATGCCTGGCAGGTTGGCAACCGTGATCAGCCAGGCGCTGACCATGGCGGCGGCGATGAGAAACATCACAATCGCGCTGGTTTTGGCCGATGCTACAAATACCGCATACAGCTGCTTCCACGTCAGTTCACGGTAGATCACGGTGGATACAAAAAGCGCATACACCGCGGCAACCACGGCCGCCTCGGTCGGTGTGAATATGCCCATGCGCAAACCGACCAGAATGATCACCGGCAACACCAGGGCCCAGGTGGCCTGGCGGAAAGCGGTGGCAACTTCTGCCAATGATTTGCGTGGCGGCGGCACAATCGCCTCGCTTCTGACCAGCCATGCCCAGGTGACCCAGAGGGCGCCACCAATGAGCAGGCCGGGCACGATGGCCGCCATGAAAAGTTTGGAGATGGACACATTGGCGGCCACACCAAAAATCACCAGCCCGATGCTGGGCGGGATCACTGGCCCGATCACACCCACAGCAGCAATCAGGCCGCCGGCTCTGGCCTTGTCATGGCCGGCCTTGACCATCATGGGCAGCAGCAACGCGGTCAGGGCGGCCGCATCTGCCACCGCAGAACCCGACAGTGCCGACAGCAGGCAGCCCGCCATGATGGTCACGTAGCCCAGCCCGCCCTTGACGTGGCCGACCAGCGCCAGCGCCAGGTTGACAATGCGGCGCGACAGGCCGCCCACATTCATGATCTCGCCGGCCAGCATGAAGAAGGGCACAGCCAGCAAGGGGAAGCTGTCTGCACCGCCTATCAGGTTCTGCGCCAGAATCTGCGCGTCAAACAAGTCCAGGTGCCACATCAGGGCCAGGCCACTGGCCAGCAAGGCAAACGCAATCGGGATGCCAATGGCCATGGCCAACAGCAGGGAGCCGATAAAAACAACAATGGTCATGGTGCAGCGCCCCCTTTGACGGGTGCTGCGGCACTGGCCAGCAACTGCTGCAGTTGCACGGCCTCTTCGGACTCCTGGATCATGACCAGTTCGTCGTCAGACAGCTGGCCCGTGACGATGCGCCACAGGTCAAACAGCAGCAGGGGCATGGCCAGCACCGCAAACACACAACCCACGGACGACACAATCGCCATGGAAAAGCCGGTGGTCGGTGCCGATACATCCCAGTTGATCCGGGACTGGTCAAGGCTTCCCTTGAACAGCAGGATGACGATGCCCATCATGACCAGGTGCCCCACCACCAGGCAGAGCTTTTTTCCCCAGGCCGGCAAACGGCTGACCACCAGGTCCACGCCCAGGTGGCCGTGCTCACGCAGTGCAACAATGGCACCCAGAAAGGTGCCCCAGATAAACAGCCAGCGCGAGACCTCTTCCGACACGGTGATGCCGGAGTTGAAGCCATAACGCAGCACCACATTGCCAAAGACCAGAACCACCATCAGGGCCAGGCCCAGGGCAATGAGGAACTCCAGAAACTTGCTGATCCGGTCAATGATGTGTGTCACGCTGTCTCCTGGTTGGCGCGGCTGACCTGGCGCTGGTGGCTGCACGCTTCATGGCTTGTGTCGATCATGATGGACATGATGCCTCAGTACGCCGGCAGCGGCGTGGGCAGGTGCAGCACGTCTTCAGCCAGCCACAAGGCGCTGCGGCGCGCGCGCTCGGCCACCAGCGGCAGCGGCAGTTGCTGGTAGTCGTCGTTGAAAACTTCAAAGCTGTAGTCACCTCGGTAGCCGGTGCGCTGCAGCCGCAACACCAGGTCGGCGAGCTGCTCACTGTGCACGCCCTCCCCCGGAAACACGCGGAAGGTGCGGGCCGTGGTCATGCGGTCTTCAAACGTGGGGGTTTCGTGCCACATGAAATCCGACAGCTGCACCAGAAAAATGCGCGCCGGGTCGATGTCGGCGATGGCGTCCAGCGGCGTCTTGGCAGCAAAGATATGAAATGAATCCAGGCCCACGCCGAGATTCGGGCAATCGGCGCGCTCCACGATGTCCCAGGCGCTGGTGTACTCGTTGATCACGCGGCCCCAGGACAGGCCTTCGTAGGCAATGCGGATGTCATGCGGCAGCGCCAGCATGGCCAGTTTGCGCAGGTCGCGCGCCAGTTCGTCAGGCGCATCGGTGGCATGGGCAGAAGTGGATGAACAGGCCAGCAGGACGCGGCTTCCGAGCGCCGCGCACATCTGCAGCATGGCTTTGGCAATGTCCACCTTGTAGGCATGCAGGTGGCCCGACAGGCCCTCGAAGTCGCGCAGCACCTGAAAACCCGTGGGCCGCAACCCGCTTTGCCGGACCGCATCAACCGCAGCCTCCCAGCCTTGCGGATGGCCCACGAGGTCGCGAGCATTGAGCATGACCTGCGAGAAACCCGCGCGGCGGATGGCAGCCAGCTTGGCCTCCAGCGGCCCGGCCAGCGTGATGGTGTCCATCCCAAAACCATCGGTGAGTTTCATATCGGCCCGGCTGGCTCAGGCGCTGCGGCGCACCAGCTCGAACGTGACCGAGCCAAGCAAGGTCTGCGTCAGCGCGCCGTGGTCCTCGGGATGCAGTTTTTCTGATTCGACAAACGCCACCCCGCGGGCACGCAAGACGGCAACCGCGGCATGCACGTCGGGCGCACCCAGGCCGATACGGCGCAGGGATTCGGGTGTGCTGTCGGCTTCCATCATCGGATCAGGCTCGACCAGTTGCCACATGAACTGGCCGCAAGGGCTGCGCAAGAGCTTGCCCTTGGGCATGATGCCGAAGCGCTCCTGATCGGGGATGGGCACAAAACCAAACATCTCGCGGTAGAACGCGGTCCACTCGTCGCTGCGGTACAGGTTGATGTACTGGACCAGGCCGAAGTAGTCGAGACCGGCAAGCGCCGGCGGAGAGGAATCCACCGTGGGAATGGGCCTGAAGTCGATGTCGTAAATCGAAAAATCCTCATGCCGATCCACAAAGTAAAAGCGGCAGCCACCCGGGCCATGGATCGCCGGAATGTTGAGCTCCATCGCCTGCGCATGGGCGGGCACATCCCAGGCGCCCCGCTCTACGCACTGCGCGTGGGCTTTGCGCGCATCGCGGACCCGGAAGGCAACCGCCGACAGGGCCGGGTGGCCACCTTCCGATGCGCTCACGCGCGCATCGTCCGGGTGCGCGTTGACCAGCAGGTTCATCGCGCCCTGGCGGTAAAGGATGACCTCGCGCGAGCGGTGGCGCGCCACCGGCCTGAAGCCCATCAGCTCAAGAACCTCCCCCAGGGCCTGCGGCCTGGGCGTCGCGTATTCGATGAATTCGATGCCGGAAAACCCCAGCGGGTTGGGCAACTCGGGCAGCGCCTCGCGGCCGGCATCAAGCGGGTTCATGCGCAGCCCTGATTTTGTCGGGCGCCACCAGTTGGCGGAAGTGCGCCTCCATGCGCTGGGGGCTGGCCTGTCGGCCGGTCAACAGCTCAAAAGCACCGATGGCCTGGCCCACCGCCATGGTGCCGCCATCGACCACCTGGCATCCGCAGGCGCGCGCCTGGCGCAGCAATTCGGTCTCCAGCGGGAAGTACACAATTTCAGCCACCCACAGGTCGGGCCGCAGCAGCCGGGCCGACAGCGGCATGCCGGGCAACTTGTCCATGCCGGTGGGCGTGGCGTGGATCAGGCCAGATGCGCCTTTGAGCGCGCCTTCGGCATCCGGCACCGCCTGGCTGCGCGCGCCGTACATGGTGTTCAGCGCAGCCGCCAGTTTGCCGGCGCGGGAGGTGTCCGGGTCAACAATGAGGAGTTCGCCCGCCCCCATGCGTAACACCGCATGCGCAATGGCCGAACCGGCACCGCCCGCACCAAGCAGGACTACCCGGCTCAGCCCGGCCTCAGGCAACGCACGCTGGAAACCCCAGCGCCAGCCCGAGCCATCGGTGTTGTGGCCGATCAGGCGGCCGTCCCGCAACACCACGGTGTTGACGGCGCCCATGGCCGCAGCCTCTGGTGACAGCTCATCCAGGTAAGGCAAGACAGCCTGCTTGCAGGGATAGGTCACATTCAATCCGGCAAAACCCATCGCCCGGGCCGCTTCGAGAACCTGCGGCAGCATGGCAATGGCGCGCGCCGGCTCATGCAGATCGATCAGTTGGTAATGAAGACGTATCCCATGGTGGCGGGCCTCGGCCTCCTGCATCACCGGCGTGAGCGAGCGCCTGATGCCGGTGCCGATGAGGCCAGCCAGCATGCGGGTCTCTGGCGGTTCGGTGAAATCGACAGCGCCCATGGGTACCTCAGCGGCGACCGTTGCCCCCACTTTACTTGCGCAGCTTGGCCAGTTCGCCCATCAGGTCCTTGACGGTGCTTTCGCCGACGCTGGCCGCGTATTTGTCGATCACCGGCTTCATCTTTTCGCGCAGCTTGGCTTGCTCGGCGGGCGCCAGCTCGCTCACCAGCATGCCGGCTTTCTTCAGCTGGTCCAGCTGCGACGCTGCCAGCTCGCGCGATACCGCGCGCTGGTATTTGCCGGCCTCAAGGGCCGCATCCTGCAGTATCTGTTTTTCAGCAGCGCTCATGGTGTCCCAGACCTTCTTGCTCAAGATCACCGACTGCGGGTTGTACTGGTGGTTGGTGAGGGCCAGGTGTTTCTGGACTTCAGCGAAGCGGTTGGACAGGATGACGCTAATTGGGTTTTCCTGCCCGTCCACGGCTTTTTGCTCAAGCGCGGCATACAGCTCCGGAAAGGCCAGTGGTGTCGGGTTGGCGTCGAGTGCCTTGACCCAGTCGATGTTGATCGGATTCGGGATCACGCGCAACTTCAGGCCGGCGAGGTCTTCCACCTTGACAATCGGCCGACGGCTGTTGGTCACGTTGCGGAAACCGAGCTCCCAGTAGGCCAGCCCGACGATGCCTTTTTCAGCCAGCTTGGCATGCAGTGACGAGCCGAAAGGCCCGTCCACAATGGCATCGGCTTCGCGCGCCGTGGTGAACAGAAAGGGAAAGTCGTACACCGCAAACTCTTTGACCTGCGCCGCGAGGATGCCCGAGTTGAGGATGGTCATCTCGACCGTGCCGCCCTGTACGGCCGACACAGTCTGCGCGTCCCCGCCCAGGACGCCGCCGGGAAACAGATTGAGTTTGATTTTGCCGCCGGATTTGGCGGCCACAATTTCGGCCAGTTTTTCTGCGCCCATCACGGCCGGATGGCCCTTGGGGTTCTGCAAACCAACTTTGAGCGTGCGCTCTTTGATGTCTTGCGCTGCAGCGAGGCCGCTGCCAGCAACAAAGGTGACGATGACGGCCAGAGCCTTGATAAAGGTGTGTTTCATGCGGAGTCTCCTGTGGCGATGTGCCTGTTTGAGACCAAAATGTACTAACTAGTTAGTTTGGTGTCATCGGGGTTTCCCCTCGGGCCTTGAAAACAGGCCCCGGCCCTCAGGCGTTGACGAAGCGCACCACCATTTCGGCGATGTTGGCGCGGCGCGCGGCGACGGCGGCGCGGGACTCGAGGTCGCGCTTGAATATCAGCGAGAAAGTATGGTGATTGGACACGTTGAAAAAACTCAGTGCGCTGATCGACATGTGCAGATCGACCGGGTCCACCCCGGCACGAAAAACCCCCTGGGCGACCCCGCGTTCATACACCTCGCTGACCGCCTTGATGGCAGGCACGTTGAGCTGCTGAATGGTTTTGCTTTGCGCGAGGAACTCGCCGCGGTGGATGTTCTCGTTCATCACCAGGCGGATGAAATCCGGGTTGGCCAGCTGGTAATCGACCGTGAACTCCACCAGCTTTCGCAGGGCCAGCTCCGGCTCCAGGTCCTCCAGATGAAGCTGTGTCTCGATCGCCCGGATCCGGCTGTAGGCCTGCTCCAGTACGGCGATGTACAAGCCCTCTTTGCTACCAAAATAGTAGTAAATCATGCGCTTGCTGGTGCGGGTGGTTTCAGCAATCACATCGATCCGGCCACCAGCCAGGCCTTTTTCTGCAAACTCCCGCGTGGCCATGTCAATGATGTCCGCGCTGGTTCGCTGCGGATCGTTGGTCCGGTCCGGCGCCCGACGGGCTCGACCAGCTGGCACGGTCGCTTTTGCAGGGGAAGCTGCCCGTGTGCCGGATTTTTTGTTGCTGGTCATGCCCGAAGTTTAGAAGAAGTCCTTGTGCAGGCGGCGATGCCGCCCTGGACGGGTCATCACAAGGCAGCCAGGGTGTCCTCCCAGCGCTGAATCCACTGAGGCTGCTCGCCAGAAAAAGCGCCAAGCAACAGGCCGGGCGTTACCGTCACCGGCCCGTTTTTGAGCTTCATCTTCACCAGCACTTCGGCGTGCCGGGCCTCCCCGACAAAAAAGCCGTGGCTGAACCAGGCGCACCGGTTGTCTGCAAACACCACCTGGGTCTCTACCCTCACCCGCATGAACAGGCGTATGGGCTGGCTGAACTTGACCATCTGCGCAGCGTTGACAAAGCTGTAGCCGCTGGCCAGTGTTTTCTGGATGAGCCCGGTCTGCAGCATGTAATCGACCTGCGCCGACTCGGCGAGTTGCAGGTATTTGTCGCTTTTGAGTGTGGCGATGCCGGTGTCAAAAGGCGTGATGAAGAAGCGGGCCGATGTGCGCGCCTGCGGCAGCGCCGTGTTGTAGCGCCACAGCGCAAACAGAATGGTCAAGAAATTTCTGAGCAGACCTGACATCAACAGCTCCTGCGCCGGGGTGGCGCTGACCCGTCAAGTATCTCCCGCCCCGGGCCCGGTGTCTGAATTTATATGGAATTCAGGCCTCCAGCCCTTACGCTATTTGCAGCAACAGCTATCAAATACATAGCAAACTGGAGGCCGGGTCCGGCTGATCAGGCCCCGCTGACCGTTAGGGTTCTGACACGCGGCCCGCAGCCGCCTTGTCAGTCGGCTTGCTTATTGCGGCTCAATCTTCGCGTCGCGGATGGCCTTGGCCCACTTCACGGTTTCCATCGCGTTGCGCTGGGCCAGTGCTTCAGGCGTGCCGGGCTCCACCGCAAAACCGATGGCCGAAAATTTTTCCTGGATGTCTTTGCTTTGCGCGGCGGCATTGACGGCCTGGTTGAGCTTGGCGACGATGTCGGGCGGTGTGCCAGCCGGTGCAAACACCGCAAAGTAGGCGATCAGCTCGTAGTCTTTCAGGCCCAGGGCTTCGTTGACGGTGGGCAGCTCGGGGATGGCCGGTGAGCGTTTGGTCGATGTCACGGCCAGGCCACGAATCTTGCCACCTTTGACCTGGGGCAACATGACGGCAAAGTCGGCGGTGAACATCATCACCTGGCCGCCAATGAGGTCGGTCATGGCGGCAGGGCCGCTTTTGTAGGGCACGCTGGTGAACGAAATGCCCGTCATGCTGGCCAGCATTTCAGAAGAGACAAGCTGCGAGGTGCTGGCACTGGCTGAGGTGATGTGGCCTGCCTTGGTTTTACCCAGGGCCACCAGCTCACGCAGGTTTTTGGCGGGCACGTCGTTGTTGACGGCGACGATCAGCGGCACCGAGCCTATGTAACCCACCGGTGTGAAAGCGGTGTCCTGGTTGTAGGGCAGCGTTTTCATCAGGCTTTTAAGGGCAGCGTTGGTGCTGTTGGTGCCGATGAGAATGGTGTAACCGTCAGGTGCCGACTTGGCCACCGCGTCTGCCCCCAGCATGCCGTTGACGCCGGGCTTGTTCTCCACCACAACGGTCTGACCCAGGGTCTCCGTCATCTTGGCTGCAAAAGCACGGCCAATCTGGTCGGTGGCGCTGCCCGCAGCAAACGGCACGATGGCCTTGATCGGCTTGTTCGGGAAGGCCTGGCCAAAAGCGGTGAAAGAAAGGCTGGCCAGGGCCAGGAAAAGAATCGACTTGCACTTCATGGTGTTGTCTCCTGTATAAAAATTATAAAAACCGAAACCAACTTGCACTCATTCGACCGACATGCCGAGAATGGCCGAACTCAGGCATTTGCCGTGCGCGTCCAGCGCCAGCGACCGGGTAACGCCGCCGCCCAGCGCGTCGTGCAAAACAAAGTTTAAGGCACCCAGCTGGGGCAGCACATAACGGTCGACATCGCCTTTGACGATGTCGCCATAGTATTGGCGCACACGCTCGGCCGTGATGCAGCGTTCAATGGCGGCGAAGTCCTTCAGGTCGAAGGCAATGACAGAAATGGTGGACCGGTTTCCCTTGTCTCCGGTGCGGGAGTGGGCAATGTCGCGCAGCAGCATGTGTTTCAAAGCTCCATCGTTGTCACGCTGGTCCGGACAAGATCGCGCGGCACCAGCACCGACACCGCAGCAATCACCTCACGGACCGACTTGGTGACACCGCCACCACTGGCCGGACCGTTGAGGTACATCGCCTCTACCTCGTTGGCCACACGTTCCGCCTCTTTGCGGGTGGTCACACGCATGGCCACACGGGCCCGGACTTCGTAGGGCTCATAACCAGCGGCCAGGCTTGGGCCATGAATCGCATTCACGCCAATCAGCTCATAACGGCTGTCCAGCGCCTGAATGCCTGAGGCGTCCAGCCGCTGGCGTAGCACGTCCAGTGCAAGCTGGCCGCGCGCCTGCGCACCCAGGCCAGCGTAGGAGATTTGCCCCTCGCCGATAAAGCCGTCGCGGTGGCCCACGGTGACTTTCAGGCTGGCCGGGCGCTGGCGGCCCGTGGCGCCTTCAACACGCACCCTGTTGGGCGCCACCTGGGTCAGCGTGACGCCTGAAAAATCTGCCGCCACGTCGGGTTGCAGGTAGCTGGCGGGGTCTTCAATCTCATACAAAAGCTGCGCCGTGCAGGTGGCGACGGTGACACAACCGCCCGAACCTTCCACTTTGGTAATGATGGCGTGCCCTTCTGCCGACACTTCTGCGAAGGGAAAGCCCAGATTGGCCAGGTCGGGCACGTCGCGGTAACCCGGGTCGGCAAAATACCCACCGGTGACTTGCCCCGCGCACTCCAGCAGATGGCCGATAACGGTGCCCTGCCCCATTTTTTGCCAGTCCGACATGGACCAGCCAAACTCGTGGATGAGCGGAGCAAGAAACAGGGCGGGGTCGGCCACACGACCGGTGATGACCACATCCGCACCCCGTTGAAGTGCTTCTACCAGCGCCTCGGCGCCGATGTAGGCATTGGCTGAAAGCACCGAGCTGCCCAGCGACTGCAGCGCTGCGCCGCTTTCCATGATGGTCAACGCCTGCTCATGGATGAGCGGCAACACATCGTCTCCGTGAACCACCGCCACCTTCAGGCGGGCCAGGCCCAGCTCGCGCGCGATTTTGATGACTTCTTCGCCGGCTGCCTGGGGGTTGGCAGCGCCCATGTTGGTGATGATCTTCACGCCCTTGCTGGCGCATGAAAGCAGCACTGCCTCCATGCGGTCCCGGAGCAAGGGGTCAAAGCCAAGACGGGCGTCCTGGCTGCGCTCAAGCTGCGCCAGGGCGATGGTGCGCTCTGCCAGGCACTCGAACACCAGATAGTCGAGATCGCCCTTGTCTGCCAACTCGACGGCGGGCGGAATGCGGTCACCCGAATAGCCGGCGCCGGCGCCGATGCGAATGGTTTTGGGGGAGGTGTCGGTCACGGATGTCCTGGCTTGCAAGTTCAACATGGCAGCGTCGCCAAGGACGAACTATGAAGGAAGCAGAGCTAGCTGTAAATTCAATCTTGAATGGCCCGCCGTTGTTGCGGGCGACGACAGTGGCTCAGGCGACATGGCTCTCGGATCGAGTCCGGGATGACAAATGCTGGACGGTGACATGAACTGCTCTGTCATTGCGGGCAGAGCCTGTCCCGGACTCGATCCGGAAACCCGCAATCCATGCTCGTAGGCCCATTCAGGCGCGAGGTGCCGCAGACCCCGACTATTGAGCGTTTCAAAATTCATGACATTCAGAACGCTCAATCCCTCACCCCGACCCTCTCCCAGAGGGCGAGGGTGAAAACGGACCAATTCACTGTCGTGTATTTGAAAAAAATCAATAAACTCCCTCCATGGCTACTTCCTCCCCCTCTGACGCGCCCAAGGGCGCGCCCCGCTCACTGTCAGGCCTGCTGCCTTTTCTGCGCCCTTACCGCGGCAGGATTGTGCTGGCCGGGTTCTTTCTTGTCATGGCCGCCGTGGCCACGCTGGTGTTTCCGCTGGCCTTGCGCAGCCTGATTGATGGGGGCCTGAATGCGGCAGACAAGGGGGCGCAGGTGTTGGCGCTGCGCGAGCACTTCGTCGCCCTGTTCGCGGTGGCGGTGGCACTGGCGCTGTTTTCTGCCGGTCGCTTTTACATGGTTAGCTGGTTGGGCGAACGCGTGACGGCCGACCTGCGCAATGCGGTCTACGGCCATGTGGTACGCCAGAGCCCGGAGTTTTTTGAAACCACGCAGACCGGCGAGGTGCTGTCGCGCCTGACCGGCGACACCACGCTGGTGCAGACCGTGGTCGGTTCGTCGCTGAGCATGGGCCTGCGCAATGCAGTCATGGGCGTGGGCGCGCTCGGCATGCTGGTCTACACCAACCCCTACCTGATGGTCCAGGTGCTGGGCGTGCTGGTGTTGATCGTGCTGCCCTCGGTGTGGTTTGGCCGGCGCGTGCGCAAGCTTTCGCGCGCCAGCCAGGACCGGGTTGCCGACTCCAGCGCGATTGCCGCCGAGGTGCTTAACGCCATTCCGGTGGTGCAAAGCTACACCGCCGAGGCACGCGAGTCGGCGCGTTTTGATGCCTCGACCCAGGACGCCTTCGACACCGCCGTGCGGCGCACGCGCGCACGCTCGGTGCTGATTGCCTTCATCATCATCGCCACATCGGGCGCGCTGCTCTGGGGGCTGTACCAGGGCACGCAGGCCGTGATGCGCGGTGACATCACGGCCGGCCACCTGGGCCAGACCGTGGTTTACGTGATCATCCTGGCCGGCGCGACCGCAGTGCTCGGCGAGGTCTATGGCGATCTGCTGCGCGCCGCAGGTGCCACCGAACGCCTGATGGAGCTGCTGGAGACACGTTCTCCCGTCACTTCACCATCAAATCCAGCTCTAGCCCCCGCCGTGCTTGCGGGAAGTGCTATCAAATTCGAAGCGGTCGACTTTCATTACCCATCGCGCCCGCTGCAGGCGGCGCTTAGCGGTTTTTCGCTGGAGGTGGCACCGGGCGAAACCGTGGCGATTGTCGGGCCCAGCGGCGCGGGCAAAAGCACTGTGTTCCAGCTGCTGCTGCGTTTTTACGACCCGGCCTCGGGCCGCATTGAACTCGACGGTGTGCGAACCGCCGACATGGCGCTGCACGAGCTACGCCAGCGCATCGGCATCGTGCCGCAGGACGCGGTGATTTTTTCAAGCAGCGCGCTGGAGAACATTCGTTACGGCAAGCCGCAAGCCAGCGACGACGAGGTCAGGGCTGCGGCAAGTGCTGCGTTTGCGCATGAGTTCATCATGGCCCTGCCCGAAGGCTACGACACTTTTCTGGGCGAGCGCGGGGTGCGCCTGTCCGGTGGCCAGCGCCAGCGTATTGCAATTGCCCGCGCCATGCTGAAAAACCCGCCGCTGCTGCTGCTGGACGAAGCCACCAGCGCACTCGACGCCGAAAGCGAACGCATGGTGCAGGCGGCGCTGGAGTCGGCGATGAAGGGCCGTACCACGCTGGTGATTGCACATCGGCTGGCCACGGTGCAGCAAGCCAATCGCATCCTGGTGCTGGACCATGGCCGGCTGGTGGAGCAGGGCACCCATGCCGAACTGGTCGAGCGTGGCGGCATTTACGCCCGGCTGGCGGCGCTGCAGTTCAATGCCTGAGGCTCCGGCCGTCATGCCGGACTTGATCCGTGATTCATACCGCATGAACCACGGCTCTAAGCCTCCACCCTAAAACCCCTGTTATGCGTTTGTCGCATAAAGAAACGCCAAGCTGGCCTTGGACAGCGGCACGCCACACGCCTAAGCTCTGCGCATTGACCTTTCCACAAGGAGTTTTTCATGTTGCCAGCTTCCGGCCCCAATGCCGCCCCCGGCACCCATTGCCAGCCCTCATACCTGCAGGCCGACCAGCTCGGTCCCTGGGGCAACTACCTGCAACAGGTCGACCGCGTGATACCGCACCTGGGCAGCTTGGCGCGCTGGGCCGAAACGCTCAAGCGCCCCAAGCGCATCCTGATTGTGGATGTGCCCATCCACCTGGATGACGGCACGGTGGCGCACTTTGAAGGCTACAGGGTGCAGCACAACGTCTCACGCGGGCCCGGCAAGGGTGGCGTGCGTTTTCACCAGGACGTGACACTGTCCGAAGTGATGGCCTTGTCGGCCTGGATGTCGATCAAGAACGCGGCGGTCAACGTGCCTTACGGTGGCGCCAAAGGCGGCATTCGCGTTGATCCGAAGAAACTGTCGCGCGGCGAGCTGGAGCGCATGACGCGCCGCTACACCAGCGAGATCGGCATCATCATCGGCCCCAACAAAGACATCCCCGCACCCGACGTCAACACCAACGAGCAGATCATGGCCTGGATGATGGACACCTACTCGATGAACACCGGCTCTACTGCCACCGGCGTGGTCACCGGCAAACCGGTCGATCTGGGCGGCTCGCTGGGGCGGCGCGAAGCGACCGGGCGCGGTGTATTCACTGTGGGCGCAGAAGCAGCCAAACACATTGGGCTGGACATTGCTGCCTCCCGGGTGGCGGTGCAGGGCTTTGGCAATGTGGGCGGCGTGACCGGCAAGCTGTTTGCAGAGGCCGGTGCACGCATTGTGGCGGTGCAGGACCACGGTGGCACGATTTACCGCGAGGCCGGGCTGGACGTGCCTTCGCTGCTCAAGCATGTGGCGGAGACCGGCAGTGTGGCCGGCTTTGCGCAGGCCGAGAAAATTGCCGATGACAAGTTCTGGGAAGTCGATTGCGAGATCCTGATCCCCGCCGCGCTGGAGCAACAGATCACCAAAGACAACGCCGGCCGTATCAAGGCCCGCATGATCATTGAAGGCGCCAACGGCCCGACCACGCCCGAAGCCGACGACATTTTGCAGGAACGCAACATACTGGTGCTGCCCGACGTGATTGCCAATGCCGGCGGCGTGACGGTCAGCTATTTTGAATGGGTGCAGGATTTCTCAAGCTTCTTCTGGGACGAGGCCGAAATCAACGCGCGCCTGGTGCGCATCATGAAAGAAGCCTTCGCCGGTGTCTGGCAGGTGTCGCAGGACAACAAGGTCAGCCTGCGCACGGCGACGTTTATTGTGGCTTGCAAGCGCATCTTGCATACGCGTGAGTTGCGCGGCCTCTACCCCTGATCAGTTGAGCATTACTCCCCGGCTCCATTTCAGCAGGGGCCGCGGAACCGGCTTTGCCGGGCCGCAGGCGCAGCGGCCCCCGCTGGGGGCAGGGAGCTACGCGCAGTGAGCGACCGTGGGGGTCATTGAAGCGTCTCTTTCACGGCCGCAGGCAGCGGCAAGGGCATCACCTCAATGCCCTCCTCGATCAGTTCCATCGCTTGGGTCCGGCTGGCTTGGCCGCGGATGCTGCGCTGCTCGGCATCCCCGTAATGCATGGCGCGTGCCTCGTCGGCAAAGCGTTCGCCCACGTCTTCGGTGTTGGCCATGACCTGGCGCAAGGCCTGCAGAAACTCCGCCTGCCTGACGGAACCGTCGACAACCGGAGTGGCGTCGTGCGCTGAACTGATGGCAGCACTTGCGGCAGGTACCGAGAGCTCGCGCGAAGCGGAGGCTGCTGGCGACGCCTCAGCCACTGCGCCCAAATTGAGGCGGGGCGCACTCGGCATTTTCTGGATGGCGGGGTCGGCGCACAAGGGGCAGGTCACCAGGCCTCGAGCGAGTTGGCCCTGAAAATCATCTTCCGAGCCAAACCAGCCTTCAAAGGCGTGCTGGTACGAACACTGGAGATTGAGGACTTTCATGCCCTGATTATCGGGCCCTGTCCGGGCCAGCGCTGTCCTGCCAGTCCAGAACCCATGCACCCGACAAGACGTTTTGCAGCCAGAGCGCACCCGTCAGGGTCTTGCCGTCGGTGACACGGCCATCGCTGCACCATTGCAGCAACTCGGCCGGACTGGCCGTGAACACGTCGAGGAATTCGCCTGCATCAAGCTGGCGCTTACCGGCGGTCAGGTCCCTGGCAAACCAGATGTCGATAAACTCGGTGGAGTAGGAAATCACCGGGTGCATCACGCCAGCGCGGGCCCAACGGCGCGCGGTGTAGCCGGTTTCTTCCAGCAACTCACGTTGCGCACAGGCCAACGAGTCTTCGCCGACATCGAGCTTGCCCGCAGGCAATTCGACCATCACGGCATGCACGGGGTAGCGGTACTGGCGTTCGAGCACCAGGCGGCCGTCATCGAGCTGGGCGATGATCATTACCGCGCCGGGATGGCGCACATACTCGCGAGAAGCTTTCCTGCCGTTTGGCAAACGCACGGTGTCGCGAAAGGCATGCAGAAAATGCCCCTTGAGCAGTTCGTGGCTGGTGAGCGTGTGCTCCTGGAGGTGAGCGTCGTCTGCCTTGCCGGGAGGCGCCGAGGGCGAGTCAGCCGGCACCATGCTCAGCGGTGTTTGAAGAGGTGGCGGTAGACAAAGCCCGGAAAGGCGAAGGTGATAAACAACGTGCCAGTGATCGCATAAAACTCCCAGCCCTGCGGCGCGATCTGCCCAGCCCGCTGCTCCAGAAACAAGCCGATGCCGCCGACCACGAAGTACCAAAACACCATTTCGGCCACTCGCACCGCGAGCATCTTGGGTCCGGTCAGGGGAAATACCGCAAGCAGCCGGTTGCTGATAAAAGGCAGATTGGCGGCCAGCAAAGCCAGCGCCACCACCAGCCAGACTGAAAAAGTTTGCGTCATACGGTTCAAGTCCCCAGGGATTTAACGACACTGGCGATCGCTTGGGTGCACAAGGTCATCAGCCCACCGGGCATGAGGCCGAGCAGCAGCACCAGCGCACCATTGATGGACAGCACCACGCGGGCATCTGCCGGTGCATCAATGGCGGTCGGCATGCCGGTGTTGGGCGCATCAAAATACATCACCTTGACCACACGCAGGTAATAGAAGGCGCCGACCAGCGACATCATCACGGCAAACACGGCGAGCACGACGTACAGGGTTTGCTGCGAGGACACCAGCGCCTGCAGGACGCCCAGTTTGGCATAGAAGCCGACGACGGGCGGCACGCCGGCCAGCGAGAACATGCAGACGGCCATGACACCGGCAAACAGCGGGCTGCGCTGGTTCAGGCCGGCCAGGTCGGTGATTTCCTCGGATTCATGGCCAACCCGCGCGAGCAGCAAAATAATGCCGAAGACCGCAAGGGTGGTCAGCACGTAAGTGATGACATAAAACATGGCCGCGCCGTAGGCGGATTCGGCATTGAGCTGGTTGCCGTTGACCACACCGGCCAGCAAGGCCAGCAGCAGAAACCCCATCTGCGAGATGGTGGAAAAAGCCAGCATGCGCTTGAGGTTGGACTGCGCAATGGCCGCCAGGTTACCCACCAACAGCGAGCCTATCGCAAGGATGGCGAGCATCTGCTGCCAGTCGATGGCCAGTGGCAGCATGCCCTGCACCAGCAGACGGATACAGATGGCGAAGGCCGCGAGCTGCGGCGCGGCGCCGATCAGCAGGGTGATGGCGGTGGGTGCGCCCTGGTAAACGTCGGGCAGCCACATGTGGAAAGGCACGGCGCCGAGCTTGAAGGCCAGGCCGGCCACAATGAAGACCAGGCCGAACACCAGCACCGAGTGTTTCACCTGGCGGCTGGCAATGGCCTTGTAAACCTCGCCCACGTCCAGCGAGCCGGTGGCGCCGTACATCATCGACAGGCCATACAGCAGGAAGCCCGATGCCAGTGCACCGAGTACAAAATACTTCATCGCCGCCTCGGTCGCCGTGGCATTGTCGCGGCGCAGCGCCACCAGCGCGTAGCTGCACAGCGTCATCAACTCCAGGCCCATGTAGATCACCAGGAAGTTGTGGCCGGAGATCATCACGAACATGCCCAACAGCGCAAACATGGCCAGCGTGAACAGCTCGCCGCCGCGCAGCATCTGCCGATCTGCGGCATAGGGGCGCGCATACACCAGAGTGACCATCATGGCAATCGATGCGAAACACTTCAACCAGTTAGCCATGGGGTCGCTCACCACCATGTTACCGAAGCCGTAAACCGTGTTGCCGCCGATGGCATACGCCGCCGTCAGCGCGGCCACCACGGCCAGCGTCAACAGGGTCAGCACATAGGTCAGCGTGCGCTGCGGGCTTTTGACGCCCAGGTCCACCAGCAAGATGACACAAGCCATCGTCAACAGAACGATTTCCGGGTAAACCGCGATCCAACTGAGTTTGTCAATCATCTGAATTCTTAGGGAAGGGTTGCTTAGGGGAGCTTGGAGACAGCGACATGCTTGAGCAGGCTGGCCACCGAGCTGTCCATCACATCGGTGAAGGGCTTGGGATAAATGCCCATGACCATCACGGCTATCGCCAGCAGGGACAGCATCAGGAACTCGCGGCCGTTGATGTCGGTCAGGCCCTTGACGTCGTCATTGGTGACAGGCCCGAGGTACACCCGCTTGAACATCCACAGCGTGTAAGCCGCACCAAAAATCAGGGCGGTCGACGCACCCAGGCCGATCCAGAAATTGAACTTGATGGCACCCAGGATGACCATCCACTCGCCGACAAAACCGGCCGTGGCCGGCAGGCCGCAGTTGGCCATGGCAAACAGCAGCGCAAACGCGGTGAACTTGGGCATGGTGTTGACGACGCCGCCGTAACTCGCAATCTCGCGCGAGTGCACGCGGTCGTACAACACGCCGATGCACAAAAACATGGCGCCTGAGACAAAAGCGTGCGCGATCATCTGCACGATGCCGCCGGACACGCCGAGGTCGTTGAAGATGAAAAAGCCCAGCGTCACAAAACCCATGTGGGCCACCGAAGAATAGGCCACCAGCTTTTTCATGTCCTGCTGGACCATGGCGACCAGGCCCACATAAATCACCGCGATCAGCGACAGCGCAATCATCAACCAAGCCCATTCACGCGCGGCATCGGGTGCAATCGGCATCGAAAAGCGCAGGAAGCCGTAAGCGCCCAGCTTGAGCATGATGGCCGCCAGCACGGCGGAGCCGCCGGTAGGCGCTTCCACGTGCACATCGGGCAACCAGGTGTGCACGGGCCACATCGGCACCTTGACGGCAAAAGCGGCAAAAAAAGCGAAGAACAGGAAAGTCTGCGCCGAAGCACTCAGCGGCAGGGTGTACCAGGTGGTCAGATCAAAGCTGCCGCCAGACTTAACGTACAGAAAGATCAGCGCGATCAGCATTAGCAAGGAGCCAAGCAGCGTGTAAAGGAAAAACTTGAAGGCGGCGTAAATCTTCTTCGGGCCGCCCCAGATACCGATGATCAGGTACATCGGGATCAGCGTCGCCTCGAAAAACACATAAAACAACATGCCGTCGAGTGCGACAAACACGCCGATCATCAGTCCGCTGAGGATCAGAAAGGCCGCCATGTACTGGTTCACGCGGCTGGTGATGGACTCCCAGCTCGCGATGATGACGACCACGTTGATGAAGGCCGTCAGCAGCACAAACCACATCGAGATGCCGTCCACGCCGAGGTGGTAGTTGATGTCAAAGCGGTCGATCCATGCGGCCTTTTCGACGAACTGCATCGCAGCCGTGCCCAGTTCAAAGCCGCTGTACAGCGGCAGGGTCACCAGAAAACTGACCAGGGCGCCGATCAGCGCGATCCAGCGCACGCTGCGCGCCTGCTCGTCACGTCCGAGCGCCAGCAGCACGACGCCGAAAAAGATCGGCGTCCAGATGGCAAGACTCAACAATCCCATTTTTGTTATTCCTATTGGCTTACTTGTTGAGCAGTTCTTTGATCATCGGCCAGGTCGCGAAATAGCTGATCAGGATGAAGATGCCCATGATCATGGCCAAAGCGTAGTGGTAGATGTAGCCGGTCTGAACCTTGCGCACGACGCTGGAGACCCAGCCCACCAGTTTCCAGGAGCCATTGACCAGTGCGCCGTCGATCATTTTCTCGTCGCCGCCCTTCCAGAGGCCGATACCGAGTCCGCGAGCACCGCGTGCCAGCACGTTTTCATTGAACCAGTCCATGTAGTACTTGTTTTCGAGCAGTGTGTAGAGCGGTTCCACCCGGCGCTTGATGGCTGCTGGCAGCGCTGGGTTGACGATGTACAGGTAGTAAGCCAAGGCCACACCAGCGAGCGCGAGCCAGAATGGCGGCGCCGTCAGGCCGTGCAAGGCCATTTGTACCGGACCGTGGTAAATTTTGATCAACTCGGTCATGGCCGGATGTTTGTCGGCATTGACCGTGATCGCGTCTTTCAGAAAATCGCCGATCAGCATGGCGTCAATCGTCATGAAACCGATGACCACCGAGGGGATAGCCAGCAACAGCAGCGGCGCCGTCACCACCCACGGTGACTCGTGCGGAGCGTGATGCGTCTCGTGGCCATGGTGATCATCGTGATGGCCATCGTGGTGGGCATCGGGGTTCTGGTCAAAACGCTCCTTGCCATGAAAAACCAGGAAATACATCCGGAAAGAATAGAAGGCGGTCACAAACACCCCGGCCAGCACCGCAAAGTAGGCAAAGCCTGCGCCGGGCAGATTGCTGAAATAAACCGCTTCAATAATTTCATCCTTCGAATAAAACCCGGAAAACAGCGGCGTACCGATCAGGGCCAGGGAGCCAATCAGTGCCGTGATCCAGGTGATGGGCATGTACTTGCGCAGGCCTCCCATCCAGCGAATGTCCTGGTTGTGGTGCACCCCCATGATGACCGAGCCCGCTGCCAAAAACAGCAAGGCCTTGAAGAAAGCATGGGTCATCAGGTGGAAAACCGCCATCGAATAGGCCGAAGCACCGAGGGCCACCGTCATGTAGCCCAACTGCGACAGTGTCCAATAAGCCACCACAGGCTTGATGTCGTTCTGGATGATGCCGAGGAAACCCATGAACAGCGCGGTGATTGCGCCGATGACCATGATGAAGCTGAGCGCCGTGTCACTGAGCTCAAACAGCGGCGACATACGTGCCACCATGAAGATGCCGGCGGTCACCATGGTGGCCGCGTGGATCAATGCCGAGATCGGCGTCGGACCCTCCATCGAATCAGGCAACCAGACATGCAGCGGGACCTGCGCCGACTTGCCCATGGCGCCAATGAACAGGCAAATGCAGATCACGGTGATCAGCAGCCAGTCGGTGCCGGGAAGGTTGAGGCTGGCAATTTCGCCCGACTTCGCAAACACTTCGGCGTAGTTGAGCGTGCCCGTGTAAGCGGCCAGCAGGCCGATGCCCAGAATGAAACCGAAGTCACCGACACGGTTGACCAGGAAGGCCTTCATGTTGGCGAAGATGGCCGTCGGCTTGTTGTACCAGAAACCGATCAGCAGGTAAGACATCAGGCCCACCGCCTCCCAGCCAAAAAACAGCTGTAGCATGTTGTTGCTCATGACCAGCATCAGCATGGAGAAGGTGAACAGCGAGATGTAGGCGAAGAAGCGGTTGTAACCTTCGTCTTCTTCCATGTAGCCGATGGTGTAGATGTGAACCATCAGCGAGACAAAGGTGACCACACACATCATCATCGCCGTCAGGCCATCGACCAGAAACCCGATCTCCATCTTCAGGCCGCCGACCACCATCCAGGTGTAAAGCGTCTCGTTAAAACGCGCACCGTCGATCGCCACGCTTTTGAGTGTCATGGCCGAAAGAATGAAAGCCACCAGCACGCCGACGATGGTTAGCGTGTGCGACAGGCGGCGGCCTATCCAGTTGCCGCCGAAGGTGGTGCCGAAAATACCGGCCAGCACGGCACTGGCCAGCGGCGCCATCGGGACCGCAAGCAGCGTTGCGGCGGAAAGGGTTTGGCTCATGTTTTAACCGTCCGTCGGGCCGCCCCAAGGAAAAATGCACCCTCTCGGGGGGCAGCGTAGTACGCGAAGCGACAAGCGTGGGGGCTCATATTCTTATCCCTTGAGCGTGTTGAGTTCGTCGACGTTGATGCTGGACTTGTTGCGGAACAGCAGCACGAGGATGGCCAGACCGATGGCGGATTCGGCAGCGGCCACGGTCAGGATGAAAAATACGAAAATCTGGCCGGCCATGTCGTTGAGGTAATAGGAGAAGGCCACGAAGTTCATGTTGACGGCCAGCAGCATCAGCTCAATGGCCATCAACAGCACAATCAGGTTCTTGCGGTTCAGGAAGATGCCGATCACCGACAAGGCAAACAGGATGGCGCCCAAAGTCAGGAAATGTCCCAGCGTGACCATCATGCTTTGTCCTCTGTGGCTGCGACCGCCGGTGCCGCCACCGTTGGCTGGATCTTCACAAGGCTGACTCGGTCTGCGCTCTTGACGCGAATCTGGTCTGCCGGATTGATGTACTTGGAGTCCTTGCGCTCCCGCAGGGTCAGCGCAATCGCCGCAATGATGGCCACAAGCAGGATCACAGCCGCAATTTCAAGCGGGTAGACATACTCTGAGTACAGCACCTTGCCAAGCTCCTTGGTGTTGGACACCTGCTCCACCGCCTGCCCCGCCAGCGCGAGCGTGGCTTTCGGCTCCTGGCTCGGCCGGAAGCCACCGATCAGGACGGCCGCCATCTCGAGGGCAATCAGCGTGCCGACAGTGGCGGCGAGAGGAAAGTGCTTCCAGAAGTTCTTACGCACGCCGTCCATATTGATATCAAGCATCATCACGACGAACAGGAAGAGCACCATCACCGCGCCGACATACACCAGCACCAGGGTGATTGCCAGGAACTCGGCCTTCAGCAGTATCCAGACCGCAGCAGCCTGGAAAAATGCCAGCACCAGGTACAGGGCCGCATGCACCGGGTTGCGGGCGGTGATCACCTTGAATGCCGCAAACAGCAGCACCAAAGCGAAGACATAAAAGAGACCTGTTCTAGCGTCCATGTTCTGCAAATCTTTCTTGAGCCAGCATCTGTCTGGGTTGTTCAGCGGTACTTGGCATCCACAGCGCGGTTGGCTGCAATTTCTTTTTCGTAACGGTCGCCCACGGCCAGCAGCATGTCTTTGGTGAAGTAAAGGTCGCCGCGTTTTTCGCCGTGGTATTCAAAAATATGCGTTTCAACGATGGAATCAACTGGGCAGCTTTCCTCGCAGAAACCGCAAAAAATGCATTTGGTCAGATCAATGTCATAACGCGAGGTACGACGGCTGCCGTCTTCACGCACATCGGACTCGATGGTGATAGCCATGGCCGGGCACACCGCCTCACAGAGCTTGCAGGCGATACAGCGCTCTTCACCGTTTTCATAACGGCGCAGTGCATGCAGTCCGCGAAAGCGCGGGCTCAGCGGTGTTTTCTCTTCCGGGAACTGGATGGTGATCTTCCGGCTGAACATGTATTTGCCGGTCAGGGCCATGCCCTTAAACAGCTCGGTCAGCATGAAGCTGGAGAAAAAATCCTTGACGGAGGCGACGGCACTCATAATGATTTCCTGCGCAACTGAGGCATATAAGCAATTCTTTTCAAGCAGGGGCCGCGGAACCGGCTTAGCCGGGCCGCAGGCGCAGCGGCCCCCTCGGGGGGCAGTGCATTACACGAAGTGAAAAGCGTGGGGGCCATAGTCACTTCCAGATGTTGTAGGGCGTCTGCATCCAGGCCCCAACCACGACGAGCCAAACCAGCGTCACGGGGATGAAAATCTTCCAGCCCAAGCGCATGATCTGGTCGTAACGGAAACGTGGGAAGGTGGCACGCACCCAGAGGAACATGGTCACAACAACAAAGGTCTTGGCGCCCAGCCAGATCCAGCCAGGAATAAAGGACAGGAATTCAAACGGCGGGAGCCAGCCACCTAGAAACAGGATGACCGCCAGGATGGCGACCAGCCACATGTTGGCGTATTCGGCCAGGAAGAACATCGCAAAGGACATGCCCGAGTATTCGACCATGTGGCCGGCCACGATCTCCGACTCGCCCTCCACCACGTCAAACGGGTGGCGGTTGGTCTCCGCCAGGCCGGAGATGAAATACACGACAAAAATCGGCAACAGTGGCAACCAGTTCCAGGACAGAAAATTCATGCCGTAACCCACGCCCATGCCCTTGGCCTGGCCCATCACGATGTCGGTCATGTTGAGGCTGGCGGAAACCATCAGCACCACGACCAGGCAAAAACCCATCGCAATTTCGTAGCTGACCATTTGCGCCGAGGCACGCATCGCACCCAAAAACGCGTATTTGGAATTCGATGCCCAGCCAGCGATGATCACACCATAAACTTCGAGCGAAGTGATGGCCATCAGGAACAGCAGGCCCGCGTTGATGTTGGCCAGCGCCACATCCGGTCCGAAAGGAATCACCACCCAGGCGACCAGCGCCGGCATGATGGTCATGATCGGTCCCAGCACAAACAGGCCCTTGCTGGCCGCTGTCGGGATGATGATTTCCTTGGTCAGCAGCTTGAGCGCATCGGCAATCGGCTGCAACAGACCGAAGGGACCGATGCGGTTGGGGCCCAGACGGATCTGGGTAAAACCAATCGCCTTGCGTTCCCACAGGGTGAGGTAAGCCACGCAGCCCATCAGCGGCAGCAAGACGCAGACAATCTTGATCAGCGTCCAGATGACCGGCCACACCGTGCCGGGCCAGATACCGCCCATCAATCCCTGGCCAGCGTTGAAGAGAGTGTCAATCATGCGGCAACTCCTCCAGCAGCGACGCGCCGTGCATCGCCGGTCAACTGCAGCGACGTTGCGCGCCGCACCAGGCTGTCGAGCTGGTAAATACTGGCGACGACCGGAGCGCCCTGCCCTGCGGCCAATTGAATGGCCGATGTGGTGCTGTTGTCCAGGCTGCCCGCAGGCACCTGAGCCTGCTGTACGCCCTGTATCTGCTTGAGCACATCCTGCGAGGATTCGAATTCAAAACCGGGCAGCTCCAGCAGGTTCGCCAGCACGCGAAGCACCTTCCAGGCCGGCCGTGCCTCGCCCAGGGGCTTGACTACCGCATGGAAGCTTTGGACCCGGCCTTCGGCGTTGACAAAGGTCCCGGGTGTTTCGGTAAATGGCGAAATCGGCAGCAGCACATCGCTGAAGTCCATGTTGGCCTTGAAGGGACTCAGGGTCACGACCATTTGCGCGGCATTGAGCGACGCCTTGGCCGCAGCACCGGCTGCCGAATCGAATTCAGGTTCGGTGTTGAGCAACACCACCGCTTTGAGCTTGCCTCCCAGCATTTGCCCCGCGTCCATGCCCTTGCCTGACGGCAGGGCTCCTGCGAGTTGAGCGCCCACTGTATTGGCCGCTTCGGTCAGGTAACCCACGCTGGCGCCAGTTTGCGCAGCGATCCAGTTGGCCAGCGCCAGCAGGCTGCCGGCCTGGGCGTGATGTGCCGCAGCATTGCCCAGCAGTATGGCCTTGCGTTCGCCACCCATCAGGGATTTGGCGATGGCCTTGGCGGCATCTGTCGCCTGGCCCGAAGCGGGAGCGGCCACGCCCTTGTCCGCAGCAATCGCGGTGGCGACATCGGCCAGCGCCTGCGCCCAGCCAGCCGATCCGGCCAGCACAGGGTTGGCCACCGGCATGGCCCAGGCGTCGGCAAGCGCCAGCTCCGCTGCGGAATTGATAACACTCAAGGCGCAACCCTTGCGAACGGACTGGCGAATTCGCTGTGCAAACAGCGGATGGTCCTTGCGCAGGTTGGAGCCCACGACAAGCACACGCTGCAGTTGCGACAGGGAGGCAATGGAGGTGCCTAGCCAGCGCGCGCCGGCGTGTGGGGCAAATTCGGCGTTGCGCAGACGGTAATCAATGTTGTCGCTGCCCAGGCCACGCATCAGCGATGCCGCCAGGTACAGCTCTTCGAGCGTGCTGTGCGGGCTGACCAATGTGCCGATGCTGCCCGCGCCATGATCAGCCTTGATCTGCTTGAGGCCGTTGGCCACGTACTCGAGTGCGGCCTGCCAGTCCACAGCTTTCCACTGACCGCCCTGCTTGATCAGGGGACTTTTCAGGCGCTCATCGCTGCCCAGCGCTTCGTAAGAGAAACGATCCCGGTCGGCAATCCAGCACTCGTTGACATCTTCGTTTTCCAGAGGCACGACACGCATGACCTGGTTGTTCTTGACCTGGACGATCAGGTTGGCGCCGGTCGAGTCGTGCGGGCTGACCGACCTGCGGCGCGACAACTCCCAGGTGCGGGCGCTGTAGCGGAAAGGTTTGCTGGTCAACGCGCCCACCGGGCAAATGTCGATCATGTTGCCGGACAGCTCGGAGTCGACCGACATGCCGACGAAGGTTTCAATCTCGGCATGTTCGCCACGGTGCGACATGCCAAGCTCCATCACGCCGGCGACTTCCTGGCCGAAACGCACGCAGCGCGTGCAGTGGATGCAGCGGCTCATCTCTTCCATCGAAATCAGCGGCCCGACATCCTTGTGGAACACCACCCGCTTTTCTTCTTCGTAACGCGAACCGCTGCTGCCATAACCTACCGCCAGATCCTGTAGCTGGCACTCTCCGCCCTGGTCGCAAATCGGACAATCAAGCGGGTGGTTGATCAGCAAAAACTCCATCACACCCTTCTGGGCCTTGATGGCTTTGTCGCTCTTGGTGTGCACGATCATGCCCTGCATCACGGGCGTGGCACAGGCCGGCATGGGCTTGGGCGCCTTCTCGACGTCGACCAGGCACATGCGGCAATTGGCGGCGATGCTGAGCTTCTTGTGATAGCAGAAATGCGGAATGTAGGTGCCGGCCTTTTCGGCTGCATGCATCACCGTGCTGCCTTCGAGCACTTCCACTTTCTGACCGTCGAGTTCTATTTCAATCATAAAATTCAAGCGCTCCGCGCTTCTGTGCTCACCCTCTCCCTCTGGGAGAGGGTCGGGGTGAGGGCTTCAACGCGGGGTGATTTGATCATGGCCTCAAACTCATGACGGAAATGCTTGATCATGGCGCGCACCGGCATGGCCGCAGCATCACCGAGCGCGCAGATGGTGCGACCCTGGATGTTGTCGGCCACCGAGTTGAGCAGGTCCAGGTCGGTCTGCCGGCCTTGACCCTTGTGAATGCGGTCCACCATGCGCCAGAGCCAGCCAGTGCCTTCGCGGCACGGCGTGCACTGGCCGCAGGACTCGTGCATGTAGAAATAGGACAGGCGCTTGAGCGACTCGACCATGCAGCGACTGTCGTCCATCACGATCACGGCGCCCGAACCCAACATCGAGCCGGCCTTGGCAATCGAGTCGTAGTCCATGGTGCATTCCATCATGATGGAAGCCGGCAATACGGGTGCGGAGGAACCGCCGGGAATCACCGCCTTGAGCGTGCGGCCCTTGCGCACGCCGCCGGCCAGCTCCAGCAGCTTGCGGAAGGGTGTGCCCATGGGGACTTCGTAGTTGCCGGGCAACTCCACGTCACCGGACACCGAATAGATCTTGGTGCCGCCGTTGTTGGGCTTGCCGCATTCGAGGTAGGCCTGGCCGCCATTGCGGATGATCCAGGGCACGGCCGCAAAGGTCTCGGTGTTATTGATGGTGGTCGGCTTGCCGTACAGGCCAAAACTCGCCGGGAAAGGCGGCTTGAAACGCGGCTGGCCTTTTTTACCCTCCAGCGACTCCAGCAAGGCGGTTTCCTCGCCGCAAATGTAGGCGCCGAAGCCGTGCGATGCATGCAACTGGAAGCTGAAGGCGCTGCCAAGAATTTTGTCGCCGAGCAGGCCTGCGGCGCGGGCTTCTTCCAGCGCTTCTTCAAACCGCTGGTAGGTCGCGAAAATTTCGCCGTGGATGTAGTTGTAGCCAATGCTGATACCCATGGCGTAGGCGGCAATCGCCATGCCTTCGATCACGCTGTGCGGGTTGTACTGCATGATGTCGCGGTCTTTGCAGGTGCCCGGCTCGCCCTCGTCCGAGTTGCAGACCAGGTACTTCTGGCCCGGAAACTGGCGCGGCATGAAGCTCCACTTCAGCCCGGTCGGAAAACCGGCACCGCCGCGGCCACGCAGGCTGCCGGCCTTGACTTCGGCAATGACCTGGTCCGGTGTCATGCCCGGGCCATCGCCCTGCGCGAGAATCTTGCGAAGGGCCTGGTAACCACCACGCGCTTCATAGTCTTTCAGCCGCCAGTTATTGCCGTCAAGATCGGCCAGGATTTGCGGACTGATATGGCGACCGTGAAAGCTGGTCTGCACACCAGTGGCGGCGAACTGCGACAGCAGGTTTTGCGCTGCGGAATTGGCCATCTGGGCGGAAAGCGTCATGGTTTACTTCGCCTCTGCAGATGTGAGACCATCGATCAATTGGTCCAGCTTGTCATTGCTCATGAAACTGCACATGGTCAGGTCGTTGACCAGCATCACCGGAGAGTCCGCGCAGGCGCCCAGGCATTCGGACTGCTGCAGGGTGAACAGGCCGTCGGCCGTGCTCTCGCCCATGGAAATACCCAGTTTGTGCTCGAGATGCTGCAGCGCCTTGGCGCCATCGCGCAATTGGCATGGCAGGTTGGTGCAGACATTGAGTTTGTATTTGCCCACTGGCCGCTGGTTGTACATGTTGTAGAAGGTGGTCACCTCATGCACGGCAATCGGCGCCATGCCCAGGTAATTGGCCACGACCTTTTCGCTCTCGGCGCTGACAAAACCGAGTTCTTCCTGAACGATGGTGAGGCAGGCCATCACGGCCGACTGCTTGCCGTCCGCCGGGTATTTGGCAACTTCACGCGCAAAGCGCACGAAAGCCTGCTCGGACAACGAAGCTGCCGGCGCCTGTGTGTGTGCTGGAATCATGGTGGAACTCATGCGGTTTTAGCGGTCAATCTCGCCGAACACAATGTCCATGGTGCCGATCACGGCAACCGCGTCAGCAATCATGTGCCCGCGTGACATTTCATCCATGGCGGCCAGGTGCGGAAAACCTGGTGGACGGATCTTCAGACGATACGGCTTGTTGGCACCGTCGCTGACGATGTAGATGCCGAACTCGCCCTTCGGGTGTTCGACCGCAGCGTACGCCTCGCCCTCGGGCACGTGGAAACCTTCGGTGAACAGCTTAAAGTGATGGATCAGCTCTTCCATGTTGGACTTCATGGACTCGCGGTCGGGCGCGGCAACCTTGTGGTTGCTGGTGATCACCGGGCCGGGATTCACGCGCAGCCAGTCAATACACTGCTTGATGATGCGGTTGGACTGACGCATCTCCTCGACACGCACCAGGTAGCGGTCGTAACAGTCGCCGGTCTTGCCGACGGGGACATCGAAGTCCATCAGGCTGTAGACGTCGTAGGGCTGCTGCTTGCGCAAGTCCCAGGCAAAACCGGAGCCGCGCAACATGGGGCCGGTAAAACCAAGATTGAGCGCGCGCTCCGGAGACACCACACCAACACCCACGGTACGCTGCTTCCAGATGCGGTTGTCGGTCAACAGGGTTTCGTATTCGTCGACCAGCTTCGGGAACTTGGCGGTGAAGTCCTCGATGAAGTCCAGCAGCGAACCCTGACGGTTTTGATTCAGGGCTTCGATGGCCTTGGCGTTCTTGATCTTGCTGACCTTGTACTGCGACATGGTTTCCGGCAGATCGCGGTACACACCGCCCGGACGGAAGTAGGCCGCATGCATGCGCGCGCCAGAGACTGCCTCGTACATGTCGAACAAAGCCTCACGCTCGCGGAAGCAGTAAATCAGGATGTTCATCGCGCCGCAGTCGAAACCGTGCGCACCCAGCCACAGCAGGTGGTTGAGCAGGCGCGTGATCTCCGAAAACATCACGCGGATGTACTGCGCACGCACCGGGACGTCCACACCAATGAGTTTCTCGATGGCCAGGCAGTAGGCATGCTCGTTGGACATCATCGACACATAGTCGAGCCGGTCCATGTAGGGCAGCGACTGAATGTAGGTCTTGCTCTCAGCCAGTTTTTCCGTGGCGCGGTGCAGCAGCCCGATGTGCGGATCGGCGCGCTGGATCACCTCGCCGTCGAGTTCAAGCACCAGGCGCAGCACACCGTGGGCAGCCGGATGCTGGGGCCCGAAGTTGAGCGTGTAGTTTTTGATTTCAGCCATGTTATTAAAGCTCCCCCCCGAAGCGGCCTGCGGCCGCCCGGTGCGGCCGCCAGAAGCGGCAGCTCTTCGGAGCCGTCCAAGCCTGCGCAGGCAGGCTTGGAGCCGCGGCCTTCAGCCCCTCAAGGGGGCAACACCAGTGGCCCGGCAAAGCCGGTTCCACGGTGTTCGCTTGAACAAGCCCACCCACGGCAAAGTGCTTGTGCATCATGACGTCAGGTTTCCGTAGTTGTCTTCACGAATCACGCGTGGGGTAATTTCACGCGGCTCGATGGTGACAGGCTGGTAGATCACACGCTTCTGCTCGGGGTCGTAGCGCATCTCGACATAGCCCGTGGTCGGGAAATCCTTGCGGAAAGGATGACCGATGAAACCGTAGTCGGTCAGGATGCGGCGCAGGTCGTTGTGGCCGTCAAAAATGATGCCGAACAGGTCAAAGGCTTCTCGCTCGAACCAGTTGGCCGCATTCCACACATCGTTGAGTGAGGCCACGACAGGGAAGTCGTCGTCATCGCAGAACACCTTGAGGCGCACGCGCTGGTTCAAGCTGATAGACAGCAAATGCGTGGCGACGCAAAAGCGCCGGCCATCGTAGCGGCCATCCGCATACTCGGAGTAATCCAGGCCGCATAGATCGATCAACTGCTCGAACTGGCAGCCTTTGGCATCGCGCAGGATCAGGGCGGCAGCGGGGTAATCGGAAGCACTCACAACCACCGTGACCTCACCGAACGCGACAGTCACCCGTTTGGCTTTTTCGCCCAGGGCAGCCGAGAGGGTATCTGCGAGTTGCTCGGCAGAAGCGGGATGCAAGGGACCCATCAAGCCCTCGCAATGGTGTTGGTGCGGCGGATTTTCTGCTGCAACTGGATGATGCCGTACATCAGCGCTTCGGCCGTCGGCGGGCAGCCCGGCACATAGACGTCCACCGGCACAATTCGGTCGCAGCCGCGCACGACGGAGTAACTGTAGTGGTAGTAACCACCACCATTGGCGCACGACCCCATGGACAGCACCCAGCGCGGCTCGGACATCTGGTCGTACACCTTGCGCAAGGCCGGGCCCATCTTGTTGCACAGCGTGCCGGCCACGATCATCAGGTCGGACTGGCGCGGACTGGGGCGGAACAACATGCCGAAACGGTCGATGTCGTAACGCGCGGCACCGGCATGCATCATCTCGACCGCGCAGCAGGCCAGACCAAAAGTCATGGGCCACAGCGAACCGGTTTTGGCCCAGTTGACCACCGAGTCGTAACTCGTGGTCATGAAGCCTTCTTTGAAAACACCTTCAAGTGACATAAACCGTGCCTTATTCGTGGAACGCTGCGAACCTGTCGCGACAGACCCTCGGATTCTTATTCTTATTCCCAGTCCAGGGCGCCTTTTTTCCACTCGTAAACAAACCCCACGACCAGAATGCCCAGAAAAACCATCATCGACCAGAAGCCCACCGCGCCGATTTCCTTGAGCGCTACCGCCCACGGAAACAGGAACGCAATTTCAAGGTCAAAAATAATGAAGAGGATGGCGACCAGGTAGTAGCGCACATCGAATTTCATGCGGGCATCTTCGAAGGCTTCGAAGCCGCACTCATAAGGGGAATTTTTTTCGCTGTCGGGCTTGTTCGGACCGAGCAGCCGACCCAGCACCTGGGGCACCACGCCGACAGCCACGCCGACCAGAACAAACAACAGGACGGGAAGGTATTGGTCGAGGTTCATCGTCAATTCAACTTCTGGAAGCTGCTTTGCCTTGTGTCAGTGTGCTGTTCAAGCTGATCAGCCTGGCCCCCGCAGTCGTGATCATTGCCTGTAAGTGGTGCGGACGGCGAGACTCGAACTCGCACAGCTTTCGCCACTACCCCCTCAAGATAGCGTGTCTACCAATTTCACCACGTCCGCGGTTTTAAAGTGCCCGGATGGCATGAGGAACCTTGCGGTTTTCGCTTTCCGGACAGTCTTAGAGTTTACCCTGAAATTGCGTCGCTCCCTGTGGGAGGCGGCGTGTTCACCACTCTATTTCGTCGGAATTTGACCTGAGTCAGGAACACCCGGCGCAGGTGGCACAGAAGTCTTGGCTGGCGCGGGCACGGGCACTGCAGTGCCTGGAATCTGGGCGGCGCCCGAAGCCGGTGTTGCGGGTGCGGGGGCTGTCAGCGTGGAGCCTTCGAGCACGCTGGAGCCGGTCTGCGGACGGGCATTGCCAAAATAGGCCAGCGCCAGGGTGCAGACAAAGAACACCGCAGCCAGTACTGCAGTTGTACGCGACAGGAAGTTGGCGCTGCCGCTGGCACCAAAGAGGCTGCCGGAGCCGCCGCTGCCGAACGCGGCGCCCATGTCGGCGCCCTTGCCGTGCTGGACCAGGATCAAGCCAATCATGACCAGCGCGGAAAGCATTTGGGCCACCAGAACAACCGTCAGCAAAACATTCATATCAACTCCTAATTTAATACCGCACTCTTCCCGTCAGACGGGGGCTGCAGCAATAATTTTCAAAAAATCCGAGGCCTTGAGCGAGGCGCCGCCAATCAGGCCGCCATCGATGTCGGCCTGGGCCAGCAGCGAAGCGGCGTTGGCAGCATTCATGCTCCCGCCGTACAAAATCTTCACACGCGCCGCCTGATCGCTTGCCGCTTTGAGCTGTCTGCGCAGCACGGCATGTACGGCCTGCGCTTCTTCTGGCGTTGCGGTCTTGCCAGTGCCAATGGCCCAAACCGGCTCGTAAGCAAGGGCAATCTCGCTGATGCAGTGGCCATTGGTATGGATCACGGCCGCGAGCTGGCGCTTGACCACCTGCTCTGTTTGCCCGGCTTCGCGTTCGGCCAGCGTTTCACCGACACACACAATCGGTGTGATGCCGGCGGCCAGCGCGGCTTTGGCCTTATCGGCCACCAGCGCATCGGTCTCAGCGTGGTACTGACGGCGCTCGGAGTGGCCCACAATCACATAACGGCAGCCGAACTCCTTGAGCATGGACGCGCTGACTTCACCAGTGAACGCACCGGATGCCTGCCTGGACACGTCCTGCGCACCCAGATCAATTGCTGACAGGGCCGGCGTGGCCGCGATCAAGGCATGGACCTGCGCCAGGTAAGGTGCAGGCACGCAGACCGCGACCGCACACGCGGGCTGCGCGAGTAAACCGGCAGCGATGTCGCGCAGCAAAGCCTCGTTGGCAGCCAGGCTGCCATTCATCTTCCAGTTTCCTGCAATCAGTTTTTTCATGGTTTGCGTGCTTTATGCTTTACCAAGTCAACACGATTTTGCCGATGTGCTGATTGGACTCCATCAGCGCATGCGCCTGAGCCGCATCGGCCGCAGCAAAGGTGCCGTGGATCACCGGCTTGATGCTGCCTGTGGCCAGCAGCGGCCAGACTTTGTCATTGAGCGCCTGAGCAATCGCCGTCTTGAATTCGACAGAACGCGGACGCAGGGTGGAGCCGGTGATGGTCAGGCGCTTGCGCAGCACCAGGCCGGCATTAAATTCAGCCTTGGTGCCGCCCTGCACCGCGATGACCACCAGGCGGCCGTCCTCGGCCAGGCAGCCGATCTCGCGCGCCACATAGCTGCCGGCGACCATGTCCAGAATCACATTCACGCCCTTGCCGGCGGTCAATGTCTTGACCTCTTCGGCAAAATCAGCTGTCTTGTAATTGATGGCGTGGTCGGCCCCGAGCTTCAGGCAGGCGGCACATTTATCGTCGCTGCCAGCCGTCACGATCACGGTAGCGCCCATGGCCTTGGCGATCTGAATGGCTGTGACGCCGATGCCGCTGGAGCCGCCCTGGATCAGCAGCGTCTCGCCCTTTTGCAGGCGGGCGCGGTCAAACACATTGCTCCAGACTGTGAAAAAGGTTTCCGGCAGGGAAGCGGCCTCGATGTCGCTGAAGCCCTCAGGCACCGCCAGGCACTGGCCGACCGGCGCAACACACAGCTCGGCATAACCGCCGCCGGCCACGAGCGCGCAAACGCGGTCGCCCACTTTCAGGCCAGCTTGCGCCATGGCTTGCGCGTCGCCACTCACAATAGCCCCCGCCACTTCAAGGCCGGGAATGTCAGAGGCGCCCGGTGGAACCGGGTAGTTGCCGGTGCGCTGCAGCACGTCCGGCCGATTCACACCGGAGGCCGCGACACGGATCAGCAACTCGCCCGCGCCCGCCACGGCATCGGGCCGCTCGCCCAGACGCAGCACGTGCGGCGCACCATAAGAAGTGATTTCAACTGCTTTCATGGAGATTTTTAAGTATTTTGTGGCTGCAGCCCATGTCAGATATGGGTTTTCAGCTACAAAATCAATAGCAAATTAACCTTGATCCTGACCTTGCGCGGGACGGTCCAGCAACGCCTTCATGGACAGCTTGACCCGGCCTTTTTCGTCGGTCTCAAGAACCTTGACTTTGACGATTTGCCCTTCGCTCAGGTAGTCGGTGACGCGCTCGACACGCTCGTGCGCGATCTGGCTGATGTGCAGCAGGCCATCTTTGCCAGGCAGCAGATTGACCAGCGCACCGAAGTCCAGGATCTTGGTGATCGCGCCTTCGTACACCTTGCCAATTTCAACTTCGGCAGTGATCTCGGCGATGCGGCGCTTGGCTTCGTCGGCCTTAGCGCTGTCGTTCGACGCGATCGTGATCGTGCCGTCTTCCTCGATGTTGATCTGCGTGCCGGTTTCTTCGGTCAGCGCGCGGATGACGGCGCCGCCCTTGCCGATCACGTCACGGATTTTCTCAGGGTTGATTTTCATCACATACAGGCGCGGTGCGAAGTCAGAGACCTCGGCCTTGGCCTCGCCCATGGCTTCCTGCATCTTGCCCAGAATGTGCATGCGGGCTTCCTTGGCCTGGGCCAATGCGACCTGCATGATCTCTTTCGTGATGCCCTGGATCTTGATGTCCATTTGCAGCGCGGTGATGCCGGCAGTCGTGCCGGCCACCTTGAAGTCCATGTCGCCCAGATGATCTTCGTCACCCAGGATGTCGGTCAGCACCGCAAAACGGTTGTCTTCCTTGATCAGGCCCATGGCGATACCCGCCACGTGGGCTTTCATCGGCACGCCGGCGTCCATCAGCGACAGGCAGCCGCCGCAGACCGATGCCATCGACGAGGAGCCGTTGGACTCGGTGATCTCGCTGACCACACGCATGGTGTACGGAAACTCTTCTTTGGTGGGCAGCACCGCAATCAGTGCGCGCTTGGCCAGACGGCCGTGACCGATTTCGCGGCGTTTCGGGCTACCAACACGGCCGGTTTCGCCGGTGGCGAACGGAGGCATGTTGTAGTGCAGCATGAAGCGGTCTTCGTAGTCGCCCGACAGGGCATCGATACGCTGCGCGTCACGCTCGGTGCCCAGCGTGGTCACGACCAGCGCCTGGGTTTCGCCACGCGTGAACAGGGCTGAGCCATGGGTGCGCGGCAGCACGCTGTTGCGGATTTCAATCGCGCGCACGGTGCGCGTGTCGCGGCCGTCAATGCGCGGATCGCCGGCCAGTATCTGGCTGCGCACGATTTTCGCTTCGATGTCGAACAACATGCTGTCAACAGCCACGGCGTCAAATTCGACACCCTCCGCCTTGAGGCCTTTCCTGGTCCAGGTGGTCACTTCACGCGTGGCGTGGGTACGGGCCTGCTTGTTGCGGAGCTGGTAGGCAAGGACCAGTTTTTCTTCGGCCAACGCAACCACCTTGGCGATCAGCACGTCATCTTTAGGAGGTGCCTTCCAGTCCCAGACCGGCTTGCCGGCGTCACGAACCAGTTCGTGAATCGCGTTGATGGCGATGTTGCCCTGCGCATGGCCAAACACGATCGCACCGAGCATGATTTCTTCGGACAACTGCTTGGCCTCGGACTCGACCATCAGCACGGCGGCTTCGGTACCGGCCACCACCAGGTCCATGGTGGAGTCTTTGAGCTGGGTCTTGCCGGGGTTCAGCACGTACTGACCATCGATGTAGGCCACGCGCGCAGCGCCAATCGGGCCGTTGAACGGGATGCCGGAAATCGACAGGGCTGCGCTGGAAGCGATCAGCGCGGGGATGTCGCCTTCGACTTCAGGGTTGAGCGACAACACATGAATCACGACCTGCACTTCGTTGAAGAAGCCTTCAGGAAACAGCGGGCGGATCGGGCGGTCGATCAGGCGCGAGGTCAGTGTTTCAAACTCGCTGGGCCGGCCTTCGCGCTTGAAGAAGCTGCCGGGGATGCGGCCGGCGGCGTAGGTTTTTTCGAGGTAATCGACCGTCAGGGGAAAGAAGTCCTGGCCCGGCTTGGCATCGGTCTTGGCAACCACGGTCGCCAGCACCACGGTGCCGTCCATATCCACCAAAACAGCGCCGCCGGACTGGCGTGCGATCTCGCCGGTTTCCATCGTGACCTTGTGCTGGCCCCACTGAAAGGATTTGGTAACTTTATTGAAAATGCTCATGGGTTCTATCTCCACTAGTTTCAAGCACTTGAGGCAGTGCAGAAGGCCCGGAGTGGTGGCAGGCAGAACACGATGCCATTCCACAAAATGCCTGCGATTTCAGGTCTTTTCTTGTGGAATGACACAGCGCGTGATCGTTTTGCCTTGCTCCGAAGTAAAAAGCGCCTGAGTCAGAAGAACCAACTCAGGCGCTTTGCAGTCGTTTTACCGATTATTTACGCAGGCCAAGCTTGGCAATCAACGCCACATAACGGGCGGCGTCCTTGGACTTCAGGTAATCCAGCAGCTTGCGGCGGCGGCTCACCATGCGCAGGAGGCCGCGGCGACCGTGGTGATCCTTGGCGTGGGTTTTGAAATGGGGCATCAGTTCATTGATGCGGCCGGTCAGCAGGCCGACCTGAACTTCCGGGCTGCCGGTGTCATTGGCAGCGCGTGCGTTGGACTGAACGATCTCAGCCTTCACGGATTTTGCAATCATGGATTTTCCTTGTGTAACTTGCGAGCGGCCCAGTGTTCCCGAAGTGGGAGTTGACCGGAGCCGTCGTGTTCTGCAGCGTGTGCCTCATGCGAGACGCCCGCTTTTTGTGCAGAGCTTTGGATTATAGCCCAGCCAGCTTTATCAGCGCCGAGCCAGCCAGCCCCTCAGCCGGTTGACGCCTTCACCCAGCCGCGCCCGGTCCTGGCTGGCAAAACACCAGCGCAGCCAGCCCTGCATCACAGGCGAGCGGTCGACACTGAAGGCATCGCCCGGCGCCAGCCCCAGCCCGGCCTCAATGACCAGCCGTTTGGCCGTCTCGAACGCATCGCCCTGCCCGGCCAGCCGAAAAAAAACATACATGCCGCCCGGCGCCGGGGACAGCTCGACCCCCGGCACAGCCTGGAGCAGCGGCACCAGCGTGTCCCGGCAGCTTTTCAGGTGCGCCACGACCTGCGGCGTGACCTCGTCCGTCCGCTGCAGGGCCACCACGCCCGCACGCTGGATGAAAACCGGCGCGCAGGAGGTGTTGAACTCGATCAGCTTGCCCATGTGGGTGGTGGCCGACGCCGGCAGCACCAGCCAGCCCAGGCGCCAACCTGTCATCAGAAAACTCTTCGAGAAACTATGGGCAACCATCAGCCGGTCATCGGGCGCCGCGATATCCAGGAAACTCGGGGCGCATCCATTGGGGCTGCTTTCGTAATACAGGCGCTCGTAGACTTCGTCAGCCAGAATCCAGGTCCCCGTCTTGCGGCAATGCGCCAGCAGCACCTGTTGCTCGGCGCGGCTCAGGGTCCAGCCGGTCGGGTTGTTCGGTGAGTTGACGATCAGCAGTTGGGTCCGTGTCGTCACGGCCGCCAGCAACTCGTCCATGTCAAGTTGCCAGCGGCCCGCGACCGGTTGGAGGCTCACGCAGCGCACCCGCGCGCCCATGATGACCGGCTGCGCGGTCAGGTTGGGCCAGACCGGTGTGACTGCCACCACCTCATCGCCGGCATCGACCACCGCCTGGACGGCGAGCATCAGCGCATTGACACCACCCGAGGTGACGGCAATCCGGTCGGCCCCCACGGGCGCCGCCCCCTCACAGCGTAAGTTGCTGCAATAAGCGGCGATGGCTTCGCGCAGTTCAGCCAGCCCCAGGTTGTGGGCATAAAAGGTCTCACCCTGCTGTAGCGACGCGATGGCAGCTTCACGAATAAACGAAGGCGTCGCCTCGTCACTTTCGCCAAACCAGAATTTCAATACATCGCCGCGCCCCAGACCGGCATTGGCCACCTGGCGGATCATCGATTCTTGGAGGTTTAAAACGGTTTGACGCATTGGATACTTTTAAATGCAAAGATTTTGAACAAGGAGATCAGGAGGTAAAGGAGGAATACACGAGGGAAAGTTTTAGATGTTTTCTCTGCCTTTTCTTCCTCCTTGACCTCCTGATCTCTTTGTTGAAATACTTATGTTTTCATGGCCGAATCATTTTGCAGCTGTGCGCCTGTTCGGACCGCGCTGCATCAATGGTCTTGATCACGCGAAAGCCGTAGCCCGAACCTTCCACATCGAACTTGACGCCGGGTGCACCTTGTTTATCCATGACGGCCACCAACAGAGGCTGCTGGAACTGGTGGTCGGCCGCGCGCATCACGCCCTTGTGGCCGGCAAACAGCACGCTCGCCTTTTCAAGCTGGGCAGCGACCGCCGCAGATTCCAGGCTGGCGGCTTTTTCGATGCTCTGGGCCAGTGCTTCCACCATCAACTGCATGCGCATGTGAACGTAGTCGTCCTGCGGCTTGGGAAAGCGTTGGAGGAAGGACTGGTAGAAGGCTTCGGACTGAGCGCTTGGTGCGTTGGGAAACCAGTCGGCCACAGCGATAACTTTGCCCACGCCAGCTTCACCCAGCACCGTAGGCACACCCAGCGCATTGCCGTAGAAGGTGTAGAACTTGCCTTCAAAGCCCACTTCCCTGGCGGCCTTGACCAGCAGAGTCAGATCGTTGCCCCAGTTGCCCGTGAGCACCGCCTGCGCACCGCTGGCCTTGATCTTGGCCACATAGGGCAGAAAGTCCTTGACGCGGCCCATGGGGTGCAGCTCATCACCGACGACTTGAATGTCCGGACGCTGCAAGCCCAACTGTTTGCGCGCTTCCCGCACCACCGCTTGACCAAAACTGTAGTCCTGCCCGATCAGGTAGACGCTTCTGAGCGCCTTGTCGTCCTTGAGCACATCCATCAAGGCCGCCATGCGCATGTCGGCATGGGCGTCGAAGCGAAAGTGCCAGTAGCTGCATTTTTCATTCGTCAACACCGGGTCAACCGCCGAATAATTCATGAACAGCACCCGTTTGGCCGGTTCGCGTTCATTGTGTTTGTTGATCGCATCAATCAGCACTGCAGCGATGGCTGAGGAGTTGCCCTGGGCCACCAGGGTGATGCCGTCGTCAATCGCCGACCGCAGCGCCGACAGGGCCTCTTCATTTTGACCCTTGCTGTCGTAACGCTCAAACACCAGCGGCCGGTTGCCGCCGGACAGCTTGATACCGCCGCGCGCATTGACACGCTCAGCCGCCCACACCAGGTTGCGAAACACCGCCTCGCCGGTATTGGCAAAAGGGCCGGACAGGCTTTCGATCAGTGCCACGCGCACAGGGGCCTGAGCAGCGGGTGTTTGCTGCGCCGCCACGCCCAGTGAGAACACGCCGGCGATTAGGGTCAGTGCCGTCCGTTTCAAGAGCTGTGGAGCAAAAAAATACATTCAAAAATTTCCTTGAAATAACTTGCGACGCGCCTACCTGCTGTGCATGCGGCGATCACGGTTGAGAGCCGCGAAGTGTAAGGGGGATTTTTTCTCCGCCAACCCAAGGAGTTCACATGTTTTATTCACTTGCCAACCGTCCTGTCCGCAGCCATCAGCGTCCCGCCTCTCAAGTGGTGAGCAACCTTGCCCTGGAAAAATTTCTGGATGACACGCTGGGCTCGTTGTCCGGCGCCCGTTCCACGCCATCGGCCAGCGTTGAAGATGGCGACAAGGCCTACTCGCTGCAACTTGATGTTCCGGGTCTGACCAAAGAACAGCTCGATATCGGCATCGAAGCCGATGTGGTGCGCGTCACCAGCAAGGCCGACGCTGCCCGCACGGTCAAGGCCGCCTGGCGCTTTCCGCTGGAAATCGATGTGACCGCCAGCACAGCCAAGCTGGAAAACGGGGTTTTGACGCTGACCCTGGGCAAAAAAGTCCCGGTCAGCAACGTGGCAACACTAACAATCGCCTGAGCCCCCAGCGGGGCAACAGGGCATCAGGCGCTTATTTCCGCCAGACCCCAGCGCGGCTTCACGTCAAAGGTGTAGCCGCGCTGCACGCTTTCCAGTCCGGCCTGCAAGCGCATGCCGGCGGCCAGCGCAATCATCGCGCCGTTGTCGGTGCACAAATGCAGTTCGGGGTAGTACACGCGGATACCTCTCTTGCCGCAGGCCAGGTTGAGCTGCTCACGCAGCAAGGTATTGGCACCCACCCCGCCGGCCACCACCAGACGCTTCAGGCCGGTCTGCTCCAGCGCCTTCAGTGATTTTTTAACCAGCACTTCAACAATCGCCGCCTGAGTGGAGGCCGCCAGATCGGCCCGTGCTTGCTCGCCCATGGGTTCTCCGAGCTTTCTGGCCTGGGTCAGCACCGCCGTTTTCAGGCCAGAAAATGAAAAATCCAGATCGCCGCTGTGCAGCAGGGGTCGGGGCAACTTGAAGGCCTGGGCGTCACCACCCTGCGCCAGCTTGGCCAGATGCGGCCCACCGGGGTAAGGCAGGCCGAGCAACTTGGCCGACTTGTCAAAAGCCTCACCGGCGGCATCGTCAATCGTCTCACCCAGCACCGCGTAGCAGCCAACACGGTCCACCTGCATCAACTGGGTATGACCGCCCGAGACCAGCAGAGCTACAAACGCAAATTCGGGCGGATCCTGGCTGAGAAAAGGCGACAGCAGATGCCCTTCCAGATGGTGCACACCCATCACCGGCTTGCCAAGCGCCGCAGCCAGCGAACACGCCACACCGGCGCCCACCAGCAGCGCGCCGGCCAAGCCAGGCCCGCGCGTGTAGGCCACTACATCAACATCCTTCAAGCTTCGCCCGGCATCGGCGAGTACCTGTTCAGTCAATGGCAACACGCGCCGGATATGGTCGCGGCTGGCCAGCTCCGGCACCACACCGCCATAGGCCTGATGCATCGCAATCTGGCTGTGCAAAGCGTGTGAGAGCAAGCGCGGCACACCTGCGCCAGAGGCATCCACCAGCGCAACACCGGTTTCGTCACAACTAGACTCAAATCCGAGAACTAACATCGTTCAAGTGTAAGGTTTGGGGGACTCTTCCACACCAGTAGGGGCCGCGGAACCGGCTTTGCCGGGCCGCAGGCGCAGCGGCCCCCTCGGGGGGAAGGAAGCTACACGCAGTGAGCGACCGTGGGGGCACGCATTGGCTTAAATCTTGCTGCTAATCTGGTATGACCCCTTCCCAGTCCCTGCGCCTGGTCATCATTGCTCCGGATCTGCTGGAAGGCATCGCCACGGACAGCGACGCCAGAGCCCAGGCCGAACGCTCCCGGCAGTTGCGCATTAGCCTGCTGGAAAACGGCTACAACATCGTCGCTGTGCTGCCCGCAGACACCTTTCTGTATGAGCGCCTGGCGCAGTTGCAACCAGACATGATCATCGTGGACGCTGAAAGCGAGGCGCGCGATTCGCTGGAGCATGTGGTCATGGCCACACGCGACGCGCGGCGCCCGATTGTGCTGTTCACCAACGACAACGACACCAGCCATGTGAAAGATGCGGTCGCAGCCGGTGTGTCTGCTTACATCGTGGCCGGCTTGTCGCCCGAACGCATACGCCCCATCCTCGAGGTGGCCATGGCGCGGTTTGAGCATGAGCAGGGCCTGCGGCGCGAGCTGGCCGACGTGAGAACCGAGCTGCAAGACCGCAAAATCATCGACCGCGCCAAAGGCCTGCTGATGCAAAGGCAAGACCTCACCGAAAAAGCGGCCTATGACAAGCTGCGCAAGGCCGCGATGAACAAGGGCTTGCGCCTGGGCGAGGTAGCGCAGCGCATGCTGGACGCTGCCGACTTGCTGGGCTGAGACGACTTGCATCACGCCGAAATGGTGCAATGCACAAATACAGTGCAGACCAGAAAAACCCTTCTGCCCGCTGCATCCGCACCTTCACTTGCTATTATTTTAATAGCTGCTTGCGCCCGCCAATAAAGGGCTACAGGCCTATTTAATCATTAACTGCTGGCCAGACCGAGTGAAAACGGAATTGGCACAGGTTTTGCTCTGAGATAAAGCACCAGGTATTCCACTTCAACGGCGAAGCGGCATGCCTTCATGAACAAAGGCGTTCGCACCCTGCATTCACATCATTTGTGTTTGTCCGGGTCGAGCGCCTTTTTTGTTTTTTGTTTTTTGCTTTTATTTTTCACTTCTGGAGCCCCGACCATGACCGAACTGCTGAAATCTTCGCTGACAAGACGGACTGTTTTGCAGGTCGCAGCCGTAGGCGCCACCGGAATCAGCCCGGCGCTGCGTGCCGTTGTCTATGCGCAAGGCTCGGACGCACCCGAGAAGAAAGAGGTCAAGATCGGCTTCATTCCACTGACCGACTGCGCCAGCATTGTCATGGCATCGGTTCTGGGCATTGACAAAAAATACGGCGTCACCATTGTTCCGAGCAAGGAAGCCAGCTGGGCCAGCATCCGCGACAAGGTAACAACCGGTGAAAACGACATGACCCACATGCTGCTGGGCCAAGCCTACGGCGTTCATCTGGGCGCGGGTGGTACGAAAAAAGACATGGCCGTGCTGATGACGCTCAACCACAACGGCCAGGCCATCACGCTGAGCAAAAAACTTGCTGATAAAGGCGCGGTGGATGGCCCATCGCTTGCCAAGCTCATGGCCACGGACAAACGTGAATACACCTTTGCGCAAACCTTCCCCACCGGCACGCACGCCATGTGGCTTTACTACTGGCTGGCGGCCAACGGCATCAACCCCATGAAAGATGCCAAAGTCATCACCGTGCCGCCACCCCAAATGGTTGCCAACATGCGCGTCGGCAACATGGACGGCTTCTGCGTGGGCGAGCCCTGGAATCACCGCGCCATCATTGACGGCATTGGCATCACGGCGCAAACCACGCAGGACATCTGGAAAGACCACCCTGAAAAGGTGCTCGCCACCACGGGCGACTTCGCCAAAAAGATGCCCAACACCTGCCGCGCCGTGACGGCTGCGATTCTTGAAGCCGGCAAGTGGATAGATGCCAGCCTGAGCAACAAAACCAAAATGGCAGAAACGATTGCCGACAAGAGCTATGTCAACACCAGCGTCGATGCCATCAACCAGCGCATTCTGGGCCGCTACCAAAACGGCCTGGGCAAAACCTGGGATGACCCGAACTTCATGAAGTTCTCAAGCGATGGTTTCGTGAACTTCCCCTACCTGTCTGACGGCATGTGGTTCCTCACGCAGCACAAGCGCTGGGGCCTGATCAAGGACCACCCGGACTACCTGGCTGTTGCCAAACAGATCAGCCAAATCGACATTTACAAGCAAGCCGCCACAGCGGCCAAGATCGGCATACCCAAGGACGCCATGCGCTCCAGCAAGCTGATGGACGGCGTGGTCTGGGACGGCAAAGACCCAGCCAGGTACGCCGACAGCTTCAAAATCAAAACTTGATTTAACACAGCCCAAGGAGAGCGCCATGGTTGCTGCTGTTTTTCATGAAAGCGCATTACTCCCTCGCCCGCAAGCGGGAGAGGGCAGGGGTGAGGGTTCTGGTGCAAGCGCTGGCGCAGCCGCTGGGAGCCCCCTCACCCCAACCCTCTCCCCTGCTGGGGAGAGGGAGCAATTGGCCAAGGTGGCCGCTTACAAGCCGCCCCGCGATATGTCATTTTTATGGCTGGGCATCATGCCGCCCGTTTTGGGCTTTGGCCTGCTGGTATTGCTGTGGATGGCGATATCCATCACCACCAAAGGCAGCATTCCATCGCCGGCGGATACTTTTGCCCAGGCGGTGAGTCTTTTCAGCGACCCCTTCTACAGCAAGGGGCCAAACGACCAGGGCATAGGCTGGAACGTGTTGTCATCGCTCCAGCGGGTGGCGATGGGTTTCGGCCTGGCCGCAGTCGTAGGCATTCCGGTTGGCTTCATGATTGGCCGCTTTAAATTTCTGAGCAGCATGTTCAACCCGCTGATCAGCCTGCTCAGGCCGGTATCACCACTGGCCTGGCTACCCATTGGGCTGCTGGTGTTCAAGGGTGCCAATCCGGCGGCGATATGGACGATTTTTATCTGCTCCATCTGGCCCATGATCATCAACACTGCCGTCGGCGTGCAGCGCGTACCGCAGGACTACATGAACGTGGCGCGGGTGCTGAACCTGAGCGAATGGAAGATCGTCACCAAAATCCTGTTTCCCGCCGTGCTGCCCTACATGCTGACCGGTGTGCGCCTGGCCGTAGGCACCGCCTGGCTGGTGATTGTGGCGGCTGAAATGCTGACCGGTGGAGTCGGCATTGGCTTCTGGGTCTGGGACGAGTGGAACAACCTGAACGTCAAAAACATCATCATCGCGATTTTTGTCATCGGCATCGTAGGCCTGGTGCTGGAGTTTGCGCTGATCAAACTGGCTACCGCGTTCACTTTTGAGGAAGTAAAGAATTGAAGTCATTCACCGCAGAGGCGCCGAGAACGCAGAGGAAACAAGTCAGAGGAAGAACAAGACATTTTTTACGCTTTTCCTCGGCGGCTCTCTGCGTTCTCTGCGCCTCTGCGGTGAAGGCAATCCGAATCCCCCCCCCTCAGTAACCCAAGGTGCTCACCATGACCTCCTTCACCACCAAGTACATCGAAATCCAGAACGTTGAACAAACCTTCAAAACCAAAAAAGGCCCGTTCTGCGCATTGAAAAATATCAACCTCACCGTAGCCAAAGGTGAGTTTGTGGCGCTGATCGGCCACTCGGGTTGCGGCAAGTCCACCTTGCTCAACCTGATTGCCGGGCTGACCACCCCCACCGAGGGCAGCCTGCTTTGCGCCAACCGCGAAATCTCCGGCCCCGGCCCGGAGCGCGCGGTGGAGTTTCAGAACCACTCGCTGCTGCCCTGGCTCACCTGCTTTGAAAACGTTTACCTCGCGGTTGAGCGGGTATTCAGTGCGACAGAAAACAAAGCCCAGCTCAAAGCCCGCACCGATGCCGCGCTGGCCATGGTCGGCTTGAGCCCGGCGGCGCAGAAACGCCCGGGCGAAATTTCAGGCGGCATGAAGCAGCGGGTAGGCATCGCCCGGGCGCTGTGTATGGAGCCCAAAGTGCTGCTGCTCGATGAACCTTTCGGTGCCCTCGACGCATTGACCCGGGCCAAGCTGCAGGACGAGCTGCTGCAGATCGTGGCCACCACGCAGAGCACCGTGGTCATGGTGACACACGACGTGGACGAGGCGGTGCTGCTGTCGGACCGGATTGTGATGATGACCAATGGACCATCGGCCACCATCGGCGAGGTGTTGCAGGTCGATCTGCTAAGGCCACGCTCGCGGGTTGCGCTGGCCGAAGACATCCGTTACCTCGGTTACCGCAAAGCCGTGATCGATTTCCTCTATACCCGGCAGGGCCATGTGGAAAAGTTGAGCGCCTGAACCGTCGTTAACCGTGTGCCGGCTACAGCCCGGTGAGTGCCAGATAAGGTGACACGCAGCGCTGGCGGGAGCCCGCACGCCTGTCCAAAAAAAAACAACCGGAGGACTGCCATGTACGCTGCAATACCCGCTACCGACACCCTGGTGGTCGCACCATCCAGAACCGCTGCGCGGCGCAGCGGCGCAGCCCGCAAAATCAGTTTCACTTCTTTTGGCAAATACCGCGTCATCATCATTGCGGTGGCCTTGTTCCTGCTGTTCGACCTCGGGGTTCTGGTCCTGAACTTCTACACCTCGTTCCAGATTGCAGAAGATGCGCTGGGCGTCAACCTGTCTGGCCGCCAGCGCATGTTGTCGCAACGCACCGCCAAGTCCTTGCTGGCAGTGGATGCGGCACGCAGCAAAGGCCTGCCGGTTGGCCAGGACCTCGACGAGCTGAAAGGTGCTGTCCGGCTGTTCGACGCATCGCTCAAGGGTTTCCAGGGCGGTGCCACCGTACCCGGTGGCGACGGCAAACCGGTCTTCCTGAAGGCAGCCGAAGGCGACAAGGCGCTGGACATCCTGAAAAAAGCACAGGACATCTGGACGCCCTACCAGCAGAAGCTACAGCCGGTATTGACCGACACCGCCTCTGATGCGCAGCTGCAGGACGCGGTGGACTACGCCAGAGCCAACAACCTGAAACTGCTGGCGCTGATGAATGAGCTGACCACCACGCTGGAGGCCGTGGCGTCGGACCGAGCCACCGCGCTGCGCCGGGTGCAGACCGTCGGCATCGTCCTGGCACTGCTCAATTTCGCGTTTATTTTGTTCAAGTTTCTGCGCCGCCTGAACACCTCGGATGCCGCCATCGAAGCCGCCACCGAAGAGAACCGCGAGATTCTCACCAGTGTGCGCGAAGGTCTGTTCCTGCTCACACCAGAACACCGGCTGGGCACGCAGCTATCACGCTCGGCCCACGCACTGTTTGGCAAAACACTGGTTCCCGGTCAAAACTTTTTTGAGGTGCTGGCCACGTTGGTGTCCCAAAAAGCCCTGACCGATGCGCGCAACTATGTCGAGTTGCTGTTTTCACCCCACGTCAAAGAGCAACTGGTGCAGGGCATCAACCCACTCGCCGAGGTGGAACTTACGGTCAAGAACCGGCTGGGCCAGGACACCCAGCGCTACCTGTCCTTCCACTTCAACCGCGTGCACGAGGGCAGCGCCGTGCGCCACCTGCTGGTCACCGTGCAGGACATCAGCCAGAAAGTAGAGCTACAGGCGCGGCTGACCGGAGAACGCCAGCGCTCGCAAAAAGAACTGTCGATGATGCTCAAGGCTTTTGAGACCGACCCGGCCATGATGCGCGGCTTTGTCGAACGTGCCGAAGCCTCGCTGCTGGAAGTCAACGACCTGCTGCGCAGCACGTCCTCGGCCGCCTCGGAAGCCCAGGTGCTTAAAGCCATAGACGGCGCCTACCGCCGCATACACGCCATCAAGGGCGATGCGGCTTCGCTGGGCCTGGAAATCCTTGCCTCGCTGGCGCACCAGTTCGAAAACGAGCTGCAAAAACTCAAGGACAGCGGTGCTGCTACCGGCGACGCTTTGCTGGCCCTGCCCTTGCCGCTGGAAGACCTGCTGTCCAAAGTGGCCGCGTTCAAGGCGATGAGCCTGAAAAGAGCAGGCGATCCGGCACTGACCGAGCTTGCGCCGCAGGCGCTGAACGCCAGCTTGACGCAGTTGGCCACCGATGTTGGCATCGACTGCGGCAAACGCATCAACGCCACCGTGCGCATGAACAGCGCCATGGATATGCCCAGCGAAAAAATGGACATGGTGCGGGAAATCGCCATCCAGCTGGTACGCAACGCGGTGGTACACGGCGTGGAAGCGGCGCCAGCGCGGCTGGCCGCCGGCAAAACACCCGAGGGACAGGTGGCGGTGAACCTTACCCGAGACGAAAGCGGCCAATGGCAGCTCAGTGTTCGTGATGACGGTGCCGGGCTGAATGCGGCCCATGTTCGCCGCCGCCTGCTGAGCCTCGGCTGGTACACCACCGAGCAGTTGCAAAGCTTCAGCGACAAGCAAATCGTTGCCCACATTTTCAAGCCCGGTTTTTCCACCGCTGCTGCTGCAACGTCGCATGCAGGGCGCGGCGTCGGTCTGGATCTGGTGCAGGCCAACGTGCAGAAGCTGGGCGCGCGACTGTTGCTGGCCAGTACTCCGGGGCAACACACCGAGTTCAAGATCTGCTTTGCTTGATATGGCCCCCACGCTTGTCACTTCGTGTACTGCGCTGCCCCCCGAGGGGGCCGCTGCGCCTGCGGCCCGGCAAAGCCGTCTCCGCGGCCCTGGCTGGTGAAGACGGTGCCCCCACGCTCGTCTTCAAAAACATGCAAACCGGGAGGATCTTATGCGTCTGATGATTGTTGACGACTCCAACATGATCCGCACCCGCATCTCGCGCGTGGTGCAAAGCGGTGGCCTCAAGGGCATCGTGCTGGCGGGCCTGGCCAGGAACGGCCGCGAAGCATTGCGCCTGGCCCGGGCGACCCGGCCCGATGTCGTGACCATGGACCTGACCATGCCCGAGATGGACGGGATTGAATGCATCACGGAGCTGCTCAAAATCGACCCGAAAATCAACATCCTCGTGGTCAGCGCCCTGAGCGACAAATCAACCGCCATCCAGGCACTCAAACTGGGCGCACGCGGCTTTGTGGCCAAACCCTTCACCGACGAAGAGCTGCAGATGGCGCTGCTCGACGTTGCAGAAGTTCATCATTAGGAGCCCGCTGTGGCCACACTCACCGAAACCGATCTCAAGCTGTTTGTCGACTCCATCAGAAATTACCTGTTAGTCACCACACGGCAGGAACCCGTGATCACGTCTGCCTTTCTGGGCACCGGCGACATCGAGGGATTTGAATTCAACGGCATCGTCACCTTTGCCGGCAGCCACAACGGCCATGTCGTCGTTTCCATGCCGGGCAAGCTGGTGCGCGAAATTCTGCTGCTGCAGCATGAAACCGATCTGGGTGACAGCAACCTGCTCGACGCCGTCGGTGAAATTGCCAACACGCTGGCAGGCAACGCGCGCAAGGCGCTGGGGCCGGAGTTGCAGATTTCGGTTCCCATCAAGCTACAGGGCGCTCAGGGCATCAAGGCCAGAGTACGCACCCGCCCTTATGTGATCACCCTGCGCTGGAGCCACTACGCCGCCATGGTGTGTGTGGACATGGAGCGCAAGCACTGACAGCTCGGAAATGCCCACAATTTGTGCGGTGCACCAAAAGAAGCCGGAGGCCCGTCTGAATTGCGCCGCCGGGGTGCGTTTTTTGCGCCCCAAGGTGGCACGTTTCTCGCACTGTTTCTGTGAATACACTTTTCACAGAAAGAGCTTGCACCATGACGGGATTCTGGAATTTTCTCAAGGCTGGCCATGCGCCCACACTGGGTGCGGCATTTTTCTTCTTCACATTTTCGTGCGGCATCTGGGTGATGAACGGGGCCATGGCGCCTTTCATTTCCGAAACCTACCAGCTCTCGCCGACTGAAAAAGGCGTGATGCTGTCCATCCCCATCTTGGCCGGGGCCTTGATGCGTTTTCCGCTGGGCCTGCTGGCCCAGTACATAGGCCGAAAAAACGCCACGCTGGTTGAGATGGCCCTGATCATCGTGGCCCTGCTGTTTGGCTATTTTGTGGTTGACTCCTACAGCAGCCTGCTGGCCATGGGCGTGTTGCTGGGCATTGCCGGGGCCAGTTTTGGCGTAGCGCTCAGCCTGGGTTCCGGCTCGTTTCCAGCACGCCACAAAGGCCTGGCCATGGGCCTGGTTGGTGCCGGAAATGTGGGCACGGCCATCTCGGTGCTGGTCGCGCCGGCCCTGGCCCAGCGCTTTGGCTGGCAGTCTGTGTACGGCATTGCTGCCGTGGCCATGCTGCTACCCATGGCCGCGATGGTCCTTTTTGCCAGGGAACCGGACGATGTGGACCGCCACGCCACCCTGCGCGTTCATGTGGCTTGCCTGTTCGAAAAAGACGGCTGGGCCTTCAGCCTGATCTACGCGGTAACTTTCGGCGGCTTCATCGGGCTGGCAACCTTTTTGCCATCTTATTACTACGACCAGTTCGGCGTAAGCAAGGTGCAGGCCGGGCAGCTTTCGATGCTGGCCGCCTTCATGGGCGCGGCACTGCGCATATTTGGCGGCTGGATCTCCGACCGCTGGGGCGGCGTGAACACCCTGAGCGTGGTGCTGCTCACGATCACGTTGACTTTGGTTTTATGCGGTCTGGCCGGCAACTCGCTGGTAATCACCACACTGCTGTTCATGCTGTGTTTTTCGGCCCTGGGCGCAGGCAACGGCGCGCTGTTCCAGCTGGTGCCGTTGCGCTGGCCTCTGGCCACAGCGGTAGCCGGGTCCATGATTGGCGAGATTGGCGCGCTGGGCGGCGCTCTGGTGCCCAATGCGATGGGCTTGTCGAAACAGTACGCGGGAACTTACATGTGGGGCTTCTTCTTTTTTGCAGCGCTTTCGCTGGGCATGCTGGTAATGCTCAGGGTCATGCAAATACGCTGGACCCGCACCTGGGCTGAAAAGGGGGGGCGAGCGCGTAGCGCTCACTGAGTGAAGCGAAGAAAAGTGCATCGCACTTTTGCCCACCTTTTCAGTGCAGGCTAACTTTTCGCAGAAAAGTTAAGCGCAGCGGGCCGAAGCTAAAAGGGGGGCCGCGCACGCAGTGCGTGATCGGCGCCGCCAATACCAGAGTCGCGCGTGACACGCCGTTGCGAGGAGAATTTTGCACGTTTTAAGCCTTTTGCCCATATCCGGCGGGCGCAAGCAGCTATCCATTTAATAGCAACTGGATGCCAACCCCCGCAGGTCGCGCCTCGACAGGGTCTCCAGGATCAGGCGCAGGCGCTGGTAAGCTCCAAACCTGCCGATTTATCTTTACTGGAAAAAAGCAATGGCCCTGATTGTGGCAATCGATGATGACGAGACGATTCTGGAACTGATTGCCGCAGCCTTGCGCTTTGAAGGCTACGAGGTGATGGAGGCCAACAACGGCGCTGCGGGGCTGGCCATGGTGCGGGACTACCGGCCCGACCTGGTGGTCAGTGATGTCAACATGCCAGAGATGGACGGCTTTGCCATGCTGCATGCGCTGCGCGCAGACCCGGCCATCCAGGCCACCCCTGTCATCCTGCTGACCTCGCTGCAGGAGCGCGAACATGTGCGCAGCGGCATGACCAGCGGCGCCGACGACTACCTGACCAAACCTATCGTTTTTGACGAATTGCGCGAAGCCGCCGCCGCCCAGCTCAACAAACAACTGATGCGCCAGTCGGCACAAGCCAAGGCCACCGGCACAGCGATTGCTGCGGCCCTGAACACCCAGAAAAATCAGCTGAGCCGCCTGTACGAGGAAAAACTTCTGTCCGAACTGGGCGACAAATGGCCCACAGCGGAATCAGCGGCAGAAGACGCCAGATTTGCCAATGCTGCCGTGCTGTTTGTTGACGTGGTCAATTTTTCCGCTTTCAGTGAAAAACTCAGCAGCACCGAGCTGAGCAATGTGGTGCGGCAGTTCTACAACAATGCCGGCGACACGGTTTATCTCTTTGGCGCCTACCACATGCAATTCGTCGGCGAAGGCCTGTTGGCCGTGTTTGTGGACAGCACCGACACGGAAACCGTCAACAGCAGCCTGCGGGCGACCCGTGCCGCCCTGGGTTTGATCGATGCGGCGCAGCGCGTACAGGGTTTTCTGGCGAGTCATTTCCCCGGGCGCACGCTGCCGCGTTTCGAGGTCTGCGTCGGCTTGAACAGCGGCGCGGTGACGCTGGCAAGGCTGGAAGACCCGCTGCGCGGCAAGTCCCAGATCCTGCCGGTCGGCGACACCGTCAGCGCCAGCTTGCTGCTGCAAAAACAGGCGCACCAGGCGGGCTGGAAAATTGCCGCCAGCGCCAGCCTGCTGCGCGAGGTGGCGGGCTCGGTCCAGACCGGCCGCCGCAAGCGCTTTTCCCTGCCCGGGCGCAGCAGCGCGATGGACGCTGCAGAGTTGCTGGGGCTGTCGCTGTAGGCACTGAGACTTTCATCATGCAGCACACCTCAATGGCGTCCGTTCGCTCTGAGCATCCAGCGTACAGCCCGCGACAAACTCCCGCGCCGATTCGATTGCGCCTATCGCGTCAACCAGCAACTTGGGGATTTTGTCGGTCATAGATGACGGTGCGCTGGCTGTCCACGGCCTGCCTGATTCCATTTCCACAACATTAGTGCAATAATATCCTCCATCATACTTGATGGAGAAAGTCATGGCACGTCCAGTTACCGGGGATGATGAGACGATCGAAATTGCGCAAATAGCGATCTCGCAAGCCACAACGATGGAT
>NZ_JAUYEY010000071.1 GCF_030689685.1 Polaromonas sp. | reverse complement strand
ACCTAGGAGCCCGTCGGACCTGGGAATCGTCGGCTGCAAATCGACCGCAGCGGTCCATTTTTCACCGTCTTCTTGTCCCATAGCTGGGCTATGGGCCTGCAAATCCGGCAAAAACTGTCCTCGCTGGGGCCGATTTTCGCTTTCGACGCCCCAAGCCCAACGGACTCCTAGCCCTCTGGGAGAGGGCCGGGGTGAGGGTTGAGTGTTCCGATTGTCAGGAGTCTTGAAACGCTCAATAGTGTAATCAGGCCGCTGCGCTGCAGGTCTCAGTCCAAGGCCAGGAAGTCCACGATCTGTGCCATGTGCTGTTGGAAATCGCTGAGCGCATGGTCGCCGCCTTCCAGCAGCTTGATGTGCGCGCCCGGGTAGCGGCCTGTCATCTCGCGCCAGTCCAGTACCTCATCGCCCTTGGCGATGACGGCAAAGTAGTTCTCAGGGTGCTGCAGGCCGGGCACCTCCAGCACGCGCAGCTCGTCCACAAAACCGGGCTCAAAGTAGAAGCGTTCATCCGGGGCATGCCAGGCGGTTTGCTCACCGATGTACTTCGCCAAATCGCGCGCCGGATTCACGGCAGGGTTCAGCAGCACCGCCTTGCAGCCGCAGGTTTCCGCCACATGCGTCGCGTAGAAGCCGCCCAATGACGAGCCGACCACGGCCATGCTTGCATGCGGCCAGGCTGCAACACCTTCGTGCACCATCTGCATCGCGGCGCGCGGTGAGGGCGGTAACTGCGGGCACCACCAGACCACCCCGGGGTGCTGTTGCTGCACCCACGCACCGAGCTGGCGTGCCTTGGCCGATTGTGGCGAGGAGCGAAAACCATGCAGGTAGAGCAGGTGTGATGTGGTCATGAGACGTGGGCAATAGCCGTGGTTTGGTGGCACACTGCATGCCTCCATTTGCTATGAATTTAATAGCTGCTTACGCACGTCCAATAAGGGTCAAGGGCCGATTTGACCATCAAGTTGCGCGATGGCGACGGTTTTTCAGAACTTCGGCATGCCTTTCATGCCGCCCATGCGTTTCATCATCTTCATCATCCCGCCGCCCTTCATCTTTTTCATCATGCCCTGCATCTGCTCAAACTCATTGAGCAGGCGGTTGACCTCCTGAACCTGCACGCCGGAGCCCGCAGCGATGCGCCGCTTGCGGGTGGCCTTGATCAGCTCGGGCTTGCGCCGCTCCAGCGGGGTCATGCTCTGGATGATGCCTTCCTTGCGGCGAATGTCTTTTTCCGCCTTGTTCATGTCCACCTGTCCGGCTTTGGCCGCCATCTGTGCCGGCAGTTTTTCCAGCAGGCTGGACAGGCCGCCCATGCTTTTCATCTGTTGCAACTGGCTTAAAAAGTCATCGAGGTCAAAACCGCTGCCGGACTTCATCTTGGCAGCAAGTTTTTGCGCCGCTTCCATGTCCACGCCGGCCGTGACCTGCTCGACCAGCGCGACGATGTCGCCCATACCGAGAATGCGCCCGGCATGGCGCTGGGCATCAAACACTTCGAGGCCATCGATCTTCTCGCTGGTGCCCGAGAACTTGATCGGCGCGCCGGTGATCTGCCGCACACTGAGCGCCGCGCCGCCGCGCGAGTCGCCGTCGGTTTTGGTCAGGATGATGCCGGTCAGCGGCAGCGCTTCCTTGAAGGCCTTGGCGGTGTTGATCGCATCCTGGCCCTGCATGGCGTCGACAACAAACAGGGTTTCAACCGGATTGAGCGCCGCATGCAGGGCCTTGATCTCGGCCATCAACGCTTCGTCAATCGCCAGCCGGCCGGCGGTGTCGACCAGCAACACGTCAAAGAAGTGTTTCCGTGCGTAGTCGAGTGCGGCCAGTGCAATGTCCACCGGCTTCTGGTCGGCTGAACTTGGAAACCACTCGGCGCCAGCCTGTTGGGTCACCGTCTTGAGCTGCTCGATGGCCGCCGGGCGATACACGTCACCCGAAACTGTCAGCACCTTTTTCTTGCGTTTTTCGATCAGGTGTTTGGCCAGCTTGGCGGTGGTGGTGGTTTTACCCGCGCCCTGCAGGCCGGCCATCAGGATCACGGCTGGCGGCTGGGCGGCCAGGTTGATGTCGCTGATACCCTCGCCCATGGTGGCAGCGAGTTCTCGGTTGACGATGCTGACCAGCACCTGGCCGGGCGAGAGCGAACTCATCACCTCCTGGCCCAGCGCCTTGTCCTTGACGCGGGTGATGAAGTCGCGCACCACCGGCAGCGCCACGTCGGCTTCGAGCAGCGCCATGCGCACCTCGCGCAGCATGTCCTGCACATTGGACTCGGTGATGCGGGCCTGGCCTCGCATTTCCTTGACGAGACGGGAAAGTTTGTCGGTAAGGGCAGAGGCCATGAGCAGGCTCCACAGCTGGAGCAAAAGGAAGTGAAGGAAGAAATACAGGCCCGCGCGGCAGGCGGCTACAGCTAAACTGTAGCCATGATTTTAACTTTGAGCGCTGGGTGGGGTCTGGCGACGGCCATCGCCGCCGCGCTGGCCTACGCCGTGCTGGCGCTGGCAGCCCGGCGCCTGAGTGAAACAAGCACCCGCGCCGTGCTGTTTCTGGCCTGGCTGCTGCACGCGCTGGCACTGGCTGACGGCCTGCTTGGCGAGCCGCCGCGCTTTGGTTTTGCACCGGCCCTGTCGATGACTGTCTGGCTGGTGCTCAGCGTCTATGCGGTGGAGAGCCGGCTGTTCCCACAACTGAAGGCACGCTGGGCGCTGGCTGGCCTGGGCACGGCTGCGGTGCTGCTGGTGCTGGTGTTTCCCGGCTCCAGCTACCACCTGATCGCTTCACCCTGGTTGCCCTTGCACTGGGCGCTGGGCATTGCATCGTATGGCCTGTTTGCCGCTGCCGTGGTGCACGGCGGGCTGATGAATCGGTCCGAACGCTCGATCCGTTCGGCGACGCAAGCGGACACTGGCGTGCCCTTGTTGACGCTGGAACGCCTGACTTTTCGGTTTGTGCAGGCCGGTTTTGTGCTGCTGACTGCCACGCTCACGGTGGGCTGGCTGTTTGCCGAAACCCTGTACGGTCCCGGTTTGGCCTGGCAGTGGAACCACAAGACGGTATTTTCAGTGCTGGCCTGGCTGACTTTTGCCGGTCTGCTGGCGGGCCGGGCGCGCCTGGGCTGGCGCGGCCGCCAGGCGGTGCGCCTGCTCTATCTGGGCTCAGGCCTGCTGTTGCTGGGTTATGCGGGCTCGCGTTTTGTGCTTGAAGTTGTTTTGAAGCGCGTATGAAATACCTGATTGTCTTTGTGGTAGTGCTGGTCGGCGTCTGGTTGTGGCGCAACAGCCGGCGAGCCGAACTCCGCGAGAAAAAATTCAAGCCGCCGACAGCCCCCAATGTCGCCGGCCCCAAGCAAGCCACCGAAGTGGTGGCTTGCGCGGTCTGCGCTGTCCACCTGCCGCGCCCGGATGCCTTGCCAGGCAGCCGCGGCTTGTATTGCAGCGACGCGCATCGCCGGCAAGGCGAGGCGTAGTACTGCAACCCGAAAGTAACGAAACATGAAAGCGCGTCTTCGCACCCATGGCAGCGTTGCAATCCTTGCGAAGGCGCACAGCCTTCGCTGCGGCTTGCGCCTTGCCCTGGGCGCGAATCCATCACTTTCATTTTGTTCCGCTGCTTCCGGGTTGCAGCACTAGCGCCGGCTCGCGTGTGAACAGGCCCTTGATGAACACGTCCGCAGATTCCGGCAACTCCTGGTTTGGACCGCTAGACAACCAACCGGGCGCCTGGGATGCGGGGCCGGCTGGCCAATCTTTTGGCCGGCTCTGGCGCGCCTTCATGACGGCCCGCGTCACCATTGCCAGTGTCTTGCTGGCTCTGCAGGCGACTATCTACGCATTGGGGCAGCCCGTTCAAAAGGTCATGGTCCTGCTGTGCCTGGCGTATTTTGTTGCCACGCTGGCGGTGCGCTTGTGGGCCCAACCCAAGCCGCCGGGCAGCACCTTTGATACCCAATGGCTGTTCACGGTGGGGATCGATGTTCTGGCTTTTTCTGCATTGAATTTCTGGCAGACCGGTGTGATCAACTACACCGCCTTATTTGCGTTGCCGGTTTTGCTGGCTTCTGTACTGGGGCCGATTTTGCTGGCGCTGGGCACCGCCGCCAGCGTCACGCTGCTGTTGTTGACCGACGCCTGGTGGTTGTCTTTGCAAGCTGAGGGCGAGTCCGCTTCCCGCTTTCTGCAGGCCGGTCTGAGCGGATCCGGTTTTTTTGCGGTGGCTCTGCTGGCCAACCAACTGGCGTTGCGCCTGTCCAGGGAGGAGCAGCGGGCCTACAGCAGCCAGTCGGCTGCGCGTATGCAAACGCAGGTCAATGAATTGGTGATTGACACCTTGGTCGATGGTGTGCTGGTGATCGACACCAACGGCATCGTGCGTGCGGCCAACCCGGCCTCTCGTCGCCTGTTGACGGCGCAGGGCGAAGCGCGCACCGCTCCCTTTGTGCTCGCTGCGGAAGTTGCGTGGCAGCCCCTGGCCGAACTGGCGCACCTGACCTTCGAGCGGCAAACGCCGCAGCAGGCCGACGTGGGACTGGGACATGCCTGGCGCGATGCCCGGCGCCTGCAGGTGCGCACGCGCTTGGCGGCCTCGCGCGACGGCTCGCGCGAAAGCCTGTGTGTGATGTTCCTGGAAGACCTCCGGGAAATGGAGGCCAAGGTCCGCACTGAGAAAATGGCCGCCATGGGCCGCATGTCGGCGGCCGTCGCCCATGAAATCCGCAACCCGCTGGCCGCCATCACGCAGGCCAATGCCTTGCTGGAAGAGGACCTGCAGGATGCCGGGCACCGGCAGCTAACCCGCATGGTCGCGCAGAACGCCCAGCGCCTGGCACGTATCGTCGAGGAAATCCTTAACCTCTCGCGCGTCCAGGAACAGGCACCCCAGGTGCAGACGCGCGCGCTGCGGCTTGACGACATGATGCAGCGCATCTGCGCGGACTGGGCGCTACAAAATGCGGCCAGTCACCGGCTGCGGGTGCAGCCGGGCACCGGCCAGGTCGCGATTTTGTTCGAGGCCGAACACCTGCGGCGCCTGCTGGTCAACCTGCTGGACAATGCCTTGCGTTATGCCAGCCCTGCCGCCGACGCCATCCAGGTGTCCACCGATGCCGCTTCGGGGCAAGTGCGTCTGCTGGTCTGGAGTGATGGACAGCCGCTTGAAAAAACCGTGCAGGCGCATTTGTTCGAGCCCTTCTTTTCGTCGGAAAGCCGCTCCAGCGGACTGGGCCTGTATATCTGCAGGGAGTTGTGTGAGCGCCACGGTGCTCTGGTGGGTTACCAACGGGTGGCGCGCGGGCAGGTGGAGGGCAACGAGTTTTTTGTCATCTTCAAACCTGCGGCCGCCGACATGGCGCTGCCGCCGGGCGCCCTCGACACGCTGTTTTGACGCCCCACTATTTTGTAAAAAAATACGAAACGCCCATGAGCACCCCGAATCAGGCCCACATACTGGTGATTGACGACGAGCCGGACCTGCGCACCCTCTACGAGTTGACCTTGCTGCGCGAAGGTTACCGGGTAGAGGCCGCAGCCGATCTGGCGCAAGCCCGCGTCCAGTTGCAGGAGCGGCGCTTTGACGCCGTGATCACCGACATGCGTTTGCCCGACGGCCTGGGCCTGGAATTGCTGCGCGAGATGGTCAGCCAGCAGCGGCCTGAGCGCTGCGTCGTGATCACTGCCCATGGGTCCGCCGAAAATGCGGTGGAGGCACTCAAAGCCGGTGCCTTTGACTACCTGACCAAGCCGGTGGATCTCAAGCAATTTCGCAGCGTGGTGGCGTCGGCCATCCAGACGCCGGCCGGTAGCAGCCTACCGGTGGGCAGCGACAGGGCAAAACCAGGCCACGACCTCGCCGTCCCAGTCCCCAGAGCGGCCAGTCCTGGCGACGGATCGCCGACCTTGCAACGCCTGGTCGGCGAGTCGACCGTGATGCAGGCCGTCAAGGCCCGCATCGTCAAGGTCGCTGGCAGCATGGCACCGGTGCTGATCCAGGGGGAATCAGGCACCGGTAAAGAGCTCGTCGCGCGAGCCGTGCATGACTGCAGCCACCGCGTGGCTGGACCTTTTGTCGCGGTCAATTGCGGCGCCATCCCCGAAAACCTGCTCGAAGCCGAGTTTTTTGGTGCCCGCAAAGGCGCTTACACCGGCTCGGCGCAGGACCGTCAGGGTTATTTCCAGGCGGCCAAGGGCGGCACCTTGTTTCTTGACGAAATCGGCGACCTGCCGCTGGCCATGCAGTCCAAACTGTTGCGTGCGATCCAGGAGCGGGTGGTCCGGCCGCTGGGCTCGGCGCAAGAGGACACGGTGGATGTGCGTGTTGTCAGCGCCACCCACAAGGACCTGGGCGCCGCTGTGGCATCCGGGCATTTTCGCCAGGACCTGTATTACCGGCTGAACGTGATCGAAATCCAGGTGCCGGCGCTGCGTGATCGCCGCGAAGATCTGCCGGTGCTGTGCCAGGACTTGTTGGGCCGGATTTGCAGGGAGTCGGGCCTGCCCGTTCCCGACCTTTCCGCCCAGGCCCTGGCGCGCCTGCAGGCTCATCCTTTCAACGGCAATGTGCGGGAGCTGGAAAACATGCTGCACCGCGCGGTTGCGCTGGGCGAGAACAACGACTTGCACATGGCCATACCGACGATTGAGCAGGTGGTGACGGTACCGGACAACCTGCAGGATTTTCTGGACGGACAGGAGCGTGGCATCCTGACCAAGGTGCTGCAGGAAACCGGCTTCAACCGAACCGCTGCGGCAGCCAAGCTGGGCATCAGTCTGCGCCAGATGCGCTACCGCATCGCCCGACTGGAGATCGTCACTCCCAACAGCGATGACTCGCCCGATGAACCCCAGTGAGTTGTTAAAAGCGGGTTCCGTCGACGGGCCGCCCCTAGGCGGAACAGCCCCTCTTTCTGGTGCAAGGGGCAGCGCAGCGCCGCAAGCACACGAAGTGGCAGGCGTGGGGGCCAGTTCGCAAGCGCTGTGGCACCAGGGCTGGTACCGCTACGCCCGCGCACTGGCGTCACCGAATTTCGGCCAGCGCCCCGATGGCGCATTGATCGACCTGATCGTGATCCACTCCATCAGCCTGCCGCCCGGCGCGTATGGGACCGGGCAGGTGCAAAAGCTGTTCAGCAACGAACTTGACTGGGACGCTCACCCCTACTTTCAGAGCATACGGGGGCTGCAGGTGTCCTCGCACTTCTTCATCACCCGTGACGGACAGTTATGGCAATTCGTCAGTTGCGACCAGCGCGCCTGGCACGCGGGCGAGTCGAGCTACCGCAGCCGCAGCAATTGCAACGACGACTCGATTGGCATTGAGCTGGAAGGCCTGGAGGGAGGGCTGTTTGAACCTGCCCAGTACGAAACGCTGGCAAGCATCTGCGCGGCGCTGCTGCGTCACTACCCGGTGCAGCACCTGGCCGGTCACCAGCACATTGCAGGCGGCCGCAAGCTCGACCCGGGCGCCGGGTTCGACTGGCTGCAGTTACAAGCCTCGCTGGGATTGTCGGCTAAGTGTTTTCCCGCAGGCGACTGAAGCGGCCGCATCTCGAAAACACGCCAACAGGGTGCAGGGAGAAAAAGAGCAGCACTTCCAGCGGCCTCGCTGCGTCACGCAGACAGCAAGCAGAATCAATGCGGTTGCGGCTTGCAAGCCTGTTTTTGCCCATCTATGTGCGTTCCAGTCACAGTAGCGCAGGCTGCCGCGCCGCGATCCAATATGGGCATTATTCACAGGCGAAAAACGGCTACATAAAGTAACGCCATCAAAAGCAGGCGATACACTACCTGTAGTGCTTGAAATCACTCCAGACCCTAGGTATAGTGTCTGAGCCCTCTATTCAATTTGATGCATTCGGGGCACCGCAACCCAAGGAACAGCAGCCAAACGCGTCCGCCACAGGCAACCGTCAGTCTTCCCCTTTGCCCCGAATCCATCACTCGCCCAACAACAAAACATAACGAGGAACCATGCAAACAGCCCAACATGCAACACCCGCCGCCGGCATGCCGATGGCCCCCCAGTCCGGCAGCAACAACGCCCAGCCCAATCCCCTGACCCATTACCAGATCATTCGCCGCAACGGCGCAGTGGTGCCTTTTGAGCCGAACAAAATTGCCGTCGCGATGATGAAAGCCTTCCTGGCGGTGCACGGCACCCAGGGCGCGGCGTCGGCCAGCGTGCGCGAAACCGTGGACGGCCTGACCCAGGCCGTGATGCGCGCGCTGATGCGTTCGCGTCCGGGCGGCGGCACCTTCCATATAGAAGACGTGCAGGACCAGGTCGAGCTTGGCCTGATGCGCGGCGGCCACCACGAAATCGCCCGCGCCTATGTGCTGTACCGCGAGAAGCGCACGCAGGAACGCGCACGCCAGCCACAGGCCCCGGCTTCCCAGGCGCCACAACTGCATGTGATCGACGGCGGCAAGAAAGTCGCACTCGACCTGGGCAGGTTGCAGGCCCTGATTGAAGCGTCCTGCGCCGGCCTGGGCGCCGAGATCAAGCCCGCCCCCATCGTTGCCGAGACCATGCGCAACCTGTACGACGGCGTGCCCATCGACGAGGTTTACAAGGCCTCCATCCTGGCGGCACGTACCTTGATCGAAAAAGACCCTGACTACACCTACGCCACCGCGCGCCTGCTGCTGCACACGATACGCCGTGAAGTGCTGGGCGAGGAAGTCGTCCAGGAAGACATGGGCACGCGTTACGCCGAGTATTTTCCGGATTTCATCGCCAAGGGCGTGCAAAACGAGTTGCTCGACGAAAGATTGCAACAGTTCGACCTGGAGCGCCTGGGTGCCGCGCTCAAGCCCGAGCGCGACCTGAAGTTTGACTACCTCGGTCTGCAGACCCTGTTTGACCGTTACTTCCTGCACGTGCGCAAGCAGCGCATCGAGCTGCCGCAGGCTTTTTTCATGCGTGTGGCCATGGGCCTGTCGCTTGACGAGATCGACCGCGAAGCCCGCGCCATCGAGTTCTACGAAATCATGTCCTCGTTCGACTTCATGTCGAGCACTCCGACCTTGTTCAATGCCGGTACCCTGCGCTCGCAGCTGTCGTCCTGCTACCTGACCACCGTGGCCGATGACCTGGGCGGCATTTACGATGCCATCAAGGAAAACGCGCTGCTGTCCAAGTTTGCCGGTGGCCTCGGCAACGACTGGACCCCGGTGCGTGCACTCGGCGCTCACATCAAGGGCACCAATGGCGAGTCGCAAGGGGTTGTACCGTTCCTGAAGGTGGTCAACGACACCGCCGTCGCCGTCAACCAGGGTGGCAAGCGCAAGGGCGCGGTCTGCGCCTACCTCGAAACCTGGCACCTGGACATCGAGGAGTTTCTGGAACTGCGCAAGAACACCGGCGACGACCGCCGCCGCACGCACGACATGAACACCGCCAACTGGATCCCCGACCTGTTCATGCGCCGCGTGATGGAAAAAGGTAGCTGGACACTGTTCTCGCCATCGGACACGCCCGACCTGCACGACAAGTTTGGCATCGAGTTCGAAAAGGCTTATGTGGCCTACGAGGCCAAAGCCGAACGCGGCGAGATCAAGCCGGCCCGCAAACTGCAAGCCATCGACATGTGGCGCAAGATGCTCTCGATGCTGTTCGAGACCGGACATCCCTGGATCACCTTCAAGGACGCCTGCAATGTGCGTTCGCCCCAGCAACACGCCGGCGTTGTGCATTCTTCCAACCTGTGCACCGAGATCACGCTCAATACCAGCGACACCGAAACCGCAGTCTGCAACCTCGGCTCTGTCAATCTGGTGCAGCACCTGAAAGACGGCGCGGTCGATCATGAGAAGCTCAAGAAGACCATCACCACGGCCATGCGCATGCTGGACAACGTGATCGACATCAACTACTACGCGGTCAAAAAGGCCCGTGACTCCAACATGCGCCATCGCCCTGTGGGTCTGGGCATCATGGGTTTCCAGGACTGCCTATACGAACTGCGCATCCCTTATGCCTCGGATGCGGCTGTCGAGTTTGCCGACAAGTCCATGGAAGCGGTCTGCTACCACGCCTACTGGGCCTCGACCGAGCTGGCCAAAGAGCGCGGCCAATACACCAGCTACAAGGGCTCGCTGTGGGACCAGGGCATTTTGCCGCTGGACACACTGGATATGCTGGCCAAAGAGCGTGGTGGCTATCTCGAAGTCGACCGCTCGGCCACGCTGGACTGGGACGCGCTGCGCAAGAAAATCGCCAAAGACGGCATGCGCAATTCCAACTGCGTCGCCATTGCTCCGACCGCCACCATCTCCAACATCATCGGCGTGGACGCCTGCATCGAACCCTGCTTTGGCAACCTCTCGGTCAAGTCCAACCTGTCCGGCGAGTTCACGGTCATTAACCACTACCTGGTGCGCGACCTCAAGCGCCTGGGCCTGTGGGACGACGTGATGGTGGTGGACCTCAAACACTTTGACGGTTCGCTGCGCCCGATTGACCGCGTGCCGCAGGACATCAAGGCGCTGTACGCCACAGCGTTTGAAGTTGATGCGACATGGCTGGTCGAGGCCGCCTCGCGTCGACAGAAGTGGATTGACCAGGCACAGTCGCTCAACATCTACATGGCTGGCGCCTCGGGCAAAAAGCTCGACGACACCTACAAACTCGCCTGGCTGCGCGGCCTGAAGACCACCTATTACCTGCGCACCATGAGCGCCACGCACGCCGAGAAGTCCACGGTGAAAGCCGGCAAGATGAACGCAGTGGCTTCGGGCAATACCGACGACACCGGCAGCATGAACGCACTCGATGCGGCGGCGGCCACGGCGCAGGCGCAGATGGATGCATCGCCCGCCACCGACATCAAGTTCTGCGCGATTGATGATCCAGGTTGCGAGGCGTGCCAATAACAAAACGAATCGCGGCACTGAAAAATGCAGTGCCCGATTCGATGTAATTGAGCAACACTAATTTATAGCGATGTGAATGAACACTTTTCATTTTGTATCGCTGCTTTCATAATCCAACTTATTGGAAACATCTATGTTGACTTGGGACGAAGAAGCCAAACCATCGTTGCAAAAATCTTTGATCAGCGGCTTGCCTGAAGGCCGCTCGATGGAGCTTCCGCCTCTTTCCGTGCAGCCTCAAGCGGCGCCTCGCATGCTTGACGACAGCGCGCTGACCTCCACGCAGACACGTAGCGCTGCTCCCGCAGCCGTCACACCCACCGCACACCGCGTTAAGGCCGCTGACAAACGCATCATCAATGGCCAGACCGACGTGAACCAGTTGGTTCCGTTCAAGTACAAGTGGGCCTGGGAAAAATACCTGGCCAGTTGCGCCAACCACTGGATGCCCCAGGAAGTCAACATGACGCGCGACATCGCGCTCTGGAAAGACCCGAACGGCCTGACAGAAGATGAGCGCCGCCTGGTCAAGCGCAACCTCGGCTTCTTCGTCACCGCCGACTCGCTGGCCGCCAACAACATTGTGCTGGGCACCTACCGCCACATCACGGCGCCCGAGTGCCGCCAGTTCCTGCTGCGTCAGGCCTTTGAAGAAGCCATTCACACCCACGCCTACCAGTACATCACTGAGTCGCTGGGCCTGGACGAAAGCGAAATTTTCAACGCCTACAACGAGGTGCAGTCGATCCGGGACAAGGACCAGTTTCTGATCCCCTTCATCGACGCGATTTCGGACCCCAACTTCAAGACCGGCACCCAGGAGTCCGACCAGACCCTGCTCAAATCCCTGATCGTGTTTGCCTGCCTGATGGAAGGCCTGTTCTTCTACGTCGGCTTCACCCAGATTCTGGCGCTGGGCCGGCAGAACAAGATGACCGGCGCGGCCGAGCAGTACCAGTACATCCTGCGCGACGAGTCGATGCACTGCAACTTCGGCATCGACCTGATCAACCAGCTCAAGCTGGAAAACCCGCTGCTCTGGACCGCCGACTTCAAGGCCGAGATCAAGGCCCTGTTCCTCAAGGCGGTCGAACTCGAATACCGCTACGCCGAAGACACCATGCCGCGCGGCGTGCTGGGCCTGAACGCTTCCATGTTCAAGGGCTACCTGCGCTACATCGCCAACCGCCGGGCCACGCAGATCGGCCTGGAGACGCTGTTCCAGAACGAGGAAAACCCGTTCCCCTGGATGAGCGAGATGATCGACCTGAAAAAAGAACGCAACTTTTTTGAAACCCGCGTGATTGAGTACCAGTCCGGTGGCGCTCTTTCCTGGGATTGACAAGGCTGCAGACACACAATGACTTCAAGAATTGCAATGACCAGTGACGCTACCAAAGAGTGCGCATTGGGCTTTGCTCCTGTGTTCGTGGCGCTGGGCACGGTTATCCGTCCGCCCAACGCCGTGAATCGCTTCGCGTACTCCAACCGTGAAGTGCTCTTTGCAATGTGATCAAGGAGAAAACTATGGCAACTGCGAAAAAATCTGCGGCTAAAAAAGCTGCTCCGAAGAAAGCCCCTGCTAAAAAAGTAGCGGCTAAAAAAGCCCCGGCCAAAAAAGCGCCAGCGAAAAAAGTAGCAGCTAAAAAAGCTCCTGCAAAAAAAGCGCCAGCGAAAAAAACCCCGGCCAAAAAAGTAGCGGCCAAAAAGCCAGCTGCGAAAAAAGCAGCAGCTAAAAAGCCTGCGGCAAAAAAGGCAGCGAAGAAAGTAACGAAGAAGGCGCCAGCGAAGAAAGCTGCTGCCAAGAAGCCTGCGGCCAAGAAAGCAGCGAAAAAACCCGCTGCGAAGAAAGCCGCGAAAAAACCCGCTGCCAAAGCACCTGCTGCCCCGGCTGCCCCTGCGGCTCAGACTACTCTGAACCCGCAAGCTGCCTGGCCGTTTCCGACAGCCAGCAAGCCGTAAGCAATAAGGTACTTTTGCTTAAAGCCCGGTATCGCAAGATGCCGGGCTTTTTCATGTGCGCCCAGCATGGGCGCACTCTCGCGGGTGCAAGCCCCGCCGTAAGTTGATCACAACGAACGAAGTGAAGCGCAACTGCATGAGGGCGACCGAGTGTGGGAAGGAAGCGTGGAGCATAAATTGCGAG
>NZ_JAUYEY010000070.1 GCF_030689685.1 Polaromonas sp. | reverse complement strand
TACGCATCGGGGCCAGCGGGCGAGTCTGGGAAACCAGGCGGACCACGCAATCAAGGCCGGATATAAGTAAGCAGCCGACTTCTTCGCAACACGACACAAATTCTTCTTGCTACCCGGGAGGCATCCATATAAGACACCATGGCGCGGCCCCCTGCCCCTCACACCGCTGATCCCAGACGCCCCGGCCTTCACGGCGCACCGGCTCAGGAAGGCCAACCGGCAGGGCAGCGCAAGGGCTGGCCTTTTGCAAAAGGTTCGCAAAACCATCTCGACGAAACCTCCGCGCCATGGCCCCGCCCGCCCTCTCGGCCAGCACCCGCCAAAGCGCCAGCTTCCCACACGCCGGATCAGTAAGTACCGACGTAATCCTTCTTGCCCACTTCGACGCCGTTATGGCGCAGGATGGCATAGGCCGTGGTGGTGTGAAAGAAAAAATGCGGCAAGCCGTAGTTCAGCAGGTAAGACTGGCCACTGAAGATTTTTTCCTTGGGTGTGCCGGCCTGCGTCACAATGCGGCGCTCTTCGCTGCCATCAATCTGGGAAGACTCAAGGGTGGCCATGAAGGCCAGTGTTTTTTCAATTCGCGCCTGCAGGTCGGCAAACGTCTCTTCCTTGTCCTCAAAACCCGGTACCTCCGCGCCGGCCAGACGCGCCGACACACCTTTGGCAAAGTCGCAGGCGATCTGCACCTGGCGCAGCAGAGCAAACATGTCGGGATACAAACGAGCCTGCAGCAAGGCGTTGGGCTCGATTTTCTTCGCTGCGGCATGGGCTTCGGCCTTGGTCAAAACGGCGCTGAGCGCACCCAGCATTTGCTTGAAAACGGGAATGGAAGCCTGGTACATCGAGAGGGTCATGGGAAAAGTCCTTGGAAAGAAAAAAAAAAGGGGGTTAAGCGGCAGGCACGCTGCGCTTTGGCAGCAGGCGTTTGACCAGCGTCACCGCAGCCAGCACCAGCGCGCCGGCCACCACGCCGACCACCGCACCGGCCAGCAAGGGCGTGATGGCGCCCAGCACAGGGCCGGCGGCTGCAGACAAGGCTTCAATGGCGCGGTACAGGGCCGGGATGCCGTGGGCCAGGATACCGCCGCCAACCAGGAACATGGCGGCGGTGCCGACCACCGACAGGGTTTTCATGAGCCACGGCGCGGTGGCCACAATGCCCAGACCCAGGCTGCGCAGCACACCGGTTTTTTGGCTCAGGTACAGACCAGCATCGTCGAGCTTGACGATGCCAGCAACCAGGCCATAAACACCCACAGTCATCAAAATGGCAATGCCGCTGAGCACGCTGAACTGGGTCACAAAAGTGCTGGCTTGTACCGTGCCCAAGGTGATCGCAATGATTTCCGCCGACAAAATGAAGTCGGTGCGTATGGCACCCTTGATCTTGTCTTTTTCAACGGCCATCAGATCAACGGTCGGGTCAGCCCGCGCGTTCAGCAACTCGGCATGGTGGGCGCCCTCTTCAGCCTTGCTGTGCAAAAACTTGTGCGCGAGTTTCTCGAAACCCTCATAGCAGAGGAAGGCCCCACCGACCATCAGCAGCGGCGTCACGGCCCAGGGCGCAAACGTACTGATCGCCAGCGCGGCCGGCACCAGAATCGCTTTGTTCAGCATCGAGCCTTTGGCCACGGCCCAGACCACCGGCAACTCGCGCTCGGCCTTGACGCCGGCGACCTGCTGCGCGTTGAGCGCCAGATCATCGCCAAGAACACCCGCGCTTTTCTTGGCTGCGACCTTGGTCAGCAGCGCCACGTCGTCGAGCACGGTGGCAATATCGTCGAGCAATACAAACAGACTGCTGGCCATGAGGGTTCCAGAAAAATGACGAACAGGACCATTGTCGCAGCAGGGCGGCACCCGTCGCAGGCGTGCGGACAGTAGACAATGGCTCGATGGTTAAAAACTCATTGCTGGCCTACATCGGCTCCCTGGTCTTTTTTCTGGCCGCCGACATGGTCTGGCTGGGCCTGCTGATGACCGGCCAGTACCAGGCCTGGATCGGCCCGCTGATGCGCGAGCAGCCGCTGCTGCTGCCGGCGGCCGTGTTTTACCTGGTGTACCCGGTCGGCCTGGTGGTGTTTGCGGTGCGCCCCGGTCTTGAAAAGCAACGCTGGACGTCTTGCGCCGCGCTCGGCGCGTTTTTCGGCCTGCTGGCCTACGGCACCTATGACCTGAGCAACCTGGCCACGCTCAAGGGCTGGCCACTGCAACTCACGCTGGTGGACATGGTGTGGGGCGCGGCGCTGTCCTGCGGCAGCGCGCTGGCGGGCTACGCCGCTGCACGCGCCTGGGGTTCGCGCCGGCCGGCCTATTGATCTTTTCCAACTACACGACAGTGATTTGAGGCGCCGGGTACTGATGGGCCACGCAGACGCTTCGGCGCGCCGTCGGAGATCTCCTACCTGCGGCGGGTGAGGGCTCAGCAATTCAATGGCGGCTAGCGGTCAGGCGGCCGAAGATCAGCCCCACCAACAGCGCAACGCCCACAGCCTGCAGCGGATGGTCTTTGATATAGGCCTTGGAGTAATCCACCGCCTGCAAGGGTGCGTCGGTGAAACGGTGCGCCTGGTCGCTGACTTTGCCGGCCACGCTGCTGGCACCGCTGGCAAGTTTGTCTACCGTGTTGTGGGCGACGGTAGCGGCACGGTCTACCGTGCTGCGCGCGGGCTCGGCGACCTTGTCGATGGTGTTGTGCAGCGAGCTGCCCGCCTGGCTGACGCCACGCAACAAAGCGCTTTCGCTGCTCGGTGTGACGTTGGATGTTTCCATGATGAATTCCTTCAAGTGTGAGGGTTGCAATCTGCCCACAGCGCCGGCGGAGGCCAGCTTGTGAACGCATCACTCATTTTGAAACGGCGTTCTGGGCTTGCCTGTGCGCAAGGGGATGACGCGCCTGTAGGACAAGGCAGTCAGTAGCTGCGACGCGCCCTCAGTCGAACAGGCCGGGTGTACCGCGCATCGCTCCTTCGATGATCAAGAGCCGCAGTTTGGTGCGAATGCCGCCGCTGGCGGAGAAACCACCCGGCTTGTCGCCCGCGGCCAGCACGCGATGGCAGGGCACCACCGGCGCAAACGGGTTGCGCCCCAGCGCCTGCCCGACGGCGCGCGCAGCGCCGGGCTCGCCGAGCCGGGCCGCCACCTCGCCATAGGTCAGGGTCTGGCCCGGCGGTATGGCACACGCGACGGCGTAGACCCGCTGGTGAAACTCGGGCACGCCGCGCATGTCGAAGACCAGCGTATCAAGCTTTTGCGCCTCGCCGCGCAGCATGGCGCTGATGCCGCAAATGGCCGCCTGCGCATCCTCGCCAGGGGCGGCTTCGGCCGCTTCAGGAAAACGCTGGCGCATGCGCACGCATGTTTGCGCGGCGTCAGTTTCAGGCAACTGCACGCCGCAAATGCCCGCGTTGCCCCAGGCGATGCCGCAGGCGCCGACGGCGGTGTCGAACAGGGCAAAAAAGACGGTGGGGATGACGGCGTTCATGGTGGCGGACATCCTAATGCATGACGGCCATAACAAGGCCGCAACGGCGCAAACTTTGCTACTGAATTAGTAGCTGTCAGCCCATGCTGGACATGGGCTGGCGGTCTGAAACATTGTGCAAATTTCTGTCGGCCGGCACCGACAGGAACTGGCATGATTTTCCTAGGGGTGATTTGCCCGCAGTCGCGCAAGATTGGGCACTTAACCGGAGCATGACCATGACCCATTTTTCCGCCAGCAAGCATGCTGGACGTCCGCGCGAAGTCAACCCGGAGGAGACCGGCTTGGCTGAAGATACCGAAGACCTGCCGCTGTCGCCGGACGAAGACATGTCGGTGATTCCCGACGAGGAGCGGGTGCTGGACGTGCCGTCCTGAACCAGCGTTGGCTCAGCCGACCTCGCGCTTCAGGCGTATTTCTTCGAGCTTGACGGTGCCAACGACCACGGTTTTCAGCGAGGTCATTTCGCGCTTGAAACCGGCGTGTTCGTGAAAGCGCAGCGCGCGCTCATTGCGCACCGGCACCCAGGCCGTGGCCTTGGTGCAGCCTTCTTCCTTGAGACCGTCGTGGGCGGCGTCCCACAGGGCGACGCCCACACCTTTGTTCCAGTGCGCCGGATCCACGTAGATGGCCCAGATCTCGCCGCAGCTTGACGGTGTGCCCTTGTCGCGCGAACGGTCAAACCCGACAAAACCCACAACCTTGTCGCCATTGGTGGCGACCTGCACCTGCGGCTCCATGAACTCGATGGCATCGCGCCAGAACTGCTGGCGTTTGTCGATGGACAGGGTGCCAAGCTGGTCGTCGGGAACCAGGCCCTGGTAGGCAGCGCGTGAGGAGGTGGCGTTGATTTCGGCAATGGCTTTGGCATCGCGCACGGTGGCGGGTCGGACTTGGTAGCTGGACATGAAAGAGGCTCTGGGGAATCGTTGCTGGGGGACCCGGATTGTCGCAGCAAATGAAAACCGCCCCGTCCTATTGAGCGTTTCAAAATTCATGACAGTCAGAACGCTCAATCCCTCACCCCGCCCCTCTCCCAGAGGGCGAGGGTGAGAGCAGTCCAATTCACTGTCGTGTATTTGGAAAAGATCAATAAACTGCAGGTCATGACAAAGACGCCCTCCGATCCGGTTTTCAGCGCGCGCCTGCTGCCAGACGGCGAGCCTTTTGACGCTCCAGCCAGCCGGCCACTGCTGCAATCGGCGCTGCAGGCCAGTATTTTTCTGGAAAGCGCCTGCCGCAACGGCACCTGCCGCAGCTGCATCTGCCGGCTTGCCAGCGGGCTGGTGAGTTATTCCATTTCCACAACATTAGTGCAATAATATCCTCCATCATACTTGATGGAGAAAGTCATGGCACGTCCAGTTACCGGGGATGATGAGACGATCGAAATTGCGCAAATAGCGATCTCGCAAGCCACAACGATGGATG
>NZ_JAUYEY010000059.1 GCF_030689685.1 Polaromonas sp. | reverse complement strand
AGCCTTGACGCGCTGGAGGAGCAGCTTGCACTGGGACTCAGAACTTTGGAGCAAAACCCTGAAACTGTGCGCACCATTGTCTCTTGGGATTGGATTGTGAGCTCCTTGATTACTTCATTTATGAAGTAGAAATGGAATAATAACCGGCGATGACTGTGGCCGCGACCAGCAGCCAGAAGTTTTTGCTGTAGGCGGCATAAGCGCAGAGCAGCGCCGAAGCAACAGCCACCGCCAGCCCGAGCTCAAACGAGGTCTTGCGGCCAAAGCGCTTTTGCGTGCGCGCCACGATGCCGGTGGACAGGGCGCCACCCACCACATAACCCATGACCGGCAAGGTGGCCATCCAGCCCAGTGGCGCCAGGCTCCAGCCGACCAGGCCGTTGATCGCGATGAAGGTCACGTTGTTGGTGAGAAACAGGCCTTGGCAGATGGCCAGCAGCCAGAGGTTGCGGTTCATGGGGGCGCTTTGAAAGAGTTTGAGGGTATTCTCGCGCAGTACATGAAAATAAATACCAACCGCGCAACGTACATCCATGCCACGCATATTTGACAACATTGATCAAAAGCTGCTCGACACCTTGCGTCCGACGCTTTTGCAATCGAAGCGAGCAGACTTTTGCATTGGTTATTTCAATTTGCGCGGCTGGCAGGCTATCGAGGATATCGTTCAGACTTGGCAACCCGAACAGGGTCAGGTTTGCCGCGTACTCGTGGGTATGCAGCGCCCGCCGCATGAAGACATCAAATTTCTGTATCAGCAGGCAGAAGTCGCGCCGCTAGACAACGCCACAGCGACACGCCTGATTGGAAAATTTGCCGAGCATCTCAAGGAGCAGATTACTTTTGGCATCCCGACAGGCGCTGACGAGAAGGGCCTCCGTGCCTTGGCCAGGCAACTGCGCGCAGGTCAAATCGTCGTCAAGCTTTTCTTGCCCTACCCGTTGCACGCCAAACTTTATTTGCTATTTCGTGACGACATCAACAACCCGCTGACCGGCTTTGTCGGCAGCAGCAACCTCACCGTTTCCGGGTTGTCCAGGCAAGGTGAGCTTAATGTAGACGTTCTCGAACACGATGCGACCATCAAACTCAGCAACTGGTTTGAGGACCGCTGGGGCGAACGCTGGTGCCTGAATGTGTCCAGATACCTGGCTGAAGTCATTGAAAACAGCTGGGCACGCGAAGAGCGGGTGCCTCCTTACCACGTCTATCTCAACATGGCGTACCACCTCAGTGTTGAGGCCCGGGCGGGGCTAAGCCAATTTCGCCTGCCTGCAAGGTTTGATGAGGAGTTGTTCGAGTTCCAGAAAAGCGCTGTAAAGATTGCCGCGCGCCATTTGCACCGCCGTGGCGTGGTGATGATTGGTGATGTGGTGGGGCTCGGAAAAACCATGATGGCTACCGCTCTGGCCCGCATGGTGGAAGACGACCTCAATTACGAAACCCTGATCATCTGTCCCAAGAACCTCGTGCCCATGTGGGACAAGTACCGCAAGGAATACGGCCTGCGCGGCGCAGTGATGTCGCTCACTCAGGTGAGCCACGCAAGCAGGGGTCTGAAAGACCTTAAGCGCTACCGCTTGGTTCTTATTGATGAGAGCCATAACCTGCGTAACCGCGATGGCCGTCGCTATAAAGCCATTGCCGACTACATTCGCCAGTGCGACGCCCGGGTCATTTTGCTGACTGCCACGCCTTACAACAAAGACAAGACCGACCTTTCAGCCCAGCTTCGCCTAGCAATTGAAGACCGCACCAATATCGGCATCCGCCCTGAGCACTTTATGCGTCAGGCCAATGACGGTGCGGGCATGACAAGCACCGAATTTGAGCGCAAGTTCCAGTGCCCTGTTAACTCCATATTGGCCATGGAAAAAAGCCATGTGTTTGACGATTGGCGCGAACTCATACGGCTATACATGGTGCGGCGCACACGCAGCTTCATCATTCAGCACTACGCAGAAAAAGACGCTAAAGGACGCGCCTATCTGACCGACAAAGACGGGAAAAAACGTTTTTTCCCCACACGCACCCCGTTGGCGTTGACCTTTCTGATCGACGAGGCTGATCCCACAGACCGCTACGCGCGGCTCTATTCCGCGAGCGTCGTGGATGTCATTAATGACCTGCATTTATCCCGCTACGGACTGGGCACCTACGTTGATCAAGCTGTCGTCAAGACGGCAAGCGCTACGGAACGCAAACAGTGCGACGACCTGAACAAAGCGGGCAAGCGCCTGATAGGCTTTTGCCGTACCAACCTCTTCAAGCGGCTGGAGTCGAGCGGGCATTCGTTTTTGCAGTCGTTAGAGCGTCACATATTGCGCAACGAAATTTACCTGTACGCCATCGACAGCGGAAAAGACATTCCTATTGGCGTGCTGGATGCAGGCGTGCTGGATGCCGACCGTATAGATGAAGATGCAGACGCTATTGCAGCCGAGCAGGAAGACCTGCTCGATGGTGTAGTCGAAGAGCTTGACGAAGAGGCTAACAACCCCGCAGCTTTTATTTACGAGCAATACGCCACCGACTATCGCAAGCGCTACAAATGGGTGCGTTCAGCCCTTTTCAAGGCCGCGCTGCGCGAGCATATTTTTGCTGATGTCCAGGCGCTGAAGGCTTTGCTCAGGGAGCATGGCGCCTGGTCCGCCGCGCACGATGGCAAGCTTCAACGCCTCAAAGAATTGCTGACTCAGCACGCCAATGAGAAGGTACTCGTCTTCACCCAGTTTGCCGACACGGCCCGCTACCTGGCGCGGGAGCTCAAGGCCGCAGGCATTACGAGCATCGAGCCAGTCACAGGCACCAACGCAGACCCTTATGCGATGGCGTGCCGCTTCTCGCCAAAATCCAATGAGGCGACTATTGCCAAAGACCAGCAACTGCGCGTGCTGATTTGCACCGATGTACTGAGTGAGGGCCAGAATCTCCAGGACTGCGCAAATGTTGTCAACTTTGACTTGCCTTGGGCCATCATCCGCCTGATTCAGCGCGCCGGGCGGGTCGATCGGATTGGCCAACAGGCGGATGAAATTCGCTGTTATTCTTTCATGCCGGCTGAAGGGGTGGAGCGCCTTATTCAGTTGCGCGCGCGCATTGTGCAACGCCTTCACGAAAACGCCGAAGTGGTGGGCGCCGATGAAGCCTTTTTTGAAGGCGAAACCGCGAGTACCCTGCGCGACCTGTACAGCGGTAAATCCGGCGCCCTCGACGATCAGGACGACGAAGTGGATTTGGCCAGTTATGCCCTGCAAGTGTGGAAGCAAGCCACGCAGGATGACCCGGCCCTGGCGCGCGCTATCGAGGCGTTGCCCCAAGTCGTTTATTCGGCCAAGGCGCTGGAGTCCGTTCGGCCTGAGCTTGTCGAAGGCCTGGGGCTGCAAAAACAGTCGGGCGTGCTGGTTTACGTCAAATCCCCCGAAGGTAACGACCACCTGGCCTGGGTTAACAACAAAGGCGAAACCGTTACCGAGAGCCAGTACACCATCTTGCGCGCTGCCGAGTGCGGGCCAGATGAGCCCGCGCAGGAGCGCGCTGCCAACCACCACGAGCTGGTGGCAAAAGGCCTGCACCTCGCCGTGGCACAAGACAAAGCCGTTGGCGGCGGCTTGGGTCGCCCCAGTAGCCCGCGCCGCAAAACCTACGACCGACTCAAGGCTTACAGCGAAAGCCTGCGATCCACCCTGTTTGCCGACGATGAACTGGAGCGCGCCGTGGATGACATTTACCAACGCCCGCTTCTGGATGCCGCGGCAGACACACTCAACCGCTTGATCCGAGGCGGCGTGAATGACGAGCAACTGGCCGACGCTGTGAAATCCATGCGTGAAGAAAATGAGCTGGCCTACAGCGAAGAAGACGCCGCCCTGCGCGAGCCAAAAATCGTTTGCTCCATGGGCTTGGTCGCATGAGCAACTCCAAAGCGGCCGCTCAATATCTGGAAGCGTTTGATTTCACCAAGCTCTTTCTCAATGAACTGGGTTGGGACGGGCTAAGCCACGGCATACCTGTATCGGTGGGTGAGCAAACCTATGAGCTCAAGCCCGTTGCCCAGAAGCGCAACGTCCAGGTGCTGCACTACGCCGCGCCAGCGGGCGCCCCGTCGCCCGACTATGCGCTGCGCCAGCGTATGGAGCGTGCCCTCACGCGCGAGGCGCGGGAGCACCTCATCATTTTCACGGACGCTGCGCAAACCAGTCAGATTTGGCAGTGGGTGGACCGCAAGCCGGGTCAGCCAGCCCGCTACCGCGAGGCTAAGTGGCACAAAGGCCAGTCCAGCGAACTGCTGCGCCAGAAGCTCTCGGCCATCAGCTTTGACATCGGTGAGGAAAAGAGCCTCACCGTGGTGGGCGTGGCCCAGCGGCTGCGTGGCGGGTTTGACCGTGAGAAGCTCACCAAACGGTTCTACGGTCTGTTCAAGGAACAGCGCGACGCGCTGGAGAAGTTTGTTGAAGGCATCCCCAATGCAGCGGAAGACGACAAGCGCTGGTACACAGCCGTGCTCATCAATCGTCTGATGTTCATCTGGTTTTTGCAGGAAAAGGGCTTTTTGGATGGCGACAAACGCTACCTGCGCAACCGGCTTGAAAAGCACGAAGCCAGCGGGGCTGCACAAAGCTTCTACCTGGCATTTTTGTGCCCGCTGTTCTTTCGCGGCTTTGCAACCCCGCGCACGCCAGAGAGTGAGAAACAGATTGCCGCCGAATTCGGCAAGGTGCCCTACCTCAATGGAGGTCTGTTCAGCAAGCATGAACTTGAAGAGAGGTACGAAGGCGCGCTGGAGGTCAGCAACGCTGCTTTTGACTCGCTGTTCGCTTTCTTTGACAAGTGGGACTGGCACCTGGACGACGGCCTGCGCTCTGAGGCCGAAGTCAAGCAAAGCGGCAAGCTTGGAGAAATCAACCCCGACGTGCTCGGCTACATCTTCGAAAAATTCGTCAATGAGAAGGAAAACCCGAAGGGTGCTTATTACACCCAGGAAGACATCACCGACTACATCGGTAAAAACACCATCATTCCGGCGCTGTTCCAGAAAGTGCGCGCCCAGCAAAAAACGGCGCTTGACGCGCTGGCATGGCCGCTGCTGCAGCAAGACCCGGACCGGTACATCTACCCCGCCATGCTCAAGGGCGTGGATACGCCTTACCCTGCGGACATTGAGGCTGGTCGCGATGCCGAAGCGCCTGCTTTACTTGAGCGCCGCAAACCCTGGAACGGCAAAACCCCCGAGCCCTGGGCCTTGCCCACTGAAATTTGGCGCGAAACCATTGCCCGCCATGACCGCACGCGCGAAATACGTGTCAAGCTGACTAATGGCGGCGTCAAGGAACTGGGCGAGCTGATTACCTGCAACCTCAACATCCGCCAGTGGGCGCAAGACGTGATTGAGCGCTGCACAGACTTGGCGCTGCTGCGTGAAATCTGGGCAACCCTGGCCGGCCGCCTGCCGCGCAAGCACGGCGAAAAATACCGTCATGGCCTGAGCGTGCTGGACCCGACCTGTGGTTCCGGCGCTTTTTTGTTTGCCGCGCTGGGCATTCTCAAACCGTTGTACGACGCAGCTTTGGGCACCATGGTCAGCCTGCAGGCTGACGCCATGCTGTCCGGCGAAAAGCAGCACCCTGAAAAGTGGGCTGACGTCAACGAGACGATTGATCGCTTTTTTGCAGACCAGACAGACCGGCAGAGCAGCTACGCCGTTAACAAACACATCATTGTCAACAACCTCTATGGCGTGGACCTGGAAGAGCAAGCCACCGAGATTGCCAAGCTGCGCCTGTTCCTGAAACTGGTGGCCTTGCTGGAGCCGGGTGACGTCATTGAGCCACTGCCGGATATTGACTTCAACATCCGGCATGGCAACACCCTGGTGGGTTACGCTACTGAAGATGAAACCGAAAAAGCCGTAAAAGGCGCACTTCAAGGCAGTTTTGATTTTGACAATTCGTGGGAAGGCATCAAGACTAAGTTAACTGCTGCCGGTGAGGCATACAAGAACTTCCACTTGCGGCAAAACGAAAAGGGTGGGCGCGTTTCGGTAGAGGACAAAACAGAGCTGACCTCAAAGCTAAAGGAGTTAGAAGGCCAACTGAATCATCATCTATGCAAAGCCTACGGCAAAGATCCCAGCAAGCCAAAGCAGCTCCAAGTTTGGAAAAATAGCCATAAGCCGTTTCACTGGTATGTGGACTTCTACCCGATGATGAAATCGGGAGGCTTTGATGTCGTAATCGGAAATCCGCCTTTTGTTGAAAATCGAATTGTCAAAAAAACATACTGGTTAGTTTCAGGTCAATTTAAATCAGAAGACGCTGGGAATCTGTACGCGCTGTGCATGGAGCGCTGTGCTAAAAGTCTTGCCAAGGCAAATTTCGCAATGATCGTGCCAAATGGGTTGACTGGCCTTGATGACGCTAAGTCCATTCGTGATTTATTAAAATGCAGATTTTCAGAAAAGTGGTTCTCTGGATATTCCATTCGACCTGCAAAGCTCTTTGACGGCGTCGATCAGCGTCTTTGTATTTTTATCGGCGCAGTTACGAACCGTGAATCACTCTGCGTTGCGGGCTATCGGCATTGGTACGCTGACGAACGAGTGGCTCTATTTAACGTATTGCGCTACAGAGCCATTTCTATCCATCCTCGACTTGATCGTTTGCCGCAGGTGTCTGACGCAGATGGGCGGAACGTTCTTGACAGATTGGAAATACATGCCCAAAAAATGGTTAAGTCCTATTACGCGAAAGTAAATAGTCACCTAATTCATTACCATCGCAGCCCAAGATATTGGATTAGAGCAATCGATTTTGAGCCACATTTCAAGAGCCCCACCAAGGACCGATCAGTTCATCATTTTCGGGACGTCGCCGTTGATTCGCCAGTCGCAGCCTCCGCCATTTGTGCGGCAATCAACAGTTCGCTTTTCTTCTTTTGGTTTGTGACGCTGGGTAATGGACGAAACATTACCGGTCGGGATGTAGAAGACTTTCCAATCGGAGACGTAAGCAAAATCGGGGGCATCATCGCAGTGATGAATGCTCGACTAATGGCCAGCTATCGAGAAAACTCTTTCGTTCGAATACGCAAGGATTGCGAGTTCCAAGAGTTCCGTCAGTCGTTGTCAAAAGACGTGATGGACGAAATAGATGGTTTGCTAGCGAAACATTACGGTTTTAGCGATTTGCAACTGGACTACATCATCAACTACGACATCAAATATCGCATGGGACAGGGAGCTGGTGAAGCCGATGATGATTGACCTTGCCCCTGCCCAGGCGGGCTTGCTGTTGACTCGTCTGATGTTGTCGCCCGAGAGCCGCGCGTTCGACGTGAAGCGTGTCTCCGGCAAGATGGTGCAAAAGGCCTTGGAGACGATATGCGCTTTTGCCAACACCGATGGCGGCATGTTGGCCTTGGGTGTTGAAGACCCGGCCAAAGCCAAGGGTGCGCAGCGGCTTTATGGCGTGCAGGAAAACCCGGAGGCGGTGGACGAGCTGCAGCGTAAGGTGCGTACCCAGTTCAATCCGCCAATTGATAGCATCCGTTTCCTGCGTTTGGCCTGCGCGTTGCGCGATGGTTCTGCAGGCCATGTGGTGCTGGTGCAGGTCAATAAAAGCGACAAAGTGCATTCCATCGTGGACGACGGCACATGGACGCGGCTGGACGCCAGCAACCGCCCCATGTCGGCCGCCGAAATCACAGACCTGGCGTATCGCCGTGGGGTGAAGAGCGCTGAGACCGAACCTGTGCCGGTGGACTGGGCTTTGCTGGACACGCCAGCCTGGGCGGAGTTTGCCGCTGCGCGTGGCTTTGGCCGCGCCAGGCCGCTATCTGAGCAAATGGCGCAATTGGGTTTGGCTGAACGGGTGGGTGCTGACTGGCAGCCGCGCCGCGCGGCAGTGTTGCTGTTTGCTGAAGAGCCTGGGGGTTTGCTGGCTGCCCAGGGCACACGGGCAGAGGTGCGCCTCATGATCTACAAGGGCAAGGCCGTGGCGTCCAGCGCACAGCCCAATATGCGCAAGCCGCCGCAAACGCTGCGTGGGCCTTTGATACGGCTTATTGACGACACGGTGCGCGCTGTGCTGAACGAACTGGCTGAAGGTGTAGAGCTGGCCAGCAGCGGTTTCAAGGCGCAGCATCGCTACCCGGCGCGGGTGGTGAAAGAGGCCATTGTCAATGCAGTGATTCACCGTGACTACAGGCTGAACCGCGATATTTTGATTCGTATTTTTGATGACCGCCTGGAGGTGGACAGCCCAGGCGTCTTTCCGGGCAACATCACATCCGCCACAGTGGAAAAGGCAGGCTCCAAGGCGCGCAACCCATTGATTGCCAAGACCTTGAGAGATTTTCCGCAACCGCCTAACTTTGACCTGAACGAGGGCGTGCCCATGATGTTTGCCGAAATGGTGCAGGCCCAGTTGTATCCGCCGCAATACCAGCAAGTGGTGCAAGCCACGAGCGAATCGGTGATCGTGACCTTGCTCAATGAAGAAAGACCGCCCGTCTGGACCCAAGTGAGCGACTGGATTGACCGGAATGGGCCCATCAGTAACGGCCAACTGCGCCAGATTGCCGAGGTCGATATTACCGAGGCTTCTCGTATGCTTAAAGCTTGGGTAAGCCAAGGGCTGCTGGCGGCGCTGCCTGACCGGGGTCGCCGCAATGCGGCCTATGGCAAGCCGGACGCCGACGTACCAGTTGCCAGTTTATTTGCAGAAGCTGCTGCAAATAACGTAGAGATTTAAGAAAAATTCAATTAAATCAACGACTTAAGTAATCTGTTATTTGCAGAATCGAGAAAGACAAAAAAAGTCAACCCGTCGCGGTGGCCAGCGCCGCCTTGTTTATTGACAGAGCACTTTGCAAATAAAACGTTTTAATTGAAAAAAGCCAATTAAATCAAACACTTGGGAAAACTGTTATTTTCATGGGGTCCTTTCCAGCAGGGATTGATCGTCCAAGGCGTTGGTAACAAAGCGCTGCTGAATGAGCCATTGACAGGGTTTTTTGCGTCCCGCCAATGCCCAGGCACCGCCATCCGTGCGGCGATGGATTGGGCTGTGGCCCAGGCGCGCGGCAAGTTGCCAGTGATCGGCGGCTTTCATTCGCCGCTGGAGCAGTCGGTGCTGGAGGTGTTGTTGGCAGCACACTCGCCAGCGGTGGTGGTTTTGGCACGGGACGTAGCGGGTGCCACTTTTCCTGTCGATTGGCGAGAGCCCATTGAAGCAGGCCGCATGGCTGTGGTTAGCGCTTGGCAGGGCGCATCGCGCTTGACTGCGGAACTGGCGGCGGAGCGAAACACCTTGGCAGCACGGTTGGCGCAGTGCAGCGTAGTTGCGCATGCGGCTGAGGGCGGTAGTTTGGCTGGTCAAATCGAAGCATGGACGGCCGAGGGCTTAAGCATTCAGCGACTGCCTTCGTAGTGAGTGAAATCGACCGCAAGCCCAAGTAAATTGGGCGAAACCAGCTACTAAACTGATAGCAAAATAACCACCAATACTGCCAGCGGCGCTGTCTCTGCGCGCAGGACTCGGTTGCCCAGCGACACCGGAACAAACCCGCGCAGCATGGCCACTTCTTCCTCGGCCGGGCTCAGGCCGCCTTCGGGGCCGCTGAGCAGGGTGACCGGCGCTGCGCCGGGGTACAAGGCCAGCGTGCTGGCCAGCGGCTGTGTGCCCGCACGCAGCGACAGCAGCAGCCGGGGCGCACCGTTGGCGGGCGCGGGAAGCGCCGCTGCCCAGTCGCCAAAGGTGCTGACGCCGTGTATCAGCGGCAGGCGGTTGCGGCCGCACTGCTCACACGCGGCAATGGCCACGCCCTGCCAGTGGACGCGTTTTTTGTCGGCGCGCTCGCCCTTCAGGCGCAGCACGGCACGCTCGGTCATCAGCGGCGTGATGCTGGCTACGCCGAGCTCGCTGGCTTTTTCCACCAGCCAGTCCATGCGTTCGTTGGCCGGCATGCCCAGCACCAGATGCACCGGGCGCGGTGCCTCGCGCTCCAGTGCCGAATGTGCGCCCACGCGCACCGCAACCTCGCTGCGGCCCATGCGCTCAACCGTCGCCTCAAACTCGCCACCCTGGTTGTTGAACAGCGTGATCACGTCGCTGGGTTGCAAACGCAGCACCTGGACATGGCGCGCCGCCTGCGCCGGCAGCAGGACCGATTGTCCAGTGTGCAGCGGCAGATCGGCGTAGAACCGGGCGGTCATGGGTGGCGCCGTTTGATGTGAAAGTCGCTATCGAAATAATAGCTGCTTACGCATATCCAGCAAGGGCAAACGCCGGTTTTTGCTTGCGGGCAGGCGGTCAAAACGTATAACCTATGCGGGTTTCGTTGCCTTCAATCTCATCGAGCAGCACCATCAGCGGCCCGAGCTGGCGGTAGCGGGCGCAGGTAGCGCGGGCATAGGTGATGAATCGCGGTGTGTCGGCCAAGTACTTGGGCTTGCCGTCGCGCAGCGTCAAACGCGCAAAGATGCCGAGAATTTTGAGATGCCGCTGCAAGCCCATCCATTCCACCGCACGGTAAAACTCGCCAAAATCGTCGCCAACCGGCAGGCCCGCTTTGCGCGCCTGCTCCCAGTAACGCACCGTGATCTCGAGCACAAAGTCTTCCGGCCAACTGATGAAGGCGTCGCGCATCAGGCTGGCGATGTCGTAGGTGATCGGGCCATACACCGCGTCCTGGAAGTCCAGAACACCCAGGCCAGGGGTGCCGCCTTCCGCAACCATCAGGTTTCTTGGCATGAAGTCGCGGTGCACATACACCCTTGCGCCGCCCAGCGCGTTCAGGTTGCTGTCCTTGATCTGCGCAAACAGACCGTCGAGCTTGCCTCGCAGCCTGCTGTCGATGGCAATGCCGCGGTGTTTTTCCACATACCAGTCGGGAAACAGCGCCAGCTCGCGCGACAGCAGGGCATCGTCGTAGGCGGGCAGCTCATCTGGCTTGGACGCAAGTTGCCAGCTCACCAGCGCATCCACGGCCTCGCGGTACAGCGCATAGGCGCGCTGCGGCCTGTCGGCCCCGCTGTGCTGGTCAATCACTTCAAGCATGGTTTGTGCGCCCAGGTCACTGAGCAGCATGAAACCCTGCGGCTCGTCCCAAGCCAGCACACGCGGGGCCTGCAAGCCGGCGCCGGCCATCAGCCCGGCGACTTTGACGAAGGGCCGGCAGTCTTCCTGCGCGGGCGGCGCGTCCATGATGATGCAGCTTGCGCCGTCCGCCGTGTGAACCCTGAAATAGCGGCGAAAACTCGCGTCGGCCGATGCCGGCTGCACGGTTTCAGGCAATAAGCGATGGGCTGGCGTCACGGCGTGCAACCATGCGCTGAAAGCGCGGGCGCGGGCGGGGTCTGTCCAGACAATGGGAGCGTCGGTCATGCGTTGTTTTGGCCTGCCTGGGGTGTAACCATCAAAAGATGGGAAAAGGGGCGGGTGGGCATAGGATAATCGGGCCTGTTTTTATAAACGGGTTTATCTCATACTTCCGATGCATCGCGCATCCCGCTCGCGTTTTATTCTTTCCCCGGTAGCCCATGCCGCCCTCAGCCTTGTGTCCTGCACCGTGCTGGGCCTGGGGCATGGGGGCATCGCGTATGCGCAGGCCCCGGCGGCTTTGCAGGATCCTGCGAAGCCGCCAGTGACCTCGGTGCCCGGCAGCATTCCCCGGCGCGACGCGTTGCCGGGCCAGCTCAAAAGCGCCTCCATGCTGGCCGAGCAACCGCCCGGCGGTCCGGGCATCGAGCTGCCGACCTTTATTTTCGGGGACCGCCTGTCGGGCCGACCGGAGCTGGAAACCGTCATCGACGGCAATGCCGAATTGCGCCGGGGCGGCTCGTCGATACGCGCCGACTGGCTGCAGTACGACCAGCCCAGCGATGTGGTCAAGGCGCGCGGCAATGTGCGTGTCAACAGCGCCGGCAACCTGTTCAATGGGCCGGAGCTGGAGATCAAACTCGATACTTTCGAGGGGTTTTTCACGCGGCCCGACTACCGTTTTCTGCAGAACAACGGCTACGGTGTGGCCTCCCGCGCGGACTTCATTGACGACAAGCGCCTGGTGGCCTACGACGCGAATTTCACCACCTGCCAGCGCGGTGAAGGCCCGAGCTGGATGCCGGCGTGGATCGTCAACGCCAGCAGCATCAAGTTCGACAAGGAAGCCGACGTGGGCGAGGCCTCGGGCGGTGTATTACGTTTCATGAGTGTGCCTATCCTGGCTGCGCCCACTTTCACGTTCCCGCTGAGCGACAAGCGCAAGTCCGGCTTGCTGCCGCCGACGATTGGCCTGAGCAGCGTCAACGGCACTTCGGTCACGGTTCCTTATTATTTCGACATCGCACCGCAACGCGATGCCACCTTTGCGCCGACGATCATGAGCAAACGCGGCGTCGATCTGGCCGGTGAGTTCCGCTACCTGGAGCGCAATTACAGGGGGGAGCTGCGCGCCAGCGTGCTGCCCAATGACAGCCTGCGCGACAAGACCCGCTGGTCCTACAACTACCTGTCCAGCGGCAGCTTCAATACCGGCCTGAGTGCGGTCGGCGGCCTGGGCTTCAACCTCAACCTGAACCGGGTCAGCGACAACAACTACTGGCGTGACTTTCCTTCCACAGGTCTGGGCGGCGGCAGCAACGTGCTGACCCAGCGCTTGTTGACCAGCGACGCCAGCGTTAGCTGGGGCAGGGGGTATTTTTCGACCACGTTGCGCACGCTCAAGTACCAGACGCTGCAGGATGTGAATGCGCCGATCGTTCCGCCTTATGACCGCTTGCCGCAACTCACGGCAGCTTACACCCGCATCAATGCCCCTTTGGTTGGAGTTGATGGCCTGGATTATTCGGTCACCACCGACTACACCCGCTTCGAGTCAAATCGCCTGCTGACCCGGCAGCCCAACGCCAACCGTACATTTGCGCTGGCCCAGATCAGCCGACCCTGGATTCGGCCGGCCGGTTACATCACGCCCAAGCTGAAGCTGAATTCGACCGCCTACCAGTTTGACGGTCCTCTGATCAACGGCGCGCGCTCGGCTACGCGTACCGTGCCGACCTTCAGCCTGGACAGCGGGCTGGTATTCGAGCGCGACGCCAACTTCTTTGGCCAGGCCTTCACGCAGACGCTGGAGCCACGCGCTTTTTACGTGAACACGCCCTACCGTAACCAGGCCGCGTTGCCCAACTACGACTCGGGCCTCAATGCCTTCAATTTCGCCACCCTGTTTACGGAAAACGAATTTGTCGGCAATGACCGGATTTCCGACTCCAATATGTTGACCACAGGGATCACCTCCCGTCTGCTCAATCCCGACACCGGCGCCGAAGCCCTGCGCGTGGGCATTGCGCAACGGGTACGGTTCAAGGACCGGCAAGTGACCTTGCCTGGCGAGGTGCGTGTTTCCGAGCGCTTGAGTGACTTGCTGCTCGGCGCCAGTGCCAACCTGACACCGGCCTGGTCGCTCGATACCACGGTGCAGTACAACCCGAAAACCAACATCTCCGAGCGCTCGACGGTTGGCGGGCGTTACAGTCCGAGCAACTACCGGGTGGTCAGTGCCGCCTACCGCCGCCAGCGCAATGTCAGCGAACAGTATGAGGTGGGCTGGCAATGGCCCATCAACGACCTGTGGGGCGACAAGGGTCAGGACCTGGGCGCAGGACGTGGTCAGGGCGCGGGACGCTGGTACAGCGTCGGACGGCTCAATTACAGCGTACCAGACAAGAAACTGGTCGATGTGGTCGTTGGCCTGGAATACGACGGATGCTGCTGGATAGGCCGCGTGGTGCTGGAGCGCACCCAGCTCGGCACGAGCGCGCGGGTCGGTACCGGCTCATCGAGCAGCACACGTATCCTGTTCCAGCTTGAATTCGTTGGTTTTTCCCGCATTGGTAACAATCCCCTGAAAACATTGAAAGCCAACATTCCGCGTTACCAGTACCTGCGCGAGCAAAGTACGACGCCAAGCCGCTTTACCAACTATGACTAAACACAGATTTTCTCAACGCCCTTGTCTTCGCCTGTCAGTCATTGCCGCGTTGGCTTTGGTATTGGTCCTGCCGGTCTCGCAGGCCCAGACGCTCAGGCTGCCGGGTCAGCAACGCACCCCTGCTTTGGGCGCCACGAATCTCGGCTCGGATGCTGGCGCCAGCACGCAGCAGCGACAGGCCGACTACATCGTCGCCGTGGTCAACTCCGAGCCGGTCACCAACAACGAGGTGCGCGCGCGCATGCTGCGCGTCGAACAACAGATGCGGCAGCAAGGCGCGCAGGTGCCGCCCAGAAATGAACTTGCGCGGCAGTTGCTGGAGCGCATCATCAGCGAGCGAACCCAGCTACAGTTGGCCAGGGAAACAGGCGTGCAGGTCAGTGACGCCATGGTGGACGATGCTGTCGCCAATGTGGCCAGGCAAAACCAGATGTCCGCCGAAGAGCTGCGTCGACGCCTGGAGACCGAAGGCCTGCCGTTTTCCCAGTTTCGGGCCGACCTTCGCAATGAGTTGTTGCTCAATCGCGTGCGGGATCGAGAACTGGAGTCCCGCGCGAAAGTCAGCGACCAGGAGGTCGAGCAATATCTCCGCGAGCAGGCAAGTGGCGGTGGCCAGCAGGCCGCCATGGAGGTCAACCTGGCGCAGATCTTGGTGGCCGTTCCGGAAAATGCCAGCACCGAGCAGCTGGCCGGGTTTCAAGCCCGAGCGCAACTGGTGGCTGAACGGGCGCGCAACGGCATCGACTTCGCCGCGCTGGTCAAAGAGTTTTCCAATGCACCTGGCGGCAACAGTGACGGACAGATGGGTTTGCGTGCGCCGGATCGTTATCCGGAACTCTTCATCAATGCAACACAAAACCTCCCGGTCGGCGGCGTGGCTGGCCCACTGCGCAGCGGTGCCGGTTTCCACGTGCTCAAGGTGATCGAGAAAAAACGCGCGGGTACGCCTGCTGCTACCGTTGCGGAAACACGGGCCCGGCATATTCTTTTACGCGCCAGTCCGCAGCTCAGCGAGGCTGCGGCAACAGCCCGCCTGCAGGAATTTAAAAGGCGCATCGCCGCTGGGCAGGCCGATTTTGCGGCGCTGGCCCGCGAGTTCAGCCAGGACGCATCGGCCAAGGACGGTGGCGACCTCGGTTGGGCCGCCGCCGGCATGTTTGTGCCGGAATTTGAAGAGCGCATGAACAGCTTGGCGCCGGGACAGGTGGGGGATCCTTTGGTGTCGCGATTCGGCGTCCATTTGATCCAGGTGCTGGAGCGGCGCAACACCGCACTGTCTCCGCGCGAGCAGCGTGAAGTCGTGCGAGGCACGCTGCGTGAGAAAAAACTTGAGGAGGCCTACACCAACTGGGCGCAGGAGGTGCGCGGCCGCGCTTATGTGGAATACCGGGACCCGCCGCAGTAGATGTTGCCCCCACGGTCGCTCACTGCGTGTAGCTCCCTGCCCCCCGTGGGGGCCGCTGCGCCTGCGGGCCGGCAAAGCCGGACCCGCGGCCCCTGCTTGCTTATGAAACCCGCACGTTCAACCGCCATCTGGGCTTACGAGCGAATAGTGTCCGCTCACCGCCCAGGGCTATGAAACACATTCCCCGCAAGAGGTTCGGGCAGCACTTTCTGACTGATCGCGCCATCATTGACGCCATCGTGGATGCGATTGCACCCAGAGCCGGGCAGGCCATGGTCGAAATCGGTCCCGGTCTGGCGGCGCTGACCCAACCTTTGGCGGAACGCCTTGGCAGGCTGACGGTGATTGAGCTGGACCGGGACCTGGCGCAGCAGTTGCGGTCGCATCCGCAGCTTCAGGTGATTCAGGCCGATGTGCTGAAGGTCGATTTTGTCCAGCTTGCATCCGAACATGCGGAGCCCTCCGGGAAAATCCGTGTCGTTGGCAACCTGCCCTACAACATTTCCACACCTATCCTGTTTCATCTGCTCGATGCGGTCAATGTCATCGAGGACCAGCACTTCATGCTGCAAAAGGAAGTGATCGACCGCATGGTGGCCCAGCCCGCGACCAGTGACTATGGCCGCCTCAGTGTGATGCTGCAATGGCGTTATGCCATGGACAACGTGCTGTTTGTACCGCCGCAGAGTTTTGAGCCGCCGCCCCGAGTGGACAGTGCCATTGTGCGCATGGTGCCTCGCGCCGCGCCGGCCCAACTCAGCGCCGGGCTCTTGAGCGAGGTGGTGCGTGTGGCTTTCAGCCAGCGCCGCAAGTTGCTGCGCCATTCGCTGGGCAAATGGCTGGAGCAAAAGCAGTATGTCCGGCCTTTTGATCTGCAGCGTCGGGCTGAGGAAGTGCCGGTCGACGAGTATGTTGCCTTGACTCAGGCGCTGCAAAATCCCCCGGACGCTTGAGTTGCCAATAAAAAACCCCGTCAACGACGGGCTTTTTTATTGCACGGCAACCTCAGGCGGCTGCCAGCCAGTAACCCGCGTTGAACGGGCTGCTCATACGCAGTGCCAATGGCGACACATCGACCAGTTTGTCGGTGGGCATCGGCTCCTCACCGTCTGCGTTTGCTTGCTGGGCCTCATTCGCCCGATCCCCTTGGCCAATGTCTGGGGAGCGGGCTACAGAAAAGAATAAAAACATCTGAACGGTATCTTTCGATCCGCCCAGTAATCTGCGGCATCCCGGAAGATGTCCAGTAGCTGCTCGCGCGCCTCCTTGTCGAACTTGGCGTGGGCAGGGATCTGCTCCAGCACCACGATAAAACCGGGCTGCGGTCCAGACTTGTGAACCAGGTCCGTCATGCAGTCGTAAAGCGCATCGAAATTTTTCCCAAAATGCGCGGGGAATGTGTACTGTGCCGCGATCATGTCCAGAACATCCTGCTTGCTCTGGGCATTGCCCAGGTTGGCGTAGAGGAAGTGCTGGTTCAATTGCGTGGCGGCGTCCTGCAAGTCCTGCACGCGGAAAGCGCGTATGGATTGCACGATGTTGGGTCTAACAGTACGAAGTGGCATGTCCATCTCCGCTTCTCTTTCTTAAGTCAAAAACTCAAAGTTGACGATCACTGCAGAATTTACTGAACGATTCTGCGAAAACTCGCGTAGTGATCATCGGTGTAATAACAAGCATCAGGTGCAGTGGGTACAAAACCACCACAAACGATGCGCCGGGCACCCCGACTGCGTTCACCGGGAGTTTTGACGGTGTATTCGCGGTAGTAACCGCGATTTTGGGACGGGAGTATTCTTTCCCGATTGCCAAACACCGAGCCGTCCTTGTCGTACTTGAACGGCCCGCCCTGGTAAATCAACTTCACCATGTTGCGTCCCTGTACGGGCAGTTCCGCGATCACGACGGTGCTGATTCCGGTATCGGAACTGGCCTTCTTGGCCTGCACCATATCGGGGCTGAACCCTGTGCCCAAAGCAGCCAATGTGACCGCCACGACCAGTTGCCAACCAGCCCAACCTTTTCGCAACATGAAAAAATGTCTTTCTCGAACCGGGCAAACCACCCAAGCTTTTTATGACGGCCGGGTTAACCCCTAAATTTCAAGTGACAGAGTTTGACGTATCCGGCCAGAAAATGCAAGCCCCTGCTCAAAGATTAGGCAACCGAAGCTAGGATTTTGCAAAGCGTAAGTTAGTACCAGCTGTCTAAAACTGGCTTATCGGGAAGCGTTGGCGTCTGCCACGGTCAGTGCTGTCATATTGACGATCCGGCGCACCGTGGTGCTGGCTGTCAGGATGTGCATCGGCTTACTGGCGCCTAACAGCACCGGGCCAATGGCGATGTTGCCGCCCGCTGCGGTTTTGAGCAGGTTGTAGGCAATATTGGCCGCATCAATATTGGGCAGCACCAAAAGATTGGCCTCCCCGGCCAAGGTGCTGTTGGGCATCACCACTGCGCGGGCCGCAGCATCTAGCGCCACGTCGCCGTGCATTTCTCCATCGACTTCCAGCCAGGGCGCTTGCTCACGCAGCAATTCCAGGGTCTGGCGCATTTTCAAGGCGCTGGGCATCTTGGAGGTGCCGAAGTTGGAGTGCGACAGCAGTGCCGCCTTGGGCTTGATACCGAAACGCATCATCTCCTCGGCGGCCATGGTGGTGATTTCGGTCAGTTGTTCGGCCGTAGGGTCGTAGTTGACATGGGTGTCCACCAGGAACACCTGCCGGGCCGGCAGCAGCAGGCCGTTCATGCAGGCATAGGTGCTGACACCTGGACGTTTGCCGATGACCTGGTCCAGATAGTCCAGATGATGGGCGGTGGTGCCCCAGGTGCCACAGATCAGACCGTCCACATCCCCTTTGTGCAGCAGCATGCCGGCGATCAGGGTGAGGCGGCGGCGCATTTCGATTTTGGCGATCTGCACGGTTACGCCACGGCGCTCCATCAGCCGGTGGTAGGTCTGCCAGAAGTCGCGGTAGCGGTGGTCTTGCTCGACGTTGACGACGTCGTAGTCAAGCTCTTCCTTCAAGCGCAAGCCGAACTTCTCAATGCGCTGGGCAATGATGGCCGGCCGACCGATCAAGGTGGGGCGGGCCAGACCTTCATCGACGACGATCTGGCAGGCGCGAAGCACGCGTTCTTCCTCGCCCTCGGCATAAGCCACGCGTTTTTTGGTGGCCTTTTTCGCAGCCGCAAAAATCGGTTTCATCGTTGTGCCCGAGGCATACACGAAGCTTTGAAGTTTTTCGCGGTAAGCGTCCATGTCGGTGATCGGACGCAGCGCCACACCGCTGTCGGCCGCCGCCTGCGCCACGGCGGGCGCGATCTTCATCATCAGGCGCGGGTCAAAAGGCTTGGGAATCAGGTAGTCCGGGCCAAATGCGAGTTGTGCCCCCGCGTACGCGGCCGCGACCACCTCGCTCTGTTCGGCTTGGGCCAGTTCGGCAATTGCATGGACCGCCGCAATTTCCATCTCGATGGTGATGGTGGAGGCGCCTGCATCGAGAGCGCCCCTGAAGATGTAGGGGAAACACAGGACGTTGTTGACCTGGTTGGGGTAGTCGGTGCGGCCCGTGGCCATGATGGCGTCGTCTCGAACGGTTTTCACGTCTTCCGGTGTGATCTCCGGGTTAGGATTGGCCAGCGCCAGGATGATGGGTTTGGCCGCCATGCGCTTGACCATGTCCTTCTTCAACACACCACCAGCGGACAGGCCCAGGAAGATGTCTGCGCCATCAATGATGTCGCCCAGCGTACGTGCCGGCGTTTTTTGGGCAAACTGGATCTTGTCTTCATCCATCAGCTCGGTGCGGCCCTCGTACACGACACCGGCCAGGTCGGTAACGTAGATGTTCTCGCGCGGCATCCCGAGCTTGAGCAGCAGGTTCAGACAGGCAAGCGCGGCAGCGCCCGCGCCGGACGTGACGAGCTTGACCCTTTTCAGGTCCTTCCCGACAACCTTCAGCGCGTTCAGGACGGCCGCACCGACGGTGATGGCGGTGCCGTGTTGGTCATCATGAAACACCGGGATCTTCATCCGCTTGCGCAGTTCCCGCTCGATATAAAAGCAATCGGGCGCCTTGATGTCCTCGAGGTTGACGGCGCCAAAGGTCGGCTCCAGTGCGGCAATAATGTCCACCAGTTTGGCGGGGTCGCTTTCGTCAATCTCGATGTCGAAAACGTCGATACCGGCAAACTTCTTGAACAGCACACCCTTGCCTTCCATGACCGGTTTTGCTGCCAATGGGCCAATGTTGCCCAGTCCGAGCACCGCCGTCCCGTTGGTGATCACAGCAACCAGGTTGCCGCGGCTGGTGTACTTGAAGGCGGCATTCGGGTCTTTGACGATTTCTTCACACGGGGCAGCGACCCCTGGCGAATAAGCAAGTGCCAGGTCACGCTGGTTGACAAGTTGCTTGGTTGCCGCTATCGCGATTTTTCCAGGAGTCGGAAACTCATGGTATTCAAGCGCTGCGCGGCGCAGTTCCTCGCGTTTTTCCTGGTGGTCGGGGGCGGCTGGCACGGTGGGCATCGGTGTTGTCTCCTGGGCGGCGGCCCCAGTGGGGAGGCCAAAGTCTTCTAAGGTCTGAGATTGTAGGGGGTTCAACGGGAAAACCCTGGTAAGTGAATCTACGCAAATCGACGCCGCAGCTTGGCTCATTGACCCAATAGCGGTTTTACTATTCGCGGCCAAACCAAACCCAGCGTCACGGCGCTGGGTGTGTGTCCACGCTGCAGTTGCGGTAAAACGGCACAAATTCGCGGAACAGCCAGATTGAACCTTTGGCCAATTGTCAAGCGATAAAAAAACAGCTAAAACAACTACTTACAACAATTTGTTAGCCAAAGGCTTGATTGAAACGCGCGGCCATCTCGTCTATTTTTTGTGTCTGCTTGGCGGTCCAGGCGGCGTTAGCATGGCCAGCCGTTTTTGCGCAGCCAAGGGTGCGCCCCGATGGCGGCACATTGCAAGAGCAGGAGCGCCAGATTCCCCTGCTGCCGCAACCGGGCGCACCACCAATCACCTTGCCTGCCGCCAAGCCGCTCTCAACGGGCGAGACAGCTGTGCGTATCACGCCCGCAGGGTTTCGCATTGAGGGAAACAGCCTGTTTGACGGCGCGACGCTGACTGCACTGATTGCAGACCGCATCAACCGACCGACCGACCTGGCTGGACTGGTAGAGGCGGCTGGGCAGATCAGCCGTTATTACCGGGCCAAGGGCTACATGCTGACGGAAGCCTACTCTTACTGTGTCATAAAATATGCTATTATTTCAATAGCATCAATTCTGACCGGAGGCTTTATGGACGCAGCCAAGGAGTTCAATCGTTACATCTCTCATTTGTCCGAGGGACTCGGGCATGCTGACCGCCACGCGG
>NZ_JAUYEY010000058.1 GCF_030689685.1 Polaromonas sp. | reverse complement strand
AGCCTTGACGCGCTGGAGGAGCAGCTTGCACTGGGACTCAGAACTTTGGAGCAAAACCCTGAAACTGTGCGCACCATTGTCTCTTGGGATTGGATTGTGAGCTCCTTGATTACTTCATTTATGAAGTAGAAATGGAATAATTCTGACCTTTCGAGATTAATTCTGGCAGATTCTCGATTCAAGCACTATTCAGTTCCGGATGGGGACTGTTATTCTCAAGGTTGGCGGTAGGGTTCAGCCAGAAACCAGTCTTTCTAGTAGAACCTTAACCTGAGAGCTAATAAGATCAAACGGAGGGGGATGACAACGCCAATAGCGGGTAACCAATATCTTGAATCAAGATTTCCATGGATTCCTAAACATGGATACGTTCTTATGCTTGTAGCTGATCGTTTAGAAGAATTAAAAAACGACTTAGTGGTAAGCAGTATTTGCAGTCAGGCGGTCCCCAAGATTCCTATGGCGGTGCGGCGCAAAGAGATGCTGTGCCTCATTAGTGCGAAAAGGGGATGCTTAACGCATGTAGCACGCAGCGTTGTTTACTATGCTGCGGAATCCGGAAAAGATAAACTTGAGATGTGGAATCTCACTCAATTCACGAAACCTGTAAGTATTGCGCGTATTAGAAAAAAAATCGAAGGTAAACAGGGTTGGCGTGCAAGGAAGGCGATTGACGGAGGTCATGTCTCCTCCGCAGCGTTCGACCTCATCATGGCGGCGCTACGTGAAGCCGATCCTGATGCCGTCAAACTCGCGGAAGGACTGATAAATAGAAGCTCACTGCCGCTCGATCCCACACCCACTAACGCGAAAATGAACTGGGCTTATCAGCGCGATGCGGTGGTCACGTCCCTTGAAATTGCTGGTATCCCTAAAGAGCAATTGCGAATTGACTCGCAGTTGGACGAAAATGCTCCGGGTGGATTGACTTCCATTTTTGATACAGACGAGACCGTAACGACGATTGAGGATTTGGCAATACTTCAGGATCTTGATGACACGAATGAAGATTGGATTCTTGTAAAGCGCCAACACTATCCTGCAAAGACCTTCATAAATGGTGAAACCAAGCTTACTGTAATTTTGGCGAATAAGCTACCGCTCGAAACGCAGCTTGGTGTTGATCTAGTTTATGTAAACGAGACTATGAAGTCCGTCGTCTTTGTGCAATACAAAATGTTTGCCGGAGCTGATGGTGAAGACGGCTATCGGCCTAACGATCAACTCGCCATAGAGATTGCGCGTATGGATGTGGCTGCTGCGACGTTGGTAGAAGTGGCCGCTGACGAAAGTTGTGATGGATATCGATTTGGTAGTGATCCATTCTTCCTCAAATTTTGCAGCAAGCTCTTATCCCACGACACCGGAAGTCATGTTCCTGACATTTATGTTCCAGTTAGCTATTGGAAGCGCCTGATCAAGGCTGTTACCGGAAAGGGAAAGAAAGGCGGCACTGTTGTGCATGCGGAGACGTTTGGTAGACGATACTTTACGCCGACGCACTTCATTGAAATGGTCGCTCGTGGATGGGCGGGGACGTCGGCTCTGCAGACCGATGTTCTTGCCCCTTATTTGAAGGATATGTTGGCGGGTAAAAAGGGGGTTGTCTTGGCGATAAAGTCGTTGCTTCCAGTCAATCCTACGGATGAGAATGAGAATGAGGACGAAGGCAACCTTAATCCTCGCCGAGTTGCCAAGCCTAACAAGCCAAGATATCCAGGAAAAAAACCGAAGACTGTCGAGATTTAATGGCGCAGTGCTCAAACGCTGCGCGCCGGCTTGCGCAGGTCACGACTGTTTGAAACACCAAGTATGAGACACAGCCGCATCGACATTCCTGCGGTTGGCCATTCGTTTTCGGTCCGATTTGGCCGCTTCTCATTTGTGTTACTGCGCCCCTGACACGCCCAGCGCCGCAGGAAGATGTGTGCCCCTTGTTGTGAGTGACCCTGCTCCCTTTAACTGCAGATTCACTGTAACCGCTGAAGCAACTCCAAAGTCGGATACCCATCTGCGGGCAAACCCACACTTCGCTGGTAGCGACGAACAGCGGTGCGCGTGGCCGGTCCCACCATGCCGTCGGGCGTGCCACTGTCGAAACCGCGTGAGTTCAGCGCAGTCTGCAGCGTCAGCAATTGGCTGCGTGACAGCGCTTGCAGGTCGCGCGGCCAAGCGGTTTGAACCTGCGGGCCGCCGCCCAGTGCCTGCGCCAACAGGCCGACGGCCAGCGCGTAACTGGTCGAGTTGTTGTAGCGCAGGATGGTGCGGAAATTCGGGCCCACCAAAAAAGCTGGCCCACGCGCACCCGCAGGCAACAGCAGGGCCGCATCGGTCAGCGCCGACAGCGGAGAGCCGTCCATCGTTTGCACGCCCAATCCGGCCCAGCTAGAGGCCGGCCGCCGCTGTTCGCCGTCGGCCTGGGCCAAGTCAAATCCCGGCGGCAATCGCACCTCCTGCCCCCAGGGCTGGCCGGGCTGCCAGCCGGCTTTGGCCAGGAAGTTGGCGGTCGAGGCCATCACGTCGGGAATGCTGCCCCAGATGTCGCGCCGGCCGTCGCCGTCGGCATCGACCGCATAGGCCAGAAAACTCGACGGCAAAAATTGCGTCTGACCCATGGCGCCTGCCCAGGAGCCGAGCATCTGCGCGCGGCTGATGTCGCGGTTCTGCAAAATTTTGAGAGCTGCCAGCAACTGGCTGCGCGCCCAGGCCTCGCGCCGGCCTTCGAAGCCGAGTGTGGCGAGGGCGTCAATCGTCGGGATGTCGCCGGTGTTGCCGCCGTAGTTGCTCTCCATGCCCCAGATCGCCGCCAGGATTTCTGCCGGCACACCGTAACGCGCTGCCGCCGCATCAACGGCGGGCCGCGCCTGCAGCAAGCGGTCCTGGCCCCGGGTTACGCGCTGCGCCGAGACTGCGCTGTCGAGGTAGTCCCAGACAGCGCGTGTGAACTCGGCTTGTACACCATCGAGTTCGGTAACGCGCGGGATGAAACGAGTGCCTTCGAAGGCGATTTGCAGCGTGGCCTCGCTGATGCCGGCTGCGCGCGCGCTGCTACTGAAGTCCACGATCCAGCGTGCGAAGCGCTGGTCACGTTCCGCATCACCGGGCGCGACAGGCGCGGGGGAACTGCTGGTCTGCGGCGTCTGCGCGCTGGCCTGAAGCGTGGCGGCGCCGGCTGCCAGCGCGAAAGTTGTCAGCAGTGTGAGCGCCCGCCTGAAGAGGGCTGGCACAGGAAAACCGGGACGTGTTTGTTGCATGCCTAGTCATGCTCTTCGGGCGACACCCCCAGCGCCACCAGAAAACGCGCCACCATGTTGTAGGTGGCAATCGCGCTGGTCAGCTCCACCAGTTCAGTGGTGTCGAAATGCTCACGCAAGGCGTCGAACACCGTGTCACTGACCTTCACGTCCAGCGTCATCTGCGCGGCGTACTGGATCACCAGCTGTTCGACCGCGCCAAGGTCGGCGTGTTGCGCTGACACCCGGGCGTCTGCCTTCACCAGGGCGTTCAGCTCATCGAGTTCTTTTTGCTGGCCACCGGCAGCCAGAAAATCCGGAGCGTGGTGGTGGTATTCGTAAGCAGCACCTGTCAGCAGCGCCACGGTGCAGATGCCCAGCTCGCGCAGCTTGCGGCTGGTGGGCAAGCCGGTGCGTACCGCGCCCAGGTAGACATTCCAGCCGCGCGCCAGTGGTTCGCTCCAGAGCAGGGCTTTGTCGAGGTTGATCAGCGTACCGCCGCGGCGCTTGAGCACAGCATCGACCAGGTCTTGCGGTTGGGGTTTGAGGGCGGGGGTCCAGTCGGGGATGCGCATGGGTGTCTTTCACGTGTGCAGTGGGCCTGCAAGCTCGGCGGATAATGCGGGCATGCTGATCCGATTTACCAAGATGCAGGGGGCGGGCAATGATTTTGTCATGCTCAATGAGACTGCCGGCCGCCTGAACCTGACACCCGGCCAGTACCGTTTTCTGGCAGACCGCCACTTTGGCGTGGGTGCTGACCAGATTCTGTCGGTGCGGCCTGCGCCCCGGGATGCCGGGGCCGGCATTGACTTTGAATACGTGATCCACAACGCCGACGGCGGCGAGGTCGAGCAATGCGGCAATGGTGCGCGCTGCTTTTTGCGTTTTGTGCGCGAGCAGGGCCTGACCGACAAGCACAGCGTTCGAGTCAAGACCATGAACGGCGTGATTGAGCCGCGCATGCAGGCCGATGGCCGTGTTACGGTGGACATGGGCGCGCCGGTGTTCGATTTGCCGCTGGTGCCGTTTGATGCCAGCGGTTTGATACCCGTGCCGGTAAATTCATGGCAAAAATGGCCTCTGGCCCTTGATTTGCCTGCGCGGGCAGCTCCTGTTTTGATAGCGGTTCTGTCGATGGGCAATCCGCATGCGGTGCAACTCGTTGATGATGTGGAGGCCGCCCCGGTGCTGCTGGCCGGCCCGCTGATCGAGGGCCATGTGCGGTTTCCGCGCCGGGTCAACGCCGGCTTCATGCAGATCGTCTCACGCAGCCAGATTCGCCTGCGGGTGTATGAACGCGGCGCCGGCGAAACCCTGGCCTGTGGCAGCGGGGCTTGCGCCGCAGTGGTCGCTGGCATACGCTTGGGCCTGCTGGACGCGCGGGTTGATGTGCTGACACACGGCGGCACCTTGAGCATCGAATGGCAGGGCGGCGTGGATGCCGCGCCGGCGCCAGTGCTGATGACCGGCCCGGCGACCACGGTGTTTGAAGCCTCGATAGACGTCCCCGACCACTTGTGACTATCAATTGACGACTTATTGAGCGTTTCAAAACACATGACATTCAGAACGCTCAATCCCTCACCCCGACCCTCTCCCAGAGGGCGAGGGTGAAAACGGTCCAATTCACTGCCCGTGTATTTGGAAAAGATCAATAACCGGAACACCCCAACATGAACCCAAGCGAACGCTCCATCCACAACCCGATCACCGAAGACGACATTGCCAACTTCCTGGCCAATACGCCGGACTTCTTCGAGCGCCATGCCGAGCTGCTGGCCACCGTGCAACTGTCCAGCGGCCACGGCGGCCGCGCGGTCAGCCTGCAGGAGCGCCAGGCCGGCATGCTGCGCGACAAGATCAAGGGGCTTGAGTCCAAAGTGGTCGAGATGATCCGTTACGGCCAGGAGAACGTGGGCATTGCCGACAAGCTGCAGCAATGCACGCTGAACCTCTTGCTCACCGCCCATGCGCGCGACCTGCCGGACACCATCGTGCGCGAAATCCAGGCGCGGTTTGCCGTGCCGCAGGCGGCGATCAAGGTCTGGCACGTCAACGGCATTTTTTCGATGGAAGATTTTTCAACCGGCGTCAGCGACGACACACAAACCTTTGCCTCGTCGCTGACCGTGCCGTATTGCGGCGTCAACTCCGGTTTTGAAGCGGTTGGCTGGCTGCCCGATCCGGCGCAGGCGATGTCGGTGGCGCTGATCCCGCTGCGGCCTGGAAAAGCGCCGCAGGCCTTTGGCATGCTGGTGCTGGCCTCGCCCGATCCCGAGCGTTTCAGCAGCAGCATGGGCACCGACTTCCTTGAGCGCATCGGCGAGCTGGCCGGCGCGGCGCTGTCGCGCCTGCGGCCCATGGCCAACTAGCCGACGAGGCATGGCCGGGCAGGACGCCTCCGCCAGTGCTGCTGGAGCCGCGTTGCCGGCCCCTGACAACGATCCGCTGGTTGAGCGTTACCTTGAACATGTGCGCGTCGAAAAACGCCTGGCCCAGCGCACCGTTGAGCTGTATGCGCTGGACCTGGCCAAGTTGCAGACCAACTGCCGGCAGGCCGGTGTGGCGCTGACGGCGGTACAAAACCTCCACATGCGGCGCTGGGTGGCGCAGATGCACGGCGGCGGTCGCAGCGGACGCGGCATTGCGCTCATTCTTTCCGGCTGGCGCGGTTTCTACACTTGGCTGGGCCGCGAAGGCCTGGTAGCCAGCAACCCGGTGCAGGACCTGCGCGCGCCCAAGACCGCCAAACCGCTGCCCAAGGCGCTCAGTGTCGATGAGGCGGTGCAACTGGCGGCTTTCCAGGGCGCGGACGGCGACGACCCGGCGCTGCAGGCGCGCGACCACTGCATCACCGAACTGCTGTACGGCTGCGGCCTGCGCATCGGCGAGCTGACCGGGCTGGACGTGGTGGCCAGCAGCCAGGCCAGCGGCTGGATAGACCTGCAGGCAGCAGAGGCGCATGTGCTCGGCAAGGGCTCGAAGCGGCGCAGTGTGCCGGTCGGCAGCAAGGCGCTGGAGGCGTTGCAGGCCTGGCTGGAAGCGCGCAGCGCCTGGGCGAAGGACGATGCAGCGTTGTTTATCAGCCAGCGCGGCAGACGCCTCACGCCCCAGCACATTCGTGTGCGCCTCAAGCAGCGTTCACTGCAGGCTGGGCTGGCCACGCCAGTGCATCCGCACATGCTTCGGCACTCGTTTGCCAGCCATGTGCTGCAGTCCAGCGGCGACCTGCGTGCGGTGCAGGAACTGCTGGGCCACGCCAACATCACCACCACGCAGGTGTACACCCGGCTGGATTTTCAGCACCTGGCCAAGGTGTACGACGCCGCCCATCCGCGCGCGACCGTCGCTGGCGTCAAGCCGGCGGGCAAGACCAAGGACTGATCTCGGGCCACGGCGCTGTCCGTCGACAAGCTCAGGACGAACGGATAAAAAGAAGTGACCGCGCAGGCATCTCTTTTCAAGCAGGGGCCGCGGGTCCGGCTTTGCCGGCCCGCAGGCGCAGCGGCCCCCTCGGGGGGCAGGGAGTTACACGCAGTGAACGACCGTGGGGGCTCGTAAACCAGGGGCTCTATTTGTAGTCCGGCAGCAAGAACACCGCGCGTTTGCTTTCTGGCGGTATGTTGGTCAGCCGCTGGGCCAGGCGGGCCAGCACGATCTCGGCGCTGGGCCCCTGGCGCGGCACCAGGGCGTAGGCGACGCGCACCTGGGCCACACAGGCCTCGGGCAGGCCCTTGTAGGGCATCAGGCAGCGCGCCACGATGCGCGGCCCGAGCGTGGCAGCCTCCTCGGGCGACACCGGGCCCTCGACCAGCATGCCAAAGCGCTGCTCACTCAGGCGCGCCGCGCTGTCGATCTCGCGCGCGGTTGACAGCAGCCGCGCCGCCATGCGCAAGGGCAGCTCTTCAGCGGCCCGGCGGCCAAAATCACGCTGTATCTGCTCGGTGTTGACCAGATCAATCATCAGCACTGCGCTCTGGTGCCTGAGCCGCTCCGACCGCGCGATCATGCGCATCAGGCGTTCGGCAAACACCGGCTCGTTGATCAGGCCTGTGGCCGGGTCAACCCGGTCCAGCCCCTGAATCCTGCGCATGTTTTCGCGCCGGTGCTGGCTGCGCAGCATCAGTATCACCATGACGATAGGAAGCTCGATCGCGACGCCGATCTGCATGCCATACATGGTGAGAAAGCTGACAGGAATCATGCCGCTGAGGCGCGCCAGGGGGAACATGGAAGCGGCAATCAGCGGCAGGCTTCCGAACAACAACCATCCGCCATAGCGGTCACCGCGGCGCCGCGCCCAGAGCAGGGTCAGGGTGGCGACGACCATCGAGACCACGATGTACGGCACCATCAGATAGAAACGCTGCGAGGGCTCGGTCAGGGCGATGCCCACGCCCGCAGCGATGCCCAGAAAGCCCAGGCCTGTCAGAAGCTGATGCAGGCGGCGCGAGCGCGCCGGCATAGAGACGACCGCCGATGAGAACCAGAGCAGCGAGGCCACCGTCAATACCGGCAGCACCAGGGCGGACAGGTCGTTCCAGGCGGGAAACTCCGGCCAGAGGTGCAAACCGGCAATGCCCGTGATAGCCGCCTGGGTCAAAGCCATCAATGCCACACTCACGGCATAAAGGCCATAGGCCGAGTCGCGCAGCGACACGGCGCTGAGCGCCGCCAGCATCACGGCCAGCCCCGCCAGTCCGAAGTAGATACCCAGAATCAGTGAGGTGCGCTGTTCGTTGCGGCTCAGGTAGCTTTCGCTCACAAAACGCAGAGGCGCGCCGAAGTCGTACGGATTTTCAACGCGCACCAGGTATTTTTTCGGCTCTTCGGCAGACACGTTGACGGGCAGCAGCGGATGGCGGTGCGGCACCGGCCAGGCATTGACGGCAATGGTGTCGCCAGCACTCTGCTCGTTCCATTGATCGGCACTGTCCAGGGTGAAAAGCGACACGCGGTTGACCGACGGATAAGGAACCTCCAGGTACCAGCGTTCATTGTCTGGCGCTGGCGGCACGGTGAAGCGTATCCACAGCGACTGACCTGTTTTCAGCGGATAGATCATGTTGGCGCGGGTGGGCTGCCAGCCTGTGTCGCCGAATGCCGCGACGCTGGACGGTGACAGCGTCGTGACGCCCTCTATCCGGTAGTCGCCCCAGTCCATCAGATCGACGGGCAACGCTGGCGTCGACAAGTCCAGCACTGTGCGGGCCAAACTCTGGTCCGGCAGCGCCAGCCCACCGGCAAAAAGCAGCCCGGCTGCGAGCGCGCACACGCAGGCCCGAATGCGGCCGTAAATATGTCGGGTGCTGCCTGCGTCGCTCAAAATGCTGCCTGATTCACGATGGTCGGGTTGGAAAAACCTGTTAGTACAGCACAGTTCAGCCGTCTTTTCAATGCGCAGCCCGGGCCGCGACAATAGCGGCATGAAAACAATTCGGCTCAAAGAAGGCAGAGAGCGCTCGCTGCTGCGGCGCCACCCCTGGGTGTTTGACGGTGCGATCGCCAAAGGTGTGGCCGACGCCGGTGAAACCGTGCGGGTTGAAAGCAGTGCAGGGCAGTTCCTGGCGTGGGCGGCTTTCAGCCCGGTATCGAAAATCCGCGCGCGCGCCTGGAGCTTTGACGAGGCTGAGCGTATCGATGCTTCATTTTTTATAGCGCGAATCTCAGCAGCAATAAGGGCTAGAAGCCTTTTTGACATACAAAGCAACGGCCTGCGGCTGATTCACGGCGAGTCCGATGGCCTCCCGGGTGTGGTGGTGGACCGCTATGCCGACACCCTGGTAGCGCAGTTTTCTAGCTGCGGCGCCGAGCGCTGGAAAAGTGTGATCGTCGAGGCTCTGCTCGCACAAACCGGGCTGACCCGGCTGTACGAGCGTTCCGATGCGAGCGTGCGTTCGCTCGAAGGCTTGCCCGAAGCCACCGGCTGGCTGCAGGGTTCGGGCGACACCGGCATCACGATCACGGAACATGACTGGAAGCTGAGCCTGGACGTGGCCGAAGGCCACAAAACCGGCTTTTACCTGGACCAGCGCGACAGCCGCCGCAAGTTTGCCGAGCATGCGCAGCGCCTGCAGTTCAAGGACGTGCTGAACTGTTATTGCTACACCGGCGGCTTTACCGTCGCTGCGCTGGCCGGCGGCGCGGCGCATGTGACCTCCATCGACTCGTCGGGCCCGGCGATTGAAAAAGCCCGCGCCAATGTGGCGCTCAACGGCTTTGATGCTGGCCGCACGACCATGCTGGACGCGGATGTGAATGCTTCGCTGCGCCAGTTTCACAGGGAAGGCCGGTTTTTTGACGCCATCGTGCTGGACCCGCCCAAATTTGCGCCCACTGTGGCGCATGCCGAGCGTGCAGCGCGCGCCTACAAGGACATCAACCGCATTGCCCTGTCCATCCTGGCGCCAGGCGGGGTGTTGTTCACCTATTCCTGCTCGGGCGGCATCAGCGCCGACCTGTTTCACAAGATTGTGGCCTCGGCCGGCATGGACGCCGGGGTGGACGCCTTCATCACCGAGCGCCTCGGTGGCGCGCCCGATCACCCGATGACGGTGAATTTCCCCGAAGGCGAATACCTCAAGGGCTTGGTTTTACTTAGAAAGTGATTTTTAAGTAAAAAAGGCCTCCAGCCCATGTCGGACGGGCGTACATAGCTATTAAAAAAGGAGCAATTTACCCTGTTGAAGGCTCTGGGGCTTGACAGGCCGTGTAAGGTGAAAGGGCGTTAATCATGCCTTGGCATCAGGGCTATGGCCTGACCGCTAAACTCCTTGCTCCGGCCGCGCGCCCGCTGCATCTTTTCACCCTGTTTTTGAGGCAGACCCCCATGAGTTTGATTCCTGTGACCATCCTGACCGGCTTTCTCGGTTCCGGCAAAACCACGCTGCTCAAGCGCATCCTCACCGAGGCCCACGGCCAGAAGATTGCGGTGATTGAAAACGAGTTTGGTGAAGAAAACATCGACAACGAGATCCTGGTCAACGACACCCAGGAAAACATTATCCAGATGAACAACGGCTGCATTTGCTGCTCGATCCGTGAAGACCTGCGCGAAACCCTGCAGCTGCTGGCCGCCAAAAAACGCAAAGGCCTGCTGGACTTTGAGCGCGTGGTGATTGAAACCACCGGCCTGGCCGACCCCGGCCCCGTGGCCCAGACTTTTTTCATGGACGAGGAAATTGCCGAGCAATACCTGCTGGACTCCATTCTGACGCTGGTGGACGCCAAACACGCGCCCACCCAGCTCAATGACCGCCAGGAGGCACGCCGGCAGGTCGGTTTTGCCGACCAGATATTCATCAGCAAGTCCGATCTGGTGGCCGAAGGCGAAGTTCAGGCGCTGATGCACCGGCTTAAACACATGAACCCGCGCGCACCGCAAAAAGCCGTGCATTTTGGCGAGGTGGCGATTTCCGAGGTGTTTGACCTGCGCGGCTTCAACCTGAACGCCAAACTGGACATTGACCCCGACTTTCTCAAAGCCGACGAGCACGGCCACGCCGGGCACGACCATGCAGAGGGCGAGCATTGCGATCACCCTTCCCATGCACACGACGCTGCGCACGGCCACCACCACCGCCACGATGACGACGTCAAAAGTTTTGTGTTCCGCTCCGAGCGCGCGTTTGATGCGGCCAAGCTGGAGGATTTCCTGGGCGCCATCGTCAACATCTACGGCCCGCGCATGCTGCGCTACAAGGGCGTGCTGAACATGCAGGGCACCGAGCGCAAGGTGATCTTTCAGGGCGTGCACCAGCTGATGGGCAGCGACCTGGGTCCGGCCTGGGCCGAGGGCGAGACGAAAAACAGCAAGATGGTGTTCATCGGCATTGATTTGCCGAAAGATATTTTTCTCCAGGGCCTGGAGCAGTGTCTGGTTTGAGGTAGGCTGTTTGCACATTGCCTTGAACGGCAGGAGGGCCTCATGTTTGTCTCTATTCTCCAACGATTAGGCCTGCGGGCGTCCCGACATCGCGGCGAGCCGCTACAATCGCGCGCCGACTCCACTACCCGGACGTCCCGACCAGGACAGTCAGGGGAAAAAGTCAGGGTAAGTACTGGCCTTGAAACTGCGGCGACGGCGACAGGCAAACCAGACAATCAGATAAAAGAAAAGGTTGGACTGACAAAAAACAGTTCAGCCAGGGCCAGCATGAGGGCCATCCCGAAGCTGCTTCCCCGAGGAGACACGATGTGAAAGCACAAGCCAAAAAGTCCAAACCACCCGTCAAGGCCGCTGCCAAACCCGTTGGCAAGCCCAAAGCCACGGCCAAAACGGTGATCAAGAAGGCGGCCAAGCTTGCGCCTTCCAAAACCGCCTTGGCCAAAAAACCGGCCAAGCCGGTCGCCAAAGTTGTGAAGGCCAAGCCGAAGGTCGCCGCCAGGCCGGTTGCAAAAACCAAAGCCAAGCCTGTGGCCAAGCCAGCACCGGCCAGAAAAACACCTGTCGCCGCCAAAAAATCGGCCCCCGCCAAAAAGGCTGACAAGCCTGTTGTTAAACCTGCGGTCAAAGCGGCCCAACCTGTCATCAAGTCGGCGCCCAAGCCGGCTGCGGCCGGCAAGGCCACCGCCAAACCTAAAGAAAAAGTCACTATCAAAACGATTACCAAAACGGCTGCGGCCCCGGTCGGCAAAGCCGCGCCCGGCCCGTCACCCATCGCCGCAGCGCCAGCGCCGCTCCAGACACCGGCCCTCAAGCCGGGACGCCGGGCCTCCTTGCGAAACTCCTCATTTGCGCCGCCACCCGCGCCCATGGTGCCGACCCATTCGCCCGACGCCGCCAAGGCCAGCTACTCCGCCATTGCCGAGCGTGTGATCGCGCCGCCCCCTCATGTGGCGGCCAAGAAAGATCCCAAGCTCGCCAACAACTGGAAAACCAAGGCCGCCGACATGTTGTCGGACGAAGAGGTCAAGGCCATGCCGGACTCCGAGTACATGAACGAAAAGCAGCTCGCTTTTTTTCGCTACAAGCTGTCCGTGCTCAAGCAGGACATCCACAACAGTGCCGGCGAAACCACCGAGCATCTGCGTGAAGACACGGTGGTGGTGCCAGACCCGGCAGACCGGGCCACCATCGAGGAAGAACACGCGCTGGAGCTGCGCACCCGTGACCGCGAGCGCAAGCTGCTTAAAAAGATCGAGCAGTCGATTGCCCGCATTGATTCGGGTGACTACGGCTACTGCGATGAAACCGGCGAAGCCATCGGGGTCGGGCGTTTGATTGCCCGCCCCACGGCCAACCTCTCGCTGGAGGCGCAGCAGCGCCGCGAGCTCAAGCAAAAAATGTTTGGTGACTGATTCTTCCAGCGCCGATTGATCTGACCTTTACTCATGGCCAAAGAAGACCCTGCACCAGGCTTGTTGTCAAAAGTCGTGAAATTCGTCCGCAACCCGGCGACGAATTGGTCCGATCTGGAGCACAAGGAATCCGGCCGCGAGGAGGCCTTGAGCAAGCAGTTGCTCAAGGAGATGATCGAGCGCAAGCGCCGCAACGACTTTGTGCGCAAGCGTGAATTCGACATGCTCAGAAAAATGCGCAAACGCGAAGCCATGACCGGGCAAGATCCGGGGGCCAGGCCATCGTTCTTCCAGAGCAGCATGCCGTCCAAGCCGGACGACCGCGCCGTGACCCTGAAAAAGATCGACGAAATTGAAGCCCAGATGTCCATGCAGTGGTGGAAGACCAAACATGGCACCCATTCGACCATGAGTTCTGTCGCTTCATTGTCCGCGCCCCTGTCCGTAGCCCCGGCTGCCCCGAGCAATCTGAGTGTCCATGCGCCGCTGCTGGACAACGCGCTGCCTGCCAGCTATGTGCGTACATCGCCCGGCGAATTGACGGCGGCGCTCGCCAAGGCAAAGACAGGTGCCGCCGCCGCTCCGGTGACGGTGGACCTGTCGAGCGCTTCGTTTGACAAACCTGCACCGCCGTCGGCGCGGCCGAGCAGCCCAAAGGTTATTTCGGCGCTGTCTCGCGATGACACGCCGTCAGGCTTTTCAGCTTCCAAATTTTCGGTGGTGGATGGCGCGGAAATCGCGCACGACCCCGAGTTGGAAGAGGCGTCCATTCGCTTTGCCAATGGTGATGATGCCGGCGCGGAGTCGGGTCTTCTTGAAACCCTGGGCCCCCACGGCAGCCGGGCTCAACACGCCGACACTTGGCTGGCCTTGTTTGATTTGTACCGTGCCACGGGTCAGCAGGATAAATTTGAGAACCAGGCGATTGAGTTTGTAGGCCGTTTTGACCGTTCCGCGCCGCAGTGGTTCTCCATGCCCGACCTGGTCAAGCAACTGGCCCGCCCGTCTGCTCCGTTGCCCGGCAATGGCCCGGCAGCCGACTGGATATGCCCGTCCGTGCTGGGTATCCAGACGGTTGCCACGCTGACCGCAGCCCTGTCCCGCGCCCCCATGCCCTGGCGCCTGGACTGGCACAACCTCAAGAGCATGGATGCGGGCGCAGTCGAGCCATTGAGCAAGATATTTAGCGGCTGGTCGGCGCAACCGGTGCAATTGCGGTTCATAGGCGCTGCGCAATTGCAGAAGGTGCTGCAGGACGCGACACCCTCGGGCGTACGGGATACACCCCAGGCATGGTGGCAGCTCAGGATGGAGGCCTTGCGCGTCACGCACCAGCCCGACGAGTTTGAATTGACCGCGCTTGATTTTTGCGTGACCTATGAAGTGTCCCCGCCCGCGTGGGACAGTGCGCGCTGTGAGTACAAGCCGCTGGACCCGCATGGCGCCGCAATCAGTGGGCAGGCCATCATTGGTGATGTGTACCGCGATTCCGCGCCGTCGAGCATCAGCAGCGCCATGGACGGCGACACCCAGATGGATGGCAATTCACAAATGTCCAATCTGTTCGCGGTAGAGCTGTCCGGCCAGATCGAAGGCGACGCCATTGATGTGCTGGACAAGCTCGAAGCCAAGTTGATGGGCGCGGACATCATGGTGATCTCATGCGCCAAGCTGATTCGCGTCGATTTTTCGGCCGCTGGAACCCTGCTCAACTGGGTGTCAGCGCGCGAGTCGGAAAATCGCGCTGTGCAATTCACTGAGGTGCATCGCCTGGTGGCCGCATTTTTCAATGTGATCGGTATTACCGAACACGCACGGGTGCTGTCACGCATCGACTAGGAGTCTGGGCGGCAGAAGGCGTCGAAGCGAAAAGTGGCCCCGGCGAGGACAGTTTTTGCCGGGTTTGCAGCCTCATAGCCGTAGCTATGGGGCAAAAAGCCGGTGAAAAATGGACCGTCGCGGCCGCTTTGCAG
>NZ_JAUYEY010000056.1 GCF_030689685.1 Polaromonas sp. | reverse complement strand
ACCATCATGGGCTGCTCGCGCTATCTCAAGGAACAAAACTCCAGCATCCAGATCGTCGGCGCACAGCCGGCGGATGGCTCGCAAATACCCGGCATCCGCAAATGGCCCAAGGAATACCTGCCGAAGATTTGCGATTTCCGCCGGGTGGATAGAATCATGGAAGTCAGCCAGCAGGAAGCCGAGGAAATGACCCGGCGCCTGGCACGCGAGGAAGGCATCTTTGCCGGCATCTCGGCCGCCGGCGCCTGCTGGGTCGCGCAGGAGATCGCCAAAACCGTGAAGGATGCGGTGATTGTCTTCATCGTCTGCGACCGCGGCGACCGCTACCTGTCCACCGGTGTGTTTCCGGCCTGACTGCGGTTTTTTCGAATAAAAATCGGCTGTAGCCCATGTCTGGCGGGCTTAACCTGCTATTAATAAAGTAGCATACCGAAAGTCTTGCCATGACCCACGAATTCAAGTTTTGCCCCAACTGCGCGTCGCCGCTGGCCCTGGTCAGCCAGATGGAGGATGGCGGCGAGAAGGTGCGCCTGCGTTGCCCGGCCTGCGACTACACACACTGGAACAACCCGGTGCCGGTGCTGGCTGCGGTGATTGAATACCAGGGCAAGATCCTGCTGGCGCGCAACGCTGCCTGGACTGCCAAGATGTACGCGCTGATCACCGGTTTCATGGAGGCCGGTGAAACGCCCGAAGGCGGCATCACGCGCGAGATCAGGGAAGAGACCCACCTTGATGTCACCGACCTCCAACTGATCGGCGTCTACGACTTCCAGCGCATGAACCAGATCATCATTGCCTACAGCGTGGTCGGCCATGGCGAGGTCAAACTCTCGCCCGAACTGGTGGACTACAAACTCTACGCGCACGAAGATGTGAAATGCTGGCCAGCCGGCACCGGTTACGCCATGGCCGATTTCCTGAAGTCGAAAGGGTATACGCCGCAGTTTGTCGAGTGGTCCAAACGCGACTGAGGCCGCGCGCTGCCCGCGTTTTCCGCATTCCGCTAGAATTTGCCTTGCTCCGGGGTGCAGCCTTGTTGGAAACAGCAAGGGTGGCTGAGATGGTCAGAACCAAACCCGCGAACTTGAATCGGTTCATACCGACGTAAGGAGAGCTGTCAGCAACCCGGTGCGGGACTGTCACGTCTTTCGGAGCACTTGTTCAACAGGCAACCGAAAGCGTGACGAATGGCTCCACCTGCGTTGATTGCTGATTTGCTGGCCTTCCTGGCCTGTGACAACCCGTCTGACGAGGCCTTCAACCGGCAGGCGCTTGCGCTGTTTGCGCACCAGTTCCAGCACAACCTGCCGTTTCAGCGTTTTTGCCAACAACGCGGCAAAACCCTGCGCACCGTCAAAAGCTGGCGCAACATTCCCGCCGTTCCGATCAGCGCCTTCAAGGCCCTGACCCTGAGCTGTATTTCGCCAGACCAGGCCGAACGCAGCTTCATGACCAGCGGCACCACGCAAGCCGAAGTCAAGGGCAAACACCACCACCCAACGCTGGTGGTTTACGACGCCTCGATGATCCGCAATTTCCGCCAGCGCTTCATGGCCGGCGGCGGCCGCATCCGCATGGGCATCCTGTTTCCGGATGAGACGCTGCTGCCGAATTCCTCGCTGGCGCATTACCTCGCGCTGGCCGTGCGCGAGTTCGGCACCCAAGCCAGCCACTACCTGCTCACGCAGCAAGGTCTGGATACCCCGCGCGTGATCGCCGAGCTCGAACGAGCTGAGCAGACCGGCGAGCCCTATGCGCTGCTGGGTGCGAGTTACAGTTTTGTGCACCTGCTCGACGAGCTGCAGCGCCTGGGGCGAACTTTCAATTTGCCGGCCGGCAGCCGCGTGCTTGACACCGGTGGCTTCAAGGGCCGGTCGCGCGAGTTGTCCATGCAGGACTTTTATGCGCAGCTCTCAGTCACATTGGGCATCCCTGCCAGCCAGTGCATCAACATGTACGGCATGACCGAACTCAGCACGCAGTTCTACGACGACGGCAATGCGACCCTGCCCTCGGTCAAGTCGGGCCCGCACTGGATCCGCAGCCGCGTGGTCGAGCCGCTCAGTGGTGAAGAGCTGCCGCGCGGTCAGCAGGGCATCCTCGCGCATTGCGACCTGGCGAACTTCAACTCGGTCACCACCATCCTGACCGAAGACGTGGGTTTGGCGGTGGACGGCGGCTTTTTGCTGCTGGGCCGCGCGCAGGGCAGCGCGGCCAAGGGCTGTTCGCTGGCGGTCGAGGAATTTTTGCAGGCGGCTGCGGCATGAGGCTGCTGCGCGAAACCGCCGGCTACCTGCCGGGCCTGCGTACCGATGAGCTCGCGTGGCAGACGCTGGCCTTCGAGAGCAAGGGCGGCCGCGTCGAGGTGGCCGTGCCTGTGCTGACCGAAGCGCAAATCATCGCGCTCACGCAGCGCGTGCGCAACGCCAGCCGCAGCTACCTGAAGTCGCTGACGGTTGCGCAGATTGCGGACATCATCGACACAGCCATCCATCGCCTGCTGGACCCGCAGGACCGGTGGCGTCGCAAGGCCGACAGCGTGTTGCCGCGCGTGACCGGTTACGACGCGGAGATGGTGCGCCTGGGCCTGAGCGGCTACCTCAAGACTTTTCGCAAGCCGCAACTGCAGCGTTTCCTCGTCGAAGATTTCGGCAACCCGCAACTGCTCGATGACTTTGTGCCGCGCAGCAAGGGCGGATTTTCCAAGGCCTTTGGTCCCGATCTGGCGGTGCATGTGTGGGCCGGCAATGTGCCCGGCCTGTGCCTGTGGAGTTTGATTTCAGGGCTGCTGGTCAAGTCCGGCACCGTCGGCAAGGTCGCGAGTGCCGAGCCGCTGCTGGCCGGCTGGTTTGCGCAATTGCTGGTCGAGATCGATCCGGGCCTGGCCGACTGCCTGGCGGTGGTCTGGTGGAAGGGCGGTGACGCGGCCCAGGAAAAAGTGTTCTTCAGCCAAGCCGACCTGGTGCTGGCCTATGGCGGAAATGCGGCGCTGGCCGACGTGCGGCGCCAGGTACCGGTCACCACGCGTTTTTTGCCCTTTGGCCACAAGCTCAGTTTCGGCCTGGTGGCTGCGTCTGCGCTTGATGCGCGCAAGGCGCTGCGGGCGGCGCAGCAGGCGGCTTACGACGTGGTGCGTTACGACCAGCAGGGCTGTTATTCGCCGCATGTGTTTTATGTGGCGCGCGGCGGAAAAATCAGCCCGGACGAGTTTTCGCGCTACCTCGCGCATGAACTCTCGGCGCTGGAAAAGAAATACCCTCGGCGCACGCTGAGCCTGGGCGAGGCGGCCGATCTTGCCGGCTGGCGCCAGGCCGAAGAACTCCACAGTTTGTCGCCGGGCGGAGCGGAGGTCGCGGGCGAGGGTGACTGGACCGTGGTCTACAACCCCAGCTTGCAGCCGCTCGCGCCCGGCGCGTTGAACCGCAGCGTCCGCGTGGTGGCGGTGGATCAGCTGATCGACGTGATCCCGCTGTTGGCGCCGCACCGCGCTTTTTTGCAGACAGTCGGTGTGGCCGCCGCGCCGCGTGAACTGTTTGAACTCGCCGAGCAGCTCGGCCGCGCCGGCGTCACGCGCATCTGCGCGCTGGGCCAGATGACCTCGCCCGAGGCCGGCTGGCACCACGACGGGCGCTTCAGCCTGCTGGACATGGTGCAGATGGTCGACATCGACAGCTCGGCCGAAGCCGCGGCCGAAACCCTGGCGCCTTATGTCGATTGATACGCAGGCCTTTCTCGACATGCGCGGGGTCAGCTACAGCTTCCCGGCCTACCCGAAGGTGGTGAACCAGGTCGACTGGCAGATTGCGCGCGGCGAGGTGCACAGCCTGGTCGGCCGCAGCGGTTGCGGCAAGACCACCCTGCTCAAACTCGCGGCTGGCCTGTTGCTGCCCGATGCCGGCACGGTCAGCGTCGATGGCCAGGCCTTGCGCAAGCCGGGCAGCCAGCTCGGCTTTGTGTTCCAGGCGCCGACCCTGCTTGAGTGGAAAACCGTGCTGGACAACGTGCTGCTGCCGGTCACCTTGCAGCGCAGTCCGCTGCCGGCCGACCGCGCGCGCGCCGACGAATTGCTGACGTTGATGGGTCTGTCCGGCCTGGGCCGGCGTTTCCCGACCGAACTGTCCGGCGGCCAGCAAAGCCGCGTGGCGATTGCGCGCGCGCTGCTGCTGGCGCCCACGCTGCTGCTGCTCGACGAGCCGTTTGCGGCGCTGGACGCGATCACGCGCGAGGAACTGCAGGACGACTTGTTGCGCATCTGCCGCTTCGCGCAGACCACGGTGTTTTTTGTCACCCACGACATCAGCGAAGCGGTTTACCTGGCTGACCGCGTGGCTGTGATGGCCGGAGGAAAAATCACAGACGACCTCACGGTGGATTTGCCCTGGCCGCGCCAGCGCGCGCTGCGTTACGGCGCGCCGTTCAATGCGGTGTGTGCCCAAGTGCGCCATGCCATGGACGGGGTGCTGACATGCTGAGCCGCGCGGCATGGAGTCGCCTGGCCAGCCTGGCCCTGTTCGTCTGTATCGTGCTCGGTTGGGAGTTTTTGGCGCGCGGCTCCCGCGTGTCGGCACTGGTGCTGCCTGCGCCTTCGGTGATCTGGGAGACGCTGTGGAGCGGGCTGCGCAGTGGTTACTTCTGGCCGCACCTGCTGCACACCGGCACCGAGCTGCTTCTCGGCCTGGCGCTCGGTTGCGCCGCCGGTTTCCTGGGCGGCATCGTGCTGGGTGAGTCGGCATTTTTGCGCCGCCTGCTGTTCCCTTATGTGCTGGTCAGCCAGGTTGTGCCCAAACTCGCGCTGGCGCCGCTGTTCATTGTGTGGTTCGGTTTCGGCATGACATCGACGGTGGTGATCACTGCGCTGATCTGCTTTTTTCCGTTGATGGAAAACACGCTGACTGGCCTGCAGCAGGTCGAGCCCCGCAAGCTGGAGCTGTTCCGCATGCTGGGCGCGACCCGCGTGCAAACCCTGCTGCGCCTGAAGATTCCCTCGGGCCTGTCGGTCATCATGGCCGGCTTTCGCGTGGCCGTGGTGCTGGCGCTGGTCGGCGCGGTGGTCGGCGAGTTTATAGGCGGCAGCAAGGGCCTGGGCGCGCTGATCATCGCCTCGCAGGGAATGATGGACACGCCGCTGATGTTCGCCGTACTGCTCTTGATCACCGTGCTGGGGTTGGTGATTTATCAACTGGCCATTGGCCTGGAGCGCCTGCTGCTCTGGCCGCATTTAAAAGAAACCACCAAGGACTGACATGCAACACTTCACTTCTCTTCTTCGCAGCCTGGCCGCCACCCTGCTGCTCGGCTGCGGCCTGGTGCACGCCGCCGACAAGGTGGTGGTGGCCGGCTGGAGCCAGCCCATCACTGAGATCACCAACCTGCTGGTCGAGGAAGACAAGGGCTTCTTCAAGGCGCGCGGCATTGATCTGGGCTACGTGCCGGGCGCCGGCGGCGGTGACGCGATCCGCAACATGCTGACCGGCCAGGCCACGGTGGCCTTCACCGACCCCGGTTCCTTCTTCGCCGCGCTCGACAAGGGCGAAAAGCTGCGCGCGATTTACGACATCTATCCACAGAACGTCTTCAACGTGGTCGCGCTCAAATCCAGCGGCATCACGAAACCGGCCGACCTCAAGGGCAAGAAGATCGGCGTCTACAGCCTGTCCAGCGGCACCCGGCAAAACCTGCTGGTGCTGTTGCAGCAGGCCGGGCTGACCGAGGCCGACGTGACCATCGTCGTCACCGGCTTGCTCAACTTCGCGCCGCTGATGCAGGGCCAGGTCGATGCCACTGCCGCGACCGACACCGGCCTGCTGGTGGGCAAACAAAAAGGCCTGGGTGAGGTCAACGTGATCGCGGTGCGTGACCACCTGAACATTTCGAGCGACGTGTTTGTGGTGACCGAGGCCACCTACCAGACGAAGAAGGACGTGCTCAAACGCTTCCTGGCCGGCTACCGCGACAGCATGGCCTGGATGATTGCCAACCCGGACGAGGCCGCCGCGCTGGCCGTCAAACGCGCCATCGATGGCAAGAACCAGGCCGTGAACCGCGAGATCATCAACTTGCGCAATGCCTCCAGCGTCTCGGCCGTCACGCAGGCGCGGGGCCTGGGCGCGCTGGACATGGCCATGTTCCAGAAGGCTGCCGACAGCTACAAAAAGCTCGGCATGATCCAGCGCGAGATCAAGGCCTCGGACGTGGTCATGCAGGACCTATTGCCGGCCAAATAAGGACAACCCATCATGAAGTTCAAGGGCAAGGTGGTGCTGGTCACTGGCGCCGGGCGCGGCATAGGTGCGGCGATTGCGCGTGGCTTTGCCCGCGAGGGCGCGGCGGTCGTCATCAACTACCTGCAGGACGCCACTTCGGCCGAAGCTGTCGCGGCAGAATGCAAGGCGCTGGGCGGCGACGGCTGGGCACTGCAGGCCGATGTCAGCTCGCAGCCGGCCGTCACCGCCATGGTCGCGCAGGTGCTGGCCGAGATGGGCCGCATCGACGTGCTGGTCAATAACGCCTTTGCCTCCTACAGTTTCGATCCCGAGCAGCGCAAGCTGTTCTGGGAGCTGGACTGGGCCGACTACCAGCGCCAGATCGACGGTGCGGTGCGCGCCACCTTCAACGTCTGCCAGGCGGTGCTGCCGCATTTCAAGCAGCGCAGCCAGGGCGCCATCGTCAACCTCGCCAGCGACCTGGTCGAGCGTCCCAGCGTGCCCTACCACGACTACAGCACCGCCAAATCGGCCCTGGTCGGCTTCAGCCGCAACCTCGCGGCCGAACTCGGTCCGCTCGGAATACGCGTCAACTGCGTGGCGCCCGGCCTGGTCTACCCCACGGCCGCCAGCCGGCAGACCAAGGAAGAAGTCCGCGACCTGCTGACCGCCCAAACCCCGCTGCGCCGCATCGCCACGCCCGACGACGTGGCCGGGCCGGTGTTGTTCCTCGCGTCCGACTGGAGCGGCTTCATGACCGGACAGACCTTGTTTGTGGATGGCGGGCTGGTGATGCGCTGATTTGCCGAGTTTTCAAGCCTTTTAGGCCTCGAGCCCTTGACTGGCGGTCGTAAAAAGCTATCAAAACAGGAGTAACAGGCTTCAGACGCAGCTCCGCGAGGGCCTCCTCAAATTGGCTCCCCCCCTTCGTTCAGAATGTTCAGATAAGCGTCGTAAACAAAAATACGGTTGCGGCGTTGCCCGGTCAGTTCACGGGCAATGCCCAGGCTCACCAGGGCTTGCATGGATTTGGAGGCGGTGGGGAAGGTCATGCCCGCGCCCTGGCAGAGTTGTTTCAGACTGCAAAGGGGCCGGCTGCGTAGCGCGCCGAGCACGCGCTGTGCATTTGCGGCACCGCGCCCGATCACCTGGCTGCGCTGAATATCCTGCTGGAACAGCGCCGCCAGCCGCTGAGCGGTTTGCACCGCGCCAGTGGCAGTTTGCTCCACACCTTCCAGAAAAAAATCCACCCAGGCTTCCCAGTCGCCGTGGGTACGCACCCGGTCCAGCAGCTCGTAATAAGTGGCGCGGTGCCGCTTGAAATACAGGCTCAAGTAAAGCAGCGGCTGCATCAGCAAGCCGCCGTCGTGCAGCAGCATGGCAATCAGCAGCCGACCCAAGCGGCCGTTGCCGTCGAGGAAAGGGTGAATGGTTTCAAACTGCACATGCGCGAGCGCCGCCTTGAGCAACACCGGACTGGACTCTGCCTGTCCCTGGTCGTGGATAAAACTTTCCAGCGCCGACATGCACGGCTCGACCTGCTGGGGCGGCGCCGGCACAAAACGGGCATTGCCGGGGCGGGTGCCGCCAATCCAGTTCTGGCTGCGGCGAAACTCTCCGGGTGTCTTGTCGCTGCCGCGCCCACGTGCCATCAGGTGCTCGTGCATCTCACGTAAAAGACGATTGCACAGCGGAAAGCCTTCGCGCAAGCGGGTCATGCCGTGTTCCAGCGCCGCGATGTAGTTGGAAACCTCCACCACGTCGTCAAACGGCACGCCGGGCAACTCGTCCAGTTCAAACAGCAGCAGGTCTGACAGCGATGATTGTGTGCCCTCGATCTGCGAAGACAGCACAGCCTCCCGCCGGACATAGGCATACAGAAAAAGCTGGGGATCGGGCAGCAACATGCTGACGCTGTCCAGCCGTCCGACCGCCAGTGTGGCGCGTTCCAGCAGGCTTTGGCGGTTGCCGCTTAACTGCAGCGCAGGCGCGGGGGGCAACGGTGCAGGTACAAAGGCCTGGACGGTTTCGCTGCCGGCGACGCTGGCGGTGTAGGTGCCTGTTGCGTTACGAAGCATGGCGCTTCCTTGAATAAGGATTTCGGTTATTAAAAAAAGTCGTATTATTCTTTAATATGAAGCCAAATGGAAGCGCCAAGGCAACTTGCGCCTGGTCTGGCTGAAATTACAGGCCGTTTTGGCCTCCAGCCCTTATTCCACGGGCGTAAACAGCTATGAAGTTGATAGCGGGTCTGCTGGCCTGAACTTATGCCCCGGCTCTCGCCCGCAAGGTCTCATACAGCTGCGAGTGGTTCAGCAGGATATTCAGGATGCCGCGCAGCACCACCGGCGAGTTCAGCGCCTGGGTGCTCATGGACGTGTGCGCGTCGTAATTCCATTTCTACTTCATAAATGAAGTAATCAAGGAGCTCACAATCCAATCCCAAGAGACAATGGTGCGCACAGTTTCAGGGTTTTGCTCCAAAGTTCTGAGTCCCAGTGCAAGCTGCTCCTCCAGCGCGTCAAGGCT
>NZ_JAUYEY010000055.1 GCF_030689685.1 Polaromonas sp. | reverse complement strand
AGCCTTGACGCGCTGGAGGAGCAGCTTGCACTGGGACTCAGAACTTTGGAGCAAAACCCTGAAACTGTGCGCACCATTGTCTCTTGGGATTGGATTGTGAGCTCCTTGATTACTTCATTTATGAAGTAGAAATGGAATTACTGCTTCGGTCTGCCAGAGGTCGAAAGCTACTTTTCTCGAGCGGCCGACGCTGAGATCACGCTGTGGGCGCTTTCCGACACGCTGACAGCCCCTTGACCGAGGCGCTTCGCCCGGCCGAGCCCGGAACATTCATTGGTGTCCTGCATAAACTCACCAGGCAGGACCACTCGTTCGCCCCGTCACTCAATAAAGAAATAAAGTAAATCCATGCACAAATTTCTTCAATCCACGCTGCACGCTATGGTCTTCGTCGCGCCCTGGGGTCTTGCGAGTTTGGCCGTGTCAGCCCCGCAATCTGGCGTTGCAGCATTTGTCACCGAGGGCCGAACTTATGAGGGCGAATACGCCGTCAAGAACCAAGCCATCTCGGTCAACATTGATGGCTTGGTGTACCGGGGCAACTACGCGGCCAATCTCCAGGAAGGCGGGGCAGCGCCCGGCGGCGCCCAGGTAGGCAATTGGGGTCGCGCTTTTCTGTTTGCCACCAGTGCGAAGGTGTTGCAGTGTCAATTGGACTCAGGTTTTCCCCGCGTCAGCGGACGCTGCCAAAGTGCGGATGGCCGGAATTTTGATTTGAAACCGGGTGCGCCAGGAAAACCCTCGGGCGCAACATCTGCGAAAGTAAAGACGCCTACGTCCTGACGCGAGCCGTCGCGAGACCCACCGCTTGGCCACCGTCCCAACCACCGGGTGACTGCCCCCAACCCTCGGCTTACAGAAGTTCACTTGCCGCTGCAAAAGGATTTGTCCCTCGCCAACCGCCTGATTGCACTGATGCCAGCGGATGATCGCGCGCTTTTTCTTGAACACAGTGAAATGATTGAACTGAAAGTTCAATCCGTCTTGACCCTGGCTGGCGAAAATCCTGATCATGCGTACTTTCCCGTGGACAGCGTGGTGGCGGCGCTTTTGCCCGGCAACGGCGCTGATGGTCTGGAAATGGGCCTGATCGGCAATGAGGGCATGGTCAACACTTCGCTGGTATTGGGCGTGAGTGCCTCCGCGTTTACAAGTGTGGTTCAGGGCGCGGGTAGATCTTTCAAAATTCACCATCGGGCGCTGGAAAAACTGCTCGCGGGCGAATCCTGTTTGCGCATTGTTCTCAACCGCTACATTGATGTGCGCATGAGCCACCTCGCGCAACAGGTGGCCTGCAAAAATTCTCATACAGTCGAACAACGCCTTGCACGCTGGTTGCTGATGACGAGAGACCGAACTCATGCCAATGAGCTGTTCCTGACGCATGAAGCTCTTGGCCGCATGCTTGGTGTCCGGCGCGAGAGCATCACCCAGTCCGCGCGCGCGCTGCAAAGGCACGGGCTCATCAGCTATACCCGGGGCTATGTCATGTTGATGGATGCTACGGCGCTGGAGCAAGTAGCCTGTGCCTGTTACCGGCGTGACCTCGCGGTTTACGAGCGCACGCTTCGTCAGCCCTGCGCGATCAATGGCCGCAGGCCGGCGCAGACCGCCGAAAAAGCGTTACTTTGATGCCTCGCCAAGCACTGGTCACCATCAGCTTCGGTTCTGCCTCGGCAATGGCTGCACGGTCTGCGCGAAGGCAGTGGGTAGCCCCGCACTCCAAACGCCGCTGCTTGCGCGCCCAACGGATCTGGGCCAGACCCTGTTCATGTTTGTCAGCCACAGTGGTCCGCCCGCCCCACCCCATGACCAAACGAAGCTGCGAAAAGCGGATCAAGGAAGGTTTGCTGCGGCCGGTGCAAACGCACGGCGTCGTGGCGCAAGCCCTGGACAAGCTGCTCAAGGAAGTGGCGCCTGTGGATACAACGGACTTTTCGGTATAAACCTTTTCGGGACAGCCAATCTGACCCCCGCTAGCCAGCAAACATTGCTATAAATTCAATAGCTGTTTGCGCCCGTCCATCAAGGGCTGGAGGCAGATTTCTCTCTTGTTTCACAGATTCGCGTTGTGCCAGCATCGAAGCAAGCACTGCCAGGGCGCGCTTGCGGCCAGGCGGATAATGAGTCTCAGCCATGATCCTCACCTTTTTGCTCCAGCTCACCGCACGGGAGCGCACACGCCGCAGCAACCGGCAGTTCGGCGGCATCCTGGCCTTTGTCGCTGGCGCCATCAATGCCGGCGGTTTTCTGGCGGTTCATCGCTACACCTCGCACATGACAGGCATCGTCTCTTCGGTGGCCGATGACCTGGTGCTGGGCAGCATTGGCCTGGCGCTCGCGGGTCTGGTTTCGCTGGCCGCGTTTGTCGCCGGCGCCATCACCACCACCTTGCTGATCAGTTGGGCGCGCCGCCATGAGTTGCGCAGCAAATACGCGCTGGCCTTGCTGCTGGAAGCCACGCTGCTACTGGTCTTCGGCCTGGTCGGGGCCAACCTGAAGTCCTTCGCCAGCCTGCTGGTGCCCACCGCCGTGCTGCTGCTGTGTTTCATCATGGGCCTGCAAAACGCCATCGTCACCAAGATCTCGAATGCCGAGATCCGCACCACGCACATGACCGGCGTCATCACCGACCTGGGCATCGAGCTGGGCCGCCTGATTTATTGGAACCACTCCAAAAAAGCCAACGACATCCAGTTCGTGCGGGCCAACACCGACAAGCTGTTCACCCACGCCAGCCTCCTTGGCCTGTTTTTCTCCGGCGGTGTCGCCGGCGCGCTGGCCTTCAAGGCGATGGGCTTCAGCGCCACCCTGCCGATTGCTTTGCTGCTGGTCGCCATGGCTTTGCCGGCTGTCGTGATCGATTTGCGCAAGCTGGCGCAAGCCCGGTAACCCCGCTGCCTGCCCTGCCCGCCATGACGGACGCACAGACGCCTGCCGGCGGCGACTTCCTGTCGCTGCAACACGTCAAGCCTTTTGTGCGCGAGGACGGCGCCGCCAAATCCCTGCACTTCGCGCTGGGCGAGCTGCAAAGCCGCATGCTGCTGCGCCGGCCCGCTTACCTGGCCCTCGACTACACCCGGACCATGATGGGTTTTCTGCTGTTCAGGCCGGCGCCGGTTCACATCGGCATGATCGGCCTGGGCGGCGGTTCGCTGGCCAAGTTTTGCCACCGGCAACTGGGCACAAGCCGGATGACGGTGCTCGAAATCAACCCCCATGTGATCGCACTGCGCCGCGAGTTCCAGGTGCCCGAGGACGACGAACGTTTCCAGGTGATCGCCGCCGACGGGGCGCTGTATCTGCAGCAGGAGGTGCCCAGTTTCGATGTGCTGCTGGTGGACGGCTTCGACCACCAGGGCCAGCCGGCGGCGCTGTGTTCACAAGACTTTTACAACGACTGTTTTGCGGCCCTCGCGGCCGATGGCGTGCTGGTGGTCAACCTGCACTGCGACCACCCCGACTATGCGTTGCTGGTGGGCCGCATCAGCCGCAGCTTCAATGGCAACGCGGTCGAAGTCATGGCCGTGGAAAAAAGCAACAGCATCGTGTTTGCATCTAGGGGCGAGGCCATCTCGCCACGCCGCATGAGCCTGGCGCAAAGCCTGTCCGGACTGGATGCCGAGGCACGCATGCAGCTCAAGAGCGAGCTGGTGCGGATTGCCTGGGAGATGAAAAACCTGGACCCGGAAACGGCGTGAATCGCGCCTGAACTCGGTCAAAAATTGTTCTGGCCCTGTACCTGTTGCTGGGGGTCAAAGCGCTGGGACTGGCGCTGGGGTTCTTCCATCTCCCGGCTGTTGTCGCCGTTGTTGTTGTCCACATCGTTGGTCTGGTCCCGTCCCTGACTTTGAGCAGTGCCGGAGGGGGCGGAGCCATCGGACGGCGCGGCGGGCTCATTGACCGCACTCACCACCAGGTGAATGAACTGCAGCTTGGCCACCACCCCATGCGGCAGTACAAAGGGGTAAAAGTCGGGCTGCCCCATGGCGCGAGACATCTCGTTGAGCAGCATGGTCAAGCGGGTCCAGCAGTTCAAAAAAGCCAGGAAGCGTTCCGCATCCGGATGCTCGGGCTGGTACAGCGCATCAAGAGTGAAAGGCGTGAACTCCAGTTGCGCGGTGTCGGTGGCCAAGCCAAAACTAAGAGCCGTGTCCACGGTGTCGCGGATGTGCAGGTAATGCGCCCAGCATTCGGCCCAGTCTTCCCAGGGGTGCACGCTGGCGTAGGCGCTGACGTAACGCAGCGCCCAGTCGGGTCGCGGACCCCGCGCATAGTTGGTCTGCAGGCTGGCCGCGTAGTCCTGGGTTTCATCGCCGAACAGTTCGCGAAAGCCCTGCAGCCATCCGGTGCCGGCGATCAGCCGGTCCCAGTAGTAGTGGCCCACCTCATGGCGGAAGTGTCCGAGCAGCGTGCGGTAAGGCTCGTGCATGGCCTTGCGCACCGCCTCGCGCGTGGCGTCGTCGGCCTCGTTGAGGTTCAGCGTGATCAGGCCAGTGTTGTGCCCGGTCATGATGTGCGGCCCGTAGTCCGGCGAGCGCAGGAAGTCGAACATCAGCCCGCCTTCCGGGTCTTCACTGACGCGCGAGGACAGCGGCAAGCCGAGCGCCAGCAACGCCGAGACCAGCCGGCGTTTGGCCAGCTCAACCCGGCCCCAGAGTTCACCGTTGTCCGGGTGCTCGGGGTCGTTCAGGTCGGGAATGGTGCGGTTGAGCCGGCAGGCGCGGCACAGCAGCACCTGCGGCTGGCCCTCCCCGACCGGCACCAGCCAGTTGCAGGCTGCCGGGCTTTGCAGGTTGGTGCAGCGCAAGTAGGCTGGGGTCGGCACATCGCCGCTCGTGGTGTCAGAACTGCCTTCAGCGTGCCACGCCAGCCAGGTGTCGGGGTCCTGACCAGGCATCAGCGGCAGCAGGCGCGCCTGGACGGTGTCATAACCCAGCGGCGTACCGCAGGCCAGGCAAGTGCTGTTGCGAAAGAACACCGGGCAGCCGCACTGGCAGCGATAAGCACGGCCCGCCAGGCTCGGCAGATCGGGAGTGACCAGAGCGGGCGGCGAATCGGTGGTGTTGGACAAAAAAAACTGCTCTCGAATCTCAGGGGGGCCAGCCTTAAAGTTTGCCACGTTTGCAAACGCGTCTTGCGCCGACTTGCCTTGTCCGGGTGTCAGCCTTTACTGACAAAAACCAGCCGGCGCGCCGGGCTTTTATCATGTCATACCCGATTGACCTCAACCCAAGGACGCCCATGCCCACTTACCACGTCGAAATGATGGAAGGCCGCACCATCGAACAGAAAAAAAAACTGGTCGCGGAAATCACCCGTGTCAGTGTCGACATCCTGGGCGGTTCCCCGGATTCCGTTGATGTCATCATCACCGACATCAAGCGCGAGAACTGGGCCACCGGCGGCAAGCTCTGGTCCGAGCCGCGCGGCTGATTCCGCGCCCTGCCACCGAGTGGTGACTTGAACCGAGGCCGCCATTGAGCAGCCCGTCCACCCTCCCCGAAATGCAGGCGCGTTACGGCCCGCGTTACCGCTGGCTGCTTTTGCTGTCGGTGATGGTCGGCACCATGGCGTCCATCATGTCCTCAACCATCGTCAACGTGGCGATTCCGGACATGAGCCAGCACTTCACGCTGGGCCAGGAGCGCGCCCAGTGGGTCACCTCGGGTTTCATGGTGGCCATGACGGTGTCCATGCTGACCACGCCCTGGCTGCTGGCGCGTTACGGCTACCGCCGAACCTACGTGGGCACCATGCTGCTGCTGCTGGCGGGCGGCATCGTCGGCGGTTTTGCCAACAGCTTTGCGCTGGTGCTGGGCGCGCGCGTCGCCGAAGGCCTGGCGGCCGGCGTGGTGCAGCCGATCCCCGCGATCATCATCATGCGGGCCTTCCAGCCCAACGAACAGGGTCGCGCCAGCGGCATCTTCGGCATGGGGGTGGTGCTGGCACCGGCTATCGGCCCCAGCATAGGCGGCGTGCTGGTTGATTTGTTCGGCTGGCGCTCGATTTTTTTCATGGTGGTTCCGTTTTGCCTGGCCTCGCTGTGGCTGGCTTACCGCTACGTGCCGGTCACCGCGCCCGGCGGCGCTGCGGCCAACCGCAAGGGCGCGACGCTGGACTGGCGCGGCCTGCTGCTGGGCGGCGCCGGCACCCTGTGCCTGCTCAACGGCATGGTGGCGCTGCATGGCGGTTCGGTGATGGAAGCCGTCCTGCTTCTTGGTGCTGCGGTGGCCGCATTGGGCGTGTTCCTGGCGTGGCAGCGGCGCATGGCCGCCACTGGCCGCGAGCCACTGATGAACCTGGCGTTGTTCAGTTACCGTCCGTTTGCGATGGGCAGCATCGTCGCCTTCATCTACGGCACGGCGCTGTTCGGCTCGACCTATTTGTTGCCGGTCTACATGCAGCTGGGCCTGGGCCTGTCGGCCTCCTATGTCGGCAGCATTTTGTTGCCGGCCGGTTTTGTGCTGGCCGTCACGATCGCGCTGGTGGGCCGGCTGGCCGACCGCAGGCCCACCTGGCTGCTGGTCAGCATCGGGCTGGCGCTGCTGGCACTGTCGTTTGCGCTGATGCTGACCGTGACGCTGAGCACCGCGATATGGTTGCTGGTGCTCTGGGCCATCCTGGGCCGCATCGGGCTGGGCTTCATCCTGCCCTCGCTGAATCTCGGCTCGCTGCGGGCCCTGAGTTCGGACCTGATCTCGCAGGGGTCCAGCGCCATCAATTTTGTGCGCATGCTGGGCGGCGCCATCGGTGTCAGCCTGTGCGGCATCGTGCTCGAATGGCGGCTGGCGGCACACGGTGATTCACTGTCGCAAACAGCCAGCAGCCCGGCGCGGCTGGCGGCCTTCAACGAGTCTTTCCTGATGCTGGCCGCCCTGTGCGTGCTGGCACTGTTCGCTGCTTGGCGGCTGCGTCCACCGGCCGCCCCAGCCTCGTCTGCAGGAAACTAAAACCATGTGCCAACTGCTCGGGATGAACTGCAACACGCCGACCGATGTGACCTTCAGCTTCACCGGTTTTGCGCAGCGCGGCGGCAACACCGACCACCACGGCGACGGCTGGGGCATTGCCTTTTTCGAAGGCGGCGATTGCAGCGAGAGCGACCGCGGCCTGCGCCACTTTGTCGATCACCAGTCGGCCTTCCAGTCGCCGGTGGCCGAGCTGATACGCCGCTACCCGATCAAGAGCCGCAACGTGATTGCGCACATCCGCAAGGCGACGCAGGGCCGGGTAGCGCTGGAGAACTGCCACCCCTTTGTGCGCGAGCTGTGGGGCCGCTACTGGGTGTTTGCCCATAACGGCGACCTGAAGGATTTCAGCCCGCGCCTGCATGGCAGCTTCCGACCGGTCGGCAACACCGACAGCGAACGCGCGTTTTGCTGGATCATGCAGGAGCTGGCCAAGTCGCATGCCGCTGTGCCCAGCATTGACGAACTCACCCTGACCCTGCGCGAACTGGCCGCGCAGATCGCGCCGCACGGCACCTTCAACTTTTTGCTCAGCAACGGGCTGGCGCTGTGGGCGCATGCCTCGACCAGCCTCTACCACGTCGAACGCAAGCATCCGTTCTCGCATGCCACGCTCAGCGACGAAGACCTCAGCGTCAACTTTGCCGAGCAGGCCGCACCGGGCGACCGGGTGGCGGTGGTGGTGACGGCGCCGCTGACCACTAACGAGGACTGGCAGGCCTTTGCACCCGGTGAACTGCGCGTGTTCGAGGGCGGCGCGCTGCGCGCCTGAGCGCCTGTTTTGCTATTAATTCAGGAGCTGTTTGCTCCCGCCGGCTGTGGGCTGAAGCCCGATTTGGCTCTTATTTCAGCGCCGCCTCAAGCGCGTCGACAAACATCGCCGCCACATCAAACCCGGTCTGGTCAAAAATTTCCTGGAAGCAGGTCGGGCTGGTGACGTTGATCTCGGTCACGTAGTCGCCGATCACGTCCACGCCGGCCAGCAGCAGGCCGCGCGAGGCCAGCACCGGGCCCAGCGCTTCGCCGATCTCGCGGTCGCGCGCCGACAGCGGCTGCGCCACACCGAGGCCACCGGCCGCCAGGTTGCCGCGCACCTCGCTGCCTTGCGGAATACGCGCCAGGCTGAAAGGCACCGGCTTGCCGCCTATGACCAGCACACGTTTGTCGCCTTTGCTGATCTCGGGCAAAAACTTTTGCACCATCACGCTTTGCGCGCCGTCCTTGTTCAGCGTCTCGGTGATGCTGCCCAGGTTCAGGCCGTCTTCCTTGACGCGGAAGATGCCCATGCCGCCCATGCCGTCCAGCGGCTTCAGGATGATGTCCTTGTGCTCGGCGTGAAAGCGCTTGATGTCGGCCGCGCTGCGCGTGACCAGGGTCGGGCCGCTGAACTGCGCGAACTCGAGGATGGCGAGTTTTTCCGGGTGGTCGCGCAGCGCGCGCGGCTTGTTGAAGACACGCGCGCCTTCGCGCTCGGCCTGCTCCAGCAGATGTGTGCTGTAAAAGAACTCGCTGTCGAAAGGCGGATCCTTGCGCATGATGATGGCGTCAAAGTCGCAGAGCTGCTCGCGCTGGGCCGGCTCGGCGCTGTACCAGTCGGTGGCGTCGCCGGTCAGGCGGATGCGCTGGACCGTGGCCGTCACTTTTTCACCAGTTTGCCAGCGCATGTCTTTGGGCTCGCAGGTCGCCAGCGTGTGGCCGCGCCGCTGCGCCTCGCGCATCATCGCAAAGGTGGTGTCCTTGTAGATCTTGAAGGAAGCGAGGGGGTCGGCGACAAAAAGGATGTGCATGAAGGGCTCAGTCAGTAAAAGGGCGCTGCCGGTATTGTTGTACAAATAGCGCCAGCGCGCCGGCCACCACGCCCCAGAACGCGGAGCCGACCCCGGCAATCGTCAGGCCCGACAGCGTCACGAGAAACGTGATAAGCGCGGCCTCGCGGTGCGACTCATCGCGCACCGCCTGCGCCAGCCCGCTGCCAATCGTGCCCAGCAGCGCCAGCCCGGCAATCGCCACCACCAGCTCTTTCGGAAAGGCCGTCAGCAGGCCGGTGACCGCCGCGCCGAAGATGCCGATCAACACATAGATGGCGCCGCAACACACGGCCGCGGTGTAACGCTTGCGCGGGTCTTCATGCGCTTCGGGGCCCATACAAATGGCCGCAGTGATGGCGCTGAGATTCAGCGCAAACGCGCCGAAGGGCGCCAGCACCAGCGTCGCCAGGCCACTGAGTGTGATGATTTTCGAGACCGGGATGCCGCCATCCGGCGCGTCCGGTCCGTAACCCGCGGCGCGTATGGCGGCCACACCCGGCAGGTTTTGCGAGGCCATGGTGACCACGAACAGCGGCAGCGCCAGGCTGACGATGGCGGCGAGCGTGAACTGCGGCGCGACAAACACCGGCAAGGCCAGCGAAAAAGTCATCTCCGACCAGACCATCTCGCCACGCGCAGCGGCAAACACAATCGCGCCGAGCAGGGTCAGCACCACCGCATACCGTGGCAGAAAACGCCGGCCCAGCAAATAAATCGCCAGCATCAACAGCACCAGCGGCAGGGCCGTCTGCGCCGCCGCAAAGGCCTGGATGCCAAAGCGCGCCAGCACGCCGGCCAGCAGCGCCGAGGCAATCGCCATCGGGATGCGGTTCATGACTTTTTCAAACCAGCCAGTGACACCGAACAGGGTGATCAGCGCCGCGCTGACCATGAAGGCGGCAACCGCTTCGCCCATGGAAAAACCACCCGCCAGCCCGGCCGTTGCCAGCACCGCAGCGCCCGGCGTGGACCAGGCCACCATCACCGGCTTTTTCAGCCACAGCGAGGGCAGGGCAGAACACAGGCCCATGCCGAGGCCGAGCGCCCACATCCACGAGCTGATCTGCTCCGGCGTGGCGTTAAAGGCCTGCGCGGCCTGGAACACAATCGCCACCGAGCTGGTGAAGCCGACGAGGACGGCGACGAAACCTGCTGTGAAGGCCGAGAGATTGAGGTCTTTGAAGAACTGCATTTGGGGATTCTGGCAGTTTGTTGAAGGGATTTTTTGCGTCACGCTGCGCCTGCTGCCGGCCTTGGACAGTAGGGCTGACTCCCCACTCCCACCCCTAACCCCTCCCTCGCCCCGCTGGCGATGGAGGGGGACTCTATTTGGCCGCGCGCGCTGCTCTCGCGTGCAAACATGACTGCCGCTTGGGATTCCCGTCCCTGAAGCGCTGCGCGCTTCAGGGACTCCGGATTTTGTCCCCGCATCGGCTTTCTTCGTCCACCCTTCTGTATGCGCCGAGGAGCGGAGGGCCAGACGGATCAGGGCGAGCAATTGTCTGAGCCAAAGGCGAGTTCGAGCTCGACTCCGGCTGGACCGAGCACCGCAGGTTGCCCTCCGTAGCGCCAGCGAAGGAGGGACGCAGACAGCAGGGTCGCCTTTCTTTTGCTTACTTTTCTTTGGCGAGACAAAGAAAAGTGAGTTGCCGCCGGGCAATCCCCGGCCAGCGGCCGCAGGCAAACCTCGAAACTCGAATCAAGACGTGGCGTCGACAAAAAATGGCTGCGGAACTTATTCCGCAGTCAAATGAATCATCCACCCAGACTTGAAGTCGTAGCTCGGCATAGACTGCGCATTGGTGGGCACCGATTTTTCACAACTGTAGTTCTTGTCCTGCTGCGCGTGGGGCAGGCACCCAGCGATTGCTGTCCGCTTAAGTCCACAATCTCGCCAGTGTCGCCAGCCTGGTTATTACCGACTTCAAACGCGAGCCTGTAGCTTTCCGTCTCTCCGAACCGGCATGAGGCAGAACCGATGCCGACGGACCGGTGCAAATCCCGAGCAAAACAAGGTCGGGCCCTGCTGGTGGTTGCGCAGCGAGCCATGTGACTTCATCGCAAGAGGGTTTCGTACCGCCGGCTGGTCGCCCGCGTTGTTGTTTACTCAACGCCAAGCAGGTCATAGATGCGTGTGACGTAAGCGCCAAAAGCAGGAGTCGTCTTGATGTGCAGCTTGCGCGGCTCAGGCAGGTCAATGGCAAAAAAGTCGGCCATGCGCGCCGGTCCGGCGGTCAATACCGCGCAGTGCGACCCGAGAAAAACAGCCTCCTGGATGCTGTGAGTCACGACCACAAAGGTCTTGCGGCTCTGCTCCCAGATGCGCAACATCTCCAGATTCATTTTTTCCCGGGTCAGCGCATCCAGCGCGCCGAAGGGCTCGTCCATCAACACCAGCTTGGGATCGTGAATCAGGGCCCTGGCAATTGAAGCCCGCTGCTGCATGCCGCCCGACAACTCATAGGGGTGCTTGTCGGCAAAGCCGGTCAGGCCCACCATCTCGAGCAGCCCGTGCGCCCGCTCCGCCGCGGCCTTGCGCGGCAGCCCCAGAATGTCCGCAGGCAGCAACACGTTGTCCAGGATGTTGCGCCACTTCAGCAGCAGCGGCTGCTGGAACACCATGCCCACGTCACGCCCCGGGTTGAAGGCGGCGCCACCGGTGCCGCCTATCTGAAGCGTGCCGCCGTCATGGCCATGTAGGCCGGCAAGTATCTTCAGCAGCGTGGACTTGCCGCAGCCGGAGGGACCGACCAGCGACACCATGTCGCCTTCGTGGATGTCCAGCGTGACGTCGGAAATCGCGAGGAACTCCTGCGCGCCTTTGCGGTAGACCTTGCGCAACTGGTTCGTGCTGATCAGGGGTTCGCCCCGCCCAGCCAGGCCGTGAGCCGCGCTCATGCCAGCCACCGCTGCAGGTTCCTGGCCACAAAGCCGTCGTCGCCGAGATCGCCGTGGGCCTGGTAAACGCGGTCGATTTCAGCGGACTGGCCGGGACCCAACCCTTCGGCCGGGTCCAGGCACCAGATTCCTTCGAGCAGGCCCTGGCGCCGCAGCACCTCGTGGCAGCCGGCGATACAGCCATGGAAATTGTTGGCGACGTCGAAGAAGGCGCTGTTGCAGTCGGTCACCCGCGAATCAAGCGCCAGCAGCTGCGGGCTCAAGGCCCCACCGCCCGCCGCCAGTTCAGCCTTGATCTGCGCCAGCTGGCTGACGGCGCTGGCTGTCCACACCGACCAGTGGCCCAGCAGGCCGCCGCGAAAGCGTACGGTTACAGGCTGGCCGTCCCGCATGGCGGCAAACGGCAGGGCCAGGTCGAGCACAATGTGGTCATCGTTGCCGGTGTAGAGGAAAACGCGCTCCTCGGCACGCGCCTCGACCAGGCCGCGCACCACGTCCAGGCTGCGGTAGCGGTTGAAGGGCGCAACCTTGATGGCCAGGGCATTCGGGATCAGGGCAAAGCGGCGCCAGAAATCACTGGACAGCACCGGCCCGCCCACCACCGTCTGCAGGTAAAAACCAATCAGCGGGATTTCCTGCGCCACGGCTTCGCAGTGCGCTATCAGTTCGTCCTCGGAGGACCGGGCCAGCGCCGCCAGGCTCAGCAACCCGGCGTGGTAACCCAGCCCCACCGCGGTTTGCGCCTCAGCGCAAGCCTGCGCCGTGTTGCCGCACAGTCCGGCAATCATCATCATGGGGCGGCTGGACCAGGCCAGCCGGTCTTCCATGGCGGCACGCAACACCGGCTCGTACAGCCCGCGCTCGCGGATGCTGAACTGCGTGGTGTGCACGCCCACGGCGAGGCCGCCGGCACCGGCATCGACGTAGTAACGTGTCAATGCCCGCTGACGCTGGCGGTCAAATTGCCGCCCGGCCGTCAGCGCCAACGGATGGGCGGGAATCACCGTGCCCTGCGCCAGGAGCGCCAGCACGTCTTGCGGCAGGTCGGATCGTTTCAAGGGCATGGGAACTCCTGTGTCGGTGGTGCCGCGGCTTATCCGAATTCCGGACCCGCGATGGCGTGAATGAAATGGGTCTGTCCGCGCAGTGGCTGCTCGCCCAGCTCCATGCGCATGAAGCTGCGCTGCGGCGTGAAGCCGGCGTCGCGGAGCTGGCGGGCCAGCAGGGCGCGCTCATCGGGCACATCGATGAAAATCTGGCCCGCCAGGCCCTGCACGGCGCGTGTCATCAGTTCGGCGGCGCCGGCTTCATGGAGCGCCAGCAAGGGACCGATCTGGTGGGCAACGCTTCCGCGGCGCACGAGGGCAAAACCCTCGCCGCTGCGCACGCAGACCGTGTCCGGCCGCGCCAGAAAATCCGCCAGCAAGGCATGGCGTGGCGCGCCCAGCGCCTGCGCATCCAGCGCGGCCAGGGCCTGCGCGTCCGGGAGCCGGGGGTCGCGCGCGGCCGATGCGGCCTGCGGCCGGGCATCGCGCTGCCAGCGTGTCACGCCGTACACCGGTGCGAAACCGAACTGGCTGTAAAGGCGCTGGCCGTCGGGTGTAGCGTCGAGACAGGCCGTACGTCCGGCGGCTTTCACCAGGGCCAGGCAGTGCAGGAACACCGCGCGGCCCAGGCCCCGGCCGCGAAGCTCCGGCGCCACCAGAATCATGCTGATCCAGGCGACTTGCGCACCGTGGGGCAACACCGCGCCGCTGGCCAGGATGCGGCCCTGCGCATCGCGAACGACGCTGACCGTGCCTTCTCGTGAAAAGATGGCCCAATCCTGCGCCGTCTGGTTCCAGCCGCTCTGGCGCACCAGGGCATCCAGCCCGTCCTGCACCTCGGACGTCAGCGGCCCCAGCGTTTCGACGGCGATGGCCTCGTCAGTATTTGCCATCGCGTGATTCGAACTTGGTCGGCTTGCCATACAGGCGCTGCTCGCGGGAAATCCAGTCCGCAACCCAGCCGATCTGGCGCGACAGCGACACACGCGGGTAGCCGAACAGGCGCTCGGCCTCCCCGGTGTTCATGAGCCAGGCGGTGGGCGCTTCCTCGCCGGTGATGTGGGCCGCCTTTCCGAAGCGGCGCGCAAACTCCTGCGCCAGCCAGCGGATGGAGGTGGTTTCGGGGCCGCTGACGTTCAGGGGCGAGGTCGGCACGGTCGCGACCGCCAGACAGCGCAAGGCCTGCGCGTTGGCGTCGCCTTGCCAGATGACGTTGACATGGCCCATGGTCACGTCAATCTGCTCGCCGCGCCACACCTTGGTGGCCACATCCGCCAGCACGCCATAACGCAGGTCAATCGCGTAGCTCAGGCGGAACAGACGGCCCGGCGTGTCATGCATCTGGGAGAAATATTCGAAGATGCGCTCGCGCCCGACACAGGAATTGGCGTACTCACCAGGCGGGCTCAGGGCGGAGTCTTCGGCCGAGCCCTGGCTGATGACCGGCACAAAGGGGTAGACGCAGGCGGTGGAAAACGCCACGATGCGCGAGCTCTTGAACGCCTCGGCGACCAGGGCGGGCACATGCGCGTTCATGGCCCAGGTCAGCGGGTTGTTGGCGTCGGCGCCGAACTTGCGCCCGGCCATGAACACCACGTTCGCGCATTGCGGCAAGCCGGCAACGGCAGCGCGATCGAGCAGGTCGCAGCTGATGGTTTTGATGCCGTGTGTTTCCAGCATCTCCCGCACACCGGCCTCGCTGAAGCGCGCCACCGCGATCACGCGGCGCCCGGGCATGGCGTTGCGCGCCAGACGCGCCAGGGTGGGGCCCATTTTTCCGCCCACCCCCAGAATCATCAGGTCGCCATCGAGGCGCGCCAGATCCCGGACCAGATCCAGCGAGGGCGTGGCCAGGTAGTCCTCCAGGGCCTGTTCGTCGGCAAAACTTTCCGGAAATGGCAGGTCCTCCAGCACGGTGGGGGAGGCATGTGGCGTCTGGATCATTGGATTCTTGCGTCCTGGGTGATGAAGTGCCGCTCCAGCAGGAGGACCAGCAGATAAAGCAGCACACCCAGCCCGGTGATGAGCAGGACGGCCATGAAAACGGCAGGGGTGTCGAGCGAGGCCTGCAGCTGGATCATCAGGTAGCCCAGGCCCTTGTCGGACGCAATGAATTCGCCCACCACAGCACCGGCCACTGCAAGGATGGTGGCGACTTTCATCCCCGAAAACACGTAGGGCAGCGACCCCGGCAGCTGGATGTATCGAAACAGCTGCCAGCGCGAACCCTTGAGCGCGCGCACCAGATCAAGCAGCTCGGGTTCGGTCTCATTGAGCCCGCGGATGGTGGTCAGCAGGATGGGGAAAAAGCACAGGCTGAAGGTGATCAGGATGTTGGTTCCGATGCCGTAGCTGAACCAGACAATGACCAGCGGTCCCAGCGCCACCTTGGGAATCATGTTCAGCGTGACCAGCACCGGAAACACCAGCAGCGTGAGCCGGCGGCTGGTGATGAACAGCAAGGCGCACAGGATGCCCAGCACCAGCCCGAGGACATAGCCGCCGAAAATCTCGATCGCAGTGACAGTGGTGTTGCTGAGCCAGCTCAGGTTGGGGTTGGCCAGGGTCGCCAGCACGCGCGAGGGCGCGGGCAGGATGAAGGCCTGGATGGCGAATATCCGTACCACGGTCTCCCAGAGCAACACGCCAGCCAGATGGATGCCCACAATCGTCCCCCAGCGCCGCCACGGCGGTCCGCTGCCGTCCGGCGCGGGCGCCGCCAACACCATGCCATCGAGGGGAGCCTTCATGTGAATTCCTTCGCGCAAGCAGTCATTCGCGAATCATAGATTTGCCGTAGCCGATTGTCAACCAACTAGTTGAAATAACTCCGGATCAGCGCGCACATCAGAGAACGCGCGGGATCAACACTCGATCACGTTGACCGCCAGCCCGCCGCGCGAGGTCTCCTTGTATTTGGTCTTCATGTCGGCCCCGGTCTCGCGCATGGTCTTGATGACCTGATCCAGCGATACCGAATGGCTGCCATCACCGCGCAGCGCGATGCGCGCGGCATTGATGGCCTTGGTCGCTCCCATGGCGTTGCGCTCGATGCAGGGCACCTGCACCAGGCCACCCACCGGATCGCAGGTCAGGCCCAGGTTGTGTTCCATGCCGATTTCCGCGGCATTCTCCACCTGCGCCGGCGTACCGCCGAGGACCTCGGCCAGCGCGCCGGCGGCCATGGAACAAGCCACGCCCACCTCGCCCTGGCAGCCGACTTCGGCGCCCGAGAGCGAGGCGTTTTCCTTGTACAAAAGGGCGATTGCGGCCGCCGTCAGCAAAAACCGCTCCACGCCTTCGGCATTTGCCCCGTGGATGAAGCGCGTGTAGTAATGCAGCACGGCCGGGATGATGCCGGCCGCACCGTTGGTCGGCGCCGTCACCACGCGCCCGCCCCCGGCGTTTTCCTCGTTGACGGCCAGGGCATACAGGCTCACCCAGTCCAGCACCACCAGCGGATCGGCCAGCCCGGCCTGGGGCTCGCTGTTGAGCTGACGCAGCAGGTCGGGGGCGCGACGCTTCAGGCGCATCGGCCCGGGCAGCACCCCCTCCTGGGCGCATCCGCTGCGTACGCATTCCTGCATCACGGTCCAGATACGCGCCAGCGCGGCCGCAGTCGCACTGGCGGGCCGCAGCGCCGCTTCATTGGCGCGCATCAGCGCGCTGACGGACTGGCCCTGCGCCTGGCACAGGGCCAGGAGCTGGTCACCGGTGGTGAAGGGGTAAGGCACAGGCGCGCCTGGCGCCACCAGTGCCTGGGCGCCGTCATCCACCACAAAGCCGCCGCCCACCGAGTAATAGTCGCGTGTGCACAGCACGGCGCCATCGGGCGCCATGGCAAGAAACCGCATACCGTTGGGGTGAAACGGCAGACTCTTGCGGTAATACAGCACATGTTCGGCTTCAACAAAACGAACGCTGTGCGTACCCTGCAGCCGCAGGCGCTGGTCGCTGCGAATCCGCGCCAGCCGGGCATCCACCGTCGACGTATCGACGCGGTCAGGCTCCTCTCCCATGAGCCCCAGAACCACGGCTTTGCCGCTGCCGTGGCCTTTGCCGGTGGCGCCCAGCGAGCCATAAAGCTCGGTTCGCACCGCGGCGGTTTGCCCGAGCAGTCCGCCCTGCGCCAGGCCGTCTACAAAGCGGGCAGCTGCACGCATGGGGCCCACCGTGTGCGAACTGGACGGGCCGATACCAATCTTGAAAACGTCCAGCACGCTGAGGGTCATCGGCTGGCCCGCTCCGCAGTGTGTGCTTCCATGACCGTCATGGCCTCAGGGCGTTGAGCGCGAAGTCGATCACATGGCGGCGGCGCTGCACCAGGGCACCGCGCGAGTCCAGTGCCTTGCCGAAAATCGCCGACAGCGTGTGATTGTTCGAAAAGAAGAAGTAGGAAATGCCGGCAATGGAAATATAGAGGTTGATCGCGTCGAAGTCGGCGCGGAATACGCCCGCCGTCACGCCGCGCTCAAGGGTCGCCTCCAGCATCCCGATGAACGGCGAGTGCATCTTCTGAAGGCGCTCGGACGCCAGGATGTGGCTGCCCTGGTTGCGGTTCTCGTCAGTCAGCAGTGCAATGAATTCCGGATGCTCCGCCAGGTAATCAAAGGAAAAGCCGACCAGCTGGGCCATGGCGTCCATGGGCTCCAGCGCGCCGAGCGACAGCTTCTGCTCTTTTTCGCGAATTTCGGCATACACCGACTCCAGCGCCACCAGGTAGAGCCCCTGCTTGCTGTCGAAATAGTGGTAGACCAGCTGCTTGTTGACACCCGCGGCAGCCGCGATCTCATCCACACGTGCGCCGGCAAAGCCCTTGCGTGCGAACTCCGCCACGGCGGCGGTAGTAATCAGGGCGGCTCTGGCAACGGAGGCATCGCGCCTGGGCGTCAGTGCGGGTTCAAGGGTTTTTACTAAAGTGGCCATATTTGCTTCTCAACCAAACAGTTGGTAATATAAACTGGAAAGCACCTCATCCGATCAATCATTCATTTTTGGAGTTGACCCATGCGAAGACTAGTGAAATCCGCCGCCACCCTATTGTTGGCGACAAGTGCCTCCTTTGCCATGGCGGCTGACCCCATGAGCCTGATGTTGAACTGGACGCCCACGGCCGATCATTCGCCGATCTACTACGCAAAATCCAAAGGCTGGTACAGCGAGGCCGGGATTGACCTCAAGATCGAGGCGGGCCGCGGCTCTGGCGTGGCGGCGCAACGCGTGGGCTCGGGCGGCGCCGACGTCGGCATTGCCGACTTCCCCACCGCCATGCAGGCCAAGGGCAAGGGTGCAGACCTCAAGGCCGTCATGGTGATTTACGCCAATTCCCCGCAAGGTTTCTACTGGCTGAAGTCTTCAGGGATCACCGGTCCCAAAGACTTCGCCGGCCGCAAGATCGGCAACCCGCCCGGCGATGCCTCGCGCCTGATGTGGCCCGCCTTCGCCAAAAAAACCGGCCTGGCCCCCACCGCCGTGACCTTTGTGAATATCAGCCCGCCGGCCAAGGTTGCCGCGCTGAAAAGCAAGTCAGTGGACATCATCAGCGACTTCTACAACGAACATGACTTGAAGGTCCGCGAATTCGGCGCCGACCTGGGCTTTGTCGCCTGGCGCTCCATCGGCGTGAATGTGTACGGCAATGCGTTTGTGGTGAACGGCGCTTACCTGGCGGCCAATACCGAACGCATCCGGAAGTTCACCGCCGTGACGCAACGCGCCTATGCGGAATGCGTCAAGGACTTTTCACCCTGCCTGCAGGCGCTGACGGCAGATGTCAGCGGCCTGAGCCCGGACAACCAGCGCGACCAGTGGGAACGCATCAAACAGCTGATGCGCGATGACGCCACCACCAAAGTTGCCCTGGGCAGCTTCGACAGCGCCCGCGTGAAGGCCGACTACGAGCTGGTGAAGGAACTGATCGGCATCGACAAGGCCTTCGAACCGGCCACCATGTTCACCAACGAGTTCCTCGACCAGAAACTGCGCATGAGCGCCAACTGATGGCCGTCTGACACACGCCGCTGCCCACCGGCCATCCACGGCCGGCCTTTCGGCGAGCGGATACCTGCGCTTCAGCTCAGGTGCTTCCCAACAATCCCCGCCAGTTCAAACATCGTCACCTGCGGCTTGCCAAAAACAGCCAGCAGCTTGGCGTCGGCGTTGATGGCGCGCTTGTTGGCCGCGTCCTGCAGGCCTTCGGCCTTGATGTAGTCCCAGAGTTTTTTGATGACCTGGGTGCGCGCCACGGGTTCCGAACCAATCACTGCGGCCAGCGCCTCGCTGGGCTTGAGGCCGCTGCCCGGTTTGGCCACGCGCGGGGTTTTGGGCTTGGCCACCTTGGCGGCCGGTGTTTTCTTGGCCGCAACTTTTTTCGCTGCCACCTTCTTGGCGGCAGGGCCCGCACCCTTGGCCGCCACGGTTTTGCCGAACGGCGTTTTCACCGTGCCAGTGCGCGGCGGGCCGGCGGTCTTGCGCGGCGGGAATTTCGACGGCGCAAACTCGAAGTTGACCTTGCCGGCTTCGGCATCCCAGGCCAGCATGGCCTTGAAGGGCCGGCGTGTGCGCATGGAGACAAACTTGTCGAGCAGGTCGGTCTTGCCGCTGGTCAGCAGCTTGACCATCTGCTCGCGCTCCACCGGCTGCTGCAATATCACCTGGCCGGTCTTGAAGTCGCAGCTCGGTGTCGGCTGCGCATTTGTCGGCACGGATTTCTCGCAGACATAATTTTTACCGTGTTCGAACACGCCGGCAGCGCATTTGGGACAGGCGCCCAGCGACTGCTGACCGCTGAAGTCCACGATCTCGCCGGTCTCGCCGTTTTTGTCGTCGCCGAAGTCGAACTCCAGTTTGTAGTTCTTGGTTTCTTCGTCAAACTTGATGACCATCTCGGCGGTGAAGGGCCAGCCGGCCTTGGAGCGAAACCCGTCGAGAGGGCCGATCTTCCTGTCGCGCAAAAATTGCTCGACCTCGGCCACTTCAAAAGTTCGACCGGCCGGAGTTTTGCCGAACGAAAACCCGCAGCCTTCGCCGTTTTTGCCGGTGCAGGTGTAGCGCCGGTAGTTTTCCTTGATCACGCCGCCGCAGTTGGGGCAGGGCGCGCTCAGGGTGGCGTAGTCGCCGGGGATGGTGTCCTTGTCGTAGCCCTTGGCTTTGTCGACCAGATTCTTGGTCATGGCGGCGATCTCGGCCATGAAGGTGTCGCGGCTGAGTTTGCCGTGTTCCATCTGCGCGAGTTTGTGTTCCCACTCGCCGGTCAGGTCGGCACGCGAGAGTTCTTCCACGCCGAGGCCGCGCAGCAGCGTCATGAGCTGGAAGGCCTTGGCGGTCGGGATCAGCTCGCGGCCTTCGCGCAACATGTATTTCTCGTTGATCAGGCCCTCGATGGTCGCGGCGCGTGTGGCCGGTGTGCCCAGGCCTTTTTCCTGCATGGCTTCACGCAGCTCGTCGTCGTCGATCGTCTTGCCCGCGCCTTCCATGGCGCCCAGCAAGGTCGCCTCCGAATAACGCGCCGGCGGCCGTGTCTTCAGGCCTTTGGCCTCGACCACTTCGGCGCGCACCATCTCGCCGGGTTTCACGGCGACCAGGGTCTTGCTGTCTTTCTCGTCGGTGTTTTCGTCTTCGGCTTCCTTGCCGTAAATCGCCAGCCAGCCCGGCTTGACCAGCACCTTGCCCTCGGTTTTGAAGCTGTGGCCGACGGCCTGCGAAATTCGCGTCGTCACCAGGTACTCGGCGCTCGGGAAAAACACCGCCATGAAGCGGCGCACCACCAGGTCGTAGAGTTTTTGTTCGGCGTCGCTCAGGCCGCTGGGTGCCTGCAATGTCGGGATGATCGCAAAGTGATCGCTGACCTTGGCGTTGTCAAAAATGCGTTTGCTGGGCTTGATGTAGTTGCCCTTGAGCGCCGTAGCTGCATGCGCCGCCAGGTGTTTCATGGGGCTCGCGGCCAGCATTTCAAAGGTCTGCTTGACCACCGGCAAATAATCTTCGGGCAGCGCACGCGAATCGGTACGCGGGTAGGTCAGGGCCTTGTGGCGTTCGTACAGGCTTTGCGCAATCGACAGCGTGGTCTTGGCCGAGAAGCCGAACTTGCCGTTGGCCTCGCGCTGTAGGGACGTCAAATCGAACAGCAGGCCTGACGCGGTGGTGGACGGCTTGCTTTCTTCGGTGACGGTAGCGGCCTTGCCGCGCACGGCTTCGGCAATCGCCAGCGCCTCGCGCTCTGACCAGACGCGGTCGGCCCGGAGCTCGGCATCGGGCTCGGCGTTGTCGGCATTGGCCGCCGCCTTCTTCCACTTCGGATCGAACCACTTGGCCGGGTACTCGCCCGCCTCGGCCAGGAAAGAGGCGTGGATTTCCCAGTAGTCGCGGCTCACGAACTTGCGGATTTTTTCTTCGCGCTCGACCACCACCGACAGCGTCGGCGTCTGCACCCGGCCCACGGTCGTCAAGAAGAAGCCGCCGTCGCGCGAGTTGAAGGCCGTCATGGCGCGTGTGCCGTTGATGCCAACCATCCAGTCGGCTTCGGAGCGCGAACGCGCCGCGTCGGCCAGACCCTGCATCTGTTTTTCGGTGCGCAGGCTGTCGAAGCCGTCGCGGATCGCCGCCGGTGTCATCGACTGCAACCACAGCCGCTTGACCGGGTGTTTGCTCTTGGCGTACTGCTGGATCAGCCGGAAGATCAGCTCGCCTTCGCGGCCCGCGTCACAGGCGTTAACGAGCGCGCCCACGTCCTTGCGTTTGGTCAGCTTGACGATGGCATTGAGCCGCGTCTTGGTCTTGTCCATCGGCTTCAGGTCGAAGTAGGGCGGGATCACCGGCAGGTTGGCAAAGCTCCACTTGCCGCGCTTGACGTCGAACTCTTCCGGCGCCTGGATCTCGACCAGGTGGCCCACAGCAGACGTGATCAGCCAGTCATCGCTTTCGAAGTATTCGTCGTGTTTCTCAAACTTGCCCGCCGTCGGCGTGATGGCGCGGACGATGTCCTGCGCCACCGAGGGCTTTTCTGCAATCACAAGGGTTTTCATATGTACTTCTTCAAACCTTCAACATCTTCGGGGAACATTTCCCCGGCTTCTGCAAATACGACTTTGCCGCTGCGCCCGTTGCGCGCGACCTTGAGGACCACCACCACCGGCAGGCCGGCCGGCTTGGGCATTACTTTGGCCACTGCGGGCGTCAACATGCCCGCAGGAAAGCTGTAGCCTTTGCTCTTCATATAGTTGGCGGCGGCTTCGGGCTTGCTGTCAATCGACAGGGCCAGAACCTCCAGCCCCCTGGCCTGGTGGGCCCGCCACAAGGCCTCGATATGGGGCGATTGCACGGCACAAAAAGGGCACCAGCTCGCCCACCAGTACACCACAAGCGTCTTGCCGCCTGCCGCAGCGGGGGTCCAGGCACGCCCGTCCAGCAGGCTCAAGGCAGGCAGCGCCAGCGTGCTGCCGATCTGGGGCAGGGGGCTATTTGACGCCCGCGCCCAGGCCCGCGCAGCCACACCGGGGGCGGCCAGCACGGCCAGGGACTGAATCAGGTTTCTGCGGTTGAACATCGTTGGGCGGTCATGGGTCACAGGTGCGCATCACTACAATAAGGGCCTCGCGCGTACGCACGCGCGCACCCGCACGGGCGCGCACATGCATGAATTAACCATACCAAAAAATCCCGTCGTGTCAAAAACTCAGGTCTTGTCCCCTTCTTCCAGCCCCTCCAGCGCCCCTTCCGCCGGCCCTGCTTCAGCCCCGGGCCGCCGCATCCAGACCCGCACTTCGGGTGTGCACGGCAAGGGGGTTTTTGCGGTCCAGGACCTTGCCGAGGGCGAGACCCTGATCGAGTACATCGGCGAGATCATCAACTGGAAAGAGGCGCTGCGCCGGCATCCGCACGACCCGAAGGACGCCAACCACACCTTCTACTTCCACATCGACAAAAACCATGTGATCGACGCCAAGTACGGTGGCAACTCCTCGCGCTGGATCAACCACAGCTGCAAGCCCAATTGCGAAGCCGACGAGCAGGACGGCCGCGTCTTCATCAAGGCGCTGCGCAACATCGCTGCCGGCCAGGAACTGTTTTACGACTACGGCCTGATCATCGACGCGCCCTATACCAGGAAGCTGCTGGCCGAGTACCCCTGCTGGTGCGGCGCCAAAAACTGCCGCGGCACGCTGCTCGCGCCCAAGGATGACAAGCCCGGCAAAAAAGGGAAAAAGAAGAAGGCCAAAAAAGCGGCCAAGGCCGACAAGCCTGTGAAAGAGGTGAAGTCCAAACAACTCAAGAAAGAGCTCAACAAGGAGCTCAACAAGGTCCTGAAGAAAGCCGGCAAGACCGACAAGCCGGGCATACACAAAAAGGCCTGATTGTCATGGCGGGCCTGACCGGCCATCCATGCCCCGGCTGAGCGACGCAAGCAGTTCGCGGTCATGAATCCCGGATCGCGTTCGGAATGACAGCGCAAAGGCAGCTCCCCACCACAGCGCCACCATGAGCACACCCTCCACCCCTCCCATCCGCTGGCCTGCCGAAGCCATCTGGGAAGCTGTGACGCCGGTGCTGCCCGGTTTCACGGTCGAGGTGTTGCCGACCATTGATTCAAGCAATAGCGAGCTGATGCGGCGCTTTCGTGCGGCCGGCCCGACTGCCGCCGAAGCGGTGCTGCTGGTGGCCGAGCAACAGACCGCCGGGCGGGGCCGCATGGGCCGCCACTGGCAAAGCCGGGCCGGCGACAGTCTGACTTTTTCGCTGGGCATGGCACTGCAACCAGCCGACTGGTCGGGCCTGTCGCTGGCCGTCGGCATCAGCATCGCCGAGAGCCTGCAGCCGGTTGGGCCGCAGGACGGCCAGCCCCGCATCCGCCTGAAATGGCCGAACGACCTGTGGCTCATCGATACGCAGGGTGAGCGCAAGCTGGCCGGCATCCTGGTCGAGACGGCGAGCTGGGGCGAGCTGCGCTACGTGGTCATCGGCGTCGGTCTCAATGTGCGCGCACTGGCGCTGGATGCTGCGCCAGCCGCCGCCGGCCCGCTCCCGGCGCTCCCGCCCGCCGCGCTGCAGGACATCCTACCAGGCGTGGACGTGGCGCAGGCGCTGCAACTTGTCGCCGCGCCGCTGGTGCAGGCGGTGCAGGCTTTTGGCCTGTTCGGTTTTGCACCTTTCCAGGCGCGTTTTGCGGCGCGTGATGCGTTGGACGGACGCGCCGTTCAGCTCTCCGACGGGACCGAAGGCGTGGCCCACGGCGTTGGTGAATACGGCGCGCTGCTGGTGCATACTGCGGCTGGCATGAAAGAAATCACCAGCTCCGAAGTCAGTGTCCGGCCTGTTCTGCAGGCCAGCGGTCGCCCATGCTGAGGCTGCTGGTGCTGCTGCTGGTGCTGGCCAACGCCGGCTACTGGGCCTGGTCGCAAGGCCTGCTGACCGCCTACGGGCTGGCGCCTGGCGTGCAAGCCGAGCCGCAGCGCCTGGCCACACAAATCCAGCCCGAGGCGATTCGCCTGCTGACGGCCGAAGAGGCCCGAAAACTTGAAAATGGCCCTCTCGCCAGCGCGCCCATCGCTGCGTCGGCACCCGAGTGCCTGCAGGCCGGCCTCTTCAACGAGCAACAGACCGCCAATCTGCGCGCCAGCCTGGCGGCCACGCTGCCGCCGGGTAGCTGGCAGTTCGAAAGCAGCGTCGAGTCGGCGCGCTGGATTGTCTATATGGGCAAATTCAACAACCCCGAGAACTTGGCCAAAAAACGCACCGAGTTGCGCCAGCTCGGCTTGCCTTTCCGGGCGGTGAACAACGAGGCCCTGGCGCCCGGCTTGGCGCTGGCCAGCTTCCCGCTGGAGGCCGATGCCGAGAAAGAACTGGCGCGCATTGCCACCAAGGGCGTGCGCACCGCCCGCGTGGCGCAAGAACGCCCCGAAGCACGCGGCCAGATCCTCAAGCTCGCCGCCGTGGACGCCGCCCTGCACGCCCAGCTCGACGCGATCAAACCGCAGCTTGAAGGCAAGGCATTGCTGTCCTGCCCGTGAGCTGAGGTGAACGATTTTGCTATGTTTTTAGTAGCTGCTTGCGCATACTGGGTATGGGCTGAAGGCCATTTTTGTTCTGAATGATTACCCATCCGGCGCTCAGCCGCCTCAGGTGGCCTCCGCCCGAACCGGCCGCTGGAAGAGTTGGCGCACCAGCGCACGCATCCACTGGTGTGCCGGGTCCCGGTCGGTACTGCTGTGCCAGACCAGCCGCACCTCGTAGGCCGGCGCGCCGGTGATACCCCAAACACGAAAGTCGTAGCGCTGGCTCAGGTTGCGCGCATACATCTCCGGCACGATGGACAGCAGATCGGTGGTCAACGCCAGGTCGGGCAAAGCGCCAAAATGCCGCGCCCGCAGCACGATGCGGTCTTGCAGCTTCATGCGCGTCAGCATTTTCTCGACGCTGCCGTGAAAGGTCGCAGTAGGTGATGCCACCACGAACGAGGCTTCGGCGAGCTGGCGCGTGCTGAGCATGCGCCCGCTGCGACCCGAGGCAGGCCGCCATTGCGGCGAAGCCACCGCGACATAGTTCTCACGAAACAGCAACTCCGCGCGGATGCCGCGGTGTTTAGGCAGCAGGATGCCTATGGCCAGATCAATGTCGCGCGCCTCCAGCGCGGCCGCAACCTCGTCGGCCGCGACCGAGATGTTGGACAGTCGCGCGCCTGGCGCCTGGCTGCGCAGGGCCCCGGCCAGGCCCGGCAGGAACAACATCTCGCCCAGGTCCGACAGCGACAGTTGCCAGTGCATGTCGCTGCGCGCCGGCTCGAAGTCCTCATGGCCGGTGACCACGGTTTCCAGGGCCAGCAGTTGCGCCAGCACGGCGGGCGCCAACTCCTCGCACAGGCGGGTCGGCTTCAAGCCCGAGGGCGCACGCACAAAAAGCGCGTCTTCAAAATAGTCGCGCAAGCGTGACAGCGCGTTGCTGGTTGCCGGCTGCGACAGCGACAGGGCTTTGCCGGCCAGCGTGACAGAGCCGGTGCGGTGAATCGCCGCCAGCACACGCAACAAGTTGAGGTCGAGCTGGCGGAAGTTCATACGTGGGGTCTCCTTGGCGGGAACTTCGAGAGGCCTGAGCGTCTGCGGGTTGTCCCTAATTATTCACCATACAGATGTGCTCTATCTGAAAAATCCATTTGCCGTATGCATGGAAGCTGCGTAAATTTCTTTCAGATCAAGTGCCATGCTTTCCGGAAAAACCAGGGATGCGCAGAAAAAACACGCGGCGCCGACGACACACACGATGAAAAACACACGCCCCACGAACGCGACATTGACAAGCAACAGGCCAGCGGCCGGAGGCGGCCATGGCTGAGCGCTCCTTCACGCAGGAAGTCGAGAAGCTGCGCCTGGGCGACGGCGACGAGTTTCGCGGTGAAGGCATCCTGGCCGTCACCAAGGCGCTGCTGCAGGCCGGTGTTTCCTATGTGGCCGGTTACCAGGGTGCACCGATTTCGCATCTGATGGACGTGCTGACCGATGCCAACGACATCCTGGCCGAGCTCGGCGTGCACTTTGAGCACAGCGCCTCGGAAGCCACCGCCACCGCCACGCTGGCCGCGTCCGTCAACTACCCGCTGCGTGGTGCGGTCACCTTCAAGTCCACCGTCGGTACCAACGTGGCATCGGACGCGCTGGCCAATCTGGCCTCGGGCGGCGTCACCGGGGGGGCGCTGCTGATTGTGGGCGAAGACTACGGCGAGGGCTCCAGCATCATGCAGGAGCGCTCACACGCCTTTGCGATGAAGTCCCAGGTCTGGCTGATCGACCCACGTCCCAACCTTGAAAGTATTGTTCGCGCGGTCGAGATGGGTTTTGAGCTGTCGGAAGCCAGCCGCACTCCGGTGATGCTGGAGCTGCGCATCCGCGCCTGCCATGTGCACGGCCGTTTTGCCACCAAGGCCAACAAGCGCCCCGGCTTCACGCTGAAGGACGCGATGGAAAACCCGCAGCGCGACACCAGCCGCGTGGTGCTGCCGCCGGCCAGCTACGCGCAAGAAATCGAAAAGATCACCGAGCGCTGGCCCGCAGCCGTGAAGTTCATCCAGGCGCATCAGGTCAACGAGTTTTTTGCCAACGACGGCGATGATGCGAAGGACTTTGGCATTGTGATGCAAGGCGGCCTCTACAACAGTGTGCTGCGCGCTCTCGAAATGCTGGGCCTGGCCGATGCGTTTGGCCAGTCGCAGGTGCCGCTGTATGTGCTCAACATCACCTACCCGCTGATCGACGGCGAGTTCAGGCGCTTTTGCGGCGGCAAACGCGGCATCCTGCTGGTCGAGGAAGGTCAGCCCGACTTTATCGAACAAAACGTCAACTCGCTGCTGCGCAAGGCCGACATCCAGACCCGGGTGCACGGCAAGGACATGCTGCCGATGGCCGGCGAATACACCGGCGGCGTGGTGCTCAAGGGCGTGGCGCGCTTCATCGAAATGTATGCGCCGCAACGGCTGGAAGGCCGGGACCTGCCGGCCGCTGCGCAAAAAGCCTCCGCCGGGCTGGCGGTGATGGCAGACAACCCGAAGGCGTTTGCCATCCAGGCCGCATCCAATGAGGTGCAGGGCCGTCCGCCCTCGTTTTGCACGGGCTGCCCGGAGCGCCCCATCTTCACTGCCATGAAACTGATCGAGCGCGAACTCGGCAAACACCACATCAGCTGCGACATCGGCTGCCACCTGTTTTCCGTGCTGCCGCCCTTCAACCTCGGCGCAACCACCATGGGGTATGGCCTGGGCTGGGCCGGTGCCTCGGCCTTCAACACCGGAGAAACCCAAAAGCGCACGATCTCCATGATGGGCGACGGCGGCTTCTGGCACAACGGTTTGACCAGCGGCGTCGGCAATGCGGTGTTCAACCAGACCAACAACCTGCTGCTGGTGGTGGACAACGGCTACTCGGCTGCGACGGGCGGGCAGGACGTGCTCTCGTCCAAAGCCGTCAATGCGCTCCGCAGCACCAACAACCCGATTGAAAAAGCCGTGCGCGGTGTCGGCGTGAAGTGGGCCAGGACGGTGACCAACACCTACAGCCTCACGCAGATGCGTGACGTGCTGCGAGAAGCGCTCACCACGAAAGACAAAGGCCCCAAGGTCATCGTCGCGCAAAGCGAGTGCCAGCTCAACCGCCAGCGCCGCATCAAGCCGCAGATCAAAAAACGCATCGCGGGCGGCGAGCGGGTGGTGCGCGAGCGCTTCGGCATCGACCCCGACACCTGCACTGGCGACCATTCGTGCATCCGGCTGTCGGGCTGTCCCTCGCTGACCATCAAGGCCAACCCGGACCCGCTGCGGCGCGACCCGATTGCCACCGTGATCGACAGTTGCGTGGGCTGTGGCCTGTGCGGTGAAGTGGCGCATGCGGCGGTGCTGTGCCCCTCGTTTTATCGCGCCGAGATCATCCACAACCCGACCGCTTGGGACCGCTTCAAGCTGCGCCTGCGCACAAAGGTGATTGGCTGGCTGCAAAACCGCATTGAACGCCGACTGGAGGGGATTGCCGCATGAGCGCCGTTCTGGAGAGCCCTGTTCCTTCACCTTCGGCGCAACAGCCAGCCTCAGTGAGACATGGCATCACCATTGCCATCCTCGCCATGGGCGGCGAAGGTGGCGGCGTGCTGGCCGACTGGCTGGTGGACCTGGCCGAGCAGAACGGCTACTACGCGCAAACCACCTCGGTGCCCGGTGTTGCGCAGCGTACCGGCGCCACCGTGTATTACCTTGAGATGTTCCCCGAGGCCGCCACGCCTGCGGGCCGCATGCCGGTGATGGCGCTGAGCCCGATACCCGGCGACGTAGACATCGTCATCGCCTCTGAACTGATGGAAGCCGGGCGCGCGTTGCAGCGTGGCCTGGTCACCGCCGATCGCACCACCTTTGTCGCGTCTACCCACCGCGTGTATTCGATGACCGAACGCACCGCCATGGGCGACGGCCGTGTCAGCTCGGACAAGCTGCTGGCAGGCGCACACGCCGCAGCACGGCAGTTCATCAGTGCCGACTTTGCCCAACTGGCCGAAGACACCGGCAGCCTGATCAGCCCAAGCCTGTATGGCGCGCTCGCTGCCACGGGCCGGCTGCCCTTCAGCCGCGAGCAGTTTGAGGCCACCATCCGGCGTGGCGGTGTCGGTGTCAACGCCAGCCTGAAGGCTTTTGCTGCAGGTTTTTCGGCCGCGCAGGCGCCCGCTGCAGTGGCCGGGATGCCTACCCCGGCGGCCATGCCAGCGGTCGGCACGCGCCTGGCGGGCCTGGCCGCACGCATTCAACAACACTTTCCACCGGCCTGCCATGTCACGCTGGCCGCCGGCATTGTGCGTCTGGCCGACTATCAGGACGTCGCCTACGCCGGCAGTTACCTGGACCGGCTGCAGCCGCTGCTGGCACGCCTGCCGGACGACGGCACGCTGGCCGCCGATCTGCTGGACGACACCGCGCGCCACCTGGCACTGTGGATGTCTTACGAAGACACCGTGCGGGTAGCCGACCTGAAAACCCGGCGCTCACGTTTTGCGCGGGTCGGCAGTGAAGTACACCTGAGCCAGCAGCAGCACTTGGGCATCAATGAATTTTTGCATCCGCGTGTCGAGGAAATCGCCGACACCCTGCCCGCCGCGCTGGGCCGCTGGCTGCTGGCCACGCCGTGGGCACGGGCCTGTGTGGCGCCGTTCACGCGCAAAGGGCGGGTGGTGCAGACCAGCTCGATACGCGGCTACCTGTTGCTGTACGCGATTGCCGCAATGCGCCCGCTGCGCCCCGGCTCACTGCGGTTTCATATCGAGCAGCAACGCATCAGCGACTGGCTGGCCCGCATAGAACACCTGGCACTGGCGCAGCCTGCACTGGCGCTGGAGGTGGCGCGTGCGCAGCGACTGGTCAAGGGCTATGGTGACACCCATGCGCGCGGATGGCACAGCTTTCAGCGCGTCATGGCCAAGCTGCCGCAACTTCAAACTTCGCCGCAAGGCGCGCAGCAGTTGCGGGATCTGAGCCACGCGGCCCTGGCCGATGACAGCGGTCAAGCGCTCGAGAAACTGTTGTCATTTGTGTAATTTACCAAGAGGATAACGCCATGAAAGTAGAGCAACTTGTTGAACCTGATCGTGTGCACAAACACGTTTATACAGATCAGGCAATATTTGATGCCGAGATGGAGAAAATCTGGGAGCGCACCTGGGTGTATTGCGGACATGAATCACAAGTCAAGGCGCCAGGCGACTATTACGCGGTGACCATAGGTCGTCAGCCGATGATCATGGTGCGCCAGGGCGACGGCAGCGTTCAAGTGCTTTACAACCGTTGCCCGCACCGCGGCGTGCAACTGGTGGGAAACCTGCACGGCAATACCGGCACCTCATTTGTCTGCTCTTACCACGCATGGAGCTTTCACCTGAATGGCACGGTACGCGCGATTCCGCTGGCCAAAGGCTATGAAGGAACGCGCATGACCCGCGACAACCCCGACTGCGGAATGAAGCGGGCAGCGAGGGTGGACAGCTACCGCGGCTTTGTCTTCGCCAGTCTGGTTGATGAAGGCCCATCTCTGACTGAATTCCTGGGCGAAGCCCGCATTGCTTTTGACGATATGTGCGACCGTTCGCCGGGGGGCGAAGTCGAGGTGGTGCCGGTATGTCACCGCGTCATGCAGCATTCGAACTGGAAATTCTTTATGGAAAACCAGCTTGATGCACTGCATCCTTCCGTTACTCACCAGTCCACCGGCATTTCGGCTGGCCGGGTCGAAAAGAGGGTGAAAGCCGAGCGCGGATCTGCCCCCCTGTATTACCACTACCTGTCGACCTTCGCGTCCAGCTTTGAACAGTGGGACGCCGTGCAAACCATCAACTTCCCGCATGGCCACGGCATTCTCAAGGCTTACATGGGATTGCGGCCGCAAGACCCTGACACACTGGAACACGAAGCCCTGCTGATTAAAGCCTACGGCGCGGAGCGGGCCGAAGAATACCTTTCCCGCAGCATCCACCATGTGCTGGTCTACCCCTACCTCTCGGTTCAATCGCCGTTGCAGCAACTGCGCTGCCTGCGGCCCATCGCACCCAATAAAACACAGTCTGAAATCTGGCATTTCCGCCTGAAGGGCGCACCAGAGGCTACATACCGCCGCAGCCTGTGGTACTACAACCTCGTCAATTCGCCAGCGACCATGATCAATGCCGACGACCTGGAGAACTGGACCAAAGGTCAATGGGGACTGCAGTCCAACGGCGGCGACTGGGTCAGCTTTCACCGCTGGTACGGTGACGACCGGGAAGAAAAAGGCGTGACCTATTCAAACCACGGCACCTCCGAAGCAGTCATGCGCAACCAATTTCGCGCATGGTCCCAATACATGTTGGCCTGACTGGAGTCACCTTATGAACAAAAGCCCATGCAGCGCGACTCAGGCTATTCCCAATGCAGGCCCCGACTTCGAGCGACTGCTCGGGCAGGAAGTTGTGATCGAAGCCACGCAAGGCTCTGCACGCACGGGGGCGCAGTCCATCGAGCCTGATCACTCGCCACGCGCATCGCAGGCTGGCACCTCTGCGCAAGTGCGCCAGCTACCTCGCGCAGGCATTCTGCCGCGTACCAGCGCTGAGGCCGATGTGCAGCGGGAGGTCGAGCAGTTTCTGTATCTGCAAGCCGAATTGCTTGACAGCAAGCACTGGCAGGCCTGGATTGATTTGTTTGATGCGCAGGGCGTGTACTGGATGCCCGTCATGCCTGAGCAGACCGAATGGGAAGGATCGCCATCGATTTTTGCCGAAGACAAATTGATGATGGAAATCCGCAAGGGCCGAGTCTCGCACCCCAACGCATGGTCGCAGGCGCCGATGTGGGAAACCAATCACCTGGTGAGCCATGTTGCGCTGGAGTCTGTCAGCGACACAGAGATCTGCGTGCGCTCGCGCTTTCACATGATGGAGCTGCGCAGGGACAGCGTGCGTCACTTTGGCGGCCGCTACCAGCACACATTGATGCGTGGAAATGACGGCGCGCTGCGCATCCGGCTGCAGCGTGTGGATATGTTCAATAGCCAGGCGTCTTTTGACTACGTCTTGCAAATCTGGGTCTGATCTGTCAAATAACCTAAACGGGAGAGCACCATGGATGCCTGCAATAGCCTTCGATACAACGCTTTGAAAAAAATCTTTTCAGGATTGGCGCTGGTTGCGCTGGGCGCTACGGCGCTGGCCGCTGACAAGGTCAAGGTCGGTTTTGTCAGCACCCTTTCCGGGCCGTCGTCCGCGCTGGGTATTGACATTCGTGACGGCTTTCTGCTCGCGGTCAAGCTCAATGGTGGAAAACTCGGCGGCCTGCCAGCAGAAGTACTGATCAGCGATGACCAGTTCAAGCCCGATGTTGCGCGCCAGCTTTTTGAGCGGAACATCAAACGCGACAAAGTTGACTTCATGACGGGCGTGGTGTTTTCCAACATCATGCTGGCCTCCTTGCCCGAAGCGCTCGACAACAAGGTGATCTACATCAGCCCCAATGCCGCGCCGTCATCAATGGCCGGCAAGGATTGCAACCCGCTGTTCTTCGCCGTGTCATGGCCCAACGACGCTTACCACGAGGCAGCGGGCGCGTTCGCCAACCAGCGTGATGTCAAGAGCGTCTATCTGCTTGCGCCCAACTACCAGGCAGGCAAGGATTCGTTGGCTGGTTTCAAGCGCACCTTCAAGGGCCAGGTGGTCGGCGAGAACTACACCAAACTTGGCCAGCTTGACTATGCCGCAGAGCTGGCAGAAATCCGCGCCGCCAAACCGCAAGTTCTCTACATATTCTTGCCGGGCGGCATGGGCATCAACTTCATCAAACAATTTGTGAGCGCCGGGCTGGGCAAGGAAACCATGCTCCTGCTTCCAGGCTTCAGCGCAGACCAGGATGTAATCAACCCGGTGGGCGCTTCAATGGCCGGACTCTTCAACACGGCGCACTGGTCCCCCGACTTCAACAACCCGGCTAATCTGAAGTTCATGGCCGAGTTTCGAAAGGAATACAAGCGTATCCCGACGCTGTACGCTTCTCAGGGCTACGATGCCGCACAGCTGATCAACGCGGCGGTGCGTGACACCAAAGGCAAACTGGACGACCAGGAAGCGCTGCGCAAAGCCCTTCGCAGCGCACGCTTTGAGTCGGTGCGTGGACCCTTCAAGTTCAACACCAACCAGTATCCAATCCAAAACTACTACGTGCGAACCGTGGGCAGCGATGGCCAGGGCGGCCTGATCAACAAATCGTTTAACGAACCGATACTGCGTGACCACGGCGACGCCTACGTTCAGCAGTGCGCAATGCGCTAATGAAACCGGGTGAGCCTGAACCCAATGAGCGGCCTCTTTCTTATTGAGCAGGCCCTTAACGGCCTTCAACTCGGACTCATGCTGTTCCTGCTGGCGGCCGGTTTGACGTTGGTGTTTGGTGTCATGGACATGATCAACCTGGCGCATGGCTCGCTCTACATGATTGGCGCGTTTCTTGCCGCCTGGCTGGTCGGGTTGACCGGCTCGTTTTTGCTCGGTGTGCTGGGTGCGGTGGTCCTGACCGCACTGTTTGGCATGCTGCTGGAGGCGTCGCTGCTGCGCACCCTGTACGCCCGCGATCACCTCACGCAGGTACTCGCCACGTTCGCGCTGATCCTGATCATCAATGACGGTATCAAGATGATTTTTGGCAACGACCTGCTGCTGGCTGCACCACAGGCGTTAAGCGGGCCGGTCGAGTTGCTTCCCGGACTGCAGTATTCGGCTTGGCGCCTGCTGCTTATTGGCGCGGGGTTGGTCGTCGCGGGAGTGCTTTATCTGCTGGTGCAAAAAACGCGCGTCGGTGCCCTTGTGAGGGCCGGCGCCTCCAACCGTGACATGAGCGCAGCGATGGGCGTCAATGTTGCACGACTCTTCACGCTCGTCTTCGGTCTGGGCGCTGCCTTGTGCGCAGTGGCGGGCAGCCTGCTTGCGCCGCTGCTGGCGGTGCAGGTGGGCATGGGCGAGAACATCCTGATTCTGGCTTTTGTAGTTATCGTGATCGGAGGGATTGGCTCGATCCGCGGTGCACTTGTTGGCGCACTGCTGGTGGGCGTGGTCGACACGCTGGGCCGCACGTTGCTGCAACAGCTTCTTCGCGAAGCGTTGCCGCTACAGTGGGCCAGCGCGGCAGGGCCAGCGCTGGCTTCCATCTCGGTTTACCTGCTGATGGCTGTGATGCTGGTGTTTCGTCCGCAAGGCCTGTTTCCGGTGCGCAGTTGATGAGCCCCGCACAATTCGGCGCGGTCGCGGGGATTCTCGTCGCACTGGCATTGCCCTGGGTATTGCAGGCGGCGGGTATCGATTTTTACCTCAGCGTGGCCAGCCGCATCGTTGTCTACGCCATTGCCGCGACCAGCCTGAACCTGCTGATTGGCTACGGCGGAATGGTCTCCCTGGGCCATGCCGCTTTCTTTGGACTCGGGGCTTACAGCACGGGTATTTTGCTCAGCGAAGGCGTGCAGTCCGGCGCAATGCATCTGCTCGTCATCACAGCGGTGGTCGGCGTGGTCGCGCTGGTCATCGGCGCGATTTCATTGCGCACACGCGGTGTGTACTTCATCATGATCACGCTGGCATTTGCGCAAATGCTGTTTTACCTCGCCAACTCCATCAAGGGTTACGGTGGCGACGAGGGCCTTACGGTACGCGTCCGCTCACTGCTGCCTTTCGGATTTGACCTGCGCGATCAAACCACTTTTTATTACGTCGCACTGGCAGTGCTGGCGCTGACACTCATTTTTCTTCAGCGCTTTGTTCATTCGCGCTTCGGGCGCGCTGTGCAGGCGCTGCGCGACGACGAGGTGCGCGCCGAGGCGCTTGGCCTGCCGGTGTTTGCCTGCAAACTGGTACTCTTTGTTGTCGCCGGCATTGTCTGCGGGGTCGCCGGTGGCCTCAGCGTCAACCTCCAGGGTTATGTGAGCCCGAATCTGTTGCACTGGACGCAGTCTGCCACCCTGCTGGTAATGGTAATCCTCGGCGGCGTGGGCACCGTATGGGGTGGTGTGCTGGGCGCAGCCGCCCTGTTGCTGATGCAGGAAGTGCTGTCTGCCTACACACCGTACTTTGAGTTCTGGACCGGCTGGGTGCTGCTCGCCGTGGTGCTGTTTGCGCGCCATGGCCTGACCGGCATGCTGACCTCACTGGCGCAATGGAAGCTGCGCAAATGAGAGGCGCTCCACTACTGGACGTGCGCCAATTGAACAAGCGCTTCGGCGGCGTGGTGGCCACTGATCAGGTTAATTTGCAGGTCATTCACGGTGAAATCCATGCTTTGATCGGCCCTAACGGTGCCGGCAAAACGACCCTGGTGTCTCAACTGTCAGGCCAGTTGGCCAGCGACAGCGGGTCGGTGCATTTTGATGGATCAGACATCACGCAACTTGTCACGCATCAGCGCGCGCGGCGCGGCCTTTCCCGGTCATTTCAGATCACCCGTTTGTTCAAAAGCCTGCCGGTGGCGGACAACATGGCGTTGGCCCTGCAAGCTGCAGAGGGCCGCACCTTTTCAGCCTGGCGGCCAGTCCGCGCAGACAGGGCGCTGTTCGACCGTGCACACGCGCAGCTTGAGCGTCTGGGTTTGACAGCCAAACACAACTGGCGCATCGAGCAGCTGTCGCACGGCGAGCAGCGGGCACTTGAAGTCGGCATGGCGCTGGCCGGAAACCCGAAGCTGGTCTTGCTGGACGAGCCTTTGGCGGGCATGGGCCCGCAGGAGTCTGAGACCATGACCCGACTGATCGACAGCCTGCGCCGCGATTTTGCGGTGCTGCTGATCGAGCATGATGTGGAGGCGGTCTTCCGGCTGGCCGACACGGTATCCGTGCTGGTCAATGGCCGCATCATTGCCACCGGCAAACCTGCCGCTGTGCGCGCAGACCCTGCCGTCGCTGCCGCCTACCTTGGCAGCAACGAGGGAGCGCTGTCATGATTCAGCCCGGTCGTCCCGAGTTGCTCAAGGTGCAAGGGTTGTGCTCGGGTTATGGCTTGGGCCAGGTTCTCTATGACGTTGACTTGCACATCGGCCAGGGCGAAATCCTGGGCGTGCTCGGTCGAAACGGCATGGGCAAGACCACACTGGTGCGGTCCATCATGGGACTCGTCAAGCCCACCCGCGGACAAATCACTTTCGGCGACCTGGTCATATCTGGCATGGCACCGCATCGTATTGCGCAACAGGGCATCGCGCTGGTACCCGAGGGGCGGCAGGTGTTCGGCAACTTGAGCGTGCTCGAACACCTGACAACGTTTTACCGCGCTGGCGCTGATTCCGCGCAAAACTGGACGCCACAACGATTGCTGGAGCTGTTCCCGCGGCTGGCCGAACGCCGCGCGCACATGGGCAACCAGCTGTCTGGCGGCGAGCAGCAAATGCTGGCTATCGCCCGGGCACTGGTGACCAATCCCCGGCTTCTGATTCTGGATGAAGCGACCGAAGGCCTGGCGCCGCTGGTGCGCGAGGAGGTTTGGAATGTGCTCAGCACCTTGCGCAGCGCCGGCCACGCGATGCTGGTGATCGACAAGTACGTGCATCGCCTGATTGACATCGCCGACCGCCACGCCATTATTGAAAAGGGCCTCGTCGCCTGGAGTGGCAGCTCAGCGCAACTGGATGCCGACCGCAGCCTTTGGTCACGGCACCTGGGCCTTTAAGAGCGACGACGCACGCCCTACTGTTTGTTTTTCAACGCAAAGAAAGAAGGAGAAAGTCATCATGAATCCACGTATTTTCAGAATCGTCTCAACCTTGCTACTGGCAACCAGCATGACCACCACGGTCAGGGCGCAGGAAGTCACGCTGCGCCTGGTCAGCGCGTTTGCCGAAAACGGCATCTATGTGCAGCGCTTGCTACCGTGGATCACCAAGGTCAACGCCGAAGGCAAGGGCGTGTTGCAGATCAACTTTCTGGGTGGACCCAAAGCCATCCCGACGTTTGAAGTTGGCAATGCAGTGAAAACCGGGGTGGTGGACATGGCGCTGAGCACCGGCGCCTTCTACACCAACGTCATGCCCGAGGCTGACTTTTTGAAACTCACACAAATCCCGATTGCCGAACAGCGCAAGAACGGTGCGTTTGACGCGATCAACAAGGTCTGGAACGAAAAAGGCAACATGCAGTACCTGGCCCGCATGGTGGAGAACCAGCCGTTTCACATCTACACCAACAAAAAGGTGGACAAGCCCGACCTGAGCGGCCAGAAAATCCGCATCTCGCCGGTGTACCGCGATTTTTTTCAGGCACTCAATGCCAACGTCATCACCACACCACCGGGCGAGGTGTACACCGCGCTGGAGCGGGGTGTGGTCGATGGCTACGGCTGGCCGATTGGTGGCATTTTCGATCTGAACTGGCACGAAAAAACCAAGTTCCGTATTGACCCGGGCTTTTACGATGCCGAGGTCTCGCTGATCATGAACCTGCCTGCCTACAAAAAACTCACCGATGCGCAGCGCAACTACCTGCAAAAGCAGTTGCTCGCGCTGGAAGCAGAAAACACCTTCTGGGGCAAATACGCCACCACCGAAACCGCGCGCCAGCAGGCGGCCGGCATCCAGACCATCAGCTTTGACGCCGCCACCGCCAGCGCCTTCCGCGCCAAGGCCTACGACATCGGCTGGGCGGGTGCCATCAAACAAAGCCCCGAGATTGCACCCCGCTTCAAGGCCCTGTTCGCCAAGTGATTGACCAGCTCTCCAGCGCCTACGGCCGCTTTCTCTCCGGCCTGGCCCTGGTCGGTTGCGCCATCTTGCTGGCCATGATGCTCATCATTGTGGGCGACGTGGCCCTGCGCAACCTGGCCATTCCAGGTTTGCCGCAAGGTCTGGCGTGGAGCAATGAAATCTCGGAGTTGATGCTTTACCTGATCACCATGAGCGTCGCGCCCTGGCTGCTGCGGCAGGGCCAGCACATTCGCGTGGACATTGTGCTGCTGGCCCTTCCGCGCCGCCTCGCCTGGTACCTGGAATGGGTCGGCGACCTGACCGGCCTGGCCTGCTGCGTGGTCATTGCCTGGTTTGGCACGCAGGCCGCCTGGTCCAGCTACATGTCGGGCGCCGTCAACATCAAAACTCTGGTCACCCCCGAGTGGTGGTCGCTGGCGCCCCTGCCGCTGGTTTTTGTGCTTCTTGGAATTGAAATGATCTTTCGCATGGTTCGTCTGCAGGGCGCTGAACGCGGCCCGCGCAAAGACGCGGTGAGCACGGCATGAGTAGCTGGGGTTTTGCTGCGCTGCTGATGCTCGGCGGCTCCATGGTGCTGTTGTTCATCGGCATGCCGGTGGCGCTGACTTTCATCGCCATCAACATCGTCGGCGCCTGGCTCTACATGGGCGGGGAGCCGGGGCTGATGCAACTGGCACGCAGCAGCGTGAGCTCGGTCACGGCGTTTTCGCTGACGCCGATTCCGTTGTTTGTGCTGATGGGGGAGATCCTGTTTCACACCGGCCTGGCGCTCAAGGTGATCGAAGGCGTGGAGCGGCTGATCAAACATGTGCCGGGTCGCCTGGCCGTGGTGGCCGTGGTGGCGGGAACGGTGTTTTCGGCGATCTCGGGCTCGACGATTGCCACCACCGCCATGCTGGGCTCGCTGATGCTGCCCATCATGCTTTCGCGCGGTTACCACCCGACCATCGCGACTGGCCCCATCATGGCGATTGGCGCGGTGGACATGCTGATCCCGCCGTCGGCGCTGACGGTGCTGCTGGGGTCGCTGTCGGGCATCTCGATTTCCAAGCTGCTGATAGGCGGCGTGCTGCCGGGCGTGATCCTGTCGATTGCTTTTGTGCTGTGGATCATCATTCGCGTCAGCATCAGCCCGCACTTGGCGCCGCCCGACGCCGACGACGTGGTGCGGCACCGGGGCTGGGCGCGCTGGCATCCATTTTTTGCCTATGTGCTGCCCACGCTGTCGATTTTTGGCGTGGTGGTCGGCGCGCTGGCGGCCGGCTGGGCCACACCGACCGAATGCGCAGCCCTCGGCGCCTTTGCCACCATGCTGCTGGCCGCGTGTTACCGAGCCTTGACGTGGGACGCGGTACTCAAGGCGCTCAAGGGCACGGCCGGCATCTCGGGCATGATTTTATTCATCATCCTGGGCGCCACCACCTTTGCACAAATCCTGTCGTTCTCGGGCGCCAGCAACGGACTGGTGCAGTTCATCACCGGTCAGGGCTGGTCCACCGACATGATTGTGGTGGGCATGATGCTGATGCTGATCTTCCTCGGCATCTTTGTGGACCAGGTCAGCATGATGATGATCACGCTGCCGATCTTCATGCCCATCGTCCAGGCGTTGGGGATCGATCCAATCTGGTTCGGCGTGATGTTTCTGATCTGCATGCAACTGGGCCTGCTGCTGCCGCCACACGGCCTGCTGCTCATGACCATGCGCGGCGTGGCGCCGCCTTCGGTCACCATGGCCCACATCTTTATTGCGGTGGTGCCTTATGTGGTGATGAGCCTGATCCTGTTGACGGCCGTGTTTTTCATACCGCAAATCGCGACCTGGCTGCCCAAACTGATCGGTTAGGGCCCTGTCCTGTCCTGACTGGGCCTGGCCTGGCAAACACGCGTCATGCCCGGTCTGGTGCGTCGTGTACGCTCAGCAGCATGACCTCCGCTTCCGCGCCATCGCCGGCCCCGGCTTCCAGCCGCGCCACCTGGATCATGCTGCTGGCGCTGACCACGGCGTTTGCACTGAGCCAGGCTTTTCGCAGTGTGGCCGCCATCATGGCCACGCCGCTGCAGGCCGACTTTGGTCTGGATGCCAAAGCGCTGGGCCTGTTTGCCGGGTCTTTTCACTTTGCGTTTGGCGCCATGCAGCTCTTCATGGGCATTGGCATCGACCTGCACGGCGTGCGCCGCACCGTGCTGCTGGCTTTTCCGGTGGCGGTGGCCGGCGCAGCGCTGTCGGCGGCGTCCAGCAGTTTTGGCATGCTGCTGGCCGGCCAGGTGCTGATTGGCATCGGCTGCGCGCCCGCCTTTCTGGTCTGCACCGTGTTCATCGCGCGCAACATGCCGGCCGACCGCTTCGCCGCGATCTCCGGCATCACGCTGGGCCTGGGCGGCATCGGCATGCTGCTGACCGGCACGCCGCTGGCCTGGCTGATCGAGGCCTCGTCCTGGCGCATGGGCTTCTGGGCGCTGGGTGGTCTCGCGGGGCTGGCCTGGCTGCTGATCTGGGCGCTGGTGCATGAGCCAGTGCAGGCCGCGCACAACACGCACCCGAAAGAGTCGGTGCGCCAGGCGCTGGCCGGCTTCGGCGCGCTGTTCACCTTGCCGCACACGCTGGGCATCCTGCTGCTGGCCTGCGTCGGGTATGCCTCTTTCATCGCGCTGCGCGGCCTGTGGCTGGGGCCGCTGCTGATGGAGCGGCACGGTTTTTCGCTGGTGCAGAGCGGCAACGTGGCGCTGGTGATGTCGCTGGCCTCGCTGTTCGGACCGCCGCTGTTCGGGCGGTTTGACCCCGGCCCGAAACACCGGCGCCGCTGGATCACCGGCTTCACGCTGCTGCTGGCCGCGCTGTTTGCCGCGTTTGCGATGACGCACAACACCGTGGTCGACGTGGTCGGTCCGGTGGTGATCGGCCTGCTCTCGGGCTTCATGGTGCTGCAGTACGCCGACGTGCGCTCGGCCTATCCGGCGGCCATGACCGGTCGCGCCATGGCCGTCTTCACCATGGCGATCTTTCTCGGGGTGGCGGCCATGCAGTGGTTCACTGGCCTGGTCGCCTCGCTCGCGGCCAGCTACGGCGCCGAGCCCTACACCGCCGTGCTGGCGGCGATTGCGCTGCTGCTGGCGCTGGGTGCGCTGGCGTTTACCGCGCTGCCCGGCCCGCCCAAAACCCCCAACTGATCCAGGTTATGTTTAAATTGCTATGTTTTTCATAGCTGCTTGCGCCCGTCCCGCATGGGCTGGAGGCTGATTTCGCTCTCAAACGCCAGCCGGGCGGCATGGCTGTACCTCTGGTCCTACAGCAGGCGGGCAGACTTTCCGATAGGCGCTGTCGCGCGCCTTGCGTAGTCTCACGGTTTAGCTGACTGGGTCGGCTTTTCAACCCCCCAACTACTTCTGAAAGACCACCATGGGCATTCTCTGGACCATTCTCATCGGCTTTGTTGTCGGCATTGTTGCCAAGTTTTTGATGCCCGGCCGCGACCCGGCTGGCTTCATCATCACTGTCATCATCGGTATCGTCGGCTCGGTCATTGCCACCTACCTTGGCCGCTTCCTGGGCTTTTACCAGGTCGGTGAGTCGGCGGGCTTCATCGCCGCCGTGCTGGGCGCGATCATTCTGTTGTTCATCTACCGCGCTGTGACCGGCAAGCGCTAGGGATAACCCCGTCAAAAGCCCGCGCTCGCGCGCGGTCAAAGACGGGAAAATCCCAGATACTCGGCCATCGCACTGGCAAGCCGGTGGCCAGCGTCCCGCGAGTGTCGGCCCCTGGCCCGACAATTCACAGGACAAGCATGAAGCAGACGGAGCAGAACCCGCTGAAGGCGCAACGCCTGCAAGACCGCGTGCTGACACTGACCCGCTTGACTGACGACCTGCAGCAGCAGCTGTTGCGGCAAGCGGCCCAGCTCCAGGCCTATGAGTGGGCAGCGCAACAACAGCAAGCGCTGCAAGCCCAGCCCGCTGCCGGCGATGCGGCCAGCGAGCAACAGTTCACCAGCGCCTTCGAGAACGCGGCCATCGGCATGTCGGTGCTCGGCACCGACTCGCGCCGGCTGCGCGTCAACCGGGCGTTTTGCGAGATGTTCGGTTACTCGCAGGCCGAGTTGATGGCCACTGGCGCGCCCGAGGTCACCCACCCGGACGACATGGCCGAGGACATCCTGCAACGCAGCCGCGCGCTGGCCGGCGAGATTGAAACCTACCAGCGTGAAAAGCGCTACCTGCACAAGTCGGGCGGCCTGGTGTGGGCCGCATTGACCTGCTCGCTGGTGCGCGACGCGCAGGGCCGGCCGCTGCACTTCATCTCGCAGTTGCAGGACATCACCGAGCGCAAGCTCGCCGAGCAGCTTTCGCGCGCGAACGAGGAACGCTTTCGCGCGCTGGTCCAGTTGTCCACCGACTGGTTTTGGGAGCAGGATGAAAATTTCCGCTTTGTCCAGATCTCGGGTGAACTGGTTGACTTGGGCCCGCTCACCAGCAACAGCAGCATTGGCAAACTGCGCCGCGAGTTGCCCTATGTGAACATGGACGACAGCCAATGGGCAGCGCACGAGGCGCTGCTTGCAAGGCGCGAGCCGTTTCGTGATTTTGAAGTCACGCGGCTGGACTCCGAAGGCCAGGTGCGCCACCTGAGCATCAGCGGTGTGCCGATTTTTGACGCTGCGGGGCGTTTCACCGGTTACCGGGGCACGGGCCGCGACACGACCTCGATGCGCCGCTCCAGTGACCGGGTGCGCGCCAGCGAGCGCCAGTTACGCGAGATCACCGACGCCGTGCCGGCGCTGATCGCCTATGTGGATGCCGGGCAGCGCTGCCGCTTTCACAACCGCGCCTACCAGGAGGCCTTTGGCCTGCGCAGCGAAGACATTCTGGGCAAAAGCATGCGCGAGCTGATGGAGCCGGCGTTTTACGAGGCGCTGCGCCCCAGGGTCGAAGAAGTGCTGGCCGGCTACCCGGTGGTGTACGAGCGCAAGCAGCGTTCGGCCAACGGCAAGGTGCGGGACTATGTGGTCAATTATTTTCCGCGCTATGGCGACGGCTCGGACGAGGGCAAGGTCATCGGCTTTTATTCGCTGGCCACCGACATCACCGAGCTCAAGCGCATCGACCGCCTGAAAAGCGAGTTTGTCTCTACCGTGAGCCATGAATTGCGCACGCCGCTGACCTCCATCCGCGGCTCGCTGGGCCTGATCTCCGGCGGTATTGCCGGCCCGTTGCCCGACGCCGCGATGAAGCTGGTTGGCATTGCCAAAAACAATTGCGAACGCCTGATCCGGCTCATCAACGATATTCTGGACATCGAAAAAATTGAGTCCGGCAAGATGCGCCTGGACTTGCAGCCGATGGCGCTGATGCCGCTGCTGACGCAGGCGATTGCGGCCAACGAAGGTTACGGTCTGGCCAACCAGGTCAGCCTGGTCCTGCTTGGCGACGAGCCCGAGCTGCAGGTGAATGTCGAAGCCGACCGGCTCACGCAGGTGGTGACCAACCTGCTGTCCAATGCGCTGAAGTTTTCACCCCCCGGTGGCACGGTGGAGGTGCATGTGACGCGCGCCGGGCTGGGCGTGCGGGTCGAGGTGCGCGACCACGGCCCCGGTATTCCGGAGGAGTTTCGCACCCGTATCTTCCAGAAGTTCTCGCAGGCCGACTCGTCCGACTCCCGCCAGAAGGGCGGCACCGGGCTGGGCCTGAACATCTCGCACGCGCTGGTCGAACGCATGGGCGGCAGCATCGGTTTTGCATCCCGGCTCGGCGAAGGCACGACGTTTTTCTTTGAGTTGCCGCTGTGGCGCGGGCCGGCCGAGGCGGCGCCGCTGCCGCCCCGCTCGCGCATCCTGGTGTGCGAAGCCGACGTGGATGTGGCCAGGCTGATTGCCATCATGCTGGACAAGGCGGGGTTTGAATCGGTGCTGGCCCACAGCGCAGAGCAGGCATCGGCGCTGCTGACCACGGGCAACTACGACGCGGTGACGCTGGACCTGCGCCTGCCCGGCCAGACCGGCGGCGCCTTTCTCAACAGTCTGCGCCAAAACGAGGCCACACGCGCGCTGCCCGTCATTGTGATCTCCACGCTGGCCGGCGACGGGCAGCTTCAACTCGACCACAAACCCTCGGCGGTGTCGGACTGGCTGACCAAGCCGATTGACGAGGGGCAGCTTGTTTCGGCCATGCAGCGCGCGGTGGCCGCGCTGCACGGCCGCAAGCCGCGCATTTTGCATGTGGAAGACGATGTGGACATCCAGCACATCGCCGCCGCCATCGCGGCAGATTTTGCGAGCTTTGAATTTGCCAACAACCTGACCGAGGCTCGCGCGCTGCTGCAGGGCAAACCCTTTGACCTGGTGCTGCTGGACCTGGGGCTGGGCAGCGAGTCCGGCTGGGACCTGGTGGAACTGATCGACAGCCTGCAGCCCCGGCCGGCGCTGGTGGTGTTTTCTGCCAGTGAGGTGTTGCCCGACGCCGGCACCCGGCCTGACGCGGTGCTGGTCAAGGCCTCGACCTCCAATGCCGACCTGCTGCAGACGATTCAGCGCGTGCTCAAGATGCCAGGGGACCCGGCTGGGGGCGAGCGCGCCCGTTGATTCAATGCTCTTATTCTGATAGCCGCTTGCGCTTGCCCGTCAGGGGCCAGAGGCCGATTTGACCCTCAAACCGTGTTGGCCGCCACTTGGGCTTACCTGGCCGGCGCCTGACCGACCCGCCCAGGGCCGCAAACCGGGGCCCCGGCCCTCTTGAAATTTTTTTGACGATTCCTACATCCTGATCCGGAACGCCGGAAACGCATTTCCGGCGCTCCGTGTTCAACCTGAATGGAGGAAATCGCCATGTTTCGATCCCTGTTTCCGCACGAAGTGTTTGCTGAGATGGATCGCCTGCAACGCGAGGTTCAGCAGGCGCTTGATCTGTCTCCCAATATCCGCGGTTTTGGCCGCGGTGGCTTTCCCGCCCTGAATGTCGGCGGTACGCCACAAACTGTCGAGGTCTACGCCTTCGCGCCAGGTATCGACCCCAACTCGCTGGAGGTCGACCTGGAGCGCGGCATGCTCACCATCGCCGGCGAGCGCAAGTCCAGCCTGCCCGAGGCGGGCCAGCAGTCCACGCTGCACATCAACGAGCGTTTTGCCGGCTCCTTCCGGCGGGTGATCAACCTGCCTGAGGACGCCGACCCCGACGCCGTACAGGCCCGCGTGAAGGACGGGCTTGTGCACATCACCATCCAGCGGCGCGCGGCTGCCCAGCCACGCCGCATCACCGTTCACTGAATGGAGGAAGGCCATGAATACCCACACCAGCACCACCGCTACCGCCTCCCGCCAGGCTGGCAATGCCAGCGGCAGCGTTTCCCAGGGCAAGGAGCCGGCACCGGAGACCGGCCGTCCATGGGCCGACACGGCGCGCCAGCCAAAGCAGCAGGCGCAGCGCTACGCCCAGACCACGCTGACACCACCGGTCGATGTGGTCGAAGACAGCAACGGCATCACGCTGTATGCCGACCTGCCGGGCGTGCCCAAAGACAACCTCAAGCTGCAGGTTGAGGCCGACACCCTGACCATTGAGGCTGAAGCGGCGTTGAGCGTGCCCGAAGGCTTGCAGTCCAGCCATACCGAAGTGGGTCTGGCGCGGTTTCGCCGTGTGTTCACGCTCAGCAAGGAGCTCGACACCGAGAATGTCAGCGCCGAACTGACGCAGGGCGTGCTGACACTGCGCATTCCCAAGGCCGCCCACGCGCAGCCGCGCCGCATCAAAATCAGCGGGGGCTGAGCGAACGGGGCTGCCGCCGCGCCCGGCACGCCACAGCCACCCAGGCGGTGGCCTGCCGGGTCCGTTCCCGATGCTTCAAGTGCCTCAAGCGCTCCTGTTTTAATAGCTGCTTACGCCTGTTGTATAAGGGCCAGCGGTTGATTTGATGCATAGACCGCACGAAAACGCGCTTCAGCCGTGCTGGCGCAGACGCGCCGGCGAGAGCATGGCTTCGGTCAGGCCGAAGCCGGCAATGTATTCCGGCAGCGGCTGGCCACGCGCCAGCGCGGCGCAGGCCTCACCCATGGCGGCCGAAGTCTGAATGCCGTAACCACCCTGCGCCGCGACCCAGAAGAAACCTGGCGCCTCCGGATCAAAGCCGCCCACCAGGTCGCCGTCCGCCACAAACGAGCGCAGCCCGGCCCAGGTGCGTGTCGGGCGGCGAATGGTGAGCGTGGTCATCTCCTCGATGCGGTGAATCGCCATGGCGATGTCCAGCTCCTCGGGCTGGATGTCTTGCGGCGCCACCGGGTCGGCATTGGCCGGTGAGCCCAGCAGCATGCCAGCGTCGGGCTTGAAGTACCAACCCTCGTCGATGCCGGCCGTCAGCGGCCACGCCGCGCTGTTGATGCCGTCGGGTGGCGCGAAGATAAAGGCCGAGCGGCGGCGCGGCTCCAGGCCAATCGGCAACACGCCGGCCAGCGCCGCTACCACATCGGCCCACGCACCCGCCGCATTGATCACCACCGGTGCTTCGTAGGTTTGACCACCTGCCTGCACTTGCCACTGGTCGCCCTCGCGCATCAGCGCCGTCACCTCGGCATTGCAGATCACCTGACCGCCGGACCGCCGCAGCCCGCGCAGAAAACCCTGGTGGATCGCATCCACGTCCATGTCGGCCGCATCAGGCTCGAGCACCGCACCCAGCACCTTCTCGGGGCGCAGCACCGGCACCAGCGCGCAGGCCTCGGCACTGCCCAGCAAGCGCGCATGCGGCGTCACGCTGCGAAAGACGGCCCACTGTTCGGCCAGCAATGCGTCTTCGCCATGCGTGGCGACCATCATCGCGCCGCGCGGCGAGATCAAGGGGTGTTCGCTGAAGCCTTCAGGCGGGTTGTCAAAAAAAGCCCGGCTCGCCATGGTCAGCGCCCGCACCTGGGCCGTGCCATAACTTTCCATGAACAGTGCGGCTGAGCGCCCGGTGGAGTGGTAACCCGGCTGCGACTCGCGCTCGAGCACAATCACGCGCCCGTGCGGCGCCAGCCAGTAGCCGACCGACGCAGCGGCAATGCCGCCGCCAATGATGATGAAGTCGGCTTGTTCAGACATGGCAGTCCTTCATTGTTGGTTTATGGTGGACTCAAACGCTCTTGTTTTGATAGCTGTTGACGCTTGCTGGATATGGGCTGGAGGCCGATTTGATGCACAAACGCACCAGACTGCGGCTCAGTCCTTGTAGCTGGCGTCGATCCGGTCCAGCTTGCGCAGCAGCGCCGGCCAGATGAAAGCGCCGCCAATGCCGCCGGCGCGCACATAGGCGGCCGAGCTGTCGTTGGCGGTGTAGATCTCCGGGCCGAAATGAATCAGCTCACCGCCGCCCGCTTGCGCGCTGAGCTGGATCTGGCAGGTGCTTTCAAACCGGTACATGCTGGCAAAGGCGTCGGCAATCGTCTTGCCCACCACCAGCAGGCCATGGTTGCGCAGCATCAGGTGCGTGGCCATGCCCAGGTCTTTTTGCAGGCGCGGCTTCTCGTCGTCGCGGAAGGCCACGCCTTCGTAGTCGTGGTAACCCAGCGAAGCCAGGACAAAGGCCGACTGCTGCGAGATCGGCAGGATGCCGCCCTTCTGCGCACTGACCGCCACACCCGCCCGCGTGTGCGTGTGCATCACACACACCGTGTCATGCCGCGCTTCATGCACCGCGCTGTGGATCACAAAGCCGGCCGGGTTGACCGGCCAGGGCGAATCAATCACCTTGTTGCACTGCGCGTCAATCTTGACCAGCGATGAAGCCGTGATCTCGTCAAACATCAGGCCATAGGGATTGATCAGAAAGTGATGCTCAGGCCCCGGCACCCGCGCACTGATGTGCGTGAACACCAGGTCACTCCAGCCATACAGCGCCACCAGCCGGTAAGCCGCAGCCAGGTCCACACGCAGTTGCCATTCTTGGGCGCTGACGACTTCTTTGAGGGAGGCGATGTTCATGGGATGCTTTCAGAAGACGACAAGGCTTGACTTTAAACCGGAGCGGTGGGGCAGGGTCAAGGGGTGATCGCTGAAACCTTCAGGCGGTGGTTTTGAAAGAAAAGTCCGGCTTATCACTCTGATTTTGATAGCGGGTAGCTCCCGCTGGACGGGGGCTTGGGGCCGATTTGATGCATAAACCAGCCCGCCCGGACCATTCTTCCTTGAGCCGCCGGCGCTCGACCGCACGCTTTTTGCGCTGCCTGTCCAGAAACCAGGCCAGGAAAGGCAGCAAAACCATGGACCCCGGAATCGCCCAGATAAACAGGTAAGGGCTGACCGAGGAGGCCGAACGCACCATCGCCTTGAGCTGGACCTTGTCCTCCGGCGTCCAGGTGCCGCCCTTGCGCTGCTTCATCAGCAGCGGCCACGCCCCCTTGATGTGCGCCAGCTCTTCGCGAAAGCGGTGCGTCTCGCGGTGGTTGCTGGCCACAATGGAGACGAACCAGACCGGCGCCCGGCTCATCTTGGCCTGAAAGTGCGCGGTGCTGTTGGGGTCGAAAGCCTGCTGCGTCTCCACCACCGTCACCGTCGTGCCGGGCTCATCCGGAAGGACGATGTCGGGAACAGTGGTGGCGGGCGGCATCTGGATCATGACGCAATTATCGGACCGCGTTGTGACGGGGCTTGTGGGAGAAGGGCTTGTGAATGACTTGCAGGTTACCTGCACGTTTAACTACATTGGAAGAGTCGAACCTCACATCCAAGCACGCGATGTACAAGAACTCCAACGATAAAAATATGTTTCGCGGTATTGACTACCGTCCTACACAGCATCCGCTCAAGCAGCAGTGAAACATGTCCGAGCGCGGATCAAAGGTAGGCGGCGTAAAGCCGCCTGCGCTGCTAAATGCCGCTTAATTAGGTCGATTCCATTCTTGCTGTCTAGCTTCCCAAACCGTGGCGACACATGAACGATCCCAAAGTTACCACCCCCGGCCCAAGAGGTAGATTCAGTAATTCCTCCCGAGTCTGTCCCATCGATCACTCGCTGGAGTCTTGGAAGCAAAAAGTCCAGAACAGTCTGCGCATTGCGTTCGGCAATGACCCATCGTCGGCCCATTTTGTGCGCTACAGCGGCAGTAGTTCCGCTACCGCCAAATATGTCGACTACCAGTTCGCCTTCGTTTGTCGCGATGTGAATAATTCGCTCGAGAAGCGACTCAGGTTTCGGCGTATCGAACACCTCAACGTCCGGAAACATAGCCATCAGGTGGCGCTTCGCGTCGTCGTTTGTTCCAGTGTCGGGCGCACCCCACACGGTGAACGGCACAAGACCCCTGAGCTGATGCGCGAACAGCTTCAACCGCGGCGAGCCATCGCCACCTTTAGGGAACCAAATCCGGCCATCCGCAAGCAAGTCGAGATAGGTTTGTTCAGTGGCGTACCACGAACGGCCGCGTGGGGGCCGCAAAACCTGTCCCGTCGGCGTAACGATGTCGTACTGCTGTGCTTTGCGAAAACCGGGCGCTGTAAAGGGTGCATCCGACCAAGGTCCACGGGGATCATCGTCTCGATTACGCAAAAGCGTCTCGTCTTTGACTAAAAGATTTCGAGATGTCTTCCACCTTTTAGGTCCGCTCGGCGCGTACACCAAGATTGTGTCGTGGTTTGAAGAAAACGCGGCGCGGGAGTCCCGTGTAGTCTTCTTCTGCCATACCACTGAAGCAACGAATGCGTTATCCCCAAAAACTTCATCCATCACTGCTCGAGCTCGATGCACTTCCGAATCGTCAAGATGCACCCAAACGCTCGCATCCTCTGCGAGAAGTGGGCGCAAGGCAGCAAGCCGGTCGCGCATCATGCTTAGCCACATTGGCCGCTGCATAGTGTCGTTGTACTGACGAAAGTTCACTTGGGTATTAAAAGGCGGGTCGATGTAAACGAGCCGAATTCCATCTTCCAAAACGTTCGTCTGTAATGTCAGCGCTTCTAAAACATCTAGCCCATCGCCGATAGCCAGCACATTCGCAGGGACATCTAACAGACTCGCCGTCAGATTCTCAAACTCCAGCGGTATAGACATGCGCCGGTCCATTGGTTGCACCCACTCAAAGCTGGCCACCCCCGCAGCCCGAAGCGGCAGATCCTTATTTGGCCATATCAATTGAATATCTGACATATAAATCTCTCGAAACTGGAGGAGCGGGGCCCAGCCTCGACACTGGTTATTTTTACAGTATACTGCCGCTCGCAACGTACTTGCAACGACGAAGTAGAAAAAACATGACGCATCCCGCTTTGGACAGGCCATACAGTGCCGCGCTCGTTGAGAAAGCCGATGCGAAGCCAATTAAACCCTTCATTCGGTGGGTAGGAGGGAAGTCGCGTCTTCTTCCGCGCATTCTTCCCCATGTACCCGCAAGCATAAAGAACTACTACGAGCCCTTTCTTGGTGGTGGCGCAGTATTCCTCGCTTGTACATCACGCGTATCCGGCCGCTCGCGGCTTGCGGACCTCAATGAGCATCTCGTTGCGGCTTGGGTGGCGATGAGAGACCATCAAACGGAATTGCGTCCACTGCTTAATGGATACTTGGCGAACGACTCCAAAGAGTTCTACTACGAAGTTAGGTCGGCTACACCCCTTGGGCTCGTCGAAAAGGCAGCACGCTTCCTTTACCTGAACGCAGTTTCGTGGAACCACCTGTGGCGAGAAAACTCGCGAACCGGAGGCATGAATGCGCCTTGGGGAGATCGCAGTTTTAAGGTTATGGAAGAGGCCATGATGAAGAACATTGCGAAGGTTCTGGCTCGGACGGACATCTATGCCGCCGACTTCCGGGAGATTCTTGGCGGTGCCAAACGCGGAGATTTCGTCTATCTCGACCCCCCGTACTTGCCTGTATTCACACAGCCGGGCGTTGAAAAGGAGGCCACTGCGAAGTTTAACAAGTACACGGCAAAAACCTTTGAGATGTCCGACCTCACTGAGCTTGCCCAAATCTGTTCTGATTTGTCTCGGCGAGGCGTACGATGGGTAATGTCCAACCGCGACACTGCATCAGTTCGTGATTTATTCCCAAACGCTGAAATCATCCGATTTACCGCTCATCGCGCGCTAGCGGCACAAAGTCGACGAGAAGTCGAGCCCCACTTGTCGCCCGAAGCGATCATCATTGGGAGGATCTGATGGTTGCTCAGCCGGTTGAATGGGTGTTGGTGATCTACTATGGCCCGTCGGCGCACCGCGCAACTTATGGGCGTTTGGACGGAACCAAATACACGAAGGACTACCTTCAACTCTCCAAGAAGGCTGAATTTCTCGACGCCGTCAGACACCTTTTCCCCGTGAGTATTAGTGATGCCGGGTCGGTGCCGCTGACCTACCAGTGGCCAACGGGGACGACACCTGGGGCGCTAGTCTTTAACTCCGCAGACCGTCCTCACCTGAAATGGGAAACCAGCCTCGGTGCGCCGAAGGCATGGAGGATGTCGCTCACGCCCAGCGAAGCTACGGCCGAGACAATCCCGGGAAATCCGTCTCATCTTAATTTTGCCGATGCCGAGAACGAGCTCGCGCTACTTGCGGCCTGCGGTGCCGGACAACCATACCTGATAGCAATCAAGCTCCGTGACGAAGCGAGGACATTGCACCTACGGGCTTACCTCAAGGACCCAAGCGAAGACTATGAGTGGGCCGACTTAAAGCTCGTCCCGCAGGAAATCCAAGCTCTTGCTGAGAAGACTTCTCGGCAATCTGCGCTCGCATGGGCGCTTCTTCATAGCGCCGGGACAGCTCCGACCGCAGAGATTGACTATGCAATATCGCAGCTCGTTAATTCGGAAAATCGAAAAGCAGTAATCGACGCACTTGGAATTGATGCCGGTCGAGCCTTAGCTAGCTACCTTAGAGCCCCAGGTCACGGGCTGTTTTTTGATCCCGCTCTGAATCATGACGCGTGGGTCAAGCCCGAGCCTCTTGCCACGGCTATCGCCGCGTCTATCGATGACTTCTTGCATGCGCTGCAGGCGCGTTTCCCTGAAGTCTCGCAAAGCGACGCGTCTGCGGAGGCACTGGAATCCGACCCCGAAGAGGTCGAGGTCTTTCGACAAAAAATCGAGCAAAAAAACTACGAGATCGCCGATTCGACTGCAACGGTAAAGACCAGAGGCAGCGCGCAGAAGGTGTTCGCTGTTGCAGTCAAGAATAACTATGCATATCGCTGTGCGATTACGGGGATCGGGACTAAAGATTTTCTCGTCGCATCGCACATCGTTCCGTGGAGCGAAGATCAAACCATCCGACTCGACCCGTCAAACGGCATCTGCCTTTCCTTGCTCGTAGATCGCGCATTCGAGAAAGGACAACTATTAATTGAAGACGATTTCACCATTCGCATCAACTTGGACAAAGTTGGAGATGACCATGCACTTCGGAGTCAACTTGAGCCGTACGACGGTCGGAAATTGAGCATGCCAGAAAAAGAGGCGCCGCAGGTAAAGTATCTACAGCGTCGGCGGTCACTCGTTGAATGCAAATGAGTTCTAGTGTCCTGCTTGCATTGCTTTAGCTTGTTCTGGGGCAGCGTGATAGAACGTAATTCCAGCACATAACGGCCCACGCCCACCCGGGCAACCACGGAGACAAAATCAATGTTCAGTCACATCATGGTCGGCGTCAACGACCTCGAAGCCTCAAAGAATTTTTACGACGCGCTGCTGGGCACGCTGGGCATCGCTCCCGGCGTTGCCAACAAGAACAGGTACTTCTACCGCAGCAAGACGGGCACCTTCGCGATCAGCACGGCCATCAATGGCGAGCCGGCCTGCCATGGCAATGGCAGCACGATCGGGTTCAAGGCGGAGTCGCCGGAGCAGGCGGACGCCTGGCATGCGGCAGGCATCAACAGCGGCGGCACCACCTGTGAAGAACCACCGGGCTTTCGCGATGGCGCTGTGGGCAAGCTCTACCTGGCCTACCTGCGCGACCCGGACGGCAACAAGCTGTGTGTGCTGCACCGGCCTGCCGCCTGATCCGCTACACCGCGCGGGCGGGCCACACGGCCGTCGAATGAACATGCCCTCGCCTTCAGGCCCTCACGCCGTCAGCCGCCTGCGCAGCGCCCGCCTGGCACGCAGCTCCAAGCCTTTTCTGGCCCGTGGCGGCCCGCGCGGCGAGCGCTGTGCCGGTTGCCGTCTTGTGCCCAGCCATTGCCTCTGTGCCTTGCGCCCGCTGCTGCCTGTGCGTGCAGGCGTGTGCCTGCTCATGGCCGACATCGAGCCGCTCAAGCCCAGCAACACGGGCTGGGTGGTGGCCGAGGTGGTGGCCGACACTTTTGCTTTTGGCTGGGCGCGCACCGAGGTGGACCCTGCGCTGCTGGCGCTGCTGGCGGACCCGCAGTGGCAGCCTTACCTGGTCTTTCCCGGTGAGTTTGTCGACGCTGAGCGGGTGGTCAGCGACGTGCAGCCCCTGGAGACCAACACTGGAAAACGCCCGCTGTTTGTGCTGCTCGATGCGACCTGGCCTGAGGCGCGCAAGATGTTTCGCAAAAGCCCCTACCTCGACAAGCTGCCGGTGCTGAGCCTGCAGAGTGAGCAGCTCTCCAGCTACAAGCTGCGCCGCTCGCAGCGCGATGCGCACTTCTGCACCTCGGAAGTGGCGGCCTTGTGCCTGGCGCTGGCTGGTGAGGTACACGCGGCCGAGACGCTGGCCGCTTACCTCGACGTGTTCACCGACCACTACCTGCGGGCCAAGCAGCAGTTGCCGGTGGACGGGGACGACGCGGCGCACCAGCGGCTGCGTGCATTGGCACACTCGCAACACTCCTGTTTTGATAGCTGCTAGCGCTTGCCGGGTATGGGCTGGGGGTTGATTTGGCTCCAAACTTTGAGCCAAACCCCCAAGGCGCGACAATGGAGGCCATCACGCCCAGCCCGTAGCGGGCCCGCGTCACCCCACACCAAGAGCACCACCATGACCGACGACATCAACCGCCAGAGCGAACTGAAAAAAATGGCGCTGTGCGACTCCTGCGCCGGCATCCAGCGCAACTGGCGCAAGGCGCCCGGCCACCCGGAGCTGGTGCAGGGCAACAACCGGCAAGAGCGGCGCGGCGGGGCGCTGGTCACCGTCACCAAGTACCGGTGCGACCGCTGCGGCACCGCGTGGGAGTACGAGAACGACAAGGCCAACCTCAAGGCGGGCTGGTCGGTGGTGGGGCGCTGAGGAAGCGTTGCCTACTTCTGCGCGGCGGCGCTGCCCTTGCTACCGCCAGTGCCGCTGCTGATCTGACGCGTGCAGTCAACCCGAAGTTGCTGCAGTTTGGTTTTCTCGGCATGGAAGACCTTGTTGTCCAGCGTGCTGACGGCCTTCATTGCCGAGAGCCCGGCCACATCAGACGCTTTTTCAAGCGCATTTTTGCAGGCGCGATAACTGTCCCAAGGATCGGGCCCGGTGCGCACGGTGGGCCACTGCTTTCGCTGCCCATCCAACGCGGCCTGGGTCAGACGCAAACGCTGGGCGTACTTCATGGCCTCGGGCTCGATGGCGCCGATCACGTATTCATTGAGCACGGCTTGCGAGCGCACCGCCAGGGCCAGCGCGTCTTGCGGGTTGCTGGATGTTGCTGTCTGCGCGCCAGCCAAGGTGGCAGTGGTGAACAGCACAAGGGTGAAAAAGATTCGCATGCGCCGACCATACAGGAGTTGCGGCGCAGCCATGGGCGCACAAAAAAAGACAGGCCTTGGCCTGTCTTTCAAAAGGTGTCACAGGATGAGCCTGTAACCCCCTTGGAGCATTTACTTGCTGCCGGCGGCTTTCACGTCGGCCTTGGCTTCTGCCTTGACGCCAGTGGTTTCCGCGCTGGCGGTGGCTTTGTCAGCGGCGGCCTTGATGCGCACGGTGTCGACCTTGGTATCGGCCTTGATCACAGCCTTGTCGGCTTTGAGGTCGGCCTTGGCATCGGTTTTTTCCGCTTTGGCCATGGCGCTGGTCTTGTCTTCAGCATCGGCCTTGACGACTTTTGCGTCGGCCTTGGCTTTGGTGGTGGCAGATTTGGTCAGGGCCTTGGATTTCTTTTCGGCGGCGCTGGCTTCTGCCTTTTCAACCTTGGTGTCGGCCTTGGCATCGACCTTGGCTTCGCTTTTCACAGCGGCAGCGACGGACTTCTCGGCTTTGGCCTCGGCCCTGACCACGGCAGGCGTGGCAGGCACGGCAGGCGCAACCGGTGCTGGGGTTTGCGCAAATGCGGCGCCGGCGATCAAGGTGGTCATCAGGGCGGCGAGTAATTTGTTCATGGAAGTCCTTTGAAAACGGTTTGTGTCCATCAGGTTGATGTCACATGGCCAAGTGTTCAACGGAGCAGCCGGGTGCGCTGTTGACCTTGCTCACACACCGTTGCACCTTGCACACCGGCTTTACATGCGGTTTGCACTCAGTGGTGATGGCGACCCGGCCTGTGCAGGTGCGGACGCGGTGGCGCATGCGGACGCAGATGCGAATGGTGCCCGTGGGGATGCTCAGGCGGTCGGCTGTAGCCGCGCTGGTGACCGAAGTGCATCGCCCCGCCGATGAGCACCGGCGCCGGCGCCACATAAACAGGGGCCGGCTCATAGACCTCGCCGTAAGGCGTGGCGGGGTAGACGGCGCAACCCGTCAGGCCTGCGGCGGTAATCAGCAGCAGGTTGTCTTGATCGTCATGGCGTGTCTCCCGCGTGGACGGCCAAATGCAGCCGCATGAGTTCATTAAGCGGCGCGATGGTAATGCCCATGTGTAGTCATGTGCGCGGCAGATGTCTTTGCGTTACTAGCTGTGGGCTAGCGCGCATCCGGGAAGAAACCGCACAGACGCGCAGGGAACGATGAGGCACAGTTATCGTCTGACACACTTGTTCCTTGGAAGGAAACCCATGAAACGCAGACAGTGGCTGTTGTCACTCCCGACCGCACTTGTGTTGGCCGCAGCATCGGTGCACGCACAGCCGAGCTACACCGTGACCAGCGCGCAACTGCAGCAGGCGGTGGCCGAGAAGTTTCCGATGCGTTACCCGGTGGGCGGGCTGCTGGAGCTGACGCTGCAGCCACCGCGCCTGCGCCTGCTGCCCGAGCAGAACCGGTTGGGCACCGTGATGGTGGTCGATGCCGCCGGCCCGGCGCTGTCACGCAGCGGCACCGGCAACTTCGACGTGGACTTTGCGCTGCGTTACGAAGCCAGCGACCAGTCGATACGCGCGCACAAACTGAAGGTGAACACGCTGAGCCTGTCCGGCCTGCCGCCGGGGCCCGCCGCGCTGCTGCAGGCCTACGGCCCGTCGCTGGCCGAGCAGTCCTTGCTCGAAGTGGTGCTGCACAAGCTACAGCCCAAGGACCTGATGCTCGCCGACGGCCTGGGCATGGAGCCTGGCGCCATCACCGTCACGGCCCGCGGGTTGGTGATTGGGTTTGTGCCCAAAAAGACGCTGTGAAAAAAGGCTCTCCCGGACCCGATGCTCCTGATTTAATAGCTACTAGCCCACGGCCTGCATGGGCTGATGCCCGATTTTGCATAAACCATCAACAGCAAAGACGAGCGGACGCTACACTCACAAATCCTACAAGCCGACGGCACCTGGAAACGCTTCGTGACGGCGACTTACCGGCGCGTGAAGTAGCTGCGGCCCCGGCGGCCTTCAGGTGCTCCTACTTTGATAGCTAAAGGCGCCCGCAACCTATGGGCCAGACGCCTTTTTGACCATGAGGCCGCCGTGCCAGCCATTATTTCCATCAATCAGCTCAGCAAGGTTTATGCCTCGGGCTTCCAGGCCCTCAAGTCGGTGGACCTGGACATCCAGCGCGGCGAGATTTTCGCGCTCTTGGGCCCCAACGGCGCCGGCAAAACCACGCTGATCAACATCGTCTGCGGCATCGTCCGGCCCAGCTCGGGCCGCGTCATGGCCGACGGACACGACATCGTGCGCGACTACCGTGCGGCGCGCGCCAAGATCGGCCTGGTACCGCAGGAGCTGTCCACCGATGCGTTTGAAACCGTCTGGTCCACCGTGAGCTTCAGCCGCGGCCTGTTTGGCAAGCCGCCGAATCCGGCGCACATTGAAAAGGTGTTGCGCGACCTGTCGCTGTGGGACAAGAAAGACAGCAAGATCATGACGCTGTCGGGCGGCATGAAGCGCCGGGTGCTGATTGCCAAGGCGCTGTCGCACGAGCCGCAGATTCTTTTTCTGGACGAGCCGACCGCCGGGGTGGACGTCGAACTGCGCCAGGGCATGTGGCAAATGGTGCGCCGCCTGCAGGACAGCGGTGTGACCATCATCCTGACCACGCACTACATCGAGGAGGCCGAAGAAATGGCCGACCGCATTGGTGTCATCAACAAGGGCGAGCTGATCGTGGTGGAAGACAAGGCGGTGTTGATGCGCAAGCTGGGCAAGAAGCAGTTGACACTGAACCTGCGCGCGCCGCTGGCGCGCCTGCCGGACGCGCTGGCCGGGCTGCCGCTAGAGCTGACCGAGGGCGGCCAGGCACTGGTCTACACCTTTGACACGCAGCAGGAGGAAACCGGCATTGCGGACCTGCTCAAACAGCTGGCGGCGCAGGGCATCGACTTCAAGGATCTGCACTCGAGCGAAAGCTCGCTGGAAGAAATTTTTGTCAGCCTCGTGCATTCGGGCAAACCGGCGCAAGCCCTGGAGGCCGCATGAACTGGCACGCGATCCGCGCGATTTACCGCTTTGAAATGGCGCGCACCTTTCGCACGTTGACGCAGTCGATTGCCTCGCCGGTGCTGTCTACCTCGCTGTATTTTGTGGTGTTTGGTGCGGCCATCGGCTCGCGCATGGGCGATATTGACGGCATTGGCTATGGGGCTTTCATCATCCCGGGCCTGATCATGCTGGCGCTGCTCAACGAAAGCATCTCGAATGCGGCTTTCGGCATCTACATGCCCAAGTGGTCGGGCACGATTTACGAGCTGCTGTCGGCGCCGGTTTCGGCCATGGAGGTGGTCATGGGTTATGTCGGCGCGGCGGCCAGCAAGTCGGTGTTGCTGGGGCTGTTGATCCTGGCGACGGCGCGGCTGTTTGTGCCCTACAGCATTGCGCACCCGTTCTGGATGTTGTGTTTTCTGCTGCTCACGGCCATCACCTTCAGTCTGTTCGGTTTCATCATCGGACTCTGGGCCGACAACTTTCAGAAGCTGCAGATTGTCCCGCTGATGGTGGTGACGCCGCTGACCTTTCTGGGTGGGGCGTTTTATTCGATCAACATGCTGCCGCCGGTGTGGCAAAAAATTGCGCTGTTCAACCCGGTGGTGTACTTGATCAGTGGCTTTCGCTGGAGCTTTTACGACGTGGCCGATGTCAACGTGGGTATCAGCGTGGCGGCCATCCTGGGTTTTCTGGCGCTGTGCCTGACCGCAGTGTGGTGGATTTTCCGCACTGGCTGGAAGCTCAAGGCCTGAAAACCTGCGCACCCAAAGAAAAAGCGCCAGTCACGTCCGTGGCTGGCGCTTTTTTGAGAGGGCTGCAAGTGCTGGACAACAGCAGCGGCAGGCCTGCTCTCCGCTTACTTTTGCGGAACGAGGATCACGGTGTCGCCGGTCGTACCTTTGGCGCCAGTGGCACCGGTCGAGCCAGTCGAGCCCGTAGCACCGGTCGAACCCGTGGCACCTGTGGCACCGGTAGCGCCCGTGGCGCCGCCGCTAGGGCCGGTTGCGCCCGTCGAGCCAGTGGAACCGGTAGCGCCTGTGTAACCGGTGGATCCGGTAGAACCTGTGGAGCCGGTTGCGCCGGCAGGACCGGCGGGGCCTGGAACCGTCACAACAGCCGGAGTGGGTGTCACCACGGTGCGTTCGCAGGCGGTCAGGCCCAGGGTGGCCACCAAAGCGGCCAGCAGTAGGGTGTATTTCATAAAAGTCCTTTAGAGTGTGCGGAAAATGCGCGCGGGTGTGTGCGCAGACAGTTTTCCCTGCCTCGACCATGAACTGCCTAAAATTATTTCTGGGTAGATACAAAGGACGAGGCTTGAACTTAGCCCCTGCGTTAATGCACCACTGTAGGACGCCCGCACCAGTCCACGTCCCGAATCGGCGGGTCGGCCTGGCCCCGCAAGCGAGGGAAGGCCCTTGAAACCCATGCTTGCAGGCTTCAAGTCTGTGGCTTGACCTCACCCAAACCGATCCGCCGTCTCCGCCACTGCTTCACGCGAGAAAGACCACCATGTCCACCGTCTCCACAAGCCCCATTCTTCAGGTCAAGGCGCTGGGGTCCCCCTGGGAAACCATAGACCCGTTTTTGTTCTGCGCCTACCACGACGACGCCTACCCCGCAGGCAACGCACAGATGGGACCGGCGGCAGCGCTGACCGGTCGCACCATCGGCCAGGACTTCAGCCGCAAGGACGGCTGGAGCATGTACCACGGTGAAAAAGTGCCCGGCTTTCCGCCGCACCCGCACCGCGGTTTCGAAACCGTCACCATTGTGCGCAAGGGGCTGATTGACCACTCCGACTCACTGGGCGCCACCGCCCGTTTTGGCCGCGGCGATGTGCAATGGCTGACTGCCGGCAAAGGCATCGTGCACGCCGAGATGTTTCCGCTGCTCGACGAGAAAAATGACAACCCGCTGGAGCTGTTCCAGATCTGGCTGAACCTGCCGGCGGCAGCCAAGATGAGCGATCCGCACTTCACGATGTTCTGGTCGCAGGATATTCCGCGCGTGACCGCCACGGATGATGAAGGGCGCACCACCGATATCGCGGTGATTGCCGGTCGGCTACAGGACGCAGATGCGCCTGCGACCCCACTCGCGCCACCGCCCGACTCCTGGGCCGCGCAGGCGGATGCCGACGTGGCGATCTGGACCATCCGCATGGCGCCTGGCGCGCGCTGGTCCTTGCCGGCCGCAGCAGGCGCCGCCACGCGCCGCCAGCTCTATTTCTTCAAGGGCAGTTCGGTAAACATTGCCGGCCAGGACATCAGCAGCCCGTCGGCCATCGAGATACGCGCCGATGTTGCTGTGGAGCTGGTCAACGGCGATGCCGAAGGCGAATTTTTGCTGCTGCAGGGCAAACCGATTGCCGAACCAGTGGCGCAGTACGGCCCTTTCGTGATGAACACACAGGCCGAGATCGCGCAAGCCATGGCCGACTACCGGCGCACCCAGTTCGGCGGCTGGTTGTTTGACAGCGAGGCGCCGGTACACGGAAGCGACCCGGCACGGTTTGCCCGGCATCCGGGCGGGCGCGAGGAGCGCCCGTTAAAAACGCTGGCATCCACCAGTGCCTGAGACAAGACCCTGCCTGCGGCGCTGCGGATGCTGCCGGCGCAGTGATCCGGGCAAGTAAACTGGTGACGCCCCTGCGGGCGGGCGGCGATGACAATCACCGGCGCCACATTTCACAAGAGGTGGTTTATGGCGATTGGCTGGCTGGCGGTGTTGCAGATGGTTCCCTGGTCGGACGTGATCAAAAACGCGCCCAAGGTCGCCGACGGCGCCAAAAAACTCTGGAATACCGTCGGCAAAAAAGCGCCGCCGCCAGCCCCAATCGCAGACACCGCCACCGGCGTGCAGCTGACACCAGAAGGCCAGGCCATCGCCGCGCTGCAAGCCCATGTGCTGGCGCTGGAAAGCGCCACCCAGGACCTGCACGAGCAGATGCTCGCATCGTCCGAACTGATCGAAGCGCTGGCCGAGCAAAACACCCAGCTGATCCGGCGCGCCGAGGTCAACCGGATGCGGCTGCTGGCACTGGCCGCCATCACGGCGCTGGTGGCTGTCACTGCCGTGGTCGGCTTGACACTGGCCCTGGTGCGCTGATGAACGGGTCTTTGGCCAAACTCCAGCCCATCACCCTTGCGGGAACCGTTGTCCGCCTGGAGCCGCTGGCGCTGGCGCATGTGGCTGCCCTGGCGGAGGTCGGCCTGCACCCCGAGCTGTGGCGCCTTCAGCCCGCGCCCATCGCCACCCCGGATGACATGCAGGCCTATGTGGCCCATGCGCTGGACGAACAGCGGCGTGGCGCCAGCCTGCCGTTTGTGATCGTCAACCATGCGAATGGCCAGGTGATCGGTAGCACGCGTTATATGGACATTGCGCTGGCGCACCGCCGCCTCGAGATCGGCGCCACCTGGCTGTCCCCCGCCTGCCAGCGCACCGGCGCCAACACCGAGGCCAAATGCCTGCTGCTGGCGCACGCGTTTGAAACGCTCCAGGTGGTCCGCGTGGTGTTCAAGACGGAAGTGCTCAACGAGCCGTCACGCAAGGCGCTGGCGCGCATAGGTGCGGTCGAGGAGGGCACCTTCCGCAAGCACCTGATGGCCGCCTCAGGACGCATGCGCGACATGGTTTATTTTTCCATCCTCGACACCGAATGGCCGGCGGTCAAAGCCGGGCTGCTGGGCCGGTTGCGCTGATATTGCCACCGCGTGTTGCTTGATTGACAGCTGTTTGCGACCGTCGCATAGGGGCTTGCAGGCTCAATAAAAAAAGCACCCGACGGTGCTTTTTTTACTAGCGTCGGGACGGAATTACTTCGCGACCACGCGCACCATCTCCAGGCACTTGTTCGAGTAACCCCACTCGTTGTCGTACCAGGCGATGACCTTGATGAAGGTACCGTCCAGCGCAATGCTGGCGTCGGCGTCAAAAATCGAGGTGCGGGCATCACCGCGAAAGTCGGTGGCAACCACCTTGTCTTCGGTGTAACCAAGAATGCCTTTGAGGGCGCCTTCGCTTTGCGCTTTCATCTCGGCGCAGATTTCCTTGAGGGTGGCTTCCTTGTTGAGTTCGCAGGTCAAATCAACCACCGACACGTCGGAAGTCGGCACGCGGAAGGACATGCCGGTCAGCTTCTTGTTGAGTTCGGGGATCACCACACCAACCGCCTTGGCGGCGCCGGTGCTGGAGGGGATGATGTTTTCAAGAATGCCGCGTCCGCCGCGCCAGTCTTTGTTGCTCGGGCCGTCCACGGTTTTTTGCGTGGCAGTGGCGGCGTGCACCGTGGTCATCAGGCCGCGCTTGATGCCCCACTTGTCGTTGAGCACCTTGGCAATCGGGGCGAGGCAGTTGGTGGTGCAGCTGGCGTTGGAGATGATGGCTTGGCCGGCGTAGGTCTTGTGGTTGACGCCATAGACAAACATCGGGGTGTCGTCTTTGGACGGGGCCGAGAAGATGACTTTTTTGGCACCAGCGGCCAGGTGTTTTTCGCCAGAGGCTTTGTCGAGGAAAAGGCCGGTGGCCTCCAGCACGATGTCGGCGCCAATCTCATTCCACTTCAGGGCGGCGGGGTCGCGCTCTTGCGTCAGGCGGATCTTTTTGCCGTTGACGATCAGGGTGTTGCCCTCGACCGAGACCTCGCCCTTGAAGCGGCCATGCACCGAGTCGTACTGCAACATGTATTTGAGGTAATCGGGCTCGAGCAGGTCGTTGATGCCGACGATCTCGATGTCGCTGAAATTCTGCACGGCTGCGCGCAAGACGTTGCGGCCGATGCGGCCGAAGCCGTTGATACCTAGTTTGATCGTCATCTGCTTTTACTCCTGGAAGTTGAAATTTCTGGGATTGTCATTGCGGACCCCGGATCAAGCCCGGGATGACAGCTTTGTCTATTTCTTCAATACCTTGCGAACGGTGTCGGCCACGTTCTCTGGCGTGAAGCCAAAGTGTTTGAACAGCACCGGTGCAGGCGCCGACTCGCCATAGGTATCGATGCCAACCACCGCCGCACAGCCGTATTTCCACCAGCCGGAGGTAGAACCCATCTCGACCGCGATGCGCGGAATGCCTTCGGGCAGCACCGACGATTTATAAGCTGTCGCCTGCTTGTCAAAGGTGGTATTGCTGGGCATGGAGACGACACGGACAGCTATCTTTTTGGAAGCAAGCAGCTCCTGCGCTTTGAGCGCCAGCTGCACTTCGGAGCCAGTGGCAATAATCACGGCCTGTGCCTTTTTATTCAGCCCGACTTCGATCGGCTCGGACAGCACGTAAGCGCCGCGGCTGATCTCGCCAAGATCGTTCTTGGGTGCATACGGCAGATTCTGGCGGCTTAGCAACAGGGCTGTGGGTTTGTTTTTGTTCTGCAGGGCCACGGCCCAGGCCACGGCGGTTTCGGCCGTGTCGCCCGGACGCCAGACGTCGAGATTGGGAATCAGGCGCAGGCTGGCGGCGTGCTCAATCGACTGGTGCGTCGGCCCGTCTTCGCCGAGGCCGATGGAGTCATGCGTGAACACATGCACCACGCGAATCTTCATCAGCGCCGCCATGCGGATGGCGTTGCGGCTGTAGTCGCTGAAGGTCAGGAAGGTGCCGCCGTAGGGGATGTAACCACCATGCAACGCGATGCCGTTCATGATGGCGGCCATGCCGAACTCGCGCACGCCGTAGTTGATGTGGCGGCCGATGACCTTGCTGCCGTCGGGCGTTTCGTTCATCACCACATCGCCGGCCAGGTCAAAGCGCAGGGCGGGCGTGCTTTTGGTGTTGGTCAGATTCGAGCCGGTCAGGTCGGCCGAGCCACCCAGCATTTCGGGCAGGCCGGCGGTGAAATCTTCCAGCGCGATCTGCGAGGCCTTGCGCGAGGCGACGGTTTCAGCCTTGGTGTGCGCGCCGACCACGGTGTCCACCGCAATCTGCGAAAACGCACGCGGCAGATCGCCCTTCATGCGGCGCGTAAATTCTGCGGCCAGCTCGGGGTGCGCCACTTTGTAGGCGGCAAATCTGGCGTCCCACGCGGCTTCCAGCGCCAGGCCTTTGGCCTTGGCGTCCCAGGCCTCGTAAGCCTCTTTCGGCATATCAAAGGGGGCATGGGTCCAGCCGAGTGCTGCGCGCGTGAGTTTGATTTCCTCAAAGCCCAGCGGCTCGCCGTGGGCCTTAGCGGTGTTGGCGCGGTTTGGCGAGCCTTTGCCGATGTGGGTTTTGCAGACGATCAGCGTGGGTTTGTCGGCGCTGTTTTTGGCATCGACCAGGGCGCGTGCCACCGCCTCGACATCGTGGCCGTCGATCGGGCCAATCACGTTCCAGCCGTAGGCGGCAAAACGCAGCGGCGTGTTGTCGATGAACCAGGGGGTCACCTGACCGTCGATCGAAATACCGTTGTCGTCGTACAGCGCAATCAGTTTGTTGAGCTTCCAGGCGCCGGCCAATGCGCAAGCCTCGTGGCTGATGCCTTCCATCAGGCAGCCGTCGCCCATGAAGACATAGGTGTGGTGATCAACGATAGCGTGGTCAGGCTGGTTGAATTCAGCCGCCAGCAGTTTCTCGGCCAGCGCCATGCCGACGGCGTTGCTGATGCCCTGGCCCAGCGGGCCGGTGGTGGTCTCGATACCGGGGGTGTAGCCAACCTCGGGGTGGCCTGGCGTTTTGCTGTGCAGCTGGCGAAAGTGTTTCAGTTCGTTCATCGGCAGCGCGTACCCGGTCAGGTGCAGCAGTGCGTAAATCAACATGGAGCCGTGGCCGTTGGACAGCACAAAACGATCACGGTTGAACCAGTTCGGGTTGTGCGGGCTGTGCTTGAGGTGGCGGCCCCAAAGGGCAACCGCCATGTCGGCCATGCCCATGGGCGCGCCCGGGTGGCCGGAGTTGGCTTGTTGCACGGCATCCATGGCCAGCGCGCGGATCGAATTGGCCATGAGGGATGAGATGTTGTCAGCCATTGCGTGGGGTCCAGGTGGGTGGTGAGGCGTGGGGCAGCTCCCGCGTCCGGCTGGCGATGGAACAATGCCGGCGAACACGGGAAAACCCCAGATTTTACGGGATGCGCTGCGCCGCAGCCGACCGCCCGCTGGTACTCGCCGGGTGTCTCGCGAACGCTATGAATTCAATAGCTGCTTGCGCCCGTCACGCATGGGCCAGAGGCCGATTTGATGCATAAAAGGAGATAATCCACGGCAACATGACCCTCCAAGCCCTGATTCTGGCCGCTGGCCGCGGCGAACGCATGCGCCCGCTGACCGACCACAGCCCCAAACCCCTGCTAAAGGTTCAGGGCAAGGCACTGATCGTCTGGCACCTCGAAGGCCTGGCGCGCGCCGGCGTCACAGACGTGGTGATCAACACCGCCTGGCTGGAAGCGCAGTTTCCTGCGACGCTGGGCGATGGCCGTGCCTTCGGCTTGCGCATTCATTACTCGCACGAAGGCGCGCAGTTTGGCGGCGCGCTGGAAACGGCGGGAGGCATTGCGACCGCGCTGCCACTGCTGCAGGACGCACCGTTCTGGCTGGTCGCGGGCGATGTGTTCATGCCGGAGTTCAGCTTTCCGATGTCCGACGCGCACCGGTTTGCCGCCTCCAGCGCGCTGGCCCATATCTACCTGGTGCCGAATCCGCCGCACAACCCCAACGGCGACTTCGGCATCAGCGAAGACGGCCTGGCATTGTCACGCGCCACCGAACAGTTCACCTACAGCACTGTCGGCCTGTACCACCCCGCGCTGTTCAGAGACACGCCGGCCGGGCAAAAAGCCGCACTGGCACCGCTGCTGCGCCAGGCCATGCAGGACGGGCAGGTCACGGCGGCGCTATATTCAGGCCCATGGACCGACGTGGGCACGCCCGAACGCCTGGCCAAGCTGAACACAACACGCTGACAGGAAAAAGGAAGGCGCTTCATCCATGACCATTTACGAAAAACGCCGGGCCGCTGTTGCACGCGCCCTGAAGGCCGCCGGTGGCGGCATCGCCCTGTTGCCCACCGCGCCCGAGACAGCGCGCAACCGCGACAGCGACTTTGCCTACCGCCACGACAGCTATTTTTATTACCTGACCGGTTTCAGCGAGCCCGGCGCCTGGCTGGTGATTGAGGCTAGCGGCCGCAGTACGCTGTTTTGCCGGCCCAAAGAATCGGAGCGCGAGATCTGGGACGGCATCCGGCTGGGCCCGAAAGCCGCACCCGCTGCGCTGGGGGTTGATACGGCCTTCAGTGCTGACGCGCTTGAAGAAAAAATGCCGGCCTTGCTGTCCAACCAGAACGCCGTGTGGTTCCCCTTTGCGACGCACAAGGGGCTGGAAACGCAGGTGGACGGCTGGCTCAACAAGGTGCGGGCCCGCGTGCGCTTTGGCGCGGAGTGTCCGCAAAGCCAGCACGACCTGTGCCGGGTGCTGGACGAGATGCGGCTGATCAAGGACGCCAGCGAGATCGCGATTTTGCGGCGTGCCGGAAAAATCTCTGCCGGTGCGCATGTGCGTGCCATGCAGACCTCGGTGGCCATGCTGCGTGCGGGCGTGAAAGGCGGGCTGCGCGAGTACCACCTGGAGGCCGAGCTGCTGCACGAGTTTCGCCGCCACGGCTCCCAATACCCGGCCTACGCCAGCATCGTCGCCGCCGGTGCCAACGCCTGTGTGCTGCATTACCGCGCCGGCGATGCCGAGCTCAAGGCCGGTGATTTGTGTCTGATTGACGCGGGCTGCGAGCTTGACGGGTATGCCAGCGACATTACCCGCACCTTTCCGGCTGACGGCAAGTTCACCCCGGCGCAGCGCACGCTGTACGACATCGTGCTGGCCGCGCAGGATGCCGCCGTCAAGGCGACCAAACCCGGCAAACGCTTTATGGACCCGCACAACGCAGCCACCCGCGTGCTGATCGAAGGCATGCTGGAAACCGGTCTGCTGGCGAAAAACAAACACGGCAAGGTCGATGACGTTTTGGAATCGGGCGTCTACCGCCAGTTTTACATGCACCGCACCGGTCACTGGATGGGCATGGATGTGCACGACTGCGGCGACTACACCGAGCCCGGCAGCAAACCGCGCGAAGAGCGCGATGCGCTGGGTCAGACCGTGATGCGCAAGCCGTCCCGCATTTTGCGGCCCGGCATGGTGACCACCATCGAACCCGGCATCTACGTGCGTCCGGCCAAGGGTGTGCCCAAGGAGTTCTGGAACATCGGCATCCGGATTGAAGATGACGCGCTGGTCACTGACAAGGGCTGCGAGCTATTGACGCGCGACGTGCCGGTGAAGGCCGATGAGATTGAGGCGCTGATGCGGGCTTAAACCGGCATCAGTCGGTCTGGATGTCGGCCTGGCCCAACACCGTTTGGGCCCAGCGCGGCAGGTTGTCGGCGAAGGTGGTCACCTTGGCTCCCTCGCACATCGCGACCATGAACGGTCCGCCGTCCTCCAGGTCACGCGCTTCATACAGATACGCCACCGTCGCCAGACCGACTGCGTGGGACAGATTGCTCAAGGTGCGGGGATAACGCGCGAGAATTTTGTCAGGCGGCACAAAATGCCCGCCCTCCTGCACCCGGCGCCGCACCCGCGTCAGCAGGCGCTGAGGGTCGTCCAGTGCCACAACATACAGAGCCACCACATACCCTTGCGCAAGCGCCTCGCTGATCAGGGCCAGCTTGGACTCATGGGAAAAAACCGTTTCGCTGACGAACGACTCGTCACCGGCAAGTTTGATCGCGCGTTGCGCGTCGGCCCAGTCTCTGGCGGCTTGTGAACGCTGCTCAGGATCGGCGATGTGTTGCAGGTGCTCGCGCTCGAAAAGATCGGCGTTAACAAACGCCAGGTCGGCGCTGAGAATGCCATCGCGCACCAAGGCGCTGTAAAGAGAGGACTTGCCCGCGCCATTGGGGCCCGCCAACAGATGAAAAACCGGCATGCAGCTAACTAGCGAGTTTGCGGTTTTCTTCCACCACTTCCCGTACCCGTTGTGCCAGCGAGCCGCTTACTTCCGCCGCAAGCAAGCGGCTGGTCAGGTCTGCGACGGCGCGCGTTTGTTGAGCCTTGCGCGCAGCAGTTTCATACCCCTCGATGGCGGTCTGCGCCTCTTGAACCGTCAGGCCCGAATGCTCCACCACCCGGCCCAGCGTGGCCCAGTACTCGATTTGGCCTGCAGCTGATCGGCGCAGCGGTTGGGCCGCTTCACGGGCCTGTTCGACGAGGCTAAGCGGGAGCTTGACGGATGCGAAGTTGCTGGGGGTGGACATGAGTGACTCCTTTATGGCGCATTTTGCGCCATAAAGGCTCAGCTTGCAACCCGTTCGGTGGTGCCAAAGTCCCCTGGACCGCCCAGCCCAGGCGCGCGTCAGGGTCAGCCCGGACTGTTGGCTGGCACGGGGTCCCGGTGCTCAACCAGCACGCCACGCGACGGCCCGCCGACTTGCGCCTCGGAGATAGTCAGTACCACCGCGCGGTCCCCGACGCTGATCCGAATCTGCATCGGCAGTGCACCTGTAGGCGCGCCACTGGCTACAAACGACCGGCTATTCGGATCAAAGCGCAGCCACTCGGGCAGCGGGCCACCCGTTGACGTGGTGGCCTGGAGGGGGCCACCACCTCCGAGGAAGTCCGCAGGCAGCGAGAACCGGAAACCGCTGCCCGATCCATCCTGTGTGCTGGTCACAGTGACAGAGGCGCTGCCTTCTTCCCCTCCGGCCGGCTCACGCAACATCGTGAACTGCGCTCTGCTGCCACCGGACGCCGTCGGGGCATTCTCCAACAAGGCGTTGGCAGCCGCTACCGTCAGGCCAGACGTGGCAAAGGCCTTGGGCAGCACTGGCAAAAGCGACGGCACGGGAAACAGGGCCCCCGTGAAAGACGACAAGTCCCTGATGCTGGCTGTTGTTCTGGCTGTGCTGTCCAGCAGCGTGTAATTGTCTGAGGAGTCACCCCCCAGGGTGATGCCGGAGATGAAGACGGTCTTGTTGCTGCCCACGGCATTGCTGCCAAAATTGCCGGTCGCCGTGGCTACATTCAGCGCATCGCCCATGACCATGTTGGAAAAACCCGCAGCGCCGGAATTGAGGGCGGCGCTGGTATTGCCATCAACTCTCTTGTCGAAGGCCACAATACCCGTCACACCGGTGATGCCGCGGCGGGTAATGGTGAGCAGGCCATTGTTCAGCACCAGCGCGTAGTTTTCATTGTTGGTGGCGCCTGGTGTGATGGCTATTGGACCGGCGGCCACTGGCGTATTGAACACTGCCGATGTGCTGCGGAAAACGCCAACGCTGGCGTCCGTGTCGCCGTCAATAAGGCCGGTCGTTGGGCCCGTGAACGCGGGGTTGACATCACCATAAACACGGGTGGCGTTGTCGGTGTTGATCGTCAAGGTGGGCGCAATCCGGTACAGGAACATGTTGGCGCTGCCGCCCGGGGTGAAGCTCGATGACGTGTTGTAGCGCTTGTTGTAGCCCGTCACGCCTTCCGTCGTGGTGGCCGGGTTGCCGCTGTACACCAAGTAGCGGCCCGCCGACGCGGCGATGCTGCCACCGATACCCATGATGAACTGCCCCCCCGTGCTGGTTCCGGCCGCGTTGCTGCTGCCCGCCTTGAGCACAATGGCGTCGCCCGTGCCGTTTGAAGTCACGGCATTGGCCAGCGTGAGATCCGACGCAGCGCCGGTGGTTTCAATTTTGGCGGCAACGGCTGTGGTGACACCCACCACCCCTGCCACGGTGCCTACGGTCAGCGCACCCGCCTGGCTGTAATCAATACTGCCGGTATTGGCCGCCAGCGTGGTCACCGCATTGCCGGTGTGACGCAAGGTGTGGTTGCCGCCAGTGCCAGTCAGCGCCAGTCCCGATGCGCTGATTGCGCCCGATTGGGTCACCGCGCCGCCGGCCGAGAGGGTGGCATTGCCGGTAGTGGCCACGGCGGCAACATCAAAGCCATTGGTGTCCGTGTACTGGATGGCACCGCCTGCGTTGACAGCATCGGCCAGGTTTCTGGACTGCACATTGACTGCGCCCACGTTGTTGCCACTGTTGGTCAGCGTGATTGCGGCACCGGCATTGACCAGGGTCTTGACCTGAAGGGTTCCGGCCGTGACATTGCCGGTCGTCGCCGTCTGGGTAACCGCTCCGGTGGCGGTGAGGTCAAGCGTGCCGCTTCCAAGGTTTGAGCCGCCGGTGCCCACACCCAGATTGACCGCGCCTGTACGCACAAACGCGTTGGCATTGCCTGTGGTGTTGACGCTGAGATTGATTGCCGCAATGTCGATGCCGTTGGCGCTGCCCGTGCCTATCTGGCCATTGGCATTGAGCGTGACATTGGTGGCGGTGAGGGTTTGTGTGCCAGTGTCTGTCATCGACCCCGCATTGAGTGTCAGGGTTTTGCCCGCCAGACTGACCGGGGCGCCTATCGTCAAGACGCCAGTGCTGGCGGTATCTCCTATGATGATCGGGCCAGCGACACCCGTGGCAAAACGGGCCATCTCCAGCGCCGTCAGGTCAAAGGCGGCGGCGCCGGCCAGCGACATGGCCTGCCCGGCAGTTTTTGGCTTGAGTGTCAGCGTGCCCGAAGTGCTGAAAGCGTTGTTGCCGGTGTTGGTGGTATTGATGGCCACTGTGTCGGCAATCACGCTGATTGCCCCGGTCCCTGCCACAACATCAATATTGGCGTTTTGTGTGTAACCACCGGTGCCCGCATCAATCAACACAGCATTGTTGGTGGTCGTGATATTGCCCGCAACTGTGACGCTGTTGTTTCCGTTGTTGAGCGTAAAACCACCCGGTGTCGTGATGGTGTTGAGGGTGGTGATCTGGTTACCCGCATTGCCCAGCACGAGGGCGCTGGTCCCGCCGGTCAGCGTCGCCGCCAATGAGGCTGTCCTGACCACATGGTTGTTGACCGCCATGGCATTGGCATTGACCGTCAAGGCCGACAGCGCGCTGGCAGCGCCGATGGCGCCGCTGAGCGTCACATCGCCCGTGCCAGCCGTCACGCTCAGGGCGCGTGCGCCGCCCGTGCTGTTGACAGCGCCATCGAGCTGCACGTTGCCGCCCGCAC
>NZ_JAUYEY010000049.1 GCF_030689685.1 Polaromonas sp. | reverse complement strand
CGCCGACACCGCTTTGCTGTCGGCCGTGTCCACGTCGGTGTCGTTCGTCAAGACGTTGCCGGTCGCGTTGCTGCCAGCGCCGGTGCCGGCTTCGACGGCGATGCCGCTGTCGGCCACGGCCACCGGGCCGTCGTTGGTCCCGGTGATCGTCACGTTCACCACCCGGTCTACCGTGCCGCCCTGGCCATCGCTCAGGGTCAGCGTGTAACTCTCGACTTTTGTCGCATCCTTGGCAAGGTATTCCATCGCAGAGGCCGCAACGCTGTAGCTCCAGCTGATCGCCCCGCCCACCACGCTGGCCGTCAGCGTGCCCAGCGGCGTGCCGCTGGCCACCACCGTCACGCTGTGCGTGTCGGCCGTGTCGGCGTCGCTAAAGCTGATCGTGCCCGTATCCGTCAAATTGCCCGTCGCCGTCACCAGCTCGGTCACCGCGCCGGTCACGTCCGCCGCCGCCACCACTGGCACGTCGTTGGTCGTCTTGGGCGTAGACGTAGACGTAGACGCGGATGTGGATGTGGGCGTCAACCCCGGGAAATTTTCTCTCGACGTACGATCAACAGCTATCTCATCACCAATATCAGGAACGCCAGCGGTGTTGGTAGAACGTCCGCCGCCTGTAGGCGAATACTCAACGGAATGCCGCTCGAGAGAAGTGTATTCATAGGTCAATGGAGCAAGTGCCTCAGCTATCCGTATTAGCCGCACAAAGCTATTACCATCATCTGGCCGGATGCTGTTGCCACTGACGCTAGGCGCAGACCCGACTCCTGAGGATGTTTCCTGCAAAAGCCTGTCAAGGCTACTTCCCTCGCTTATCGCATTGATAATGCTTGTGAGCTCTCCAATCTGCGGCAGAAGAGCGCCACTATTGCCATCGGGCAATAAGTTATCGAACACCGTCGAATCTAGCGTGACTGTTTCTTTGGAACGAAGAAGAAACTTACCCCCTTGATCAAACGCCAGCTCCACGCGCCCGCCAGTGGCCGTAACGAGAACTTCACCTTCAAACACCGGATCACCAAACCGGAGTTGGCGCTGTACCCCCTCTTTGTTTTGAGCAAAGGCAACGCCTTCAATCACGACCACATTACCGACAACTTTGGTTTCGTTAGCCATTGAAAATCCAGACGGAGTTACCACACTGGCTTCAATGTACCTCGGTTATCCAGTCAGAGAAACTGTACTGAGGTACTAGGAGCGGCACTCAGCCACGCCTATTGACTATGAGTGATAGCTGAAGACGGTCTCGAACCTGGAGTTTTTCAAGGATAGCGCCAACATGAGCTTTGACGGTTCGATCTGTAATACCCAACGCCCTTGCGATTTCCTTGTTGCTAGCGCCTCCAGCAAGCGTTCTGGCGACCTGTTCCTCCCGATCTGTCAGAGTTTTTGACCAAGTTTCGTTCTTTTCTGTCGCAGCAGTAGAAGAAAGCGCTTGAAGTCGGCTGGTGGCACTGACCAGCCTTTGCATTAGTGACTCGCCAATCCAGAGCCCGCCTTGGAGCACAACTGCGGCTATTTGGATTAGCATTTGCGCCGCAGCATGCGTGTTGCAATAGCCTCTAGCACCAGCAGCAAAGGCGGCGAGAGCCTCCTCATCAGTGGGCCGATCACTCAATACCACGCAGGGAATCAGCCTCAATTTCGGTGCCAGTCGTTCAATTTGCATGGCCACAGGCAACTCCGGCTCCAAACGCAACCAAATGATATCGACGACGTCGAACTTCGCACCCACTCTTGTTGTGTGTATTTTTCCAGCCCGCCCCTCCTGAAATGCTTCACTCCAGCGAGGGAGCATGCGGCCATGCGAGCAAAGAAACAAATGCACAAACTCCTGATTTCCCACTGATGTCTCGATCTAGCGCTCGGTAAAGGCTGCCTGCTTCGCCTTTAAAACAGGTTTTAGGATATACGACAGAATCGATTTTTGCCCAGTAATAATATCTACTTCCGCCACCATTCCTGGGATTATGGGAAGGCCCTCGCCCAGCTTGGATTTTTCAGTGCGGACACGTACCGTATAGAAGGTGTTACCGCGCTCATCAGTTACAGAGTCGGCACCAATGAATTCCAGCTTAGCCTCAAGACCACCATAAATGGAGAAGTCATACGCCGTAAATTTCACCAAGGCTCGATCTCCGGGGCGCAAGAAGGCAATGTCTTTCGGTAAAACTTTTGCCTCCAAAAGCAAGTTCTCTTCGAGAGGCACAATCTCAATGATGTCCCTTCCAGGCTGAACCACGCCGCCTACGGTATTGACCAAAAGACGCTTCACCGTCCCCCTAACGGGCGACCTCAAAGAAGACTTATCCACCTTGTCAGCAAGTCCAACACCGCTAGCTGAACTGACGTTGAGTTTTGCCAGCGTCTCCGATAATTCTTTACGCGCCTCACTTTGGAAGTTCAAAGTAATTTCTTGAATCTTGCGCGAAGCCTCAACAATGGCTGATTGTGTTTTTGATATTTGGGCGGACGCCATCTCACGCTCCCCCAAGAAACGCCCTGTTTCACGCTCTAGTCTCAATAGCTCAACTTCCGATACCGCCCCATCTTTCAACAATGGCCGTGTATATCCCAATTCCTTGGCCGTCAAATCGTACGCACGGGAAGCCTGCTCTCGCTTGGCGCGCATCTCAACAAGCTCTTGCTGGCGCTGGGCTAGCTGCTGCTGTGCAATTGACAACTGCGCATTCAATGTCGAAGTACTTGCCTCGTAAGCCCGCAACTCCTCTTCAACCGTCTTCGGAGCATCAGCAACCGCTTCAGGCGGCGGTACAAAAGGCACGCCCTCAGCAAGGGCCCGCACCCGTGCCGCCCTGGCCAGCAGCGCCAGATACTGAACACGATTTTCCTTAACGGAAGAATCAAAACGTGTGGTGTCGATATTCACCAAAATCTGTCCAGGTTCAACAACTTGTCCCTCCTGAACCAGAATCTCAGAAACCACACCCCCATCCAAACTTTGCATGATCTGCAACTGTTTAGACGGAATGACTTTGCCTTCGCCTTTTGTAATTTCGTCGATTTCTGACAGCCCTGCCCACAAAATCGCTAGAACAAGAACAATACCAAGACTATTGACAAGTAAACGAGCACGCAATGGCTCCTGATCCAATATGGCGCGATCCGCGTCCCCACTAAACCCAGCATCCATCCGTCCGTCGTCTTGGCGCCATGACGCGAGCGTACGATCCAGTCGAGGCTGCAAAGTCCGCCTAATTGCCTCCAAAATCGCGACTAGAGGACGGGCCCAGGTTATCCAGCGAGGCTTCATGAGGCTTTTCCAATGCGCCCTGCCTTCAGCGCCTCGATAACCTGCTCATAGGGTCCATCGGCAACAATTCGGCCCTCGTCAATCACAATGATCCGATCCGCCAAGTCCAGTAGCGTATTTCGGTGTGTCACCACAATCATCGTCTTGTGCTTTGCATAGCTACGCAACCGCTCTTTAAACTGCGCTTCGGAAGAAAAATCCATGGCCCCCGTTGGCTCATCCAGCAACAGAACAGGCGGCTCAAGCAAAGCCGCCCTGGCAATAGCTACCCCTTGGCGCTGCCCCCCCGACAACGATTCTCCCCGTTCGCCGATGATCATGTCAAAGCCCTGAGGGTGGCGATTCGCAAATTCAATCAAACCACCGACTTCGGCAGCTGCGAGAATGGCACCGTCATCAGCATAGGGCGCCGCAATAGCGATGTTGTCGCGCAGGGTCCCATAGAAGAGCATGGCGTCTTGCTCAACATAACCGACGTTACGGCGCAAGTCAGCAGGATCAAGCTGCCTAAGGTCAATCCCATCCATAGTGATGGCACCTTCAGTCGGGGTATAAAGTCCGAGCACCAGCCTTTGCAGGGTAGTTTTTCCCGAGCCGACCCGGCCGATCACGACCACATTCTCACCAGGCTTTATTCTGAAAGAAACGCCCCGCAATGCCTCCTGCGTTCGCCCTGGATAACTGAAGTGCACATTGTCAAATACAATTTCCCCTGCCAAATCAGGCCGGTGAACAAAATTCGTTTCGCCAGAACGCTCTCCAGGTTTTTTCATAGTGTCCTCAAGCGAGGACAATGCTGTTCTGGCATTCTGATATTGCATCAGCAGCGCGACAATTTGCCCCAAAGGCGCCATGGCTCGTCCTGACAGCATGGTCGCAGCCACCAGCCCTCCCATGGTCAACATACCTGCGTGAATCAAATAAACGCCGGCGACGATTATCGTAATATTGACCAGTTGCTGGAGGGTTGAAACACCATTAATCACAGATGATGACAACAAACGTAGCTGAGCGCTAACTCGAGCCAAGAAGGACGCAGTGTCTTCAAGTTTAGATTGCATCTGACTTTCTGCACCGTGGGCCTTGATGGCCTCCATGGCCGTGAGCGTCTCCACGAGAGTTGCGTTTCGCATCGCAGCGGCTCTGAACGTGGTTTCTGACAGCTCGTGCATTTTGTGCTGGACGATGTAGCTGTAGATAACCACCAAAATAACACCGATAAGCGGAGGGATCACAAGAGGCCAGGAAATCCAGCCGAGCACAAAGAAAAAGAGGAGACCAAATGGCAGGTCCACAACCGCAGTAACCGTGGCTGACGCGATGAAGTCTCGCACTGACTCAAAGGAGCGCAGGGTAGCAGCATACGAACCGACAGAGGCAGGCCGCTCTGATAGCCGCATTCCCAGTACCCGCTCCATGATCAGAGTAGAAAGCTTGAGATCAATGCGCGAGCCGGCCAAGTCCACAAAGTATCCTCGCATAACGCGAAGGAAGTAATCAATCACAAGTACGAGCAACAACCCGAATGCCAGCATCCAAAGGGTCTCTACCGCAAAGTTAGGTACTACGCGGTCATAAATATTCATCGAAAACAGCGGCACCGCTAGCGCGAACAAATTTATGAGCAGCGCTGCGGCCAGAATGTCCCGGTAAAGCGGAATCTGATCGCGAAAAGCGCCCCAGAACCAGTGACGCTGAGAGGTAGTAGAAAGTTCGGGCGTCCGCTGGTCGAACCGGAAATTCGGTCGCGAAAATATCGCGATGCCTACATACCGGCCAAGCAACTCTTCGCGCCGAAGAACCACCACGCCTTGTCCCGCCTCGGGGAAAAGCAGATTTGCCACCTCCCCCTTTTCATCCCATCCCAATAAAAGGCACGCTCCATCGCCCTCCAAAAGAAGGACCACCGGCAACAAGGCCGCATCTATTTTTTCAAGCGGTCGCCGTAATATTTTGCATGACAAACCAGCACGCGCGGCAGCCCGAGCGAACAACGTTGGCGGCAACCCTGACTTGGGTAGCGGAAGGCCAGCAGATAAAGCGGCACGAGTGCTGGGTCGACCATGTATGCGGGTCAATTCCACCAAGCAATCAAGCAATGGATCGTGATGAAGTAAGTCCTCTCGCAAGCCTTGAGCCAAATGACTTGCTTCGCTTTTGGCACTTGCTTGAAACGGCACGTTCATATCACTCATTGTTATTGATCTTAAGGATTGGCTAACCTAAAATTAGAAGCCTCCTTAGGGCGTAATTAATTTTAATTTAATCAAGCACTTGCCACAATATTTTGAAGTCATGTATCCCGATTTATTGCTTTTTCACCACTCCAGTGACAGTCAAATATTAAACCACTTGCCCTCACCGCAAGCGCTGATGATTGATAAATCGAACCCAAAAGCTTTAGGATTAGCAGCAAAACAGGAAGCCCGCATAATGGGCAGCCTATGGAGTACGGACAACAGGGGCAAGGTCACTAAAACAAAGTCACAACTTGAGCAGAAATGCCAAATGAAAACTAAAACGCCCACATGGAAGCGGGCGTTTTATTGTCGGCAGTTCCGACATAGGCATTTGGTTGCGCGGGCAAGATTTGAACTTACGACCTTTGGGTTATGAGCCCAACGAGCTACCAGGCTGCTCCACCGCGCGATAAGTTTTAATTGTACTCTATTCTGCTTTCGCAGTGTCGGTATTTTTGTCTTCAACTACTTCTGGCCGATCCACGAGCTCAACCAAAGCCATGGGCGCGTTGTCACCCACGCGAAATCCCATTTTCAGAATGCGTGTATATCCGCCAGGACGGGCCTTGTAGCGAGGGCCGAGTTCGGCAAACAGCTTCACAACCATGTCCCGATCACGCAGACGATCAAAAGCAAGTCGCTTGTTCGCGAGGGTAGGCTCTTTGGCCAAAGTGATCATCGGCTCCACCACCCGGCGCAGCTCTTTTGCCTTGGGTAATGTTGTTTTGATCACTTCATGTTGAATCAAAGAATTCATCATGTTGCGAAGCATGGCCAGCCTGTGAGAGCTGGTCCGGTTAAGTTTACGAAGTCCGTGTCCGTGGCGCATGGTGCTTTCCTTTCATTTATATTTCGGCCAGCCGTATCAGGTACTGCCCGTGCACTGCACCTCTCAATGAGAGGCTATGTTTAATTAACGCTTATCGAGTCCCGCTGGTGGCCAGCTTTCCAAACGCATACCGAGGGTCAGGCCGCGCGATGCCAGTACCTCCTTGATTTCATTCAACGATTTGCGCCCCAGATTCGGCGTTTTGAGAAGCTCGTTCTCCGTGCGCTGAATCAGATCGCCAATGTAGTAAATGTTTTCTGCCTTCAAACAGTTGGCAGAACGCACCGTGAGTTCCAGTTCGTCAACGGGACGCAGCAAGATAGGATCAAACTGCTGCGAACTGCGCTGAACTGGCGCGTCAAACGCTGCAAGTTCGTTACCTTCGAGCTGTGCAAATACTGCAAGTTGCTCTACCAGGATTTTGGCCGATGCACGAACCGCATCCTCAGCAGTCACCGCGCCGTTTGTCTCAATCTCCAGGACTAGCTTGTCCAGGTCTGTCCTTTGCTCGACGCGGGCACTTTCGACTGTATAACTCACACGCTTGACGGGCGAGAAAGATGCATCAAGGACAATTCGGCCGATCGACTTGGTCGACTCGTCACCATAGCGGCGCATGGTGCCTGGGACATAACCACGACCGTTTTCAACCTTGATCTGCATATCGATCTTGCCGCCGTGCGACAAATTAACGATGACATGTTCAGGATTGATAATTTCTACGTCGTGTGGCGTCTGAATGTCAGCGGCAGTAACAGGGCCTTCCCCATCTTTACGCAAGCTCAGCGTAACCTCATCACGATTGTGAAGCTTGAAGACTACGCCCTTGAGGTTCAGGAGAATATTGACAACATCTTCCTGAACACCGTCAATGGATGAGTATTCGTGCAGAACGCCTGCAATAGTGACTTCCGTGGCGGCGTGTCCAACCATGGATGACAGCAAGACGCGACGCAGCGCATTACCAAGCGTATGACCATAGCCGCGCTCAAACGGCTCCAAGGTCACTTTAGCGCGATTGGCGGCAAGCTGCTCGACGTTGATGGTTTTTGGTTTAAGTAGATTTGTTTGCATGCATTCTTCCTCTCAATGCCCTCGGCTCGTTACACCGATAAGGCCGGGTGAAGCGACCCTGCGATTACAGTGCCCCGTAAACGCAGGAACGAAAATTAACGTGAATACAGTTCGACAATCAACGACTCGTTGACGTCAGCGGCAAACTCGTCGCGATCAGGCACCTTCTTGAAAATGCCTTCACCCTTGTCAATACTGACGTCAACCCATGCCGGCAAACCGACCTGTAGAGCCAACTGCAGCGCTTCCGTCACACGAGTTTGCTTCTTGGACTTGTCGCGCACAGCAATCACATCACCCATCTTGACCATGCAAGACGGAATATTGACCGAGCTACCATTGACGGTAATGGCCTTGTGCGACACTAGCTGGCGAGCTTCGGCGCGCGTGGAACCAAAGCCCATGCGATAAACGACGTTGTCAAGCCGTGACTCCAGGATGAACAACAGGTTGGCACCCGTATTGCCCTTGCGACGATCAGCCTCTTCGAAATAGCGGCGGAACTGTTTTTCAAGAACGCCATACATACGCTTAACTTTTTGCTTCTCGCGTAGCTGGAGGCCAAAATCCGATGTGCGCGTGCCTGAAGTTCGGCCGTGTTGCCCAGGCTTCGAGTCAAACTTTGCCTTGTCACCGATCGCGCGTCGAGCGCTCTTCAGGAACAAGTCTGTACCTTCACGACGGGATAGTTTGGCCTTGGGGCCGAGATAACGTGCCACTTGAATTCCTTATGTCATCTGCTGCAATAGATTGCAGGAGCCTTCGGCGTAAACCTAACGGCGGTGGGCTTTGATAAAAATGTTTTCAGCACCTGGAGAGGCCATGCCCTCCAGCTCCGACAACTCAACTTAAATACGGCGACGCTTCTGAGGACGGCAACCGTTGTGGGGAACTGGCGTCACGTCGGCAATCGAATTGATCCGGATGCCAAGCGCTGCAAGAGCCCTAACAGAAGATTCGCGTCCTGGGCCAGGACCTTTGATTTCAACATCAAGATTCTTGATGCCTTGTTCAATAGCGGCGCGGCCAGCGACCTCTGAAGCAACCTGGGCTGCAAAAGGCGTCGATTTGCGCGATCCTTTAAAACCCTGACCGCCAGAAGAAGCCCAAGACAATGCATTGCCCTGACGATCTGTGATTGTAATGATGGTGTTGTTAAAGGACGCATGAACGTGGGCGACACCGTCGGCAACATTTTTACGTACTTTTTTGCGAACGCGTTGTGCTGCGTTACTGCTGGGGGCTTTTGCCATAACTACCTCTTACTCAATTATTTCTTCAAGGACGCGGCGGCCTTGCGTGGGCCCTTGCGGGTGCGTGCGTTGGTACGCGTGCGCTGACCGCGCATGGGCAAGCCACGACGGTGACGAAAACCACGGTAGCAACCGATATCCATCAGGCGCTTGATATTCATCGTGGTTTCACGACGCAGGTCACCTTCAATGGTGAATTGCGCGATCTGATCGCGAATTTTCTCAAGATCACCGTCTGAGAGGTCTTTGACCTTCTTGGAATACGCAATGTCACATGCTTCGCAAATCTTGCGGGCACGAGTGCGGCCGATGCCGAAAATAGCAGTCAAGCCGATTTCGGCATGCTGCTGAGGCGGAATATTGATACCAGCTATACGAGCCATGTGCGTCCTCTAAAACTCTTGAAATCAGCCTTGGCGCTGCTTGTGACGTGGGTCCGCGCAGATCACGCGTACAACGCCCTTGCGACGGATAATTTTACAGTTGCGGCAAATTTTCTTAACCGAAGCTGAAACTCTCATTTATTTCTCCTAGACTTCTGAACTGCGCTTACTTGGCGCGAAACACGATGCGTGCCCGCGACAAATCGTAGGGCGTTAACTCAACCGTTACCTTGTCACCAGGAAGAATGCGTATGTAATGCATGCGCATTTTTCCTGAAATATGACCCAAAACGACATGACCATTTTCCAGCTTCACGCGAAATGTCGCGTTGGGCAGATTCTCCACGACCTCCCCCTGCATCTGGATGACATCATCTTTCGACATCGATCAACCACCAGGTGAGGTCTTAAAATTTGCTTTCTTCAACAGAGATTCGTACTGTTGCGACATCATGTAGTTCTGTACTTGCGCCATGAAATCCATGGTCACAACTACAATAATAAGTAAGGAAGTACCGCCAAAATAGAACGGGACGTTGTACTTCAAAATCAAAAACTCCGGCAACAGGCACACAAAGGTAATATAAATGGCACCGGCCAGCGTCAAACGCACCAAGATTTTGTCAATGTAGCGCGCCGTCTGATCACCTGGACGTATGCCAGGAATAAATGCGCCACTTTTCTTCAGGTTGTCCGCTGTTTCTCGGCTGTTGAAGACGAGCGCGGTGTAAAAGAAACAGAAAAATATGATCGCACTCGCATACAACAATACATAGATTGGCTGGCCCGGCGTCAGCGTCCCCGCAATATCCTTCAACCAACGCATGTCCTCACCAGCACTGAACCAGCCGACAACAGTCGCAGGCAACAGAATGATCGAGGACGCGAAAATGGGAGGAATCACGCCAGCCATGTTGAGCTTCAGTGGAAGATGGGAAGACTGCCCGCCATACACCTTGTTCCCGACCTGTCGCCTGGCGTAATTGACCAGAATCTTCCGCTGACCCCGCTCCACAAACACCACAAAATAAGTTACCAGAGCGACTACGATCACAATCACGATGGCAACCAGAATGCTCATGGCACCGGTGCGCACCAATTCAAGCAGCCCGCCCAATGCACTTGGCAACCCAGCTGCAATACCCGCAAAAATGATGATGGAAATCCCATTGCCCAAACCACGTTCAGTAATCTGTTCCCCAAGCCACATCAAGAACATGGTCCCGGCAGTCAGACTTACTACCGCAGTCATCCTAAAACCAAAGCCCGGCGCCAGCACCAGACCCGGCGAGCTTTCCAGCGCAATCGCAATACCCATGGACTGGAACAGCGCGAGACCCAGAGTCCCGTAACGGGTGTACTGGGTAATCTTCCTGCGGCCAGCCTCGCCTTCCTTTTTCATCTGCTCGAATGTCGGCACGACATAAGTGAGCAGCTGCATGATGATCGACGCCGAAATGTACGGCATGATTCCCAGCGCAAACACCGTGAACCGCGACAAGGCGCCACCGGAAAACATATTGAACAAGCTCAATATGCCCCCTTGCTGGCCTTGAAAAAGTTGCTGCAATTGGGAGGGATCAATGCCCGGCACTGGAATATGAGCGCCCACACGGTAAACCACCAGCGCTAGCAGTAAAAATACAAGCCTGTTGCGCAGATCACCGAACTTGCCGGTTTTTGCAATTTGTGCAGAGCTGGTTGCCACTGATCGTTATCCGTGTAAAAGTTTTAAGCGATCACGCCGCCAGCGGCTTCGATCACAGTTTTGGCACCCGCAGTCGCGACTATGCCATTTAGTTTGACTGCCTTCGTGAGGGCGCCAGACTTGATGACCTTGACGTTCTTCACGAGCTGACCCACGAGGCCCGCCGTTTTGAGCGTCAGCAAGTCGACTTCGGCCAGGCCGAGTTGCTCCAGGGCAGTCAGTGTGACTTCGGCATTGAACTTGAGCAGTAGCGATTTGAAGCCGCGCTTTGGCAAGCGGCGCTGCAGAGGCATCTGCCCGCCTTCAAAACCCACCTTGTGATAACCACCTGCGCGGGATTTCTGGCCTTTATGGCCGCGACCGGCTGTTTTGCCTAGCCCCGAACCGATGCCGCGACCGACACGGCGTTTGGCATGTTTTGCGCCTTCGGCAGGCTTGATTCCATTTAATTCCATCATAAGCTCCGCTTACAGCACCTTGACCAGGTAGCTGATCTTGTTGATCATGCCGCGCACCGCGGGCGTGTCCTGCAGCTCGCTCTTGCTATTGATGCCGCGAAGCCCCAGGCCGCGCACGGTAGCGCGATGGGATTCCTTGGTGCCAATCGGGCTGCGAACCAGGGTCACCGTGAGTTTTTTCTCTGTCGTCATTGGTACCGCCTTAGCCGAAGATGTCTTCGACTGATTTGCCACGCTTGGCCGCGATGTCCGAAGCGGTGGTGGAGTTGTTCAACGCGTCCATCGTTGCGCGCACCATGTTGTAAGGGTTGCTGGAGCCGTGGCTTTTTGCCACGATGTCGGTGATGCCCATCACTTCAAATACAGCACGCATCGGGCCACCGGCAATGATGCCGGTACCTTTGGCAGCCGGCATCATCATGACGTTGGCAGCACCGTGGTGGCCAAAAACGTTGTGATGAATGGTGCCGTTCTTTAACGAAACCTTGGTCATGTTGCGACGGGCTTCTTCCATGGCTTTTTGCACAGCTGCCGGCACTTCTTTCGACTTGCCCTTGCCCATGCCGACGCGACCGTCGCCATCACCCACCACAGTCAACGCGGCAAAACCGAGAATTCGGCCGCCTTTTACAACTTTGGTCACGCGGTTAACCGCGATCATCTTTTCCTTCAGACCATCGTCTGGAGCGTCGTTTTGTGATTTTGCTTGAAATTTAGCCATACTTAATTCCAGTCTGCTTAGAACTGCAAGCCAGCTTCGCGAGCCGCATCAGCCAGCGCTTTAACGCGGCCATGGTACGCAAAGCCAGCGCGGTCAAACGCTACTTTTTCCACACCTGCCGCTTTTGCCTTTTCAGCAATGCGCTTGCCAATGGCCTGCGCAGCAGCAACGTTTGCACCTTTGCCCGAAGCGCCGAGATCCTTGCGGACTTCGACTTCTGCGGTCGAGGCAGATGCCAGGATTTTGGTGCCGTCGCCAGAAATAACACTGGCGTAAATATGCAAATTGGTGCGATTCACAGTCAGACGGGCAACACCTTGCGTCGCAATGCGGATACGGGTCTGGCGTGAACGACGAAGGCGCTGCTCTTTTTTGGTCAACATGGTGCAGCTCCTTATTTCTTCTTGGTTTCTTTGATCGTGATCTTCTCATCCGCATAACGGATGCCCTTGCCCTTGTAAGGCTCGGGGGGACGAACCGCGCGAACTTCGGCGGCAATCTGGCCGACGCGTTGACGATCCGCACCCTTGATCACCACCTCGGTGGGCGTAGGCGTTGCAACCTGGATACCCGCAGGCATATCCATCACCACCGGGTGCGAATAACCGACGGTCAGATTCAACTTGGCACCCTGCGCCTGGGCCTTGTAACCCACGCCAACAAGGCTAAGCTTTTTCTCAAAGCCCTTGGTCACACCCGTCACCATGTTGTTCACGAGCTGACGCATCGTGCCGCTCATGGCATTGGCTTCGCGCGAGTCATTGGCCGGCACAAAAGTCAACCGGCCAGCATCGTTTTTGATGGTTACCAAAGCATTTTGCGTCAGGCCCAAGGCACCGAGGGCACCCTTAACGTTGATCTGGTCGTCTTTCATCGCCACGTCCACGCCCTGGGGCACGACAACCGGCATTTTTCCTACACGAGACATTTCAGTTACTCCTCAATGTCGCCGTTAAGCCACGTAGCAGAGCACTTCACCACCGATACCGGTAGCGCGCGCTTTGCGATCAGTCATCACGCCTTGGGGCGTTGTGACAATGGCGACACCCAGTCCGTTCATGACCTGGGGGATGGCGCCGTGGCCTTTGTAAACGCGAAGACCGGGGCGGCTGACACGCTCAATGCGCTCAATCACCGGACGTCCCGCGTAATACTTCAGGGCGATTTCCAACTGGGGCTTGCCATCGTCGGTCTTGACAGAGAAGCCATCGATGTAGCCCTCGTCTTTCAAAACCTGCGCAATAGCGACTTTGACTTTTGAAGACGGCACCAGCACAACGGCTTTTTCAACCATTTGTGCATTGCGGATGCGCGTCAACATGTCGGCAATAGGATCACTCATGCTCATTTTGTAGTTCTCCTATGCTTACCAGCTTGCCTTGGTGATACCAGGGATATCACCAGCAAAAGCCAACTCACGAATCTTGGCGCGAGCCAAGCCGAATTGACGGAATGTGCCGCGCGGGCGACCCGTAATGGCACAGCGGTTGCGCTGGCGCGTCGGGTTCGCATTGCGAGGCAGCTTTTGCAACTCCAGACGGGCCAGGGCGCGCTCTTCACCGGAGCGCTTGGCGTCATTGGACGTTGCTTTAAGTTCTGCGTATTTCTTGGCGAACTTGGCGGCGAGTTTCTCGCGCTTCAGTTCACGTTGCAATAAAGCCTGTTTTGCCATGTCCGCCTCAGTTCTTGAACGGAAAACGGAAGCCGGTGAGGAGCGCCTTGCACTCTTCGTCGGTCTTAGCCGTGGTGGTGATGCTGATATTGAGACCGCGCAAGGCGTCAACCTTGTCGTACTCTATCTCAGGGAAAATGATCTGCTCTTTCACGCCGATGTTGTAGTTGCCACGGCCATCAAAGGCCCGACCGGAGATCCCCCGGAAGTCGCGGACGCGGGGCAGAGCCACCGTCACGAAACGATCAAGGAACTCATACATCTGCACGCCACGCAGCGTGACCATGCAGCCAATGGGAAGGTCTTCACGGATTTTGAAACCGGCGATAGCCTTCTTGGCCTTGGTAACCACCGGCTTTTGCCCGGCGATTTTGGTCATGTCACTGACTGCGTGATCCATCACCTTCTTGTCGGCCACCGCCTCACTCACGCCCATGTTGAGCGTAATCTTGGTGATGCGGGGCACCTGCATCGGCGAGGTGTAGCCGAACTTTTCAATCAGCGCGGGTGCGATTTTTTCGCGGAATTGCTGTTGTAAGCGTGCCATTTTATGCAGCCTTAATTTCTTCGCCGCTGGACTTGAAGACGCGCATTTTTTTGCCGTCATCCAGAAGCTTGATGCCAACACGATCCGCCTTACCCGTCGCCGCGTTGAAAATCGCGACATTGGATTGGTGAATCGGCATGTTTTTTTCAACGATGCCACCGGTGGTGCCCTTGAGGGGGTTGGGCTTGGTGTGTTTTTTCACCAGATTAATACCCTCAACCAGCACATAGCTGTCATCCTTGCGTAGCGAGATCTTGCCGCGTTTGCCTTTGTCTCGGCCTGCGATGACGATGATTTGATCGCCCTTGCGAATCTTGTTCATGACGTGTCCTTACAGAACTTCAGGAGCCAGGGACACGATCTTCATGAACTTTTCGGTGCGCAATTCGCGCGTGACCGGTCCGAAGATGCGGGTGCCGATAGGCTCCAGCTTGGCGTTGAGCAACACAGCTGCGTTGCCATCGAATTTGACGAGCGAGCCATCACCGCGGCGGATACCCTTGGCGGTGCGAACGACCACAGCACTGTAAACCTCGCCTTTTTTGACGCGGCCACGCGGAGCGGCTTCTTTGATACTCACCTTGATGACATCACCAACGCTGGCGTACCGGCGCTTGGATCCGCCCAGTACCTTGATGCACATCACGGATTTGGCACCCGTGTTGTCAGCAACATCGAGTTTGGATTGCGTTTGAATCATTTAAATTAGTCCCAACTTGCACCGGCGCCTTTTCCCTTGCGGGAAGACTTGCCAGTCAGTCTTGGGCCCGTCGTCCACATCGCAAACCACTTGCAATGCTTCCGTTAGGCAGAATTCTCAGCTTTTTACAGCGAAGCCCACGATTATGAGCAAATTGCGCGATCTTGTCAACACCTAGCCTTTTCCAACGTGGTATGAGCCTGAGCAGAGGCCTGTATTTCCAATCAGGAATGAGCCTGAAGCCGTAATTTGAGGTGACTTTTGGTGAGTGGGTTGATCATCCCAAGAATGGTGATCAACATGGATGAGTCCCAGC
>NZ_JAUYEY010000048.1 GCF_030689685.1 Polaromonas sp. | reverse complement strand
CGCGTGGCGGTCAGCATGCCCGAGTCCCTCGGACAAATGAGAGATGTAACGATTGAACTCCTTGGCTGCGTCCATAAAGCCTCCGGTCAGAATTGATGCTATTGAAATAATAGCATATTTTATGACACAGTAAGACTAGGCAGGCAGACCATCGGCCTTCGCGTCAAAGATGATCGCTGGCCCGCCGCGCATCGCGCAAGGCAAGCAGCGCTGATTTATGAATCAAATCGGCCTCCAGCCCATGTCCAGCAATCGCCAACAGCTATCAAAAAATGAGCAAGTTCAAGGCTGTCGCCCAGCCTGCCAGCCGCCACCGAGCGACTGGATCAGCGCCACCGCCGTGGTCTGGCGGTCGGCCATCGCCTGCACCAAGGCGCGGCGGGCGTTCAGTGCGGTGGCCTGCGCGGCAATCACTTCGGTGAAGCCGACCTGGCCGGCGCGGTAGCGGTTGAGCACCTGCTGCTCAACCTGGTCGGCGGCTTCCGACGCCTGGCGGCGCAGCTCCTGCTGGACCTGCAGCACGCGGGTGGCGGCGAGCTGGTCTTCGACATCCTGGAAGGCCACCAGCACGGTTTGCCGGTAACGCGCCACCGCCTGCTCGTGTGCGGCCTGCGCGCCGTCCGCGCGCGCGCTGGTGGCACCGGCGTCGAACAACACCTGCGCCGCCGACAGGCCCAGCGACCACAGCAGGCTGGGTGCAGAAAACAGGTCGGCGACGCGGCTGGCACCTGTGCCTGCCGACGCGCTCAGCGAGATGCTCGGGTAGTAGGCGCTTTGGGCGATGCCGATCTGCTCATTGGCTGACGCTACGCGGCGTTCGGCTGCGGCGATGTCGGGGCGCCGTTGCAACAAGGTGGACGGCACGTCCACCGGAATGTCAGGCACGGCCGGCTTCCAGGCCACCGGCGGCAGCGAGAAGTTGCCCGGTGCCTGGCCGACCAGCACGGCAATCGCGTGTTCAAGCTGGGCGCGCTGGCGCACCAGCCCGGCGTTGTCGGCCTGGGCATTGGCCAGCTGGGTCTGCGCCTGCAGCACGTCGGTTTTGGCGACAATGCCGGCGGTGTAGCGGTTTTGCGTGATCTCGACAGAGCGCTGGAAACCCTCCAGGGTGCTTTCGAGCAACAGCTTTTGCGCGTCGGTCTGGCGCAGTGCAAAGTAGTTGGCGGCGAGCTCGCCTTGGGCTGACAGTTTGGCTGAAGCCAGGTCGGCTGCGCTGGCCTGTGCGCCGGCCGATGCGCCATCGACCGCGCGGCCGAGCCGGTTCCAGACATCGGGCTCCCAGCTACCGCCTATGCTGAGCTGGTAGTTGTTACCGACGCGCCCGGTGCTGCCGCTGGTGGTGTTGCCGCTGCTGCGGGCGCGCGAGGCGCCGCTGCTGAGCGTGACCAGCGGGAACAGCGAGGCACGCTGCTCGCGCACCAGCGCACGCGCCTGCGCATAGGCCGCAACCGCGATGGCGACATTCTGGTTGGAGACTTCGACGCGAGAAGCCAGTTCGTTGAGCACCGGGTCGCCGAAGAGCAGCCACCAGGGGCCGCGGTCCAGCATGTCCGCCGGGACCGCGCTGACCCAGTTGCCGGCTTCCTTGAAAGCGCTGACTTCGGCGGTGGCCGGCCGCTGATAGTGGGGGCCAACGGCGCAACCGGCGGCCAGCAGGGCCAGGGCCAGGGGGGCAAGCAGGTGGCGCTGGAAGCGCAGGGGCAGGTATGTGGTCATGGCGGTCATTGCAGTTGCAGCGGCGCGTGCGGGGGCGGCGCGCTGGAGTCATCGGGGTGGCGGCTGAACTGGTGCTCGGACGTGCCGCGGCGGCGCAGCTTGTCCATCAGCACATACACCACCGGCGTGGTCAGCAGGGTGAGCAACTGGCTGGCGATCAGCCCGCCGATGATGGAGATGCCCAGCGGCCGGCGCAGCTCTGCGCCTTCGCCGAAACCGATGGCCAGCGGCAAGGCACCGAGCAGCGCGGCCAGCGTGGTCATCAGGATGGGCCGGAAACGCAGCAGGCAGGCCTCGCGCACGGCGTCGACGGCGGACATTCCGCGTGAGCGCTCGGCCTCGATCGCGAAGTCGATGATCAGGATCGCATTTGTCTTGACGATGCCGATCAGCAAAAATACGCCGATCAGCGCGATGATGGAAAACTCCATCTTGAACATCAGTAGCGCCAGCACCGCGCCGACGCCGGCTGAGGGCAGGGTGGACAATACCGTGATCGGGTGGATCAGGCTTTCGTAAAGAATGCCCAGCACGATATAGATCACGATCAGCGCCGCCAGGATCAGCAGCGGCTGCTCCTGCTGCGACTGCTGCGCACTCAGCGCGGTGCCGGCAAAACTGCCGCGCACGTTGTTGGGCAGTCGGATCTGGGCCTCGGCCAGCTTGACCGCGTCCTGCGCCTCGCTGAGCGGAACGCCTTCGGCCAGGTTGAAGGAAACCGTGGTCGAGAGTTCACCATCTTCGTGGCTGATCGATGCAGCGGTGGAATTTTCGCTGAAGCTTGCTATCGCCGACAGCGGCACCATGGTGGTCAGTGACGAACTCAGGGCCTGGCCCGAGGACGGGTCGCGCAGCGCCGGATTCACCACGGTGGTGACGGCGCCCGGCGCGGCGCTGGCCAGCGTGCTACCGCTGCCGCCTCGGGCCGGCACATAAATGTCCTTGAGCGACTCCGGGCTCTGGATGTAGCGCGGCGCCACGCCCATGATGACCTTGTACTGGTTCAGGTCGGCGTAAATCGTGGCGACCTGGCGCTGACCGAAGCTGTTGTACAGCGCGTTGTCCACGTCGCGCGAGCTGATGCCCAGCCGCGCCGCGCTGTCCTTGTCCACCGTGACCATGGTTTCGACACCGTTTTCCTGCTGGTCGGTGTCGACATCGGTCAGCTCGGGCTGCAGCTTCATCTGCTCAGCCAGCCGCGTGGCCCAGAGCTTGAGTTCGGCGCTGCTGTCGCTCTTGAGGGTGTACTGGTAGGTCGAGTTGCTGGAGCGCCCACCGCCGCGCAGGTCCTGCACCGGGTTGAGGAAGATGCTGATGCCGGTGATCTGCGCCAGTTGCGGCCGCAGCCGCGCGATCACCGCCTGACCTTTGTCGCTGCGCTGCCCCACTGGCTTGAGGTTGATGAACATGAAACCGCCGCCGGTCCGCGAGCCGCCGGTGAAGCCGACCACGGTGTCAACGGCCGGGTCGGCGCGGATGATGTCGACGATGGCCTTGAGCTTGGTCTGCATGGCCTGGAAGGAGATGCTGCGGTCGGCGCGTATGCCGCCGCTGATCTGGCCGGTGTCCTGCTGCGGGAAGTAACCCTTGGGAATTGAGATGAACAGGTAGACGTTGAGTGCAACCACCGCGACCAGGCTCAGCATCACGATGCCGCGGCTGGCCAGCGCCCAGTCCAGGCTGTATTCGTAGCTGCGGTGCACCCGTTTGAAGGCATTTTCGAACCAGCGTGCGAGACGCCCCGGCGGTTTGTCCTGCGACTGCGGCTTGAGCAGCCAGGCGCACATCATGGGTGTGGTGGTCAGCGAGATCACGAGTGAAATCAACACCGCTGCCGACAGCGTGACCGCAAACTCGCGAAACAGCCGACCGGTCTGCCCGCCCATGAACAGCAGCGGGATGAACACCGCCACCAGCGACAGGCTGATGGACAGCACGGTGAAGCCGACCTCGCGCGCACCCAGCAGCGCAGCCTTGAAGCGGTCCATGCCGGCCTCGATGTGGCGGCTGGTGTTTTCCAGCACCACGATGGCGTCGTCCACCACAAAACCGGTCGCCACCGTGAGCGCCATCAGGCTCAGGTTGTTCAGGCTGAAGCCGAGGACGTACATCACCCCAAAGGTGCCTAGCAGTGACACCACGGTGGCCACGGCGGGAATGATGGTGGCGCGTGCGCTGCGCAAAAAGGCGCTGACAACCAGCACCACCAGCGCGATCGAGATCAGCAAGGTGATCTCGATTTCGTGCAGCGAGGCGCGTATCGAGTTTGTTCTGTCCGAGGCGACCTGCAGCAGCACGTCCTGAGGTAGTTGCGCCTGCAGCTCGGGCAGCAGGGCGCGCACGCCATCCACGGTGGCGATCACGTTGGCGTCGGGCTGGCGCGTGACCAGCACAATCACGGCCCGCTCGCCATTGAACAGGCCCAGGGTGTTGATGTTTTCGACGCCGTCCACAACTTCGGCGACGTCGCTGAGGCGGATGGCCGCGTTGTTGCGCCAGGCTACGATCAGGTCGCGGTAGTCGGCAGCCTTGCGGCCGCCGCTGGCGGTGTTGGCGCCCGAATAGATTTGCAGGCGCTGGCCGTTGCCTTCGATGGCCCCTTTGGGCCGGTTCGCGTTGGAGGCCTGCAGTGCTGCGCGCACATCCTCGGCGCTGACGCCGTAGCGGTTCAGCGCAAACGGCAGCAGGTCCACCCGCACGGCCGGCAAGGAGCCGCCGCCGAGTTCGACATCGCCGACGCCCGGCACCTGGGCGATTTTCTGCTGCACCAGGTTGGAGACCTCGTCATAAATCTGGCCCGGCGAACGGGTCGTGGAGGTCAGCGCGAGGATGATGATGGGAGAGGCCGCCGGATTCGCCTTGCGGTAGGTCGGGTTGCTGCGCAGGGTGGCCGGCAGGTCGGCGCGCGAGGCATTGATGGCGGCCTGAACCTCGCGCGCCGCCGCGTCGATCTTGCGGTTCAGGTCGAACTGCAGGCTGATGCGGGTCGAGCCATTGCTGCTGTTGGACGTCATTTCGTTGACGCCCGCAATCGTGCCGAGGCGCCGCTCCAGCGGCGTGGCCACGCTGCTGGCCATGGTGGACGGGCTCGCGCCGGGCAACGAGGCGCTGACCGAGATCACCGGGAAATCGACCTGCGGCAGCGGCGAGACCGGCAGCACCAACAAAGCCCCGATGCCGGCGAGGGCCAGGCCTATGGTCAGTAGCACCGTGGCTACCGGGCGGCGGACGAAGGGTTCGGAGAGGTTCATCTCTTTGCCTTTGCCGCTGCGGGTTGGGCATTCTCTTTGATCCTGATTTTGTGGTTTGCCGACAAGCCGGGGGTAGCCCGGCGGCTACTCACTTTCTTTTGCTTCGCCAAAAGAAAGTAAGCAAAGAAAAGTGCCTCGCCCGCCGGGGCGAGACCCGGCTTGCTGGCAGACCACGCAGCTAGAGTCATCGAGCACCGATCCCGGATCAAAGCCTGCCCCGGACCCCGGATCCAGTCCGGGGCAGGCTTTGATCCGGGGTCCGGGATGACGAGCTGCAGGGGGAAGGCGTTCACACAGAACCCTTACGCCGAAACCTCTGTCCCATCCGGTCAAACGCCAGATAAATCACCGGCGTGGTGAACAGCGTGAGCACCTGGCTGACGATCAGTCCGCCGAAGATGGACAGGCCCAGCGGGCGGCGCAACTCGGCGCCTTCGCCCCAGCCCAGCATCAACGGCACCGCCGCAAACAGCGCAGCCAGCGTGGTCATCAGTATGGGCCGAAAGCGCAGCAGCGCGGCCTGGTGGATCGCCTCCTGCGGCGACTTGCCTTCGTTGCGCTCGGCGGCTATGGCGAAGTCGATCATCATGATCGCATTTTTCTTCACGATGCCGATCAGCAAGATGATGCCGATGATGCCGATCACGCCGAGGTCTGAGCCGCTGAGCATCAGCGCCAGCAGCGCGCCCACGCCGGCTGAGGGCAAGGTCGAAAGAATCGTCAGCGGGTGGATATAACTTTCATACAACACGCCCAGCACGATGTAGACACAGATCACCGCCGCCAGGATCAGCCAGAGCTGGCTGGACAGCGAGGACTGGTAGGCGCCCGCTGCGCCGAGAAAGGTCATGGTCACGCTGGCCGGCATGGCAATGTCCTTGGCCGCCTGCTTGACCTGGCCCACCGCCTTGCCGAGCGACGCGCCGGGCACGGTGTCGAAGCCCAGCGTGGTCGCCGGGTACTGCGCCACCCGCGTGATCTGCAGCGGCGCCGGCTGCTCGATGATGCTGGCGATGCTGGCCAGCGGCGTGGTGGTGCCCGAGCCGGTGCGCAGCGGCAGGTTGCCCAGCGAGGCCGGCGTGGTGAGCTGGTCCGGCATGGCTTCCAGGATCACGCGGTACTGGTTGGTCTCGGTAAAAATTGTCGAGACAATGCGCTGGCCGAAGGCGCTGTACAGCGCGTCGTCGATGGAGGACGTCGTGACGCCGACACGCGAGGCGGTGTCGCGGTCCACCAAGATGTAGGCCGAGCTGCCCTGGGCGCCGGCGTCCGACGAGATGTTGCGCAGCGCGGGCATTTCCTGCATGCGCTGCGCCAGTTTGTTGGCCCACAGCGACACGGTGCCGGTGTCCGATCCTTCGATGGACACGCGGAACTGGGTCGGTCCGGTCTCGGCATCAATCGTCAAATCCTGCGTCGGCTGCAGGTACATGGTGACACCCGCCACCGTGGCCGCGCGGCGCTGCAGCCGGTCCATGGTTTCCTGCTGCGAGCTGCTGCGGCGGCTGGTGAGGTTGATCAACATGCGGCCGGTGTGCAGCATGGTGTTGTTGGCGGCGTCCACCCCGATAAAAGAGCTCAAGGTGGCGACATCCGGGTCTTCCAGAATGGCACGGGCGGTCGCCTGCTGTAGCTCGGCCATGCGTGCATACGACAGCGACTGCGCGGTTTCTATCCGGGCCTGCAACTGGCCGGTGTCCTGCGTCGGAAACAAACCCTTGGGAATCAGCACATACAGCAGCACGGTCAGCACCAGCGTGGCCAGCGCCACCAGCAAGGTTGCGCCCTGGTGCCGCATCACCCAGGTCAGCGACTGGTCGTAACGCGTGATCACGTTGTCAAAAAATTGTTCCAACCGCGCGCTGAGGCGGTCGGTAGCCTTGTCTTCACCAGCCAGGGCCGCGGGTCCGGCTTCGCCGGCCCGCAGGCGCAGCGCCCCTTTTCCTTGTGCAAGGGGCAGCGAACTGCCGAAGGCTCGCGAAGCGGGGAGCGTGGGGGCTCTTTTTAACCATCGCGCGGACATCATGGGCACCAGCGTGAGCGACACCACGGCCGAGATCAAAATCGTGATGGCCAGCGTGACCGCAAACTCGCGGAACAGCCGCCCGACCACGTCACCCATGAAAAGCAGCGGGATCAGCACCGCGATCAACGAGACCGTCAACGAGATGATGGTGAAGCCGATCTGCTGCGCGCCCTTGAGCGCTGCCGCCATGGGCGCCTCGCCTTTTTCGATGTAGCGCGAGATGTTTTCTATCATCACAATCGCGTCATCCACTACGAAGCCGGTGGCGATCGTCAGCGCCATCAGGCTCAGGTTGTTCAGGCTGTAGCCCAGCAAATACATGGCGCCACAAGTGCCGATCAGCGAAATCGGCACGGCCAGGCTGGCAATCACGGTGGCGCGGATGTTGCGCAGGAAGGCAAAAATCACCAGCACCACCATCACCACGGCCAGCAGCAGCTCGATCTCCACATGCAGCACCGAGGCGCGTATGCCGGTGGTGCGGTCGCTCAGGATGTCGACCTGCATGGCGGTTGGCAGGCCCGCCTGCAGCTCGGGCAGGCGCGCCTTGATGGCGTCCACCGTGGCAATCACGTTGGCGCCGGGCTGGCGCTGCACGTTCAAAATGATCGCTGGTTTCAGGCCTGACCAGGCACCCAGCTTGATGTTCTCGGCGCTGTCCACAACCTGCGCCACGTCCTTGACCCGCACGGCGGCGCCGTTGCGAAAAGCGATGATCAGGTTCTGGTAGTCGCTGGCCGCCAGCAACTGGTCGTTGGAATTGATGGTGTAGGAGCGCGTCGGCCCGTCGATGCTGCCCTTGGCGGCATTCGCGTTGGCAGCGCTGATGGCGATGCGCAGCGAGTCCAGCCCGAGCCCGTACGAAGCCAGCGCGCGCGTGTCGGCCTGGATGCGCACCGCCGGCCGCTGGCCGCCGCTGAGCGACACCAGGCCGACGCCGCCAACCTGGCTGATCTTCAGTGCAAGCCGGGTGTTGACGATGTTCTGCACCTCGGTCAGCGGCAGGCTGTCGGAGGTGATGGCCAGCGTGAGTACTGGCGCGTCGGCCGGATTCACCTTGGCATACACCGGCGGTGCCGGCAAGTCGGCCGGCAGCAACGAACCACCAGCGTTAATGGCGGCCTGCACCTGCTGCTCGGCCACATCAAGCGCCAGGCCCAGGCCAAATTGCAGCGTGATGATCGACACACCGGCTGCGCTGGTTGAGCTCATGCGCTGCAAGCCTGCCATCTGGCCCAACTGCCGCTCCAGCGGCGCGGTCACGGTTTGAGCCATGACCTCCGGGCTGGCGCCGGGGTAAAGCGTCTGCACCTGGATGGTCGGGTAGTCCACCTGCGGCAGGGCCGAGAGCGGCAAAAACTTGAAGCCGACCAGACCGGCCAGCACGATGGCCACCATCAGCAGCGAGGTGGCGACCGGGCGCAGGATAAAGGGACTGGACGGGCTCATGCAGGGTGCCTGTGACCCGTCATTGCGCCGGCGCCTGGCCGCCCGCCCGCCGCCGCTCCACGATCTTCTGCCAGCGCTCCAGCGCTGCAGCGTCACCCTGGTCGATTTTGGCCAGCAGCGACTTGCGACGCGCCAAGTCCACCGGGTCGTCCTTGACCTGGTTGAGGAAACGCTGACGCTCCTCGGGCGTGGGCCCGGCGGCGTTGGCCGAAGCGGTTGCGGTGTTTGATGGTGAAGCAGGCGCAGTGACCGCAGCCGTGGAGGAGGGCGTTGCCGATGCCGCGCCTTGCGGCGCCGGCGCACCGGCATCACTGCCGCGCGGTGCCGAGGCCGCGCCCTGCGGACGACGGCCCTGGCGGCCTGCGCCCGCGCCCGGTGCATCGCCCGGCAGCACCACACGCGCGCCGTCCTTGAGCCGGTCAGCGCCCTCGGTGATCACGCGTTCGCCGGCTTTCAGGCCCGAGGCGATGACGACCTTGTCCACAGTGGCCGGCCCGCGCTTGACCAGCCGCAGGCTGACAGTGCGTTCGGCGCCGTTGAGCACATACACATAGTCGCCGCTGGCGCCCAGGCGCAGCGCCGTCACCGGCACCACGACCGCGTTTTCAATCACCCGCACCTGCACCTGTACGTTGACGAACTGGCTGGGGAACAGCGTGAGCTTGCTGTTGGCAAAACGCGCCTTGGCCTTGACGGTGCCGGTGGTGGTGTCGACCTGGTTGTCCAGCGAGGCGAACACGCCGGTGTCCAGCACGGCGCTCCGGGTGCGGTCCAGCGCCGTGACTTTCATCTGTGCGCCCGAGGCGGCGGTTTGCTGCAGCTCGCCGATCTGGTCCTGCGGGATCGCAAACACCACGTCAATCGGTGTGACCTGGGTGATCAGCGCAATGCCGTTGGTATCGCTGGGGCTGACCACATTGCCGATGTCCACCGCGCGCAGGCCGACGCGGCCGGTCACGGGCGCAACCACACGGGTATAGCCCAGGTTCAGCCGCGCCGAGCCTTCGTTGGCCCGGTTGATCACCACCGTGCCTTCTAGCTGCTTGACCAGCGTGGCCTGGGAGTCGACTTCCTGGCGGGAAATCGAGTCCTGACCCAGCAGGGTCTGGAAGCGCTGTAGCGTGACGCGGGCGCTGTCAAGCTGCGCCTCATCGCGCTGGCGTTGGCCGCTGGCCTGCTGCAGCGCAAGCTCGAACTGGCGCGGATCGATGGTGGCCAGCAGCTCGCCAGCCTTGACCATCTGGCCTTCCTTGAACAAGACCTTCTGCATAACGCCGGATACCTGCGGCTTGACCCGTACCGTGGCCTGCGGCGTGACGGTGCCCAGCGCGTCCAGCAAGATGGGGATACCGGTTTGCTCGGCAGTGGCCACACCCACCGTGGTGGCTGGCGGGCCGCGCCGCACACCGCCCAGGCCGGCGCTGGATTCTGTGGCAGGTCGGGTGAAATGCCAGGCCAACCAGCCCATGCCGGCCAGGGCCAACACCGCGATCAGGCTGCCGATCAGCCTGGCGCGACGATTCATGCGTTGGCGGGGCGAGCTGGGGGTGCCGGCGGGCGGCGCGTCAAATTCTGGATCCATCAGCTATCCTTGGTGCCGCTGCTCAGCAGCATTTTTTTGTTGTCGCCAGGGATGTCGCTTCGGGCCGGTGGCTTGCCGCCCTCAGGTGTTGCGATCCCTGTCAGGAATTATCACTGCAAGCTTTCAGCGACAGGTGTAACGGCCGACAGGGCAGGGTAAACCTCCGGTAAAGAGGCGACTGCAGGACGGACGAGTGACGCAGCCACAGGATCGAAGCAGAGTTTGCTATGAAGTTGATAGCTGCATTTGCCCGTTGAGTATGGGCTGAGGGCCGATTTGATGCACAGGCGACGGCATGCGGCTGGGGTGCCTCGTAAAATTGCAGCTTCTCTCTTCACCCTGACAGGAGCCACCGTGACCCAGCCCGCTGCGCCCGCGCTGCACATCTGCCGCGCCGACTACCACCAGAGCAGCCACGCGGAAGCCCTGGTGCATTTGCTGGACGCCTATGCGCGCGACCCGGCTGGCGGTGGCCAGCCGCTCAGTGACTTTGCCAAAACCCACCTGGTGCAGGCGCTCGCCGCGCGGCCCCAGGCCTTCAGTGTGCTGGCGTTCGACGGCGCGCAGCCGGTTGGGTTGGTCAACTGCATCGAGGGCTTCTCCACCTTTGCCTGCCGCCCGCTGGTCAATGTGCACGACGTGGTGGTGCTGGCCAGCCACCGCGGCCAGCGCGTTGGCGAAAAGATGCTGGCCGAGGTCGAGGCCGTCGCGCGCGAACGCGACGCCTGCAAACTCACGCTGGAAGTGCTGCAGGGCAATGCGCCGGCGATCAGGCTGTATGAACGCATCGGTTTTGCCGGCTACCAGCTTGATCCGGCCCTGGGCCGGGCGCAGTTTTTGCAGAAGTGGCTGGGCTGATCAGGTCAGGTCAGGTCAGGGGCTGACTGCCGCCTTGTCACGCAGCGCCATCAGCGCCGCAAACGCCAGCGCGCCCAGCGCCGCTGAAAACCACAGGGCTGCGCCGCCGAAACGGTCCAGCGCCAGGCCGAACAGCCAGGGCGACAGCGCCTGCGCAAAACGTGCCGGCACCATCAGCAGGCCCTGGCGCGCGCCATATTCCTTCACGCCGAACAGCACCAGTGGCAAGGTGCCTTTGGCAATCGTCAGCACACCGTTGCCGGCGCCGTGCAACACGGTGAATACCGCGCCGGCCGGCACACCGACCGCCAGAAAGACCAGCGCGCCCACGCTGTGCATGGCACCCGCGACGCGGGCCGAGACCAGCGGGTGGATGTTGCGCAGCAGCCCGTATTCAAGCAGGCGGCCGGCCACCTGCGCCGGTCCGACCAGCCCGGCAAAAATCAGCGCGGTGGCCAGCGGCACGCCCTGGATTTGCAGCAGGCGCGGCAGGTGCGCTGCCATCGCGGTGCTGATGAACCAGGTCACGGCAAACACAAAAGCCAGCAGCACCGCTGTGCGGCTAGCGTTCTGGGCGCTGACTGGTTCGGAGGAGGCTTGCGCCGCTTGCGCTTCTTCAAGCGGCGCTGCGCCTGCGGCTGGTGAAGCGGGCAGCAGCAGATTCAGCGGCAACGCCACCCCCAGATGCAGGCCGGCCCAGACCCAACAGGCGGTGCGCCAGCCCCATTCGAGTTCCAGCCAGGCCGTCAGCGGCCAGCCCACAGTGCTGGCAAACCCGGCCAGCAACGTGATGCCGGTGATCGCGCCACGCGCGTCCTTTCCGTACAAATGGACCAGCGCCGCAAAGGCTGCTTCATAAAGGCCAGCGGCCATGGCCACACCGAGCACGGCCCAGGCGAGCATCATGCCGACCGGTCCCTGTGCCACAGCCAGCCCGGCCAGCCCAGCAGCAAATACAAAGCTGTTGGCGGCCAGCACCGGCCGGCCGCCGTGGCGGTCAATCAGTTTGCCGGCCAGCGGCCCCAGCAAGGCGGACACCACCAGTGCGAGTGAGAAACCGAGAAACACCGTCGGCGTTCTGATGCCCAGATCACGCGCCATTGAGGTCGCCAGCATCGCTGGCAGGTAGTAGCTCGACGCCCAAGCCAGCGTCTGGGCGATGCCCAGGCTGGTCACGGTGAGGCTGCGGTGTTGCATCATGGGCAGGCCAGGGCCGACGATGATGCCCGTGGGAAACGAGGGGTAAGGTTTGCTAGCTCGCGGTTTCGGCGGACGTCGGCCCTAGCGCACGGCTCAGCAACACGCCGACGACCGCGCCGACGGCTTCAGCGATCATAAAACCGGCCGCGCTGGCGGGCGCAATGCCGGCAAAACTGTCCGACAACATGCGGCCCAGCACGGCGGCCGGGTTGGCAAACGAGGTGCTGGCGGTGAACCAGTAAGCGGCGCCAATGTAGCAGGCCACCAGCGCCGCTGCCTTGCCGGGCGGCGCGCGAAGAATCACCAGAATCAGCCCGGCGGTGGCCACCGCTTCGGCCAGCCACTGGCCCCAGCCGCTGCGTAGCTTGCTGCTGAACTGCAACACGCTCATGTCGAACATGGCATGCGCCAGCCAGGCCCCGGCCACGGCGCCCGCGAGCTGGGCTGCTATGAAAAAGAGAGCTGCTTGCGACCGCCTGTTATGGGCTACAGGCATTTTTGACCACACAACCAGGGTCACCAGCGGGTTGAAGTGAGCGCCGCTGACCGGGCCCAGGGTTTCGATCAGCACATACAGCGTAAACACGGTGGCCAGCGTGTTGGCCAACAGGGTGATGGCGCTGTTGCCGCCCGCCAGGCGCTCGGCCATGATGCCCGAGCCAATCACGGCGCACAGCAGGGCGGCCGTGCCCAGGAACTCGGCCAAGAGGCGGTGCGTCAGGCGGGGCGGCGGGACGGCAGCAGGCGTGGGGCCGCTCATGAACGTGACAGGTCGCGCGCGGCTTGCTGCACCATGGCCCGCTCCAGCTTGTCAGGTGGTAGATTGGTCAAGAGGTCCAGCCGACGGCGTATCGTCAGCAGGGTCTGGCGAAAGGCCTCCAGCTTCTGCGCTTCATCCCCTGGTGCCTCGGACGGATCGGCATAACCCCAGTGGGCCGTGGCCGGCTGGCCGGGCCAGTAAGGGCAGACCTCGCCAGCGGCGTTGTCGCACACAGTGATGACTAAATCCATGACAGGGGAGTCCGCCTTGCCAAACTCGTCCCAGCTTTTGCTGCGCAGGCCTTCTGTCGAGATGCCGGCGTTGGCCAGCACCTTCAGGGCCAGCGGGTTCGGCTGCTGATTCTCGCGCGGGCTGCTGCCAGCCGAAAAAGCCTGGAAGCGCCCCCGACCGATGTGGTTCAGCGTGGCTTCCGCCAGGACGCTGCGGGCGGAATTGTGGGTGCACAGAAACAGGACGTTGAGGGGACGCTCAGCCATGAAGGTTCTCCGGGGCGATGGTTTGAGGGTGTGATGAAACGGGTAGCAGGGGCAGCACCACCACCGGCGAAAAGCCGCCGCCCGCCGTGCGGAAGTTGGTGGTCTGGCCGGTGTAAGTGCGGGCGGCCAGCAACTGCACCTGGCCACGGTAGGTGTAGGCGCGTATGTCCAGCTTCAGGCGCGTCGCCACGCCATCCACATCGACCAGCCTTTCGCTGGGCGGCACCAGCGCCTGGGCGATGAAGCCGCCTGCCGTGATGTGGGCCCAGACGCTTTTGGTGAGTTTGTCGCCCCGGTAGGCGGCCTTGGCGCCGTAACCCGCCACCGGTTTGAAAAACAGTTGCCGCCGCCGAGCCCACAGCGCATCGGCATGTTCTGCGGTGACCAGTTCGGTGGGCGGAACCACCGCTTGCAGCAGGCGCCGGTCTTCAGCAGATACGCCCCATGCGGCCAACAGCGCGTCGTCACCCAGCGTGATCAGGTTGCGTTTGTCTGCAAACAGCGCATGCGCGCGCGGGTGCGGCGTGAGCACCGCCGCGCCGGCCACATAGGCCGCGCGCAAGGCGGCGTGTGAGGGCTCGGACAGGCTGAAGTCGGTCAGGCGGTTGTAAACCAGGTCGATCGCCCCACCCGGCAAGGCCGGGTGCCAGAGGGCGCCGTTTTTCCATAACAGCTCGCGCGCATCGCCCACGGCAGCTGTGATGCCGTGCGCGATGAACAACTGCCGCGCCAATGCAAATTCAGGCGCCAGGTATTGCGCTTCCGGCGCATCGTCGGTAATCAGCACACTGCGCAGCGGCTGCGTGCCGCGCTGGGCCTGCCACTCGGCGCGGAACATGTCTACAAAAGTCTGGTTGATCTGCGTCAGGTCGCTGGACGCATCCATCAGGCCCTGCATCGGCTCACAGCACTCACGGTGGGCACGCGCCAGTGCGGCATTCAGCAGCGCGCCGCCTGCGTTGGTGTTGATCTCGATCAGCATCGGACCGTCTTCACCCAGGTGAAAGTCGTAACCCATGAAAACGCCCGCAGGGCCAAAGTTGTGCTGGGCGGTTTCCGGGGCATGGGCCAGCGCCAGTTGCTGGTAGGCGGGCAGGGCGACCACGCGCTCGATGGCTGTAATGGCCTGGCCCAATGTGGCGCGCATGCCAGGGTCCACAAACACAGCGGTTTCAGAAAACAGGTGCGGGTGGGTGGTGGCCAGCCCGTCCAGCATGCCTTGCAGGCAAGGGTCGGTTTCAAGCTGCTTGCGCAAGCGCTCCGGGCTCAGGGTGCGGCACAGGCAGCCCAGGTTCAGGGTTTCGGCAAGGTTCATGGTCAGTAGCTGGCTCAGCAGGTCACGCCGCAGGCTTCGCCCTGACAGCAGTGCTCGGTCAGGTAGCCCAGCAGGGCCGTCATCTGTTCAAAGTTGGCGCGGTAAATCAGGTTGCGGCCACGCGGCTCGCTGCTGACCAGGCCCGAATGCGCCAGTTCTTTCAGATGAAAAGACAAGGCGCTGGGCGCGACTTCCAGCTTCTCGGCAATCGCGCCCGGCGTCAACCCGGCTGGCCCGGCCACCACCAGCGCGCGGAAAGTGCGCAGGCGCTGGGCTTGCGCCAGGGCAGCCAGTGCTTTGACGGCGGCGGCTTCATCTATCAGAGTTGTTTCCATGATTCAAATATAATTGAATTATTGAAACAAGGCAATTGCAGAAAAAAAACCGATGGCCGACATCACGATTTACCACAACCCGCAGTGCGGCACCTCGCGCAACACCCTGGCGCTGATACGCAACAGCGGCGCTGAGCCAGAAGTCATCGAGTACCTCAAAACACCGCCCAGCCGCGAGACGCTGGTGCAATTGATTGCGGCCATGGGCATGCCGGTGCGTGACGTGATTCGGCACAAAGGCACGCCGTATGCCGAGCTGAAGCTGGACGACCCGGCGCTCAGCGACCAGCAGTTGATAGACGCCATGCTGGCCCACCCCATCCTGATGAACCGCCCCATCGTTGTGACGCCGCTGGGCACCCGGCTGTGCCGGCCGTCCGAAGCCGTGCTCGACATCCTGCCGGCGCAGCAGCAGGGCGCTTTCACGAAGGAAGACGGCGAGCAGGTCATCAATGACAAAGGTGAACGTGTTGCCGGCGCTTGAAGACCTCCCCAACCTCGACAAGGCTTTGTTCGCGCTGCCCACGGCCAGCGCGCTGCAGGCCTTCCGGCCATCGGCCCATGCGCCGCGCATTTTGCTGCTCTACGGCTCGGTGCGCGAGCGCTCTTACAGCCGCCTGCTCAGCGAAGAAGCCGCACGGCTGCTGCAGGCCATGGGAGCTGAAACAAAAACCTTTGACCCGCGCGGCCTGCCGCTGCCCGACGACGCACCCGACAGCCACCCCAAGGTGCAGGGGCTGCGGCAACTGGCGCAGTGGGCCGAAGGCATGGTCTGGACATCGCCCGAGCGCCACGGCGCCATGACCGGCATCATGAAGTCGCAGATCGACTGGATTCCCTTGACGCAAGGCGCGGTACGCCCGACCCAGGGCAAAACCCTTGCGCTGATGCAAGTCAGCGGCGGCTCGCAGTCCTTCAACGCGGTCAACCAGTTGCGCGTGCTGGGCCGCTGGATGCGCATGTTGACGATTCCCAACCAGTCCTCCGTCGCCAAAGCTTTTCTGGAGTTCGACGACGCCGGGCGCATGAAGCCTTCTGCCTATTACGACCGTGTGGTGGACGTGATGGAAGAACTCGTCAAGTTCACACTGCTCACGCGCGACGTGTCGCCGTATCTTGTTGACAGGTACAGCGAGCGCAAGGAGAGCGCCGAGGCGTTGTCGAAGCGGGTGAATCAGCGGGGGTTGTGAGTTTTATGAGCCGAATCGGGCTCTGGCCCACGTTGGATGGTCGTGTTCAGCTATTGAATTCATAGCTAAAGACGCTGCCATTTCGTGGGATCGAGGTCCCTGCACGTCATCCCGCCCCCCGCCAGTTTCAGCGGGCGCGCAAACAGCATATCGGCCTTCGTCAATTCTGCTGTGACGACCCTGTGGGAAACCACCAGCGCCTGGCTGGGACCTTCCGTCAATCCATTGACCGGTTTTTGTACGCGACTGGCACGGTGACCCCTGCGGCGGCGCTCCAAAAAAGCAGACAGCTGTCTCTTCTTGTCACTTCGACGATCAAGGGCATTCGGCAGCTTCCCGCGAAACGCGGTGATTAGGATTTGCGGTGGTTATTCGAGAAAAATTGATCGGATGCCCTTGACTGACGGGGATAAGCAGCTATTAAAATCATAGCGATTTTTTGCCAAAACCATTCAAAACAAGTGCAATCTGCCCCTTTGAGCCGCGCCTCGGCCCGCTTTTCTTGCTCTTTCGGAGAAAGTAATGTAGTGCTCCGGCGTTTCCTAACGCATAATCGGGGGGTGTCGGTGGCAAATACACCCGCACAAGTTAGGTGATCGGTCAGTTTCGCGCGCTACGGCGGTACTTCTTTGGTTTGTTGTGCTTTCGGGACTCCATCGCTTTTGTTTTATGTATTTTTGAGGAATCCCTATGGGCAATAAACTTTACGTCGGCAACCTGCCATACACGGTTCGTGACGAAGACCTGCAACAATCTTTCGGTCAGTACGGCTCTGTCACCAGTGCCAAAGTCATGATGGAACGTGACACTGGTCGCTCCAAAGGTTTCGGCTTTGTCGAAATGGGCAACGATGCCGAAGCTCAAGCCGCAATTGCTGGCATGAACGGCCAGTCCCTCGGCGGTCGCAGCATCACTGTGAACGAGGCCCGTCCGATGGAGGCACGTCCTCCACGTAGCGGTGGCTTCGGCGGCGGTGGTGGTGGTGGTGGCGGCTACGGTGGTGGCGGCGGTGATCGTTCCGGCGGTGGCGGTTACGGCGGTGGCGGCGGCGGTCGCGGCGGCTACTAAGCCCTGCAACCCAGCCGTCTCAGCCTTGTGCTGAGACAAAGCCAAAAAGGCTTCAGAACTTCGGTTTTGAAGCCTTTTTTCTTTGGGTCGGCGAAGTTGCGGTCAAAACTGTTGCAGCTCAAGGGTTTTTTGAGTATTTTTGGCCTCCAGCCCATATCCAGCTTGATCGGCAAGCTATGAATTCAATACCAATTGACCGGTGTCGCCAGTTGTCATCAAACCGCCATCAAACCGACATGAACACGTCACCCCCCGATTCCAGAATCTCCGCATCAACTCAATCACGATGGAAGGTAATTCATGGGTCAAGGGTTTGGCAAGGCTTACGAGCCGGAAGAGGGCGTCAACACGGCGGGCAATCCGTTCATCCATGAGGTAGACGGCGGGCGTCGTCATGTGCTGCGCTGCACCTCGGCGGCGGTGGCGCTGCTAATGGGTTCGCACACCTTGACCGGCCATGCCGCTACGGCCGCCAAAGGCAAGCCGCTGGGTTTCACCGGTGTGCCAGTGTCCCGCGCCGACGTGCTGGTGGTGCCACCGGAATACGAGGCCCAGGTGCTGTACCGCTGGGGCGACGCTACCGGCATCGCTGGTGCGGTGGCTCCGGTTTTCGCCGCCGATGCCTCGAACAGTGCGAACGACCAGTTGCTGCAATCGGGGATGCACCACGACGGCATGGAGTATTTCCCTCTGGACAAGAACCCGCGCCACGGCCTGCGGGCCATCAACCACGAGTACACCGACGACGGCCTGCTGCACAGCGACGGCATGAAAACCTGGACGGCTGACAAAGTGCGCAAGTCGCAGGCGGCGCACGGCGTGAGCATCATCGAGGTGATTGAGCGCGGCGGCGTCTGGCGAGTCATGCCCAACTCGCGTTATGCGCGCCGCATCACCGGCAACACGCCCATGCTGTTCAGCGGCCCGGCCGCCGGGCATGCGTTGCTGAAAACTGCGGCCGATCCCGAGGGCATGCGCCCGCTGGGTACGTTGAACAACTGCGCGGCCGGCCAGACGCCCTGGGGCACCTTCCTGACCTGCGAGGAAAACTGGAACGGTTATTTCGCGGCCGCCGACAAACCCGCGCCCGACGAGTTGCGCTACGGCCTGCGCAGCAAGGGCTTCGGCTACCGCTGGCACGAGTTCGACGAGCGTTTTGATGCCGTGAAACACCCCAACGAACAAAACCGCTTCGGCTGGGTGGTGGAGATCGATCCGCAGGACCCGACCCAGACCCCGATCAAGCGCACGGCGCTGGGCCGCATCAAGCACGAAGGCGCCACCACTACCCTGAGCCGCGACGGACGCGCCGTGGTCTACATGGGTGATGACGAGCGCTTTGAATATGTCTACAAGTTTGTCAGCCGCGACAAGGTCAAACCCGGCGGCTACCGCGCCAACCGCGAGTTGCTGGACCACGGCACGCTGTACGTGGCGCGTTTTGATACCCAGGGTTTTGGCCGCTGGTTGCCGCTGGTGCACGGCGAGGGCGGCTTGAACGCCGCCGCCGGTTTTGCCAGCCAGGCTGAAGTGGTCATCAAGTGCCGCCAGGCTGCCGATGCGGTCGGTGCGACCAAGATGGACAGGCCCGAGTGGGTGGCGGTGCACCCGAACACCGGCGAGGTCTTTCTGACGCTGACCAACAACAGTGCGCGCGGCCAGGGCGGCCGCATGGCAGATGCCGCCAACCCGCGCAATGACAACATCATGGGCCACATCATCCGCTGGCGCGAGGGTAAGGGGCAGGGCGGCTCCGGCATGTTCGACGGTGATGCCAGCGCGACCGAGTTCCGCTGGATGCACTTTGCACTCGCCGGCGACCCGAACGCTGGCAAGGCCGAGTACCGCGGCAGCATCAAGGGCGACATGTACGGTAGCCCCGACGGCCTGCAGTTCGACGCCAGCGGTCTGCTTTGGATCCAGACCGATGTATCGACCTCGGCCATGCACAAGGGCGCTTACGCTGACATGGGCAACAACATGATGCTTTGCGCCGACCCGGCGACCGGCGAGACCAAGCGTTTTTTGACCGGTCCGGCTGGCTGCGAGGTCACCGGCGTGACCTTCACGCCGGATCGCCGCGCCGTCTTCATCAACATCCAGCACCCCGGAGAAACCGCCAGCGAGCGTGGCGATCCAGCCAATCCCAAAGCCGTGAGCCACTGGCCCGATGGTCCGGCGGGCGGGCGACCGCGCTCGGCGACGGTGGTGATCCGCCGCAAAGATGGCGGCACTGTCGGTACTTGATTTTTTAGCCCCGACTCAGGGGCTTTTTTACAGCGTTTTAACCTGGTTCATCGAAAGACAACAAGGAGTCATCATGAAAGAACTGCCCAACCCCACTTTTGCACTGTCGCCGGTCGCCCCGGCGCATTTTTCACGGGGGTTACTTCATCAAAGCTCTCATGCACCCCTTCCAGCCGTTGTTCAAAGGCCTGCCCTGGGGAAAATCCAGGTCGGCTGGGCCAGGCACCAAGACGAGGTCCGGCAGGCACAGCGCCTGAGGTACCAGGTCTTCGCGACCGAGATGGGCGCCACGCTGTCCGGCGCGTTGCCTGGCCATGACATCGACCTGTTTGACGACTTCTGCGAACACCTGCTGGTGCGTGACGAGGCCAGCCAGGAAGTCATCGGCACCTACCGCGTGCTGACGCCGGCTCAGGCCAAACGCGCCGGCAGCACGTACAGCGACACCGAGTTCGACCTGACCCGCCTGCGCTTTCTGCGCCCACGCATGGTCGAGCTGGGCCGTAGCTGCGTGCATACCGACCACCGTCACGGCGGCGTGATCCTGGCGCTGTGGGGTGCGCTCGCCGAGTTCATGGCGCGCAACCAGCTCGACACCATGATCGGCTGCGCCAGCATCCCGATGCAGCACACCGGGGCTTCCTCGGGCCAGGCAGCGGCCAGCATCTGGCGGCAGGTGCGGCAAACGCATCTCGCATCCATCGAATACCACGTCACGCCACGCCTGCCGCTGCCGGTGGATCGCCTGGACGATTCGCTGGATGTGGAGCCGCCAGCGTTGATCAAGGGCTACCTGCGCCTGGGTGCCAAGGTGCTGGGCGCACCGGCCTGGGACCCTGACTTCAATTCCGCCGACCTGCCGATGATGATGCGCATCGCTGATCTGCCAGTGCGGTATCGCAAGCATTTCTCCAGCAAGGGCGACTGATGCGCACGCTGTTCGACAAGCTGGGCCCGCTCAACCATGGCCCATCGCCTGATGATGCGGACGACCATGACGATCTGGCGCTGCGCAAGCGTTACCGTTGCATCTTCATCTCCGACCTGCACCTGGGTACGCCTGGCTGCCAGGCTGCAGCGCTGTTGGACTTTTTGAAGGCTCACCCCAGTGACTACCTTTACCTGGTTGGTGACATCGTCGATGGCTGGCAACTTCGGCGCAAATGGTACTGGCCGCAGTCGCACAACGACGTGGTGCAAAAGCTGCTGAAGCGCGCCCGCAAGGGTTGTCGCGTGATTTATGTGCCGGGCAACCACGACGAGTTTGCGCGTGAATTCATCGGCCACCAGTTCGGCGGCATCGAAGTGCTGGACGAGGCTGTGCATATCACCGCCGACGGCCGCAGGCTCTGGGTGGTGCACGGCGACTATTTCGATGCCGTGGTGCAATGCGCCAAGTGGCTGGCTTATGTGGGTGACAACCTGTACGAGTTCACGCTCAAGCTGAATCGCCACCTGAACAGCTTGCGCGCGCGCTTGGGCCTGCCTTATTGGTCGTTGTCCGCTTACCTCAAACAAAAGGTCAAAAGCGCACTGAATTACGTGACCGACTTTGAGGTGGCCGTGGCCAACGAGGCGCGTCGCAGAGGCCACCAGGGCGTGGTTTGCGGCCACATCCACCGCGCCGAGATGCGGGACATCAACGGCGTGCTGTACTGCAACGATGGGGACTGGGTTGAAAGCCGCACCGCGTTGGTCGAGCACTACGACGGCACGCTGGAGTTGCTGCACTGGGCGCCAGCCCACGAGACTCAGGGCTGCGGGCACATCGCCGCCACCGTCGCCGCGTGAGGCCACCCATGAAGATCGCGCTGATTACCGACGCCTGGCAACCCCAGGTCAACGGCGTCGTCACCACGCTGGTGGAGCTGGTGCATGAGCTCGAAAAATTTGGCCACCAGGTCGAGGTGATTCACCCCGGCCTGTTCAAGACGCGGCCTTGCCCCGGTTATGCTGGCATCGACTTGGCGATTCGCCCCAAGGTGCTGCTGGGCGAAAAGCTCGAGGCGCTGCAGCCCGATGCCATCCATGTGGCGACCGAAGGCCCGCTCGGTTGGGCGGCGCGCGGCTACTGTATCCGGCATGGTCTGCGTTTCACCACCGCGTTTCATACCAAGTTTCCGGAAATCCTGAACGCCGCTTTGAGAATCCCGCTGTCCTGGGGTTATGCGCTTTTTCGACATTTCCACAGAGCCTCGTCAGGCGTGATGGTGCCGACCAACGGCGTGCTGCGCATGCTGGAGCAGCGCGGCTTTCGCAAGCTGCGCAGTTGGACGCATGGCGTGGACACCCGTTTATTTGCCTTTCACCCGCAGCCGCGCCTGTATCCGCCGCTGGGCGCACTGCCCAGGCCGGTGTCCCTGTTTGTCGGTCGGGTGTCTTATGAAAAAAATATCGACGCCTTTCTCAAACTCGACTTACCCGGCACCAAGCTGGTTTGCGGTGTAGGGCCGCTGGAAACGTCGCTGAAAGAGCGCTACCCAGGGGTGCGCTGGCTGGGCGTGTTGCCCCGTGACGTGCTGGCTGGCGTTTATGCTGCAGCTGATGTGTTTGTTTTTCCTAGTAAATCCGAAACCTTTGGCCTGGTGATGCTGGAAGCCATGGCCAGCGGCACGCCGGTTGCAGCCTATCCCGTTGACGGGCCCTTGGAGGTGCTGGGCACGCAGGGCGGCGCTTGTCACGGCGGCGTCATGCATGCCGACCTGAAGCAGGCGTGCGACGGCGCGTTGGCGATTCCGCGTCATGAAGCGCGTGTACGCGCGCTCGATTTCAGTTGGGCGCACGCGGCGCGGCTGTTTGAAGGCCACCTGGTGCCGGCTCGTGACAAAGCCAATGTTGGGCTGCTTGCAGCAGATGCCCTGACGGGATGAGGGCTTTGCCGCCTTTTTGTCACACGTTTGTCATCTGGATGGACAACACTGGCAACATGTCAGTTTGATTACAAAAATTACCAACCCGCATGTTTCATCCAACCGTCTTGCCCGCGCACGCCACTCCTGCAGCCCTGAAGTTTTTGGACCGCGACCACAGCATTCTTGCTTTTAACGAGCGGGTGCTGGACTGGGCCAAGCGCGCGGATGTTCCCTTGCTTGAGCGCCTGCGCTTTTTATGCATCGTGTCTTCCAATCTCGACGAGTTTTTTGAGGTTCGCGCAGCGCTGCACTTGACGGCAGCGCAGGCCAATGAGCACAAGGGCGCTTACACAGCAACTTCCTTTGAGGCGCTGGCCGGGGCCGCGCATGACATGGTGGCGCGGCAGTACGCCTTGTACAACGACGAGCTGATGCCGCTGTTTGAAAAGCAGGGCATCAAAATCGTGTCGCATGGCGACCGCAACACCGCGCAGAGGCAGTGGGTCCAGGCCTATTTCGAGCGCGAGGTCAGGCCGCTGCTGATTCCGGTTGGGCTGGATCCTTCGCACCCGTTTCCGCAAGTGGCCAACAAGTCGCTCAACTTCATAGTCCGGCTCGGTGGGCACGATGCCTTTGGTCGCGAGAACGACATCGCCATCGTCAAGGTGCCGCGTGTCTTGCCGCGCCTGATTCGCATGCCCGACAAGGTCTCGGGAAAATACACCTGTTTTGTGTCGCTCTCCAGCGTGATCCGCGCGCACCTGAGCGAGCTGTTTCCCGGCCGCGATGTCGGGCAATTCTCGCAATTCCGCGTGACGCGGCATTCCGACCTGGCGGTCGACGAAGACGACGTGAAAAATCTGCGCACGGCACTGCGCCTGGGTCTGGAGCAGCGCCACTACGGCCAGGCGGTGCGGCTGGAGGTGTCGGCCGGTTGCTCCAAACACTTGTCGGACTTTTTGCTCGGCCAGTTCAACCTGCCGGAAGCCTCGCTGTACCGGGTACATGGCCCGGTCAACCTGGTGCGCCTGACCCAACTGGTGGATCTGGTCAATGACCCGCGCCTGCTGTTTCCGCCGCACAAGGGCTGCTACCCGACGCAACTGGTGCCGGGCGAGTCATTTTTTGAGCGACTCAAACGCGGCGATGTCTCCATCCATCAGCCGTTTGAAAATTTTGACGGCGTGCTCGACTTTCTGCGCGAGGCGGTCAACGACCCGCAGGTGCTGGCGATCAAGCAGACGATTTACCGCACGGGTACCGATTCCGAAATGATGGTGCTGCTGCGTGAGGCGGTGCGGCGCGGCAAGGAAGTCATGGTGGTGCTTGAGCTCAAGGCGCGCTTCGACGAGGAAGCCAACATCAACTGGGCCGAGATGCTGGAGTCGATAGGCGCGCAGGTGGTGTACGGCGTGGTAGGCCTCAAGACCCATGCCAAGATGCTGCTGGTGACACGCCGCGAAGGCCAGCACCTCAAGCGCTACGCCCATCTGTCTACCGGCAACTACAACCCCAAGACGGCGCGCCTGTACACCGACATCAGCTACCTGACCGCCGACCCGGCGCTCACCGCCGACATCGACAATGTGTTTGTGCACCTGGCCAGCCAGAGCAAATTGCCCAAGCTGAACCGGCTGTGGCTGGCGCCTTTCCAGTTGCACAAAAAGCTGATCGAACGGATTGATGCGTTGGGTGAAGTCGCGGCGCAGGGCAAGGACACGCGTATTGTCGCCAAGATGAATGCGCTGACCGATGAAGCCCTGATGCTGGCCCTGGTGCGTGCTGGCCAGCGTGGCGTCAAAATCGATCTGGTGGTTCGCGGCGCCTGCATGCTGCCGGCGCAGGTGCCGGGTGTTACCGACAACATTCGCGTGCGCTCCATCATTGGCCGCTTTCTTGAGCATTCGCGGGTTTTCTATTTCCGCTGCGATGGGGAAGAAACGCTGTATCTGTCGAGCGCCGACTGGATGAACCGCAATATGCTCAGACGGGTGGAACTGGCCTGGTCGGTCACCGACCCGGACCTTCGCCAGCGCATCATCGACGAATGCCTGGTCGCTTACCTGCATGATGGCGTGGATGCATGGGATTTGCAGCCCGATGGCACTTATCTGCGCGTCCAGGCGACGGAGTCAGTTCCGAGGCACGGCGCCCAGGCGGCGTTGATGGCACGTTATTCGGTCGGCAGGTCCGCAATGAGCGGGGCGTGATGGATCTGATTTTGTGGCGTCATGCGGAGGCCGAAGAATGGCTGCCTGATGATGCCCACAGTGTCAGCGACCTGGAGCGTTCACTGACTCCACGGGGTGAAAAGCAGGCGGCTCGTATGGCCGGTTGGCTGGATCGCCAGTTGCCAGAGCGCACCCGCTTATTGGTCAGCCCGGCGCGCCGCTGCGAACAAACGGCGCTGGCGCTGGGACGCAAATACAAGATACGCGCTGAACTCGGACCCGATGCGCCCCCCTCCCAGTTGCTGGAGTTGGTTCAGTGGCCCAGCAACAAGCTACCGATCCTGGTGATTGGCCACCAGCCCACGCTGGGGCAGGTGATTTCACAGTTGCTCGGCTTGCGGGAAGAGGAGTGCGCGGTCAAAAAAGGTGCACTCTGGTGGCTGCGCCACCGCGATCGCGAAGCTGGCGCGCAGACCGTGGTGGTCACGGTGCAGTCGCCGGAGCTGCTTTAGGCGCAGTCCCGGTCAGGCCGCAGGCCGGCCGGTCTTGATCGTGGGCACGTTGTTCAGCGCTGTCAGAAAAGCGGCATCGGGCATTGCGGCCAGCGTCTTGATACCGGCGCGCAACAATTCGCTTTTTTTGACAGGGTGAGCCAATCCAGCGGCGCGCTGCTTGAGCGCTTCAAGCACCACGTATTCTGGCTTGGGAATGGTGAAGCTGTCGCGAACCAGCTTGGGCTTTTTGGCTTTGACCGGTTTTTCGGTCTTGGGCGCCGAAACTGGTTTGGCGATTGGTTTTTTGGCCTTGGGGTTTGTGCGGGCTGTTTTGGCTGTGCCGGCTGGCTGCACAGGGGCGGGGGCTGCGGCAGGTTTTTTCAGCGCTGCCTTCTTGGCCCCCGCACTGGATTGCTTGCGGGAGACGGGTGGTTTTTTTGCAGTTGCCATATAAGGATCTTTCTGGTTAAACGGTTTATACAGTTTATACCGTTAGTATCTGCGCCGTCAAACCGTGCACTTCAGGGGCTGGCCACAATCAGCGTCCATGGCGTTTTTTGCCAAGCCAGCACTTCTTCGCGCAGCAAATGCGCCGACTGTGGGTAAGCGGTCGCCCAACCGGTGCGGCAGCCCAGTACAAACCGGTGGATGCCGGCCGCAGCTTCGATTTGCATGCCCCTGAGATCCGGGTCGCGGCGCGCATGACACAGGATCACGGCGAGCCGCAGGCACAGCAACTGCTGCACAAACACCTGGTCTTCAAAATCGGCTTCGAGCTTGCGCAGTTTGCCGCGGTGGCCCAGCACCAGCAGGCTCAGCCGATGCAGTTCGGGCAGCGAAAAGCCGGGCGCGTCGGCGTTGTCCAGAATGTAGGCACCGTGCTTGTGGTAATCGCTGTGTGAGATATGGCTGCCAATTTCATGCAACTGCGCCGCCCAGTCGAGCTTGCGTTGAAAGCGGGCCAGTTCAAGTGGAGTCAGGGCGGCGCTGGCCTGCTGAAACATGGTTTGGGCTGTTTTCCTGACGCGATGGGCCTGGGCCGCATCGACCTCAAATTTTCGGGCCAGCCGCTGCACCGTGGTGGAGCGCAGGTCCGTGGTGTCCTGCTCGCGGTCCAGCAGGTCGTACAGCACGCCATGGCGCAAGGCGCCTTGCGCTGCCTGCATCTGTGTGATGCCGAGCAAATCAAACACAGCCCTGAGCACGCTGATGCCACCGCCTATCACGGCGCGCCGGTCGTCTTTCATGCCGTCGAGCTTGAGGCGGTCCGCGCTTTGGGCTTTGAGCAACCGGTCCAGCAGCCAGTCCAGCCCTTCTCGGGTCACCAGGCCTTGCGGCCAGCCTGCGGCGCCCAACACGTCGGCGACAGCTCCCACGGTGCCAGAAGAGCCGTAAGCGATTTCCCACCCCCCGGACGGGTAGAGGTTGAGTGCTTCGTCAAGCACAGCCTTGGCTGCGACCTCGGCCGCCGCAAAGGCGCGGGCAGTGAACTGGCCGTCCGAAAAATACTTCATGGACCAGGCCACGCTGCCGACGCGGTAGGACTCCATGACCAGCGCGTCCAGGTCCTTGCCCAAAATCATTTCGGTGGAACGCCCGCCGATGTCGATGACGAGCCGACGCTCGCTGGACTGCGGCAGCAGGTGGGCCACGCCCTGGTAGATCAGGCGTGCTTCCTCGCGGCCAGAAATCACGTCGATGGGAAAACCCAGCACTTGGTGCGCGGACCCCAAAAATTCGTCGCGGTTTCGCGCTTCGCGCAGCGTCTGCGTGGCCACCGCCCGGACTTCGCTATTTTTGAAGCCGGCCAAACGCTCCCCGAAGCGCGCCAGGCAATCCCAGCCTCGCTGCATCGCTTCCGGCGTCAGGTTGCGGTCACCGTCCAGGCCATTGCCCTGGCGCACGGTTTCCTTGAGGTATTCGGTGCGGTGAATCCGCCCGTTGTCAAGGCGGCCTATTTCAAGGCGAAAGCTGTTGGACCCGAGGTCCACCGCAGCGAGGCGAGTTCCATTTTGCATGTGTGAGCGGCTGTTGGGGGCACAGCCAGCATAGCATCCGCGTGCAGGGCTCATGCCGGGACGTGGATCGACGGGCAGGGCGGTTGGAAGAGAACGTGTCATCAGGGCGCGACAAAATTTGGCAGTATGCAACGCTCTTGTGGCCAGGCTGTGAACAGACGCCCAAACTGGGCGGCCGCCAGGTGCTCACTGCGAAGCCGTGTATGACGAAATTGTGGAATTGGCTCCGGATTTTTCACGCAATTGTCACGCACCTGTCACATTGTGCTTCTAAAGTACGGGCTGTGAATTCGTTTATCCAACCGTAAGGAGCCTCATGAAACACAAGCGCACTTTTCTCAAGGCAATGGCCGTCGCGGCTTTCGCCACCTTGGGCATGGGTTCCGCCCTGGCCGCTGACATCACCGGCGCCGGCGCGACCTTCCCCTTCCCTATTTACGCCAAGTGGGCTGAAGCCTACAAAAAGGCAACCGGCACTGGCCTGAACTACCAGTCCATCGGTTCGTCGGGCGGTATCCGCCAGATTCGTGCCAAAACCGTGGCCTTTGGTGCCACCGACGCGCCGGTGTCCGGCGCCGACCTCGACAAGGACGCCATGGTCCAGTTTCCAGCCATCATCGGCGGCACTGTGCCCGTGATCAACCTCGAGGGCTTCAAGCCAGGCGAATTGCGCGTCACCGGCCCCGTGCTGGCCGAAATGTTTCTGGGCAAGATCGTCAAATGGAACGACGCCAAGCTGGTGGCCCTGAATCCGGGCAAGACATTGCCTGACCAGAACATCACCGTGGTGCACCGTGCCGACGGATCGGGCACGACCTTCAACTGGACCGACTATCTGACGGTGGTCAGCAAGGAATGGGCAGACACCGTGGGCAAGGGTGCTGCCGTGAAGTGGCCTGCACCATCTTCCGTCGGAGGCAAGGGCAACGAAGGCGTGGCCGCCAACGTGAATCGCGTCAAAGGCGCGCTGGGCTATGTGGAATACGCCTACGTGAAGAAGAACAAGATGAATTTCCTGCAGCTACAAAATGCCGATGGCAAGTATGTGAGCCCGGATGATACGGCGTTTGCCGCTGCTGCAGCGGGCGCTGACTGGTTCAGCGTACCCGGCATGGGCGTCTCCATGGTCAATGCCAAAGGCGCAAGTAGCTGGCCTGTGAGCACAGCCTCTTTCATCCTGATGTACAAGGACCCGGCCGATAAAGCCCAGTCTGCCGAGGTGTTAAAGTTCTTTGATTGGGCTTTCAAGAACGGTAAGGACATGGCTGCTGAGCTTGACTACGTGCCGTTGCCAGATGCATTGACTGCCCAGATCCGCACCAAGGTGTGGTCGCAAATCGCGAAGTGAGTTGAACTAATCCTGAAATGACATCCGCCGGCTGGCATGCGCTGGCGGCAGATGTCGGTTTATCAGATTGGATGACCTCACATGGGAGTCAAAATGAGCGTGGAAATCACCATGAATCCGCTAAATGTGCCTGTCGAGATTGCCAACCCCAACATGGCGTCGATTGCCAGACGGCAACGGTTTCAAGATATTCTGTTTCACCGCGTCACCCAGAGCTTTTCGTTGCTGGTGCTGATCGCCCTTGTGGGCATCATCGTCTCCCTGTTCATCAACGCCTGGCCCACGTTTCAGAAGTTCGGCTTCAACTTCATCTGGCGCGTTGAATGGGACATCATCAACGAGGAATTCGGCGCGGCGATTGCCATTGTCGGCACCATCGCTAGCGCCGGTCTTGCCATGCTGATTGCCGTGCCGCTGGCTTTTGGCATCGCGCTGTTTCTCACGGAAACCTGCCCCGTCTGGCTGCGTCGCCCGCTGGGCACAGCGGTGGAGCTGTTGGCGGCGGTGCCGTCGATCATTTACGGCATGTTCGGCCTGTTTGTGTTTGCGCCGCTGTTCGCCGATTACTTCCAGATGCCGGTGCAGCAATTGTTGGGCGGTATGCCTCTGGTGGGCTTTCTGTTCGGCGGCAGTACCAACGGTTTTGGCATTCTGGCCGCCGGCATTGTGCTGGCTTTCATGGTTCTGCCGTTTGTAGCTGCTGTGATGCGCGACGTGTTCGAGATCGTGCCGCCCATCCTGCGTGAATCGGCCTACGGTCTGGGATGTACCACCTGGGAAGTGGTCAGCCGGATTGTCCTGCCCTACACTCAAAAGGGCGTCATTGGCGGGATCATGCTCGGTTTGGGTCGTGCCTTGGGTGAGACCATGGCGGTCACTTTTGTGATAGGTAACGCCAATCGCATGCCGACTTCGTTGTTCTCGCCCGGCACCTCGATCGCCTCCACGCTGGCCAACGAGTTTGGAGAGGCGGCTGACTTCCATCTTTCCACGCTGTTTGCGCTGGGCTTTCTGCTCTTTGTCATCACTTTCATCGTGCTTTCGCTCGCCAAGATATTGATGCTGCGCGCCGAAAAAGCCAAGGGCATTTGAGCCCGCTTGCGCCACTCCAAAAAACCGGGAAGCCTTGATGAAATTCAATCAACAACTCTACACTACCCGCAGGCGCTCCAACGCCATCGGGCTGACCCTTTCGATGGGCGCCATGGTGCTCGGTCTGGTCGTGCTGCTGTGGATTCTGAGCGTGCTGTTTGCCAACGGCTTTGCTGCGCTGGACTGGAACATGTTCACTCAGTCCACCCCGGCGCCGGGCAGCGAGGGTGGCGGTCTGGCCAACGCCATCGTGGGTAGCCTGATGATGGTCGGCTTCGCAGTACTGGTGTCGACGCCCATCGGTGTCTTTGCCGGCGTGTATTTGGCCGAGTACGGTGACCGGAGCAAGACGGCCGAGTTGACACGTTTTGTCACGGACATCATGCTTTCCGCCCCCTCGATCGTGCTGGGGCTGTTTGTGTACGCCATCGCAGTGGCCACTGTGGGTAATTTTTCCGGGTGGGCTGGCAGCTTGGCCTTGTCTTTGATTGCAGTGCCGGTGGTGGTGCGCACCACCGAAAACATGATGCGTCTGGTGCCCGGCAGTTTGCGTGAAGCGGCTTTTGCGCTAGGCGCTCCTCGCTGGAAGGTGGCCACGCTGGTCACGCTGCGCGCTGCCAGAAGCGGCGTGTTGACTGGTTTGTTGCTCGCGGTCGCCCGCATGAGTGGGGAAACCGCCCCGCTGTTGTTCACCGCGCTTAACAACCAGTTCTTCAGCATCAACATGGGCGCGCCCATGGCCAACTTGCCGGTGGTGATCTTCCAGTTTGCGCTCAGCCCCTACGACAACTGGATACGTCTGGCCTGGGGAGGCGCACTGCTCATCACTCTCTCGGTACTTGTGCTCAATATCGTTGCACGCGTGTTCCTGCGTGAGAAGACGTCGGTTTGAGCCGCCGTCCTCCGTTGCTCAAAACTTTGCCCTTTCAAGACCTGGACTTAACCATGCCCGATATCCCCCCAGCCGCTGTCCAAGCAAAAAAAAACGCACTTGAACTGCGCAAGCTCCATTTCTTTTACGGAAAATTTCAAGGCCTCAAGGACGTTAACCTCAACATCGAGGAACGCAAGGTCACGGCTTTCATCGGCCCGTCGGGTTGCGGCAAGTCCACCTTGCTGCGTACGCTCAATCGCATGTACAGCCTTTATCCTGGGCAGCGCGCCGAAGGCCAGATCAACTTCTATGGTCAAAACATCCTGGATCCCAAGCAGGACATCAATCTGCTGCGCGCTCGCATCGGCATGGTTTTCCAGAAGCCCACGCCGTTTCCAATGTCGATTTACGACAACATCGCCTTTGGCGTGAAGTTGTATGAAAATTTGAGCAAGGGTGAAATGGATGACCGCGTGGAGTGGGCACTGTCCAAGGCGGCACTGTGGAATGAGGTCAAGGACAAACTGAGCCAGAGTGGCCTGTCCCTGTCCGGTGGCCAGCAGCAGCGCCTTTGCATCGCACGCAGTGTGGCGGTCAAGCCTTCGGTGCTGTTGCTCGATGAGCCAACTTCCGCGCTGGACCCGATCTCCACCGGCAAGGTGGAGGAGTTGGTGCATGAACTCAAGCAGGATTACACGATTGCCATCGTCACACACAATATGCAGCAGGCGGCGCGCTGTAGCGACTACACCGCGTACATGTACCTGGGCGAACTGATCGAGTTTGGCGAGACCGACCAAATATTCCTCAAGCCCAAACGGCAGGAAACTGAAGACTACATCACAGGAAGGTTTGGTTGATCATGAGTGACAAACATCTGTCCAGCCAGTTCGACAGCGAACTGACCAGCGTCTCCACCCGTGTCATGGAAATGGGCGGTCTGGTCGAGTCCCAGATTCGTACGGCCGTTTATGCGCTGGCGCAGTCTAGCGCCGAGGCCGCAGCTGAAGTGACCGAGATGGAAGCGCGCGTCAATGTCATGGAAATCGAGATTGACAAGGAGCTGTCTTCGATCATTGCCCGCCGTCAGCCAACGGCGCGGGATCTGCGTCTGCTGATTGCGATTTCCAAAACCACGGCCAATCTGGAGCGTGCGGGCGACGAGGCGGAAAAAATAGCGCGTATGGTGCGATCCATCATCGACAGCGGAGCCGCCCGCACTTTGCCTTCTTCCGAACTGCGCATTGCGGCGGATCTGGCATCTGGCCTGCTGCGCAAGGCGCTCGATGCCTTTGCCCGACTCGATGTCACCGTGGCCGTGTCCATCCTCAAGGAAGACGATGCGATTGACAAGGAGTTCGACGGCTTTGTCCGAAAGCTGATCACATACATGATGGAAGACCCGCGCACCATCTCCTCCAGCCTGGACCTGCTGTTTGTGGCCAAAGCTATCGAGCGGATCGGCGACCATGCAAAAAACATTGCCGAGTTCATTATTTACGTGGTGAAAGGTGCGGATGTCCGTCATACCTCCATGGAAACCATCGAATCCATGGTTCGTTAACTGCAAACGGTGTGCTGATGAAAACTGTGCCCCGAATTCTTGTGGTTGAAGACGAGCCAGCAATTGCTGAACTGATCGCTGTCAATTTGCGCCACAACGGTTTCCAGCCTATTTGGGCGATTGACGGCGAAGCCGCCCAGCGTGAGCTCGAAGCCGTGTTGCCCGACGTGATTTTGCTTGACTGGATGCTCCCGGGGCAGAGCGGACTTTCGCTCGCAAAAAAATGGCGAGCGCATGCCAGAACAAGGCAGGTGCCGATTTTGATGCTCACCGCGCGCGGCGACGAGCCCGACAAGATTGCGGGTCTGGACGCCGGCGCCGATGACTACGTTACCAAGCCCTTCTCGACGCAGGAGCTGTTGGCCCGCATCCGCGCGGTATTGCGCAGGCGTGCACCTGAGCAAAGCAACGAAAGTGTGACGCTCGACGCGCTGGAGCTCGACGCCGCAACTTACAGAGTGTCTTATCAGGGCCAGGGCCTGAAACTTGGCCCGACCGAATTCAAGCTGCTGCATTACCTGATGAAACATGCCGAACGTGTCCACAGCCGTGGACAGTTGCTCGACAAGGTCTGGGGCGACCATGTGTTCATTGAGGAGCGGACCGTTGATGTGCACGTCAAGCGGCTGCGCGAGGCGCTCGGTGCGGCCGGCAATATGGTCGAGACTGTTCGCGGTGCAGGTTATCGCATGACTGCAACGCCTTCCGCATAGGGCCTGTTCATACTATTGATGCAAGATGCGTTGCGAGTCAAAAAGGTCATGCGCGAGGCGCAAAATGCAGCCGGGCTGGCGCCCGGCAAGGCTTTGCAACACTGCGCATGGCCTTTTTTGGCCGCGCCCTAGAGGGAACGGGGTGAAAACAACGCCACTCTGCGTTTCACTCTTAACCCAGACACCTGGTCTGGGTGTCGTCGCGCGCCTTGATTGGCGCCGCTTTCACCACGTTCGCACTTGCCTCCATAGTGTGAACAGGCCGTAGCCCAGCGCTTTCCTTCACAATCGCTGCATGGTTTGGCGCGTATTTCGCTTTTTTCTTTTTCAGCTCGCTGGCGCTGTTCTGGGACAGTTTTTACCGCTGGTTGATTCGCGCAATGGCATGGTGCTGGGCATTGTGCTGGCCAGCGCACTGTGGGTGCTGGTTGATCTGCGGCGAGGCATGCGTTTGCTGGCCTGGCTGAAGAAAGGCGACGCCAGCTCCCCTGTCCGAGCAGGTGGACTGTGGGGGGAAGTGGCGGACCGGACTTGGCGTTTGACCAAATCGCGCGACCGGCAAATCATTGAAAACCGGGATCGTCTCAACGACTTTTTGGCTGCCATCCAGGCGTCCCCCAACGGGGTGGTCCTGCTCGACGCGCAGGACGGCATTGAGTGGTGCAATGAAACTGCGGCGGGTCATTTCGGATTTGACCAGCAGCGCGATGTCCTGCAACATATTGGCAACTTGCTGCGCGACCCCGAGTTTGTTGCGTACCTCAACGGTGACGATTTCGCCGGCGATATTGTGATTCGCGGCCCACGCAGCACGTCGAGCCGACCCGTGCAACTGGCTGTTCATTTGCACCGTTATGGCGAGGGGCGCAAGCTGTTGCTTTCGCGTGATGTCACCTCGGTGCAACAGGCGGAGGTCATGCGCCGCGATTTTGTCGCCAACGTCTCGCATGAAATCCGCACACCGCTGACGGTGTTGGGTGGGTTTGTCGAGACCCTGCAAACGCTGCCACTGAACGACGACGAGCGCGCGCGTTATCTGGACTTGATGGCGCAGCAAGCGCGGCGCATGCAAACGCTGGTAAGTGATTTGTTGACGCTGTCCAAGCTGGAGGGGAGTCCCCCGCCGGGAACAAACGAATGGTTGCCTGTTTCCCAACTGATGGGGCAGTGTGAGCAGGACGGCAGGGATCTGTCGCGCATGTTGGTGACGCAAAGCCATGACATGAACTTTCTGCAGCAAGGTCAATGCGATATTGCAGGGTCTCATTCGGAGCTATTGAGCGCCATGACCAACCTGGTGAGTAATGCGGTGCGTTACACCCCCGCAGGTGGGTGCATAGAAGTCCGGTGGCAAAACCTTGCGGACGGGCGGGCAGAGTTTTCGGTCAGGGATTCAGGGCCGGGCATCGCTCCTGAACATATTCCACGTCTGACCGAGCGCTTTTACCGCATCGACCGCAGCCGCTCGCGCGAGACCGGCGGCACCGGCCTGGGTCTGGCGATTGTCAAACATGTGACGCAGCGCCACGGCGCCGAGCTGCAGATCGAAAGCCAGCCCGGTCAGGGCTCACGGTTTTCGATGGTGTTTCCGGCTACGCGGTTGCGGCAGCTTCCGACTTGACCGCGCTGCGGGTGCTGCGCCGGACGGCGTACCACAGCAGCCCGGCCAGGCTTAGCGCGACCAAAGCCATGCCGGCGGTGCTCGCGGCCCAGAAGCTCACGGCCGATGGCATCGCCGGGTAGGGCCCCAGCCCCTGGTAAGCCAAGGTATAGCCGCCCAGAAGGCCCAGGCCCCACAGCATGACCGCGTAAAGCAACAGCGGCGTGAAGGTAATGCGGTAGCAGCGAAGCAGGAACCCGCAGACCGCTTGCATGGCGTCGCCCACATGGTAAACAGCCACCCACAGCAGCAGCCCGGCCGCCAGTTGTGCCACAGCGGGCGTTGCCGAGTAGAGTCCGGCGATGCTTCGACTTGCTATCAATAAAATAGCGGATAACGTAATGGCAGTAAGGGCTACAAGCCTAAAACCTGTCCAAACTGCACGTGCGGCCTGGGCTGACTGGCCGGCGCCTGTCCAGAACGACACGCGCGCGCTGCAGGCGATGGCGATGGACAGCGGCACCATGTACAGCACCGAAGCCATGCTGGCGGCGATCTGGTGGCTGGCCGACGCTGTGGTGCCCAGGCGTGCGATGAACAGGGCCATCAGCGTGAAGGACGTGACCTCCACCAGGTAGGCCATGCCGCCTGGAATACCGAGGCGGACGAAGCCGCCAATTTGGCGCCAGTCGAGTTTTTCCATGGCCACCCACAGAAGATAGGGGTGGTACAAGCCTTGGGTGCGCAGCATCAGCAACGCAAAAAGCATCAGGCCGTAGTTGACCACCAGCGTGGCCCAGGCGCAGCCGACCACGCCCAGCGGCGCTAGGCCACCGCCGCCGGCGACCAGCCAGATGGACAAGGGAATTTTCACCAGCAGCGCGCCCAGTTGCAGCGCGGTGATCAGCAGGGGATGGCCCAGCGACTGATTGAAGGTGCTATAGATACGAAACAGCAACGAGGGCAACAAAGCCACTGCCAGGACGGCCAAGTACTGTCTGACCTCGCCTTGCATCGCCTCGGGCACCTGCGCCCAGCGCAGCAAGGGGCCGGGCGAAAGCAGGGCGGCGACACCGGCGAGCGTCAGCAGGGCGCACAGGTAGAGGCTTTGCCTGAGGGAGGCGCCCAGTGCTTCCGGCCGCCGCGCGCCGTGCAACTCGGCCCAGATCGGCAGCAGCGCCTGCACGATGCCGATCAAACCCACGTACACACTGATGTAGATGGCGGAGCCCACCGACAGCGCCGCCAGGGCCTGGTCGCTGTAGCGGCCAGCGATGACGGTATCTACCACGCCGAAGGCCATGACGGCGAGCTGGCCAACCAGCACCGTGCCGGCGTGTTTGCTGATGAGCCTGAGTTCGCTCACGGCCCGCGGCGGGCCGATGCGGATGCCGGCGTGACCGTGTCCACGCTGACCCTTTTGTACAAAGCCACGTTTTCATTTTTGTCGGTGGGCCGGCGCAAGGTGGCCAGGTAAGCCCACTCCGGCATGTCGACGGTGTCGCTGAGCGTCGCCTGGGCATCGGCATCCACAATCAGATAAGGACAGGCGGCTTTCGCGCCGGCCTGGCGCAACTCAAGCTTGCCGTGGTATTGGAAGGCTGCGACCTGCGCGCTGTTCAGTCCATGTACCTCGACACAGGCATCCGGGTTGACGCGGGCTGCCACTTGCCGTGACAGCGGCGCATAACTGCGCGCATAGTCGAGCAGCGGCAGCCACAGGCTCATCAGCAGCAGCCAGCACAGCGTGGCGCCACCGGCTGGCAACACCATGGACTTCCAGATAGCGGCACGTTGCCGGCCGGCCCGCCACTTTACCAGCCAGGCCCAGGCCAGCGTGGCCACCACGGCCGCAAGAAAAGCCAGCCACGAAAAACTCGGCTCAAAACCGGGCGCCAGTTTGGCCACATTGGCCGCAGGCTGTTTCGGCATGCCGGTCTGCATGGCGATCCAGATCACCCAGATCACAAAAGCGCAGCCGGTGAAAAACAGCAGGGTGAACCAGTCGATCAACGAAGCCACACTGCGCTTCAAGGTGGGCAGGGCAAAGGCGGCCAGCGCAGCCAGGGGCGGCAGGCTCAGGAGCAGGCTGCGGTCCGAGGCGGTGGTGGTGACGGTGGCAGCCAGCGCCACCAGCGCAAACCACAGCGGCAGGGCCACATGCCGGCTGGTCAATTGCCGGCGCCATCGGTACAAAGTCCAGGCGGCCAGCGGCCAGGTGGGCCAAGTGAACCAGATCAGCAGCTTTGCCAGGCTGCGCCATTCCTTGCGATCGGCCGAGGTTTCCAGGCCGGGAATTTCGATTCGCCAGCGCCAGAGGTCCAGCGCGTGGACCAGCGCGGCCACGGCCAGTGTCAGCGTGCCGGTCAAAAACACCCAGCGCCAGGCGTGCGCATGATCCTTTTCAGGCCGTTCACTGCGCGTGCTTCCGAACGCAATCAACGTGCTGCCGACGCCCAGGAGCGTCGCCACGGTGGGTGCACCGCTCAGGGCCAGGCCGCAAAGCCCGACGGCAAGACCCAGTGCCGGACCCAGCGCCTTGAAGGCACTGCGGTAAGCGCTGGCGGCCATAGCGTAGAAAACCAGCGCAGTGAAAGCCAGCTGCGCCAGGGCCGGTGTGGTTTCGTGCGATAGCTGGGCCAGGCCCAGGCTGGCGATCAGTGCCAGCAGGGCCGCGTCGGCAATGGCGCGGGCGTAGTCCACCGGACTGGCCTCGCCGCCAAAGGCAAAGGCAACTGGCTGGGCCTGGGGGCTGCGCGCCAGGTAATACACCGCATACCAGGTGCACAGCAGGGTCAGTGCCAGCAACAGACCGAAAGGGATACGCACCGCCAGCGCGGGGTCCAGAAACGGCAGGGCCTTGATGGCCAGGGCGCCCAGCCAGTAGGGCGCCAGCGCCTCAAACTCGCCTGCCTGGCCCAGCAATTGCGGGCTCAACCAGGAGGTCTGGCCAGACGCCAGCGCGCGCATGGCGCCAAACGCGGCGATGTCGGCGTTTTTCCAGGGGCTGCGGCCGAGAAAGCCGGGCAGCACATAGGCCAGGCAAAACAGCAGCAGTGCAAGCCGGGGCAGGCGGCGAACCGCAGACTGGGCAATGATGGCAGGCGAGGGCTTGTTCAATGGGGCAGGTCGGGCAAAGAAAGCCTGATTTTGGGGCAAAAAAAAGCAGCCTGGGTGCCAGGCTGCTTTTTTCGGTTGGACTTGAGAAAATGTCGCAGCTTATTCGGCAGCTACTGCAGGTGCTGCTTCTTTGGCGGCAGTCTTGCCAAAGCGGTTACGGAACTTCTCGACGCGGCCGCCCATGTTGTCCACGGATTTTTGTGTACCGGTGTAGAAGGGATGAGACTCGCTGGAGGTATCAAGCTTGTACAGGGGCAGTTCGCGGCCGTCTTCCATCTTCACCATTTCTTTGGTGTTGGCGCAGGAGCGGGTCACAAACTTGAAGTTGTTGGACATGTCCAGGAAACAAACTTCGCGGTAATTGGGGTGAATGCCTTCTTTCATGATCTTTCCTTGTTCGTTTCGGGAGCCACTCAAACCAGTTTTGAGCACTTTCCGTGAAGCCTAGCATTATAGCCTGCTCCAGAGGTTGAGAGTGAATTTGCTTACCAAGGCGCTCCGTCAGCGGTATTTACCAACCCGGCTGCGGAAGCGGCTTCGCCGGGCGCAGGCGCAGCGCCCGCCTAGAGGCTGGGCGGCAGAAGGCGCCGAAGCGAAAAGTGACTCCAGCGAGGACAGTTTTTGCCGGATTTGCAGTCCAGGTTCCTTCTGCCGCCAAGCTCCTAGAATGCTCATGCCTTCATCGGGCTAACCATGTGGTGCGATCAATTTCAGATGTAATTCGGTTTTCTTATTACCGGGGTCAGCGCGGACCATTCGCGGCTCTAAAGCTGTCCTGCAGTTGGTGATGTCGATATACACCGGGCTTCCGGCAGTCCACGTCGATCCAGGTGAAATGGGTACAACCGCATTTTTTGGACGATTTAGAAACGAGTAAGAGACAACTGCAAATTTCAGCGCAGTTTTTTCCTCGGAGCTTAAAGCGAGTCGGCAGTCGTGAAAAGGCGTTTTAATGACTTGATCAGCGACACCGACAGAGAGCACCATGCCAGGACGCCAACCCGCGTCCCATTCATACTTACCTTCATAGATAGTCCGACAACCGGCGAGGATCTACAAGGGCATTGCCAGCAGCAATCTACATGACCTTTGTGAAATCGCTTTGTTAGTCATTTTCCAGTCCCCAGACGAAGTGCGCGTCGATAAGCAGGCCGTAATATGCCTTCAACGCGTTTGTCTGTGCGAGCAATGCGCTGTTCATCGCAGCGGTGACCTGCCGGCGTGCCAGCAACAAAGTTTGCAAATCTCCCTCACCCAGCGCGTAAGCGCGTTGCACCAGCTTGGCGTTTTCCTGCATGGCGAGAGCGCCCTCATTGGCAATCTGGAGGCTCTCATAGGTTCCCCGGGCCGTGATCAACGCTGAGGCGATCTCGGTTTCGAGCTCACGTTTCTTGAGGTCAACAGCATTACGGGCCACTTCAGCGGCCGCCAGAGCCTTGGAACTGCGTGAATCGCGCAAGCCACCGGGCAGGGGAATGCTGAGGGTGATGCCGGAAATCCGTTCCCGGCCACCGACCTCAGATGCGGTGTAAACACCAAAAGTCGGATCAGGAACTCGGTCCGCCCGCGCACGGTCAGCCTGGGCTTGCGCTATACGCAACTGGGTCTGCACGACCTTGAGCTCGTCGTTTTCGGCAATGATCCGATCACGCCACAGGGTCTCATCCTCAGCAATCAACATCGGAGAAGGTAAAAGCATACTTTGGCGGTTGATGCCGGGGAAGCGGACGGACAGCCGAGCCCAGGCGGCCGATGCCTGCGTCCGAGCATCGTTGTCCATCCGTTTTTGCTCCGCCAACTCGGCGCTGGCAAGGTTGAGATCAAGTTTGGACGCATCGCCAGCACGGGTGCGTTTGTCTACCGCCTTCAGATTTTCCTGCACCGCCACAAGATTTGACGCAGCCAGCTCGCGACCGCGCTCTGCAGCAAGCCAATCCACCCAGAGTGAAACCAGCTCTCGGGCGGATTCATGCAATGCCTCTCCATACCGTGCCTCGGACTCCTCGATGGTGGCCTTACCGATGTTGCGGTCAGCCGAGCCCTTGCCTGGAAGTCTGATGGTCCGCTCAATGCCGACGTTCCACTCGCGGTAGCGTGGCCCGGTGTCAAGGGACCGCCGCTGCCCCAGCGCTTTGCCGGTCCATTCGTAAGGGGACTTGTCAAGCATGTTGGACTCTTGCCTTGCTACCTCTAAACCCGCGCGTGCAGCGGCGACACGCGGATCCTGCTCCAGTAGAGGGCGGGCGATCTCAGCAGGCAAGAGCCCGGGGACGTTCGGTGGCTGTAGTGCGTAGGCAGAACCGGCCACCATGATCAGGGTTGCCAATAGCTGTCGAATTTTCATGCTATTTCCCCCGCCTCGATGACTGGCGTTATCCAGTAGCGCAGCCCAGCACCGGCAAACTGCTCTTGGATATCACCCAGCAGTGCCTGCCGGTCGGCTTCAGGAATAACAACTTGCACTTGCGTCGCAAAAGCGCGGCCGAGCACCTGCTCGGTCTGGTTGAGGCTGCCGAAAGCCAAGTCATGAGCGGCCGTCGGAGCACTTGTAAATACGGCCGCGTTGGGCGACAAAAGGAGCAGGTCGAGCAGTTTTTCTTCAACGGCTGGCGGGCAAAGGATGGTCAAGCAAAGTTCAGACATCGGAAACCTTTCGTTTCGGAAACGCAAAGCGCAAATACAGGATGGGCAACAACATCAAGGTCAAAGCCGTAGCCGTGATCAATCCGCCGATTACGACGATAGCCAGCGGGCGTTGTATTTCGGACCCCGGGCCAGTGGCGAACAGCAGCGGAATCAAACCGAAGGCGGTGATGGAGGCCGTCATCAGCACCGGCCGCAGTCGGCGTTTGGCACCCTGCAAAACGACCTCACTCAGTTTCATTCCCTCGCTCTGCAGTTGATTGAAATAACTCACCAGGACGATCCCATTGAGGACCGTGATGCCCAGCAAAGCGATGAAGCCCACCGATGCCGGCACCGACAGGTATTCGCCCGTTACCCACAATGCAACAATTCCGCCCACCAGCGCAAACGGGATGATGCTCAAAATAAGCAGGGCTTGGCGCACGGAGCGGAAGGTTGAAAACAGCAGCACAAAAATCAACCCCAGTGCGACCGGCACAACAACAGTGAGCCGGGCTGCCGCGCGCTGCTGGTTTTCGAACTGGCCGCCCCAACTGATGCGGTAGCCTGTGTCCAGCGGCACCTTCTGGGTCACCAGCGTTCTCGCCTCCTCGACAAAACCCACCAGGTCCCGGCCAGCCACGTTGGCAATGACCACGCTGTAACGACTCCCCATTTCGCGGTCGATCTTGACCGGACCGGCCGCTCGTTCAAGTTTTGCGACGCTGGTCAAGGGGACCGTATTGCCATCCTTGGTCGTAATGCGCATGGCACCGAAATCGGCAGGCGACATGCGGACGCTTTCAGCACCACGCAAAACAATGGGCGTGCGGCGGTTACCCTCAATCACAACACCTGCTCGCTGGCCTTCAATCTGCGTACGCAAGGCGTCCTGGATTTCCTCGACGCTCAAGCCCAGCCGTCCGGCCTGCAAACGATCCACCGATACCCGCAGGTACTGCACCCCGTCGTTCTGCACCGTGTACACGTCCTGATTTCCAGAAACGGTCTTGAGCAGCGTCTCCACCTGGTTTGCATACTGGTTAAGCTTGTCCAGATCGGGGCCGAAAATCTTGACTGCCAGGTCGCCACGCACACCGATGATCATTTCAGAAACCCGCATCTCAATCGGCTGCGTGAAGCTGTACTCAATACCAGGCATGGGATCGAGCACCTTGCGCACTTCGTCCATCAGCGCTTCCTTGTTCTTCATGCGCCACTCGCCTTGCGGCTTCAACAGCAGGTAGGTATCGGTCTGGTTCAATCCCATCGGGTCAAGACCGATTTCGTCGGAACCGGCACGGGCGACGATGCCATGCACTTCCGGTATGGCCTGCATGATGGCGCGATGAATTTTCAAATCGAGGGCAGCGCTTTGTTCCAGGCTGATGGACGGGAGCTTCTCTATACCGACGATCAAGTCGCCCTCGTCCATCGTCGGCATGAAAGTCTTGCCCACCTGGGTGTAAATCAACCCGGCCACCAACAACATGACAGCCGCAGCGAGCGCAACGACACGCTGTCGTTTCAGGCCCCAGACAAGCGCTGGTTCATAGAGTTTCAAGAGCTTGCGCGGCAGCCACGGATCTTCGTGTTTGACTTCGCGCAGCAGGTAAGACGCCAACACCGGAATGATGGTCAGCGACAACACCAGCGAACCGGCCAGGGCGAAGACGATAGTCAACGCCACCGGCACAAAGTATTTGCCCTCAAGGCCTTGCAAAGTGAGCAGCGGAAGAAAGACGGTGATGATGATCAAAATTCCGGCCGTGACCGGAACCGCTACTTCACGCACCGCCCGGTAAATGGTGTGTAACCGGGGCAGCTTGTCGGCCGTGCGATCAGTCGCCAGACGTTGCACGATGTTTTCCACAACGACCACGGCGGCATCAACCAACATGCCGATCGCAATGGCCAGGCCGCCCAGGCTCATCAGATTGGCCGACATGCCGAAGGCGCGCATCAGGATGAAAGTGATCAGTGCCGCCAAGGGGAGCACCATGGCCACCGTCAGGGCCGCGCGTATATTGCCCAGAAACAGTCCGAGCAGCACGATGACCAGCACGGTTGCTTCGATCAGTGCGGTCGAGACGGCGTTAACCGCCTTGGAAACAAGCGAAGCGCGGTCATAAAAGGTCTTGATCTCCACGCCTGTCGGCAAAGTCGGCTGGAGTTCTTCCAGCTTCTTGCGCACGCCCTCGACCACCATCTTCGCGTTGGAACCGGCCAGCCCCAGTACCAGCCCTTGCACGGCCTCGCCGCGTCCACTCTGGGTGACGACACCGTAGCGGGTCACGGTGCCGATCTTGACCTCGGCCAGGTTACCCAGGCGAACGGGGGAGCCGTCCTTCATGGTCACCACGATGGCGCGCAGATCTTCGAGGCTGTTGATGCTGCCCTCGCTGCGGACCAGCAAGACTTCGTCCCCTTCACCAAGCCTGCCGGCGCCATCATTGCGATTGTTAGCTCCGATCGCTTCCTTCAGTTGCATGATGGTCACGCCACTCGCCGCCATACTGGCCTGATCGGGAACCACCTCAAAGGCTCTGACGACTCCTCCCAGCGCATTAACGTCTGCAACGCCCGGCACGGTTCTTAGCGCAGGACGGATGACCCAATCGAGCACGCTGCGCCGCTCAGCCAGGGACAGCGTCTCGCCCTCAACCGTGAACATGTACATTTCTCCGAGCGGGGTCGTGACCGGAGCCATGCCACCGGAGATGCCTGTCGGGAGGTTTTCTGTCAGGCCACCCAGACGTTCGCTCACCTGTTGACGCGCCCAGTAAATGTCGGTGCCGTCCTCGAAGTCAATCGTGACATCGACCAGACCGTACTTGGTGACGGAGCGGAGAATTTTGGTTTTCGGAATGCCGAGCATCTCGACTTCAATCGGCACCGCAATGCGGCTCTCGACTTCTTCCGGGGTCATTCCGGGCGCTTTCATGATGATCTTGACTTGCGTACTGGACACGTCAGGAAAGGCGTCGATCGGCAAGCCGCGCAAGGCGTACCAGCCCGCACCGGCCACCATCAAGGTCGCCATCAGCACAAACAGACGTTGCGCCAGGGAAAATTGAACGAGGCGGGAAAGCATTACTTGCTCTCCTTTTCATTAAGCCATGCGCCTTTGAGTGCCACCACGCCACTGACCGCGATTTCCTCGCCCGCTTTGACGGGCCCCTGAACCCGGACCCGCTGACCGGAGCTGGCCGAAACTTTGACCGATTTCGCCTCAAATCCGTCCGGCGTGCGCACGAACACGTAGGCCTGATCTCCGTCATGCGCCACGGCCGACAGGGGAATATCCCATCCGCCTGCCGTGGCAGCTGCCGGCAGTTCGACGGTCAACAACTCACCGGGGCGTACCTGTCCTGCTTTGCCCTGAACAAGGGCGCGCATCACCACCATCTGACTGCCGGATGCCACCATGGCGCTGCTGCTCATGATCTGCGCCGTGATGTCGCGCCCTTGAACTTTCAGCTTGCTGCCTGGTGCCCAACTCGTGCTTTCGGCAACTGGCACCTGGATTTCGAGCCAAAGCGTACCGGTCTGCGCCAGATGCATGAGAGGCGTGGTCGAGTCGACCCGTTGACCTGGCTTGGCCTTGATCTCGGTCACAACGCCCGCCTGCGTTGCGCCCAACACCAGACTGTCTTGGGGATTTCCTGAGGCGGCAACCTTGTCGATGGCCGCCATAGACATGCCGCTCAGGCGCAATGCTGTTTTGGCCTGTTTCAATGTCGCCTCTGCTTCCTGCAAGGCAGCTTGAGCCTCTTGCACGCGGCGCTGCGCAATCAGGCCCTCGCCAAAGAGATCCTGTTCACGCTTGGCCGCCTGCCTTGCAAGTTTTGCACGCGTGTTCGACTGAAGCAGTTGGAGTTGCAGTTGACCAAGTTCCGGACTGGCAATACGAACCAACGGCGCACCGGCTCGCACCATCTGGTTCGGCTGCACCAGCAACTGAGAGATCAGGCCCGTTACCGGCGAACTGATGACCTGCTCCGCATTTGGTGGGATCACGACCTGCGCTGGGAAACTGGCTCGCACCGACTCTGCCTGACTTTGCAAGGGCGCTGTCTGGATGCCAAGAGCCTGCACCTGCGCATTGGCAACAGCAAACTTGGCCGGCCGACTCTGTGCCTGCGCAGAAAGTGTGAAAACGCACAGCGCCGCTGCGGCACCCGCGTATACGCGGACCCGAAAGGACGGATTCTTTAGTCTCATGGCTAACCTCTAAATGTGTGAAGACGTGCCAAACGTGGCTACGCCGCTCGACGAGCAGGAGAAAGAAAAAGCGCGGGAAACTCCGCAGCGCAGGCGGAGTTAAATGAAGGCGGGGCTTCAGGGAGGTCGGAAGGGAGGCTCAAGCTCTGCTACTGGCAGACTGGGGAAACTTGAGGCAGGCACCAATATTTGGGCTGAAGCATTCCAGGAAAAACTTGCTGTAGCGCTCGCCAGCATGTACAGCGTACTAACAGCGTGAGCCAGTTGGTGCTCAAATTCATCGAGCGGTTCTGCCTTCAGCTTTCCGCCAGATTCAAGCGCACCTGTGTGGGCGATGTCCAGAGTTGCAATGCTTGTCCGACCGTGATGGTCAAGGTCGTGAACCAATTCTTTCGAATGGAATCCGCGCACGCCCATGCTCGTCAGCAGGAAGACCAGCATCAACAACGACAAGATGGTTCGGGTAGCTCTGCGCATTTAAAGATACTTGGTAATGTCCTTGAACTCCGCAAGGGAAGAACGCATTGCGGCAGGACCTGCCCCTGCGACCTCCTCAAGGCAGTAATCCAGGTGGTCGTGAATCACCAACTTCTTTGCCGCACCGATGGCGCGCTCCACCGCGTGGAGCTGCTGGGCGATGTCAATGCAAGCCCGCTCGTCCTCGATCATGGCAATGACATTTTTCAGATGCCCATGCGCCCGCTTCAGGCGCTTGACCACATCAGGATGAGCCGTATGAAGATGATTTTTGGACATTGCTGCGCATCCTACCCCCCCAGGATGCGTTGAGTCAAGTCATAGCCTTTTCCAACGTGGTATGAGCCTGAGCAGAGGCCTGTATTTCCAATCAGGAATGAGCCTGAAGCCGTAATTTGAGGTGACTTTTGGTGAGTGGGTTGATCATCCCAAGAATGGTGATCAACATGGATGAGTCCCAGC
>NZ_JAUYEY010000045.1 GCF_030689685.1 Polaromonas sp. | reverse complement strand
GCTGGGACTCATCCATGTTGATCACCATTCTTGGGATGATCAACCCACTCACCAAAAGTCACCTCAAATTACGGCTTCAGGCTCATTCCTGATTGGAAATACAGGCCTCTGCTCAGGCTCATACCACGTTGGAAAAGGCTGCCCCTGCAGCATCCACCCAGAAAGACCGCCTGCCAGGGCGCCCGAAACCAGCCGGTGAATTGCTCTTATTTAGGTTTTTTTAGCTGGGCCAGGGCTGCAAACGGATGCGGTTTGACCTGCGCCGCGCCATCCGGCGGCGCCAGTTCAGCCTCGCCAGCGCTGAACACCGGGCTGACCGGACAGGTCTCGTGCATCGGCACCAGCGGCAGGGCCATCAGCAATTCATCCTCGACCACGGCCAGCAGGTCGAACTGCGGCGCCATCACCAGTAAATCCTCCTCAGACGCGTCATCCTCGGCCATGGCGATGTCTTCATCGGCCACAAACCGGTACCACTGATCGATTTTTAGCGACGTCGCCACGGCGCCCATGCAACGCTGGCAGGTCAGCGGCAGGCTGGTTTTGGCTTCCAGGTGCACCCAGACATCGTCGTCGGCGCCGGTGCGTGCGCGCAATTCGCCGGTGGCGCGCCAGTTGACGATCAAATCAGGCGCTGACCCATGTATTTCCTGGGCCAGGCGCTCCATATTTTGTAGCGGCGTGAGTTCCACCAGCGATTCGCCCGCCTGGGCAAAGGCAGGCATGTTGAGGCGCTGGGCGTTCAAATTTTTCGACATGGCAAGCAGTGTAAGAGAATCAGCGCATGAGCCCTTCTCCCGCCGACCCTGACCGCACTGCCCTACCTGGCACGAACGCCCGCCCTGTGATCCTCGGCTCCAGCTCGCGCTATCGCCAGGAATTGCTGGCGCGCCTGGCGATTCCTTTCGATGTCGTGTCCCCCGAGGTCGACGAAACCCCGCTGCCCGGCGAAGCCCCGGCAGAGCTGGCGCTGCGTCTGGCCTTGGCCAAAGCCCGCGCAGTGGCCGCTAACTTTCCCCAAGCGGTAGTGATCGGTTCTGACCAGGTCGCAGACCTGAACGGCCTGCCGCTGGGCAAACCCGGCAATCACGAACGCGCGGTGGCCCAGTTGCGCCAGATGCGCGGCCAGGCCGTGATTTTCCAGACCGCCGTGGCCGTGGTCTGCGCTGAAAGCGGCTTCGAGCAGGTCGAACTCGCTGCCGTGAAAGTCGCATTTCGCGAATTAAGTGATGACGAAATTGAGACCTACCTGCGCATCGAGCAGCCCTACGACTGCGCCGGCAGCGCTAAAAGCGAAGGCCTGGGCATCGCTCTGCTGGAATCGATTGAAAGCGACGACCCGACCGCGCTGGTCGGCCTGCCGCTGATACGCACCTGCCGCATGATGCGCGCGGCCGGCATCACGTTGCTGGCCACGCCTGGGGCCAAGTCATGAGCGCGTCGCCCAAAGGCCGGCTCTACCTGGTTCCGGCGCCGCTGGACTTCGGCTGCGATGTCCAGGCGCCGCTGCAGGACGTGATCCCGCTGGGCACACTGCAGATTGCGGCCACGCTGCCCTGCTGGATTTGTGAAAATGCCAAAAGCACACGCGCCTACCTGAAACGGGTCGGCGAGGTACAGCCGCTGCTGCAGCCGGTGCAAGCGCTGCAGATCACCGAGTTGCCGCGTGAAGTGCATAAAAAAGGCGACCACGGCGGCGGTTTCGACGCCAGGCCACTGCTCAAGGCCGCGCTGGACGGCCACAACATCGGCCTGGTCAGCGAAGCCGGCATGCCGGCGATTGCCGACCCGGGCTCCTCGGTCGTCCGCGCAGCGCATGAACTGGGCATCCGGGTCTTGCCGCTGACCGGGCCCATGTCGCTGATGCTGGCGCTGGCCGCCAGCGGGCTGAACGGCCAGAACTTCGCGTTTGTCGGTTATTTGCCGCAAGACGGCGGTGAGCGCAGCCAGCGCATCCGCGAACTCGAATCGTTGGCGCTCAAAACCGGCCAGACGCAGATCTTCATCGAAACGCCCTACCGCAACACCGCCCTGCTGCAGGCGCTGCTGCAGACCCTGCAGGCCAACACCCGCCTGGCCCTGAGCTGCGGCCTGAGCCTGCCGACAGGCTGGTCGTACAGCGCACTGCTGAGCGCCTGGAAGCGCGACAAACCGGCGCCGCCGCTGGGCTTGCCGACGGTGTTTTGTATCGGGCGCTGAAGCCTGCCTGCGGCGGCAAAAAAGCCCGCATCAAGCGGGCTTTTTAATGGCGTGCACCAGGGCTCAACGAATCGAGGGAATCGCCTTGAGGCTGCGGATCACGCCATCACCAATCGCCGCGCCAAAACGCTTGGCCAGGCGCTCGGCGACGTTTTCACGGCGCGTGTAGTCGATGATTTCCTCGGTCTTGACGATCTCGCGCGCCACATACTCGAGCGAACCCACATTGTCGGCCAGGCCCAGTTCAACCGCCTGCTGGCCGGTCCAGAACAGGCCGCTGAACATGTCTGGCGTTTCCTTCAGGCGCTTGCCGCGGCCAGCTTTGACGACGGTGATGAACTGCTGGTGAATCTGGTTCAGCATGGTCTGCGCATAAGCGCGTTGCTGTTCGGTCTGGGGGCTGAACGGATCCAGGAAACCCTTGTTGTCGCCCGCGGTCAGCAGGCGGCGCTCGACGCCGACCTTGTCCATCAGGCCGGTGAACCCAAACCCGTCCATCAACACGCCAATGCTGCCGACAATGCTGGCCTTGTCGACAAAAATCTGGTCGGCCGAGGCGGCCACGTAGTAGGCGGCGGAAGCGCAGGTCTCCTCGACCACGGCATACACCGGCTTTTTGTGTTTGGCTTTCAGGCGGAGGATTTCATCGCTCATCATGCCGGCCTGCACCGGGCTGCCGCCGGGCGAGTTGATCAGCAACACCACCGCCTTGGCGCCTTCGTCTTCAAAGGCGGCACGCAGCGCGGCATTGACAAACTCGGCGCTGGCATCGGCGCCGGCGGCAATCTCACCCTTGATTTCGACCACCGCCGTGTGCGGCGTGGTCACGCTGGTGGTGGTGCTGCGATGCATCGCGAACCAGACCAGGAACACAAAAAACGCCAGCCAGGACAGGCGGACAAACGTTTTCCAGCGGCGCGTGGCCTTTTGCTCGTTCAGGGCCGCAAACGCCAGTTTCTCCAGCGTGGCACGCTCCCAGCCGGGCTTGAGCGCGGGATCGGCCGACCTGCGCTTTGCTATGTTTTCAGGAGCTACTGACGCAGCTCCGACATGGGCTGGAGGCCGATTTGGATCGTAATCCGGGTCGTCGTAGGGGTCGTTGCGGTTTGAATCATTCATAGCAGGTAGTTTAGAACTCGATTGCCTTCAGTTTGTAGGAGGTATGCCAGAAAACAAGTCCATCACGCTCGCTAAGGTCTATTTTGACCAGCCCGCCTTGGCAGGGGCCGCCGCTGCAGGCACCGGTGTCGGGGCGGTAAGCCGCACCGTGGCTGGCGCACAGCAGCCACTGGCCGCTGTTATCGAAGACCCGGTTCGGCTGCCAGTCCAGCTCCATCGCCACATGGGTGCAACGGTTAAGGTAGGCGTGCGGCCGACCCTCGAAGCGGACCGCAAAGGCCCGGCAGGTCTGGCCGGCGTAGTTCACGTCGAAAGGCACGGCTTGCCCGCCGTCGGCCAGTTCCGGGCTGCGGCACAGCGCCATCAGCGCGGAGTTGGCGCCGCCGGCTTCAGCCATGGAGCGCCAGCCAGCCCTGCAGCTCGGCCACCGAATGCGCGATAAAACGCGGCTTGAGCGCCTCAAAGGCCGCGAATTCATGCGCACCGTAACTGACACCGACGCTGGCGCAGCCGGCGTTCCCCGCCATCTGCAGGTCGTGCGTGGTGTCACCAATCATCAGCGTACGCGCCGGCGTCACGCCGAACTGGTCGATCAGCTCATGCAGCATGCGCGGATGCGGCTTGCCGGCAGTTTCGTCGGCGGTGCGCGAGGCATCAAAACGGCCCTTGAGCTCGACCGCCTGCAGCGCCTCGTCCAGCCCATGCCGGCTTTTGCCGGTGGCCACGGCCAGTTTGTGGCCGCGCGCCTTCAGCGCGGCCAGCAAGGGCAACACGCCCTCAAACAGGCTGATGTCGTTCTGGTGGGCAATGTAGTGATGCCGGTAACGCGCGCCGAGTTCGGGGTATTTGCTCTCCGGCACGTCGGGAGCGGCATGCGCCAGCGCCTGCATCAGGCCCAGGCCGATCACATAGCCCGCCGCCTCGTCGGTCGGCACCGTGCCGCCCACGTCGCGTACCGCAGCCTGGATGCAGCGCACGATGATTTTGGTGGAATCGAACAGCGTGCCGTCCCAGTCGAAGGCAATCAGGTCAAAGGTCAGTGGCTTGGAGGGAGACGGCATGGGTCGTGAAACTCTCGAGATCGGGGGGGAGCGCGGCCAGCAACTCTATGCGTTTGCCGCTGGACGGATGGGTGAACTTTAACCGCCAGGCATGAAGAAACATGCGTTTGAGCGTAGCGCCGGATGCTTCTTTTTGCAGGGTCTTGTTGAGTTCGAAATCGCCATACTTGTCGTCGCCGGCGATCGGGTGGCCCTCGCTGGCCAGGTGGACGCGGATCTGGTGGGTGCGACCGGTCTTGAGGGTGACTTCGAGCAGGCTGAAGCTGCCATCCGGCGCCACGCCTTTCACCTTGATCAGCGTCACGGCACGCATGCCGTCGGGATGCTCCTTGCCCACCACCTGAACGCGGCGCTCGCCGTCCGCCAACAGGTATTTCTGCAGCGGCTTGTCCAGCACCTTTTTGTTGGCCGGCCAGGCGCCTTTGACCATCGCCAGGTAAATCTTGTCGGTCTCGCGTTCGCGAAACTGCTCCTGCAGGTTTTTCAGCGCCACCCGTTTTTTGGCGACCAGCAGGATGCCACTGGTTTCGCGGTCCAGCCGGTGCACCAGTTCCAGAAAGTGCGCGTCCGGCCGCGCCATGCGCAATTGTTCGATCACGCCGAAGGCCACGCCGCTGCCGCCGTGCACGGCCACACCGGCCGGCTTGTCTATGCCCAGCGCATGGTCGTCCTCGAACAGGATGGGAAATTCACGCGAGGGCGCATAGCCGCCCGTGGTTGACGCCGCGCCATGCCGCGCGCTCTCGACCGCCATGGCTTCAGCTTTCTGCCCGGCGCGCTCCGAGGTCCGCACCGGCGGCAGGCGCAGCACATCGCCGGCCGCAATCCGGGTGTCGGCCTGCACCCGGCCCTTGTTGATGCGAACCTCGCCGCTGCGAATGATGCGGTAGACATGGGTTTTGGGCACACCTTTAAGCTGGCGGATCAAAAAATTGTCCAGCCGCTGGCCGGCCGAGTCCTCGTCGACGGTTACAAATGTGACTTGCAGGGCTGCCTTGTCAGGTGCAGCAGAGGGGTGCTGCAGCGCGGCTGCGGGCACGGCGCCCCCCGCTACGTCAGCGTTTGCGGGTTTCCCCGGACGGGCTGTTTTGGCTGAACCTGCGCCTATAATGTGTTTCACTAGCGACAAGCTGTAAGTGGTTGATTTGTCTGGGAGTTTAGTCCACACACCCATCAACCCACTGCCAACAGCCTTGCTGGAAGGTCGACGCCACTGGCAGCAATTGCCTGCAAGCGCACGGTGCCAGGCACCCGGCGGCAGGAGAATGTTGTGCAGACGAGTCGGCGTTTTGCGAACACAACTACGGAATACGATGTGTTCAGCCCCGCAGGCTGGACACGGATAGCAGCGAAATCTGATCTTTGAATGGGTAGCCTCTTGACAACACTGGTCGTACTGATGAACACATGCCTGCGGCGCTTTTTAGCCCCGCTTTTTGGCATGAATCAGCCGCCAGCCCTTGTCCTGCGGGCGCAAGCAGCTACTGAATTTGTAGCACTGACCCGTCGGACCCCGCTTCGCCCCATCCACGCGCCTACGCCCAGACAGCGCAGCTAACCGGTTCATTCCGGTTCGCTGTCGCGCCGTCAAAGGCTCTCCGGCAATTCCCCACGTTCGCACAACGTCTGCTCCTGGCGTCGTTTGCCCGTTTTTCGGGCAGTGATGTGAGACAGAGAAGAACCAAGGAAACCCCATGAAACGCATGCTGGTCAATGCCACCCAGTCGGAAGAACGCCGCCTGGCCATCGTCGACGGACAAAAACTCCTCGACTACGAAATCGAAATTGAAGGGCGCGAACAGCGCAAGGGCAACATCTACAAGGCCGTTGTGACACGCGTCGAGCCCTCGCTCGAAGCCTGTTTTGTCGACTACGGCGAAGACCGCCACGGCTTTCTGCCGTTCAAGGAAATCTCCAAGCAGTACTTCGCTCAAGGTGTGCCGGTCAGCCAGGCGCGCATCCAGGACGTGATCCGCGAAGGCCAGGAAATCCTGGTCCAGGTCGAGAAGGAAGAACGCGGCAACAAGGGCGCGGCCCTGACGACCTTTGTCTCGCTGGCAGGCCGTTATGTGGTGCTGATGCCCAACAACCCGCGCGGCGGTGGCGTCAGCCGCCGCATCGAGGGCGAGGACCGGGCCGAGCTCAAGGAAAACATGGACCAGCTGGAATACCCGGCCGGCGCCAGCATCATTGCGCGCACCGCCGGCATCGGCCGCAGTGCAGCCGAGCTGCAGTGGGATCTGAACTACCTGATCAAGCTCTGGACCGCGATTGACGGCGCCGGCAAGGGCGGCAAGGGCGCCTTCCTGATTTACCAGGAATCGAGCCTGGTGATTCGCGCCATCCGCGACTACTTCAACAGCGACATCGGCGACATCCTGTTCGACACCGACGACGTCTATGAGCAGGCGCGCCAGTTCATGGCCCACGTGATGCCCGAGCACGAGCACCGCGTCAAGCGTTACCGCGACGACGCACCGCTGTTCAGCCGCTTCCAGATCGAGCACCAGATCGAGTCGGCTTATGCCCGCACCGTGCAGCTCCCTTCCGGCGGCGCCATCGTGATCGACCACACCGAAGCGCTGGTCTCGGTGGACGTCAACTCGGCCCGCGCCATCAAGGGCGGCGACATTGAAGAGACCGCCACCCGCACCAACCTGGAAGCCGCCGACGAAGTCGCGCGCCAGATGCGTTTGCGCGACCTCGGCGGCCTGATCGTCATCGACTTCATCGACATGGAAGAGTCGCGCAACCGCCGCGATGTTGAAAACCGCCTGCGCGATGCGCTGCGCCAGGACCGCGCGCGTGTGCAGTTCGGCACCATCAGCAAGTTCGGCCTGATGGAAATGAGCCGCCAGCGCCTGCGCCCTGCGCTCAATGAGGGCGCATCGATTCCCTGCCCGCGTTGCGGCGGCTCCGGCCATATCCGCGACACCGAAAGCTCGGCGCTGCAGATCCTGCGCATCATCCAGGAAGAGTCGATGAAGGACAGCACGGCCTCGGTGCTGTGCCAGGTGCCGGTCGATGTGGCGTCTTTCCTGTTGAACGAAAAACGTTCGGAGATCGCCAAGATCGAAATGAAGCAGCGCATCAACGTGCTGCTGGTGCCCAACAAGACGCTGGAAACACCGAACTACAAACTCGAGCGCCTGAAACACGACGACCCGCGCCTGGACAACATCGAAGCCAGCTACAAGATGGCCGAAGAGAGGGAAGACCCGACCACGGTCACGCGCCGCAGCCAGGAAAAACACAACAAGCAGGAACCGGTCATCAAGGGTGTGTTGCCCGACGCACCGGCCCCGCAGGCGATTCCCAAACCCACGCCGGTGGCCGCTGCACCGGTTGCTCAGGCGCCGGCCCGTGCCGTGGCTGCCGCGCCTGCCGAAAAAAGCTTCTTTGCCAAGCTCAAGGAATTTTTTGTCGGGGCCGACACCGCTCCCGTGGCCGCCCCGGCCCGTGAAGAGAAAAAAGACGAACGCGGCGGCGAAGCCCGCCGGGACGGACGCGGCGAACGCAGCGGTGAACGCGGCGCCCGTGACGGACGCCGGGGTGGACGCGGCGGACGCGGCGAAAGCCGTGCCAGTGAACCCCGCAGCGAAGGCCGCCCAGACCAGCCACGCGAAGCCCGCAGCGAGCGTGGTGAAGGTCGCAGCGGTGAGCGCCGTGAACGTGCGGAGGGCCGCGGTGACCGTCCCGTTACCGAAGGCCGTGAAGGCCGTGGTGAAGGCCAGCGTCAGGAGCGCCCGGTCAGTGAACGCAACGAGCAGCCGCGTGAGCCACGCGGCGAGCGTCCGGAACGTGTGGACGGCCAGACCGCCGGCGCGGAGGGCCGTGAAGGCCGTGGGCGCCGCGGTCGCGGTGGTGAACGTGGCGAGCGCGGCGAGCGCGCACCGCGTGATGCCGAACAGCAGGAACAGGCTTTGGCCAACCAGGCGGCCATGGCTGCAGCGATGGCTGGCGACACCTCGCCGCGCCAGGAACGCACTGTCGAAGCCGGTGCTGACGGCGAACGCCAGGACGGTAACCGCAACAACGAAGCCCGCCCAGAAGGCCAGGGCCGACGTGAGCGCGGCGAACGAGGTGAGCGTGGCGAACGCAGCAATGGCCGCCGCAACGAACGCCGTGACGACCGGGGGGAACGCACAGACGGCAGCGCCGCTCCAGTCGCCGGCGCCCAGGCCGACAGCTTTGACGCGGCCCACCCGGCCGTCGTGGCCAGCATGGACGAAGCTGGCAACCCGGTGGCGCCAGCATCCTCGACCGACGTGTTGCCCCGTACCGACGGCGAAGAAGGCCAGGACCGCCAGCCGCGCGAGCGCCGCAGCCGTGACCGTTACGGCCGCGACCGCCGCGAACGTGGCGAACAGCCGGCAGAAGGCAGCGCGGAGGCTGTCACACCGGCCGTTTTTGTTCAAAATTTCGAACCAAATCAGCCTGCAGCCCATGAAACACGGGCGTTGGCCGCTCCTGAATTCGTAGCGCAGGCCGAGCCGGCAAGCGTCCCCCAGGTGGCGCCGCAAGCCGCATCCGTGGCTGCCGCCCCCGTCGTGGTGGCAGCACCCGCCGCACCGGCCGGCCGCGCGCTGCCGAAGGTGCAGGGTTACGACCTGCCGCTGCAGGACCTGGCCCAGGTGGCTCAGTCCTCCGGCCTGCAGTGGGTCAACTCGGACGCCAGCAAGATCGCCGAAGTTGAGGCCACGATGGCTGCCGAACCCAAGCCCATCCACGTGCCACGCGAACGCGCGCCGGCAGCGCGACTGGACAGCGGTCCGCTGGTGCTGGTCGAGACCAAACGCGATCTACGCGACACGACCCTGCCCTTCGAGCAGGCTGCTGCGACGGCACCGGCCGCCGGTGAACGCGCAGAGTAATCTGCCGGTTGTGCCCGGCGGGGCACTCTGATCAAAGGCAGCTCCTGGGCTGCCTTTTTTCCGCCGGTAGCTTGCATCGCGGCGGAATGGAAGTAAAGCCATCGCAAGCATCGACTTCCTGGGTGAGCCAGCAAGCCGGGTCTCGCCCCGGCGGGCAACCCCCGGCCAACAGGCATCAGCGAACCAAAGAAGCTTGAAAGAAGAAACGCGGCTTCGACAAGCTCAGCCCGAACGGATGAGACAGAGGTACGCCCACATGGCTTCGGGATCAAGTCCGGATGACAACCAACCGGGTGGTCGAGCCACACCTCATCCGGGCCCACAGCCGGAACAGGGAAACTAAACCTTTGCTGCCCGCTTGTAAGCCTGCGCAGCAGAAACCGGGTCTTCGCGCTGCTCTGCCAGCAGCGCCAACGCACGCCAGGCATTGCGGTGCAAAGAAGCGTCTTGCAAAGCCATGGCGGCCTGGGACAGCAGTTGCTGGGCCTTGCCCCAGAGCTGGCGCTTCAGGCAGGCCATGCCCGCCAGGTACTGCAGATTGGCATCGCGCGGGCGTTGCTGCTGCGCGGCCTCGATCCGCGCCAGCCAGGCCGCGTCGATGGAGTCCAGACCCTGCTCGAGCACCTGGATCAGCTTGATACGCAAGTTGTCGCTGATGTCCGAGCGTGGCTGCATCACCGGCTCCCAGACCTGCAGCAGCCAGGAGCGCGCCAGGTTGGCGTCGCCATGCAATGCCATCAGGCGCGATGCGGCATGGATCACCAGCTCGGGCATGGCGCGCTCGGCGGCATCCAGCGACTGCCACGCGGTCTGCAGTTGCGCCGGATCGTGCGCGCCGCCCAGCAGCTCCAGCGCCAGCCCGCGCACGATGCTTTGTGCGGCGCCTGGCGAAAACGCCCGGTGTTTGGCCAGCAGGCGCGCGGTGTCCAGCGCCTGCGGTGTCTGCTTGGCCTGCCGCGTCGCCCGCAGCCGGGTGCGCAGCGCCAGCGTGCGGCGCGCCGCGCCCTGCGGCAACTGGCCCAGCAACTCCAGCGCACCGTTCGGATCGCGGTCATCCAGCGCCCAGCGTGCGGCGCGCAGTTGCACGCCTTCGCGGGTCTCCTCGGCGATGCGGTGGCTGCTGCTTTCCAGCGCCTGCTGCAAATGCTTTTCGCGCAGCGCCTTGTTCTGCAGTGACTGCGCGCTTTCGGCAGCCAGCAGATGGGCCAGCAGCCGCAGCTGCGTCGCCCGCGCGGCGTTGTAGCTGCTGACATCACTGGAGGTGCGCGCCAGTTCGCTCAGACTTTTTTCCTGCGTGATGGCGTTCTGCGCGAGTTTGGAGGCACGGATGAAGCGCCCGGCCATCAGGTGCGACAGCGCGTCCATGAAGGCCGCGTACATCGCCCTTTCTTTTTGCTGCGCGCGCCAGCGCCGGGCTTCGGCCGGCAGCGAAAACACCGCCGCCGAAGCGCGCAGCGCGACATACAGCAGCGTGAACAAACCGGCCAGTAACAGCACCAGCAGGTTGAAGGAGATGTCAATGCGGTGCGGCGGCCAGAACAGGGTGACCACCGCCTGGTTGTTGCCAGCCACCAGCGCCACCGCCACTGCGATGCCGAACAGGGCCAGGAGCCAGAGTGCGCTGCGCATGGCTGTGCCTAACGGCCCGCCGCCGCAGTGGCCAGGGCGGCCAGGGTTTCGTCCAGGCGCGGCAGCTCGCTGGATTTCATCTGGGTTTGCACCTGCTGCAGCAACTGGCCGGCCGCCTGCGTCCTGCGTGAAGCCGGGTCAAAGAATTTAACCAGCATGGCCGACGCGCTGGTCAGGTCGGCTCGCGCGCTGGCGGTCTGCCTCGACAGCAGGCCCAGGCGCGCATTGAGCAGCTTGAGCTTGAGGTTCTCGCGCAGGAAAAACGATTGTTCGGGCGCCAGCAGGGCTGCGTCGGGCTGGTCGATGCGGCTGACCCGCAGCAGATTGCGCACCTCATCACGCACGCCCTGCCAGGTGTTCTGCCACCAGGCCTGCAAGGCGAGTCGGTCGAACACCCTGCGCACGGGGTTGCTTGAGGGCGCGTCGGCGGAGGCCGCGCGGGCCGGTGCGGGCGCTGCGACGGGTGGGCGCATGTTGCTCGCCACCGGCATCGCATTGGCCAGCGGCAACTCATCCACCAGCCGCGTCAGTTCGTCAAGCTTGAGCAGCAGGCCGGGCACATCGGTCACGGTGGTGGCCTTGATGCGCTCCACGTCACGGGCGATCGCGCGCTGCAGCGGGTTCAGGCGCGGCTGGGCGGCGCGTGCCAGCCGCTGGTCGGCTGACTTGAGCGCCGCCAACATGGGCTCGGCGCTGCCGGTCAGTTGCGCCTGCTGCTGGGCCAGCCGCAGGGCCGACTCCATGTCCACCACCAGGTTCTCATCGCGCGAGCGCGACAGGCTTTGCATCAGTTCCTCAAGCTGGCTGCGCTGCAGGCTGACCTCGCTGAGCCGTGTCTCCAGCAGGGCCAGCCGCGCCGTCAGTTCGCGCGTGCCCTCTTGGGCCTGGCGCGCCAGCGTGCGCGCCTCAATCGACTGTGCCGTCGAATCATTGCTACGCCGCGCCAGCTCTTCCTGAATATTGCCGAGTTTTTGCCACAACAGGGCACTCAACACCACGCCAGCAACAGCCACCACCCCGGTCACAAACAGCCAGCGCCTGGGCACGCCAGCGCCTGCGGGCACGGCCGCCACCGGCACCAGCGCAGCCGGCGCAGGCAAAGGGGGGGGGAGGGATTCGCTGTCGCTCATGGTTGCATGGATTCTATCGAGGCCACAATATCATCGACTGCAGGGCGTGACTCTGCAACAACGCCCCAGCCGACGGCGCGTACGGCCACGGCGATGCGGGGGTGGGTCGCGACCGCGCGGGCCTGCGACCAGTCCTGCGCTGGCAGGTGGCCGGCCGCCTCGGAACTGCTGAAAAGCCAGACCGATCCGTCCGCCGCAGCGTCCGCCATTGTTTTGCGCTGCTGCGACGTGAACAGCGGCGCGCTGCGTTGGTAGACCGCAAGAAATTCAGGCAAGGCCCCCGCCGCCGCCAGTTGCCGCGCCAGCCAGTCCCGCCCATTGGATGCGCCCGCCATCTCCGCACCGGCGCCCTGCCCGCGCACGATCAGCACGCGCCGACCCTGCCAGGGTCGGCCGGCGACCACCGCCCACAGCGCCTCGGAATCAAACTGGCCGGCATCCAGCGCGGGGGCATCAATGCGCGAGTCGGAGATACCGGCCTCCCGCAGCGCTGCCACCGTGCCGGGGCCAGGCGCCATGTAACGCGGGCCTTCATTCGCTATCAAATCAATAGCTGCTTGCGCCCGTCCGGTATGGGCTGAAGCCTGATTTGATGCAAAAAAGGCCTCCACCGCATTGCCGCTGACAAACATCAGTGCGGCATACCGGTCGATGTCGCGCCAGGCTTGCTGCAGCGCTGGCGAGACCGGCAGCGCCTCAATACGAATCAGCGGCAACGCCTCGGCCGGCAGGCCGCGCTGCGCCAGCAATGCCACCCAGCGCGCGGCTTCGCGCTCGGGCCGGGTGACGATGACGCGGGGGGGGGTCAACCTGGATTCCGCAGTTGGACGCGCCCGAGCGGGCTGTGATGCAGTGCGCTGGCAAGGCACGACGACGCTGCGGGCTGATGCCCGCAAGAAGGAGCAACGCCGCCAGCGTGCCGCAGCGCGGCCCGATGGGGTGCGTAGCGCTTCCCACCCAGGTGGTGACGCTTGTCGTGACAGCAAAACTCTCTATTCATGCGGGGTAGCCAGCGGTGGCAAGCGGTCAATTGCGGAATCCAGGTTCAGGCTGGGCGGCCCACACCGCGCCGCTGGCGCGCAGCGAGGCGGCGACCTGCTCGCCCAGCGCTTCGGCTTCGGCAAACGTCGTTACGCTGGCGCTGTGGTCAGCGCGCACCAGCGGCGCGCCGACCACGCCCTGGCCGTCAGGACCCGGCTCGCCCCAGGCCGCTTCAAGCCGCATCTGCGCGGACTGCGGCCCACGGATGAAAGCGGCCAGCGGCATAGAGCAGCTGCCGCCCATGGCGCGCGAGACCGTGCGTTCGGCCGTCACCGCCAGCCAGGTCGGCTGGTGCGCCAGCCGGCCCAGCGCGGCCAGCAAGTCCTGCCGATCAGCGCGCACTTCGATGCCGAGTGCACCCTGCCCGGCGGCCGGCAACATCTGCTCGGGCTCGAAGGCCTGACGGATGCGCGATGCCAGACCGAGACGCTTGAGGCCAGCGGCCGCCAGCACGATCGCCTGGTAGTGACCATCGTCAAGCTTGCGCAGGCGGGTGTCGAGGTTGCCGCGCAGCGGTTCGATCTTCAGGTCGGGACGCAGGTTTTTGAGCAGCACCAGCCGGCGCAGGCTGGAAGTCCCGACCACGGCGCCCGGCGGCAATTCGGCCAGCGACGAAAAATCATTGGACACCAAGGCGTCGCGCGGGTCCTCGCGTTCGAGCACACAGGCCAGGGCAAAACCTTCCGGCAGGTCCATGGGCACATCCTTGAGCGAATGCACGGCGATATCGGCGCGGCCGTCGAGCAGCGCGGTTTCCAGCTCCTTGACAAACAGGCCCTTGCCGCCAACCTTGCTCAGCGAACGGTCCAATATCTGGTCGCCCAGCGTGGTCATACCCAGCAGCGCCACCTGCCAGCCCAGACGTGCCTCCAGCAGGGCCTTGACATGTTCGGCCTGCCACAGCGCCAGCCGGCTTTCGCGCGTGGCTATCACCACGCGAAGGGAAGTTGAAGAATCTGCGCGCACTCGTCACCTGTTTGTATCTGGGGGGTTCTTGGATGCTAGCATGCTGCACTGCAATACAGAGCCAACAACAAGGGGACACCATGGTGACAACGGCGCGTGTAAAACCTTCCCGCGACCTGCCTGCGGAGGCCTCGGCAACCAGTGAGCGCCCGCGCGCCCGCGCCAAGGACAACGAAAGGCCGCTGGTCGAGGACATCCGTCTGCTCGGCCGCATTCTCGGCGACGTGATCCGCGAGCAGGAAGGGGTGGCCGCCTATGAGCTGATTGAGGAGGTGCGCAAGCTCTCGGTGACCTTTCGCCGCGACGCCGACACCGAAGCCGACAAGACCTTGAAGAAGCTGCTCAAGGGCCTGTCAGGTGACCAGACGGTCAGCGTGATCCGCGCCTTCACCTACTTCAGCCACCTGGCCAACCTGGCCGAAGACCGCCACCACATCCGCCGCCGCGCCATCCATGAACGCGCCGGCGACACCCAGGAAGGCAGCATCGAAGTCGCGCTGTCCCGCCTGCGCTGGGCCGGCATCTCGCCCAAAACCATCTCGGCCACGCTGGCCCATGCCTATGTGTCGCCGGTGCTGACCGCGCACCCGACCGAGGTGCAGCGCAAAAGCATTTTGGACGCTGAACGCGACATCGCGCAGCTATTGACAGCGCGCGACGATATCAAGTCGCATGCGCTGGCGGTGAATGCCAGCCGCGACGCGCTGACCCCGCGCGAACTGGCCGCCAACGAAGCCCAGCTACGCGCGCGCGTGATGCAGCTCTGGCAGACGCGGCTACTGCGTTTCACCAAACTTACCGTCACCGACGAGATCGAAAACGCGCTCAGTTATTACGAATCGACCTTTCTGCGCGAAATCCCCAAGCTCTATGCCGAGCTGGAGCGTGCCCTCGGCAGCCAACCGGTGCACAGCTTTCTGCGCATGGGCCAGTGGATAGGCGGCGACCGCGACGGCAACCCCAACGTCAGCGCCGACACGCTGGAATACGCCCTGCGCCGCCAGTCCGAAGTCGCGCTGCGCCACTACCTGACCGAGGTGCACTACCTGGGCGGCGAGCTCTCGCTGTCAGCCATGCTGGTGGACTTCACGCCCGAGATGCGGGGCCTGGCTGAGCGTTCGCCCGACATCAACGAACACCGGCTCGACGAGCCCTACCGCCGCGCGCTGACCGGTGTCTACGCGAGACTGGCCGCCTCGCTGAAGGACCTGACCGGCCGTGATGCCGCACGCCATGCGGTCGCGCCGCAAAACGCTTACCTGAGCGCCGAGGACTTTCTGGCCGATCTGCGCATCATAGAAACTTCGCTGCGCGCCAACCACGGCGGTGCGCTGGTGGCACAGCGCCTGCATCCGCTGATGCGCGCTGTGGAAGTCTTCGGTTTTCACCTGGCCACAGTGGACCTGCGCCAGAGCTCGGACAAACACGAGGAAGTGATCGCCGAGCTGCTGGCGGTCGCACGCATCGAGCCGAAGTATTCCAGCCTGGACGAAGCGGCCAAACGCGAGCTGCTGCTGTCGCTGCTCAACGAAGCCCGGCCCCTGCGCGTGGTAGGCGCCGCCTACTCGGACCATGCGCGCGGCGAGATCGCGATTTTTGAGTCGGCACGTGTCATGCGCCAGCGCTTCGGCGCGCAGGCCATCCGCCACTACATCATCAGCCACACCGAAACCGTCAGCGACCTGCTGGAGGTCCTGCTGCTGCAAAAAGAGGTCGGGCTCATGCGCGGCATTCTCAACGACCCCCACGCTCAGCCCTTCGGGTCTGTCGCTGCCCCCCAGAGGGGCGCCCGCGCCTTGGGGCGGCCCGGCGGCGCGGCCGACCACAAGTCCACCCACGACCTGATCGTGGTGCCGCTGTTCGAGACGATTGAAGACCTGCGCAATGCCGCGCCCATCATGCGCGAGTACTACGCGCTGCCCGGCATCGCGCAACAGGTCAAACGCAGCGGCGGCGAGCAGGACATCATGCTGGGCTATTCGGACAGCAACAAGGACGGCGGTATTTTCACCAGCAACTGGGAACTGTACCGCGCCGAAATCGCGCTGGTGGAATTTTTCGACCAGTTGACAGGCCGCGCCGCCGCGCCGTCCCAAGGCGCGGCAGCCCCCTCGGGGAGCAGCGCAGCACACGCAGTGGCAAGCGTGGGGGCCCAAGGCATACACGACATTCAGCTGCGCATGTTCCACGGCCGCGGCGGCACCGTCGGCCGCGGCGGCGGCCCGAGCTACCAGGCCATCCTGGCGCAGCCACCGGGCACGGTGCGCGGGCAGATCCGCCTGACCGAGCAGGGCGAAGTCATCGGCTCCAAATACGCCAATCCCGAGATCGGCCGACGCAACCTCGAAACCCTGGTGGCCGCCACGCTGGAAGCCACGCTGCTGCAGCCAACCAAACCCGCCACCAAGGCCTTTCTGCAAGCTGCTGCCGAGCTGTCGCAGACCAGTATGGCGGCCTACCGCGCGCTGGTCTATGAGACCCCCGGCTTCACCGAATATTTTTTCAACGCCACGCCGATTCGCGAGATCGCGGAGCTCAACATCGGTTCGCGCCCGGCGTCCCGCAAGGCCTCGCAGAAGATCGAGGACCTGCGCGCGATTCCCTGGGGATTCAGTTGGGGCCAGTGCCGCCTCACCCTGCCCGGTTGGTACGGCTTCGGATCAGCCATCGAGCAGATGCTGGGCGCGGGCGGCACGCCGGCCAGCCGCAAGGAGGCCTTGGCCCTGCTGCAGAAAATGTACAAGCAGTGGCCTTTTTTCCGGACCCTGCTCAGCAACATGGACATGGTGCTGGCCAAAAGCGACCTGGCGCTGGCCTCGCGGTATGCCGAGCTGGTCAGCGATACGCGGCTGCGCAAAAAGATCTTCAGCGTGATCGAAGCCGAATGGCACCGCACGGCTGAAGCGCTGGGCCTGATCACCGGCGACAAACAACGCCTGGCAGGCAATGCCGCGCTGCAGCGCTCGATACGCCACCGCTTCCCCTACATCGACCCGCTGCACCACCTGCAGGTGGAGCTGGTGCGGCGCTACCGCGAAGGCAAGGCCGATGAACGCGTGCAGCGCGGCATCCATATCTCGATCAACGGTATCGCGGCAGGTTTGCGCAACACCGGTTGAACCGTACCCGCGCGCGGCGGAAAAACCATTGCGAACGCCGCGCGGTCCGGCCCCCGCCCCCTGTAGTCCCAGTCCTAGGCCAACACCAGCGGCGTCCGATGGCGGCGCGGGGCAACGCGGCATAGCATCAAAGCAACATGGAATAACACGCCGGTATGTCGCTGCGCGGCGTTAGCCATGGCTATCGCCGGAGCGCACAGCATGAATACCTTTAAATTTGGGACCGATCCGTCACCCGCGCATGCCGATTTCGTGTCTACAGACGCGGCAGAACTAGCCTCCCACATGGACCATTGCGCCAGTTCACACAGCCGTTTTTTCTTTGTGCACTCCGCACTGCAGTCGGCACACGGCGCGCTGAGTCCGCGCATTGTCACGGTGGCTGTGCTGGCAACCCTGGGCTTGGGCCTGGCCCTGATCATCCTGGCATGAGGGTGTGAAAACGGTCGTCATCAACCGCCTGGAAACCCTCACCCCCTACGCCAGGAAAATACTTCTTGATCGCCACGGCGAGATACAGCAGCCGATACGCGCCGAACTGTTCGGCGCCCACCGTTTTGAACAGCACGGCCGCAGCCTGGCCAAGGCGCAGGCGATCCGTCCCACCGACCGCAGCAGGGACGGGCCGCAGTTTTTCCCGCGTGTGCAGGAAAACATCACCGGCCTGCGCGAAGCCTACGACTACATCTCCATCACCTCGCGACGCGGCCATTACGTCACGCCGGCCGCCGAATGGCTGCTGGACAACTTTCACCTGATCGAGGCGCAACTCCAGCAGATCCAGGAAGGCGTGCCGCACCGCTACTATGCGGACCTGCCCAAACTCGCGGACAAACCGCTGGCAGGCCTGCCGCGTGTGTACGGCATCGCCTGGGCCTATGTCGCCCACACCGACAGCGTGCTGGATCCCGAACTGTTCACGGCTTTTCTGAACGCCTACCAGGAGGTCAGCGAGCTGACGCTGGGCGAACTCTGGGCCCTGCCCACCACGCTGCGTGTGGTGCTGCTGGAAAACCTGCGGCGCATGGCCGACCGCATCGCCTGGAACAAGGTGGCACGGGAAGTCGCGCACGCTGCGTGGGACGCGGCCGAGGCGCTGAGCGTGCAGGACCTCGACGAACTGCACAGCTACATGCAACACCGAGGCCTCGAGCGCAGCTATCTGACGCAACTCTGGCAACGCATGCCTGCCGAGCGGCAAGAGTCCGAGCCGCCACTGGTCGCCTGGACTGAACACCATTGCGCGGACGGGCTGGGCCTGATTGGCGAGGCGCAAACCACCCAGGTTGAGGCCAACCTGACGGTCAGCAACATCATCACCACGCTGCGGCTGATCGGCCAGGTCGAGTGGACCGAGCTGATCGAGCCGGTCAGCCACTGTCTACAGGTGTTGCGCCGTCTGCCGAGTTTTTCCATGGAAAGCGAAATGACGCGCCAGCAGATCACGCGGGCCCTGGAAAGGCTGGCGCAGCAAAGCGGCCGGTCCGAGCGCAGCGTCGCCGAGGCCGTGCTGGCAGCGGCGACACAACCCGGTCTGCCCGCAGTCGCGCAGACGGCAGGCTACTACCTGATCGGCCCCGGACTGGCGGCGCTGGAGGCGGCGCTGCATCCGGCCACCCTGTCAACCGCAACGCGTCGGGCCGCCCTCAACTGGCACTCCTGGCGTCTTCCCCTGTATGCCGCCGTCTGGATCAGCGGCACCGCGTTGGGCCTTTACGCGGCCGTGCATCATTTGTCCGACCTTCCATGGACGGTCTGGGTGGCAGTGCTGCTGACGGCCTTGCCGGCCTCCGAGGCTGTCGCAGCGCTGATTCACAGGCTGGTGGCCGAGTCGACCCGCATCCAGCCGCTGGCCCGGCTCGACTTCACGGCAGGCATCCCGGCTGAACACCGCGTGCTGGTTGTCATTCCGTGCATGCTCAGCTCGCCATCGTCCAACAGCGAACTGGCGCACCGCCTGAGTCTGCACTGGCTGGCCAGCCGGGAAACCCATGCACAGTTCGCGCTCCTGACGGACTGGATCGACGCCGACGCCGAGCACCTGCCCGGCGACCAGGCCCTGCTGGACGACGCGCTTGAAAAAATCAACGCACTGAACCATGGTTACCCGGCCGGCGAGTCAGAGCCCGCGCGTTTTGTGCTGTTGCATCGCCCGCGCACCTGGTGCGCCACCGAGGGCCGCTGGATTGGCTGGGAGCGCAAGCGCGGCAAACTCGAAATGCTGCTGCGGCAGATCGCCGAGGGCACCACCCCACTGTTTGTGCCGGCCATTCCCGAGATGAGGCTGGCCGAAGGCATACGGTATGTGCTGACGCTGGACAGCGACACCGGCCTGCCAGCCGGTTCGCTGCGTGAGCTGGTGTCCATCGCCGCGCATCCGCTCAATGCGCCGCAAATCGACCCGGTGCGCCGGCGTGTCAGCGCCGGTTACGGCATCCTGCAGCCGCGCGTGGTGACACCTTTGCCGGCGCTCAATGAACGCTCGCCCTTTCACACCCTGTTTGCCGGCCAGGGCGGGCTGGATCCCTACAGCAGCGGCGTCTCCGATCTCTACCAGGACCTGTTCGGCATGGGCAGTTTCACCGGCAAGGGGCTGCTGCATGTGCAGGCGGTTCACACGGTGCTCAGCAGCCGCATGCCCGACGGTGCCGTGCTGAGCCACGACCTGCTCGAAGGCAGCATTGCGCGCTGCGGTTACGTGGGCGACGTGGTGCTGATGGAAGACCACCCGCACCATGCCGGCGTTGCCGCCGCGCGCGTGCACCGCTGGACACGCGGCGACTGGCAGTTGCTGCCCCTGATGCTGCACGCCGGCCGTTTCGGCATCGACGGGCTGGGCCTGTGGCGCATGGCGGACAACCTGCGGCGCTCGCTGATCGCACCGGCCAGCCTGTTGCTGCTGGTCTGGGTCATCGTCACGCAGGCGTTGCCCCTGGCCACGGCACTGGGCTTTGTGATTGCGGCGCTGCTGGCAGGCCCACTGATGGGCGCGCTGGCCGGCCTGGTGCCGACGCGGCGCGGCATCGCCTGGCTGCATTTTTTCGACGTCGGCGTGCGTGATGTGCTGCGCAGCCTGGCGGCCACCGCCTGGCAGTTCAGCCAGCTGTTTGCGCAGTCGGCCATGATGCTGGACGCCATCGTGCGTGCGCTCTGGCGCATGGCGGTGAGCCGGCGCAAGCTGCTCGAATGGACCACTGCCGCACAATCCCAGGCCTCGGCGCGCTACAGCCTGCAAGTCTTCCTGCGCAACCATGGGGCAAGCACGGCACTGTGCCTGCTGCTGGCCCTGGCCGCCTGCTGGAGTGCCTACCCCTGGGCCGGACCTGCGCTGTTCCTGTTGTGGGCGCTGGCGCCTCTGCCGGCCTGGTGGGCCAGTATTCCCGCCGCCCCATCGCGGGTACTGGCAGACGACGACCGCGACTACCTTGAGCTGCTTGCGCGCCAGACCTGGCAGTTTTTTGAACGCTGCGTGGGCGCGGACGACAACCACCTGCCGCCCGACAACCTGCAGATGGAGCCTGAAGCGACGATTGCGCACCGCACCTCACCGACCAATATCGGCATGTACCTGCTGGCAGTGGCCTGTGCGCGCGAGTTCGAATGGATTTCCACTGCCGAATTGATCACTCGCCTGGAAGCCACACTGGGCACGGTCGAGCGCCTGCCCAAACACCGGGGCCACCTGCTGAACTGGTACGACACCCGGACGCTGGAAGTGCTGGCGCCGGCCTATGTATCCACCGTGGACAGCGGCAACCTCGCTGGCCACCTGCTTGCCGTCGCGCAAGCCGCCCGGCAGCTTGGCACGCGCGAGAACACCCCGCCCGACCACGTCCTGCACCTCAATGAGATTGCGGCGCACTGCGACCAGCTCTGCATGGCCATGGATTTCAGCGGCCTGTACAACCCCAAGCGCCATCTTTTCCACATCGGCCTGCGGGTGCATGAACACGCGCTCGACGCCAGTTATTACGACCTGATGGCGTCCGAGTCGCGGCTGACCAGTTTTCTCGCGATCGCCAAGGGCGATGTGCCGCGCCGCCACTGGCAGGCGCTGGGCCGCAGCTTCCTGACCGTGGGCATCACACCCGGCCTGAAGTCCTGGTCGGGCTCGATGTTCGAATACCTGATGCCCTCGCTGGTGATGTACGAGCCGAACCAAGGCCTGCTGCACATCTCGGGGCTGGCAGCGGTGATGGAGCAACAGGCCTTTGGCCGTGCGCAGCAATTGCCCTGGGGTGTTTCCGAGTCGGCCTACTTCGGAAAAGACCACACACTGGCCTACCAGTATTCACCGTTTGGCGTGCCGCGCCTGGCGCTGCGCCGCACGCCGCCGGGTGATCGGGTGGTGGCGCCTTATGCCAGCGTGATGGCCTGCATGTTCACGCCGCGCGAAGCCGTGGCCAACCTGCGCCAGCTAGAGATGGCGGGGGCACGCGGTGACTACGGTTTTGTGGACGCCATCGACTTCACCGTCGCCCGGCAGCCCGGCGCGCAAGCCTTCAGCGTGGTCAACACTTTCATGGCGCATCACCAGGGCATGTCGCTGGTGGCGCTTTGCAATGTGCTCTGCCGGGAAGCGCCGCGCCGCTGGTTCTCCTCCGCCCCGTTGATCCAGGCCTACGAGTCGCTGCTGCATGAAAAAACGCCACGCCAGATCATTGAAAGTGCCGACCCGCGCAGCCTGCCCGAGCCGGATGAGCTGCGGGAAGACGCGCTGTACCACTCGCGCGAACTCGATCCCGCCGCCTCCGGCTGGCAGCCCACGCAGTTGCTGTCCAACGGCGCCTACAGCGTGGCACTGCGCGCCAACGGCGCGGGGGTCAGCCGCTGGCGCGGTAAAAACATCACGCGCTGGCGCGACGATCTGTTGCGCGATGCCTATGGCAGCTTCATTTACTTGCGCAGCACGGGTCTGGACCGAGTGGCATCGCTGACCTCGCACCCGGCGCCCCACCCCGACTGGAGCTACAAAGCCACTTTTCTGGCCGACCGGGTCGAGTTCCAGGCCAAGTCGCTGGAGCTGGAAGCCACCACCAGCGTGCTGGTCAGCCCGGAAGACGACACCGAACTGCGCACCGTCACCCTGCTCAATCAGTCGGCGCACGAGATCACGCTCGATGTGGTGTCGTGTTTCGAGGCAGTGCTGGCCGATCCGCGTGCCGACGAGGCGCATCCGGCTTTTTCCAACCTGTTTATCGACACGCGCTGGCACGCACCCTGGCGCGCCCTGATGCTCTCGCGCAAGCCCAGACTCCAGGGTGACCCAGCCATGGCGGTGGCGCATTTTCTGGCGGCGGTCGACGCCAATGTGCACTCCATCCACTGCATCGCCGACCGGCGCGCCTTCCTCGGCCGCAACCGCCTGCCAGCCCAGCCCGCGCTGCTGGCACAAGCCACGCAGGACAGCGGCACGCCGATCAACGGGCTGGACCCGGTGGCCGGCCTGCGTGTGCGTGTGCGGATTGCCGCCGGCGGCATGGCGCGCCTGAGTTTTGCGACCGCAGCGGCAGAAACCAGCGAGGAGCTGATAGCCCGCATCGACAAGTACCTGCAACCGATGCACGTCGAGCGCGCTACCCGCATGGCGGCCACACTGGCGCAGGTGCGCCTGCGCGACCTGGGCGTCGCGCCGGAGCGCAACGCGGCGCTGCAGGACATCAACACTGCGCTGATGTACACCGCTACCCGGCCGCAGACCGAACGCGCCCTGCTGGACCAGCGCCAGCTCTGGCGCTTTGGCCTGTCCGGCGACAAGCCCATCGTGCTGGTGCGCATTCATTCGAGCAACGGCCTGGCGCTGGTGGATGCGCTGCTGCGTGCCCAGCCGCTGTGGAGTTTTGGCGGGCTGGCGGTGGACGTGGTGATCGTCAACAGCGAGGTCAACTCCTACCTCATGCCCCTGCAGCAGGGCATTCTTGCGCTGCGCGACCGCATGCACCAGCAGTCGGAAAACAGCTTCCCGCGTAACGACGCCGGCGGTTTTTTCCTGCTGCGCGACCACGAGATCGCGGCCTCGGAAAAAGCCGTGCTGGCCGGCCTGGCGCGCTTCATCTTTATCGCCGATGGGCGCCCGCTGGAGCAGCAACTGGCGGCTTTGCAGGGGGCCACCGGCCTGCGCCGCCGCGCCGTGCCGGCCAGCCCGCCAGCGCCGAGTGCGGTTTTGGCCGATCCTACTGCGGCACCGGTTGCCGCAGCCCGGTCACCCGTGGGCCAGTTCGATGCTGCGAGCGGGGAGTTCCGCTTCACGGTGGACAGCCAGCACAGGCCGCCGCGCCCCTGGGTCAATGTGATCGCCAATCCATCCTTCGGCTTCCAGGTGTCCGAAGCCGGGGCCGGTTACACCTGGGCCGTCAACAGCCGCATGCACCAGCTCACGCCCTGGTCCAACGACCCGCTGCAGGACCCGGCCGGAGAACACTACCTGCTGCAGGACGCCGACACGCTCAAGCTGCTGGCCTTGAGCCCCTCGACCGAAAGCCGTTCGGCGCTGACGTACGAAGTGCGCCACGGCCAGGGCTACACGGTGTTCACCTGCCGGCATGGCGAGCTGGCCGTGGAGACCACATTTTTTGTGGACCGCAGTGAGGCCGTCAAGGTGGTGGCCGTCAAGCTGCACAACCAGGGCAGCGAGCCGCGCCATCTGCGCGCACTGGCCATGCTGGAATGGCAACTGGGCGGCACGCGCCAGGAACGCCGCACGGTGCGCGGCTGGAAAGCCCCGAACCAGCCCACTGTGCTTGCGCAGCAGCGTGAAAGCCGCGCTGGTTTCGGTGGCAGCAGCGCCTTCCTGTCGCTGGCGGGCCTGACTGACCCGCCGCAATGGACCTGCGACCGCAGCGAGTTTTTCGACGTGGCCGGCCGGCTGGTGCTGCCCGAAGTGCTGAACCAGCAGTCGGGCAACGCGGCGGACCCCTGTGCCGCCTTGTCAGGCACTTTCACGCTGAAAGCCGGGCAACAAATGGATTTCGCCTTCCTGCTGGGCCATGCGCCCGATGCCGCGCAGGCCGAACAACTCGCGCGCGACTGGCAAGGCCGGGATCTGGCGCAAGCGCTGGACGGCATCAAACACTACTGGTCCGGCTTGCTCGGCAAGGTGGAGGTGCGCACCCCCGACCCGCTGTTCGACGCGTTGGCTAACCGCTGGCTGCTGTATCAGACGCTGACGTCGCGCCTGTGGTCCAAGGCCGGCTTTTACCAGGCCGGCGGCGCCTTTGGTTTTCGCGACCAGTTGCAGGACACGATGGCGTTTGCGCTGATCGAGCCGCGCCGCCTGCGCGACCAGATTGTGCTCAACGCCTCGCGCCAGTTCCCCGAAGGCGATGTGCAGCACTGGTGGCACGCGCCCGGCGGCGAAGGCGTTCGCACGCACTTCTCCGACGACCTGCTGTGGCTGCCTTTTGCCTGCGCGCATTACCTGGATGTCACTGGCGACACGACGCTGCTCGACGAGGAGGTGGCCTTCATCGACGGTGCGCACATCCCCGAAGGCGCAGAAGACGCCTACTACGCGCCCCAGGTCAGCGGTCAAACCGCCTCGGTGTTTGAACACGGCGCGCGTACGATTGATCGCAGCCTGCCCACCGGCCTACACGGCCTGCCGCTGATGGGCACCGGCGACTGGAACGACGGCATGAACCGCGTTGGCCACGAGGGCAAGGGCGAATCAGTCTGGCTGGCCTGGTTCCTCTGCGCCGTGGTGGAAAAGTTTGCACCGCTGGCCCAGGCTCGCGGCGAAGGCGAACGCGCGCAAAAGTGGCTGGACGCGCGCGCCGGCTGGATCAGCGCGCTGCACAGCCACGGCTGGGACGGCGCCTGGTTCCGCCGCGCATTCTTTGACAACGGGGCGCCGCTAGGCTCGTCGCAGAACGACGAATGCCGCATCGACCTGATCGCCCAGGCCTGGGCCGTGCTTTCCGGTGCATCTTCCGACAAATTCACCGTGCCCGCCATGCAGGCCATGAACGATCAACTGGTGGACAGCGATGCCGGCCTGCTGCGCCTGCTGACGCCGCCGCTGCAAAACTCGGCCAACAACCCCGGCTACATCCAGGCCTACCCGCCCGGCGTGCGTGAAAACGGCGGTCAGTATTCCCACGCCGGTGTCTGGGCCTTGATGGCGCAGGCGCAAACTGGCGACAACGAGGCGGCGTGGAAAAGCTTCCAGGCGCTGAGCCCCGCCCACCGCAGCCGACACCCGACGCGCGGCCCGGCCTACGAACTCGAACCCTATGTGATGGCCGGCGACATCTACGGCTCGCCGCCTTACGTGGGTCGCGGCGGCTGGAGCTGGTACACCGGTTCCGCTGCCTGGCTGCACCGTGCGGCGCTGGAGACCTTGCTCGGTCTGTCGGTGCGGCAAGGCGTGTTGTCGCTGTCACCGCGCGTGCCCGCGCATTGGCCGTCGTTCGAGATCACCTTCAGGCTGGACGGCGAACGGGTGGTGACGCTGCGCTGGCAACGTATCGGTGCGCTGGACAATGACACCGACTTCACACCTGATCGTGTGTTGGCCGAAGGCGAAACCGTGGTGCTGGGGCAGTTGCCGATACAAGCGCGGCTGCTGGTACGGGCTGCGATATGACGCACGACGCGCTATCAAATCAATAGCTGCTTGCGCATGTGGAATAAGGGCTAAAGACGGTTTTTTCTTGCATAAACAGCGCGCAACACTGAACCAACGCTTTCAGGATGCCTCAGGCGCGCGTCGCATCGCCAAACATTGACGCCGTGCGACGAAAACGGGCGGTTCCGCAGCTTACCGACGGTATCGCTCTGTGGCTTGTGGCGTAGCAACCACATGGTTTACCATTTAGCGCTCGCGGCGCCCTCCGATGAGCGAGATGCAACAGGCGCACGTCAGACAGGTCCTACATCCAAACCGGGCCAGCACAGGGACACTCGTGAGTGATACAAAATGTACGGGCGGTGCCCAGCCCGCCGCCCGTCCTCGCCAACCTACGTAGAGAGCGACAGGCACCATGGACCAGGCCATTCAAACAAGCAGCCGCAAAAAAAACCAGCCCAAGGCGGGCTCCCGTGCTTCCAGAAAGAGCCCTGCTGCAGCCGACAGCGCATCATTGCCTGGCTTGGCGATGCCGGACGCTCACCTGGCCGAAGCGCGCTCGCGCCAAATCCTGGCCGCGATGATGGCTTTGTCTGACGGTGATTTCAAGACCAGGCTGCCCTCCGATTGGTCCGGCACCGATGGCCGCATCGCCGAGGCATTCAACCAGGCAATCCGGAACGCCGGGCACATCACTTTTGAAGCCGAGCGCGTGCGCACCACTGTGGGCAAGGAAGGCCGGCTGTCACAACGCATGTCCGCGCCCGGCGCGGTTGGCGGCTGGGCCGAACAGATCCTGTCCTTGAACACCCTGATGGACGACCTGGTGCGTCCAACCACCGACATTGCCCGCACCATAGGCGCGGTCGCCAAGGGCGACCTGGGGCAGTCCATGGACCTGCAGGTGGACGGCCGTGCGCTCAAGGGCGAGTTCCTGCGTTCAGCGAAGCTGGTCAACTCGATGATCGAGCAGCTTTCGGTCTTCACCTCTGAGGTGACGCGGGTGGCGCGCGAGGTTGGCACCGAAGGCAAGCTGGGCGGCCAAGCCCAGGTCAAGGGCGTTTCCGGTGTCTGGAAAGACCTGACCGATTCTGTCAACCAGATGGCCGGCAACCTGACCGCGCAGGTGCGCAACATTGCCGACGTGACCATCGCCGTGGCCAACGGCGACCTGTCCAAAAAAATCACGGTGGACGTGCGCGGCGAGATCCTGCAGCTCAAGGAAGCGACCAACACCATGGTTGATCAGCTACGCTCTTTCGCCTCCGAGGTCACGCGGGTGGCGCGCGAGGTCGGCACCGACGGCCGGCTCGGCGGCCAGGCCGTGGTGCCCGGCGTGGCCGGCACCTGGAAGGACCTGACCGATTCGGTCAACTCCATGGCCAACAACCTGACTTCGCAGGTGCGCAACATCGCTACCGTAACCACCGCCGTGGCGCGCGGCGACCTGAGCCGCAAGATCACGGTGGACGTCAAGGGCGAAATCCTGGAGCTTAAGGAAACCATCAACACCATGGTGGACCAGCTCAACGGCTTCTCGTCAGAAGTGACGCGGGTGGCGCGGGAAGTCGGTACCGAAGGCAAACTCGGCGGGCAGGCCCAGGTGCCCGGCATCGCCGGCACCTGGAAGGACCTGACCGACTCCGTCAATTCGATGGCGTCCAACCTGACCGGCCAGGTCCGCAACATCGCCGGTGTGGCCACCGCCATCGCCAAGGGCGATTTGTCGTCCAAGATCACCGTCGAGGTCAAGGGCGAGATCCTGGCGCTCAAGGAAACCATCAACACCATGGTGGACCAGCTCAACGGCTTCGCATCCGAAGTCACGCGGGTGGCGCGCGAGGTCGGCACCGAAGGAAAACTTGGCGGCCAGGCCGCGGTGCCCGGCGTCGCCGGCACCTGGAAAGATTTGACCGACAACGTCAACTTCATGGCCTCGAATCTGACCGGCCAGGTGCGCAACATTGCCGAGGTAACGACGGCCGTGGCCAACGGCGATCTTTCCAAGACCATCACCGTGGACGTGAAAGGCGAGATTCTCGAACTGAAAAACACCATCAACACAATGGTGGACCAGCTCAATGGCTTCGCGTCCGAGGTCACGCGGGTGGCGCGTGAGGTCGGAACCGAAGGCAAGCTCGGCGGCCAGGCCGCCGTGCCCGGTGTCGCCGGTACATGGAAGGACCTGACCGATTCGGTCAACTTCATGGCGTCCAACCTGACTGGCCAGGTGCGCAACATCGCCGAGGTGACGACAGCCGTGGCCCGCGGCGACCTGTCCAAAAAAATCACCGCCGACGTGCGCGGGGAAATTCTCGAGCTCAAGAACACCATCAACACCATGGTGGACCAGCTCAACGGTTTTGCCGGCGAGGTCAGCCGGGTGGCGCGCGAGGTCGGTACCGAAGGCGCGCTGGGCGGCCAGGCGCAGGTGCTGGGTGTGGCCGGCACCTGGAAGGATTTGACCGACAACGTCAACTCGATGGCGTCCAACCTGACAGCCCAGGTGCGCAACATCGCCGACGTGGCCACCGCCGTGGCCAACGGCGACCTGTCCAAAAAAATCACGGTGGACGTCAAGGGCGAAATTCTCGAACTGAAAAACACCCTGAACACCATGGTGGACCAGCTCAACGGTTTTGCCTCGGAGGTGACCCGCGTCGCACGTGAGGTCGGCACCGACGGCAAACTCGGCGGCCAGGCCCAGGTGCGTGGCGTGGCCGGCACCTGGAAAGACCTGACCGACAACGTCAACTCCATGGCCAACAACCTGACCGGCCAGGTCCGCAACATCGCCGACGTGACCACCGCGGTGGCGCGCGGCGACCTGTCGCGCAAGATCACGGTGGAGGTCAAGGGCGAGATTCTCGAACTCAAGAACACCATCAACACCATGGTGGACCAGCTCAACGGTTTTGCCTCAGAGGTCACACGGGTGGCGCGCGAGGTCGGCACCGAAGGCCGGCTCGGCGGCCAGGCCGAGGTGCCGGGCGTGGCCGGTACCTGGAAAGACCTGACCGACAACGTGAACTTCATGGCGTCGAACCTGACCGGCCAGGTCCGCAACATCGCCGATGTGGCGACCGCAATTGCGCGCGGTGACCTGTCGCGCAAGATCACCGTCGAGGTCAAGGGCGAGATCCTGCAGCTCAAGCAAACCATGAACACCATGGTGGACCAGCTCAACGCCTTTGCCGGCGAGGTCAGCCGGGTGGCGCGCGAGGTTGGCACCGACGGCAAGCTCGGCGGCCAGGCCGCAGTGGAAGGTGTGGCCGGCACCTGGAAGGATTTGACCGACAACGTCAACTCGATGGCCTCCAACCTCACGGGCCAGGTGCGCAACATCGCCGAGGTGACGATTGCCGTGGCCAACGGCGACCTGTCCAAGAAAATCACGGTTGACGTGCAGGGTGAAATCCTGGAACTCAAGGAAACCATCAACACCATGGTGGACCAGCTGCTCTCCTTAGCCGGCGAGGTCAGCCGCGTCGCGCGTGAGGTCGGCACCGACGGCAAGCTCGGCGGCCAGGCGCAGGTGC
>NZ_JAUYEY010000043.1 GCF_030689685.1 Polaromonas sp. | reverse complement strand
GCTGGGACTCATCCATGTTGATCACCATTCTTGGGATGATCAACCCACTCACCAAAAGTCACCTCAAATTACGGCTTCAGGCTCATTCCTGATTGGAAATACAGGCCTCTGCTCAGGCTCATACCACGTTGGAAAAGGCTGGTGATTGACCAGGGCGCAGGCGTGCCGCAAGATGCGGCGCCCAGCCTGCGCGGGTACTTTCGGGAGTGGCTGCTACTCGTCAACGAGCAAGACGAACCACTCAAGCTCAAGAGATGGTCGGTTTCAGTTACTGCGCACGATCATTGAATCCGTCGGGCGTGAGGGCGCGCAACAAGCATTTGAGACCTTTTTCCAAATCAAAGGTCTTCCCCGCATCGCCGCGCGGGTCGCCCACTTTGCCAGCCGCGCGGGTGTTGCGCCTGGCAAAGTACAAGTGAAGGACTTGGCCTACCGCTGGGCAGCGTACCTGCCCAACGGGGATCTGCAGCTTCATTGGAAGTGCCTGATGGCTCCGCTCACCGTGATTGACTCCGTGGTGGTGCATGCGCTTTGCCACATGGGCCATCGCGATCATTCGGAGGCATTCTGGAATGCGGTGGACAAGGTGCTTCAAAATTACCGCGAGCGAAAAGAGTGGCTGCGGCAACGAGGCGCAAATCTGGAGCTTTGACGAGCCGCTCGCCGTCAATCGCCTATTGAGCGTTTCAGAACTCATGACAGTCAGAACGCTCAATCCCTCACCCCGACCCTCTCCCAAGGGGCGAGGGTGGAAACTTCGCTATTGAATTCATAGCTATTGACCTCCGCCTGGCTTGGGAGAAAGGCCAATTTGGCACGGGATCCCGGCAGCCTGCGGACTCAAAAGCGGCACCTTGGTATGCCGTTTTTTCATTTCAGGTTGCCTGTACCCCCGGACTGCTGTTGCCGTCCTACATCCACCCCGGCACTTGCTGCGTATTGTGATAAGGCGCCTCCCAGCGCTGACGCGCTGCGGCGGATTCCGCAGACACACAACGATTCCTCAAGGAGCTCTTCATGAAAAAACTACTCATTGCAGCCAGCGTTGCCGTTCTTCTCAGCGCTTGCGCTGGCGGCATGTCCGGCAACACCATGTCCGGCGGCCCATCGGTCATGGTCGGCGGCGCGGCCATGTTCCCGACCAAGGACATCATTGACAACGCGGTCAACTCCAAAGACCACACCACTCTGGTTGCTGCGGTCAAGGCCGCTGGCCTGGTTGACACCCTGAAGAGCCCTGGCCCCTTCACCGTGTTTGCACCCACCAACGCCGCTTTTGCCGCCTTGCCACCCGGCGCCGTGGATTCCCTGCTCAAGCCCGAGAACAAGTCCATCCTGACCAAGGTGCTGACCGCCCACGTGGTGCCCGGCCGCCTGGACGCCGCCGCGCTGAGCCAGCGCGTGATGGCCGGCAATGGCCGCGCCATGCTGACCACCGCCAGCGGTGACACCCTGGTCGTGACCAGCAGCGGCTCCAATGTGATGGTAACCGACGAAAAAGGCGGCACGGCCATGGTCACGATTGCCAATGTGTACCAGTCCAACGGCGTGATTCACGTCGTCAACAAGGTGCTGGTTCCAAACTAAGCCAAGCCTCCGGAGCGCACATCCATCCGGCCGTGGCGCGCGCCAACGGCCGGGTGACCAGTGCCCAAGCCACCACAAACTGCAACGGTTTGTGGTGGCTTTTTTTGCCTGGCACCGACACACTGACGCCTCGCAAGGCGACATGCCCAGGACGCCTTGCGCACAGGTCGGCATCTGTTGTGCTATTAAATAGATAGCTTTCTGCACTTGTAAATAAAGGGCCAGGGTCCGATTTGACTCAAAAAATAGGCCAACAACCAGATCAACGAGCAATCTTTGCTGCTCCCCCCGCAACGCCAGGAGAACGCCCACGGCAAATGTAAGCAGGTTCTTTTTGATGGCGGGCAGGTTAGAAATCATTACAAGATACTTCGACTTTTTTATCCTGCTGAGTTCGGTTGAGACCACACTGACTGGCCGAGCTGAATGGGTTTTTGCGAAAAAACTCACTTGATCCATGCTTGTTTTGTCACAACATCCATCTCACCAGATGATTCCGCAGAGCGGTGTTTTCGAGCGCTGCCTGCAGGAAGCCGCCGATGCCGCCAAGCCTGCGCTTGCGCACTGCATTGGCCACGCGGTCGCGGGACTGCAGTTGGCGGAAACCCAAAGCATGAAACCGGCTGAGCGCGACGAGTTTGGCCTGGCCTGGCGAGAACTGCTCAAACACAAGGACGACTGGTGCGCGCAGTACCCGCAGAACCTGCTCAATGCCTTCCGCAGCGCAGCGCCGGGCACCGCTGACCTGCTGGCGCCCCAGCCGAATGTGATGCCTGCAACAAAACACAGTGGGATGGACGCGGACCTGTTCTCGCTGGTGGACAACGCCCAGGTCGAGCAGGGCATCGAGTCGTCCCGCTTGCTGCAGCAGGTGTTGCCCGCCGTCGGTCAGGTGTTGGCTGAACTCGATGCCTTGATGAGTTCAGCGCAAGGCCTGGTCAACGTCAAGCCGGCGTACAACCCGGTGCGGCCCGAGGTCTACGCCCACACCCTGCGCAACTTGATGGCCACGGCGGCTGTCGAGCCAGCCATCCATGCCTTGTGGGTCAACCACCTGGCCGAGCCAATGGGGCGTGAGCTCAAGCGGGTGTACGAAAAACTGATCAATCTGCTGGAGCTGGCCCAGGTGCGTGCTGCCAGCTACCGGGTCGTGCCGACACCCGCCAGCGCCGTCCGCGGCACAACAAGTACGGCAAGCGCGAGCAAGCTTGGTGCCCTGACCGGCGGCGGCGCCCATGCGAGCCCGGTCGGCGTCGGTTATGTGTCGGACGAGCCCCTTGCCAGATCACCGTCGCAGTATGCGGACTTGTCCAATGGCGACCTCAGGGACGTGTTGTTCCAGGACTTCCTGTTTCACGGTGGCAGCGCGGCCAGCCACGGGCTGACGCCTTCTTATTACGCCACCATCGAAGAGGAGCTGATCGCGCTCAAAGCCACGCCAGACTCGGCACCTGCGCCACTGAAGGCGAGTCCGCGTGCCAGGCAGCACGGCGAAAGTAGCCACGACTATCACGGCACCCGCAGCGACCCGAGCCGCCCCACGCTGCCGGCCGGCGAGGCCGACGCCGACGCGGACACGCCGGAAAACGCATCACGCATCATTGACGTGTTGAGCCAGCTCAGCTCGCAGGTCTGGGGCGTCTACGGCCGCGCCCGCGAACGCGCGCTGGTGCGCACGCAACTGAAAAAAGACGCCACCCATGTCGGCCAGGTGCTGGGCATGGAAGTGGTGCGCAAGCTGGTCAACCAGGTTGCGCAAGACCCGCGCCTGCTGGTGCCAGTGCGCGAGGCCATTGTTGCGCTGGAGCCGTCGCTGCTGCGCCTGGCCATGGTGGACTCGCGGTTTTTCAGCGAAAAAAACCACCCCGGCCGCCGCCTGATGGAGCGCGTGGCGCAGCGCAGCTTCAAGTACAACAGCGACGCCAGCCCAGAGTTCGCCGCTTTTTTTACCTCGGTCACTGAAGCCTTCAATGCGCTGAACGTGCTGGACATCGCCGACGCCCGGCCTTTCGGCGCCGCCTTGAGCAGCCTGCAAAACCTCTGGGATGCGCAAGACCGCCAGGAGAAAGCGCAGCGCAGCAGCATGCGCCAGACCATGCAGTTTGCCGAGGAGCGGCAAAGCCAGGCGGACCAGATCGCCTTTGACATGAGCATGCGTGCCGACCTGGACCAGGTGCCGGGCGTGGTGCTGGACTTTCTGTTCGGCCCCTGGGCGCTGGTGCTGGCGCATGCGCGCCTGACTGATACCCAACGCCAGATCGACCCCCATGGCTACGGCTCACTGGTCAGCGACCTGCTCTGGAGCGTCAAGCCCCAGGTCACGCTCAAGCGCCCGGCGCAACTGATTGACATGATTCCCGGCATGCTGGCGAAACTGCACACCGGACTGGCCTCGCTCGGGCAGAACCCGCGCGAGACCGAGGTGTTTTTCAGCACCATGGAAAAGTTGCACCGACCGGTGCTCTAGCTGCGCCGCGTGCGCAGCCGCCGCGATGCCGAGGAGTCAGACTCCGCGCCACTGGAGGTGGCGCTGGCCGACGCGCCGGACATGAGCGACATCCTGCCGGCCACGCCCGCGCAACGCAAGGCCAAGGCGGCTGGCCAGCCCTGGCTGGCGCCGCAGGAGCGGGACGATGCCGGTTTTGAAGACACCATGCCTTCTGGACCTGCCGAATTGAGTGAAGAACCCGCCGACGAAGAGGCGCCACCGCTTGCGAAAGCTGACTGCGTGGAACAGTCGTCAGTTGCAAAAGCCACGCCCAACGCGGAGCAGATCTTGCTCGGCTTGCGGGAGGGCAGCTGGGTCGACCTGCATTCCAAGCGACGCTGGCTACGCGCCCAACTGATATGGGCCAGCACGCGAGGCACACTGTTTATGTTTGTCAGCCAGGGTGGCCAGCCCCACTCCATGACCAAGCGCATCTGCGAACGCCTGATCACCCAAGGGCTGCTGCGACCGGCCAACACCTCGGGCGTGGTCGATCACGCTCTCGACGCATTGCTTGCCCAAAGCGAAGCACCCGCCGCCTTCATCTCCCGGATCTGACAAACGGTTTGCGGCGTTACCCAGCCGCATGCCGGAAAAATTAGGTCTTGTCCTACGCCGGCTCGCGCGCAGCACCCAAACCACTAAAACCACACTCGAATAGGCTAGTTCCTGAGGTCAGGAACCAGCATTCTTTCTGCGTTTCCTCTACGGAGAGTTTATGCCATCAAGAGTGTTCGTAAGAGAGGCCGTCATGGCGGTGGTTGGCCTCACCATTCATGTGGCAGCCCCAGTCGTGCGTAGGCCGAAGCCTTGTTCGGGCACGGATTGCGGCTTCATTCTGACGATACCCGCTCACGAACCGTGGGCCATTCAAGGAGTTCGTCGCTCGTCACGTCGCAAGGACGTCTGTGGTTGCCGTCGCGAGTCGGCTCTTGCGGGGACGGGGGGGCGACAGGGCGGATGCATCGGGCGCCACTGAAGGCGCAACGCCTGGGACACCGCCCGGCGACGAAGTGGCGGCGCTCGGGATGCCTGGAGTTGCTGGAACAGTGGGTGCCAGGACGGGGGCTACGGTTGTTGCTTCGCTCTGCTGCGGCAGTGGCAAGGACAACACCGCACGCACTGGCGCAAACAGACCTTCAGCCAGCATGGCTTCCCGCAGTGCAACCGACACCAGCACATATCCCGGCGCAAGCTCAGAGCCCACAGCAAAGGGTCGGGCAGGTTTTCCATCGACCGAGATCAACGCAGCGCCCTGGCCCACCAGGCTGGCAATCACGCCCGACAGAATAAATCGCTCAGCCGGGCCGGGTCCAGGTCCGGCAGCAACAGGCGCAGCAGCCCCGAGGAGCCGAGCCAGCTCCATCGGGCGTGAAATTTCAGGCGTTGCCGTGAGAGGTGGAGTGTCAACCAGCGAGGGGCCTTCGGTTGCAAGACCCACCTGTGTCCAGTACCAGCCGGACATGGCAACGGCTGCCCAGACGACCGCAGTCGCCATCCGCCAACCGATTGCACTTTGCAGATTTGACATCACTCAAGAATCATCCCACAGCAACCGGCCCTGTCGCAAGTCAGGCTTTGGCGTTGCGTCATTCTGTCCTACACGCAATCCCTCGCGTGGGTCCCTGGCCTGTGGTTTTACATTGATTGAGCTGATGGTGGTGCTGGTCATCATCGGTGTACTGGCTGCATTGATTGTTCCTAACGTGCTGGACCGCGCTGACGATGCGCGCGTGATGGCCGCCCGCACCGATGTGAACAATCTGAATCAGGCACTCAAGCTTTACAAGCTGGACAACCAGCGTTTGCCCAACGGAGAACAGGGCCTGCAGGCACTGGTCACCAGGCCCACCCGTGCTCCCGTGCCGGCCAACTGGAAGGCCTACCTGGACAAACTGCCTAACGACCCCTGGGGTCGCCCGTATCAATACCTCAACCCCGGTGTCAAAGGTGAAGTTGACGTGATGTCCCTCGGAGCCGATGGCCAACCCGGCGGCGAAGGCAAGAACGCAGACATTGGTAGCTGGCAGTAGGGATGTGGCCCCCACACTCGTCACTGCGTGTACGTCGTTGCCCCCCGAGGGGGTTGGCCTTCGCTTGGGGCGGCCCTGCGCTTCGTCCCTGGCCCCCACACTCGTCACTGCGTGTACGTCGTTGCCCCCCGAGGGGGTTGGCCTTCGCTTGGGGCGGCCCTGCACGGCCAAGCCTTACCGGGGATTTACCTTGCTGGAGCTTTTGGTGGTGCTGACCATCATGGCCATGGCGACGGCCGGGGTCGCGCTGGTACTGCGAGACAACGCCGATGCAGCGCTTGAGCGGGAGGCGCAGCGACTGGTGGCCTTGTTTGAATCGGCGCGGGCGCAGTCACGCGCCAGTGGTGTGGCCGTGCGCTGGCACACGACGCCTGAGGGTTTTCGCTTTGAAGGTCTTCCGCCTGGGTCACTGCCCGCCCGGTGGTTGACCGAGGGCATGGGGGTGCGCGGAAACACCAGCGTGCAACTTGGACCGGAACCGATTGTCGGCGCGCAAGCAGTGGATCTCGTCAACAGCCAACAGCCCCAGCGCACCCTGCGCATTGCCACCAACGGTCTGCGGCCGTTCGCCGTGCAGGCAACGGATCAGCCATGAAACCCGCGCGCCTGCGCCCGACACCCACTTCAGAATGGGGCTTCACCTTGATTGAGGTGCTGGTCGCATTGGCCATCGTGGCGATTTCGCTGGTCGCCGGCCTGCAGGCCACCACGGCCTTGACCAACAACGCACTGCGCCAGTCCGATGTGCTGCTGGCCCACCTGTGTGCGGAAAACGAATTGATCAAGCTTCGCCTATTGCAACAAATGCCGGGTGTAGGTGACAACACCTCGCGCTGCGAGCAGGCCGGTCGCGGCCTGCAGGTGACGCTGTCGGTCCGACCCACGCCCAACCCCAAGTTCCGGCGAGTGGACGCTCTAATCAACGATGGCAACGCGCCAGTGCTGCGGCTGTCCGCTGTGGTGACCCATGACTGACATGTACATGGCCTCCACGCTTGCCCCCTCCCGCCCGAGAGGCGCTGGGCTGACCGGCGGCCGCGAGGTCGCCATACGGCTGCGGCCAAACCGGGCATGTGGGTTCACCCTGATAGAGCTGATGGTGGCGATCACCGTCATGGCACTGCTGGCAGTGCTCAGTTGGCGCGGCCTGGACGCAATGGCACGCGCACAAGCGCAAACCAGCTTGCGGGCCGACCAGGTTCTCACCCTGCAAGCGGGTCTGGCGCAATGGAAAATTGATCTCGATGCGCTGAGCCACACGCCGCAGGTGAACCCGCTGGACTGGGATGGCCGCGTGCTGCGCCTGACACGGCGCACCGCCGCGCCCGGCGATGGCTTGCTGGTGGTGGCATGGACACGCCGCACCGACGACGCGGGCCAATGGCTGCGCTGGCAGTCGCCGGTGGTTCGCACGCTCAGTGGCTGGAGCGACGCCTGGGGCCACGCAAGTGCGTGGGCGCAAGGCGCAAACACCGAGGACCCGACACGCGAGGTGCGCATTACGCCGCTGGAGAACTGGCAGATTTTCTATTTTCGGGGCAACGCCTGGACCCATCCGATGTCCAGCGCGGGCGGGCAGACGGCAGCGACCCCCGGCCAGCCCGCCGCACAGATCGTTTCCCAGACGGTAATCCCCGATGGCATTCGGTTGGTACTGATGCTGCCCACCACCCAGGCCATCAGCGGCACGCTCACCGTCGACTGGGTCAACCCGACCTTGAGCGGAGAAAAATCGTGACAGCAAGCCGGGCCTGTTGTTTGCCGCCTTGCAGGCCCCCCGCATGCGGCAAACAAAAATCCGCTACGCAGACAGGTGTGGCCCTGCTAACCGCCATGCTCACCGTCACGCTGGTGGCCACCTTTGCCGCCGCAGCCTTGTGGCAGCAATGGCGCGACGTGGAAGTGGAGGCGGCAGAACGGGCGCGCGTGCAGTCAAGCTGGTTGCTCACTGGCGCACTGGATTGGGCTCGCCTGATCCTGCGGGAGGACGCCCGTTCCGGCGGGGTCGATCACCTGGCCGAGCCTTGGGCTGTGCCGCTGAACGATGCGCGTTTGTCGAGCTTTTTGTCAGCAGACAGGAACGCTGACGACAGTGGTCGGGATGCCTTTGTCTCGGGCCAGATGGTCGACCTGCAGAGTCGGCTCAATGTTGCCAACCTGATCGACGGCAATGTCGTTTCTGATTCGGGCATGGCCGGCTTCAGTCGCTTGTTTGCAACGCTCGGTCTGCCACCTGCAGAGTTGGCGATGCTGGCTGGGCAACTGCTGCAGGCGTCTCGAAACGGCAACCCGGTCGACCATCAAGGCTCGGCGCAAGCGGCCACCGACGGCGTACCCGCCCCGCTGATGCCGGAGCGGGTCAGTGAGTTGCTTTGGCTGGGCTTGACACCAGCGTCGTTGAACTCGCTGAGTCCGTACATCACCCTGCTACCGACCCGCACGCCGGTCAACCTCAACACAGCCAGCGCCGAAGTGATCCACGCCATCACACCCGGCCTGGAAATGGCGGACGCGCAAAAGCTGGTGAGCGCGCGCCAGCGCAGCCACTTTCGCGCACTGACCGACGCTACCCAGGTCAGCGCGGGTCGCCCCGGTCAGTTCAACGAAAGTCTGCACACGATCAGTTCCCGATTTTTTGAGGTGCGCGGCAGTTTGCGACTCAACCAGACCACCCTGCAAGAGCGTTCTTTGGTGCAACGCGACGGACTGACAGTCCGCACGCTGTGGCGCCATCGCAGCGTGGTTCCGGACAGCCAGGGGAGAACACAGTGAAGACGCTGGTCGTTTACTTGCCTCCGACCGAAGCGGAAACCACGCTGGCGTATGACTATGTATTGACGGCGGACGGTCACACCGCGAGTGACCATGCCTGCGTTGCACCCTCCTTGCTGCCGCCCGCCGCACGCGGCGGCGAGGTGGTAGCGGTGGTCCCGGTGACGCTGCTGTCGTGGCACAGTGTCGACCTGCCGAAAGGCATTGGGGCCGGATCGGCCCGGCTGCGGCCCGTGCTGGAGGGTCTGCTGGAAGATCGCCTGCTGGATGACGCAGCGCATATGCATCTGGCGCTGGCACCAGCAGCAAGTGCGGGCAGTGGGCGCGTCTGGGTGGCGGCCTGCGACAAAACCTGGCTGCGCCGTCACCTTCAGGCACTAGAGGCGGCGGGGCGCAGGGTCGCCCGCGTGGTGCCAGAATTTGCACCGGACATCGGGCCGTTGCGCTTGCATGCGATCAGTGACGACAACCTGTCACAGTTGATCATGACCGGCGGTGGCGCCAGAGGTGTGATGCGCTTGCCGCTGACGCCTGCAGCGCTGGCACTCGTACCCGATTCGTCTGCCGATGAAGACGTCCTGGTCTTCGCCGAGCCTGCGGTTGCGGAACTTGCTGAACAGCTCTTGCAGCGCAAGGTCGGCCTCATCACCCGGCCCCAACGCTGGCTGGAGGCCGTCCGCTCCCCCTGGGATCTGGCGCAATCTGACCTGACCTCCTCAAGCCGTTTGCGAACTGTCAAGCATCTGACCGGCCTCGGCCGCGGGCTGCTGCAGACGCCCGCCGGACGGCCCGCACGCTGGGGCCTCGCGCTTTTGTTGATCGTCAATCTTGTGGGCCTGAACGTCTGGTCATGGCAGGTTGAAAACACCCTGCAAACGCGGCGCGCAGCGCTTGCGGTCACACTGACGCAGACCTTTCCGCAGGTCAAGCTGGTGGTGGACGCACCGCTCCAAATGGAGCGTGAACTGGCTTTGTTGCGGCAGGCTTCAGGCGCCGCGACCGGCCGCGACCTGGAGCCGATTCTGGCGGCGCTTGGCTCAGTCGCTCGCGCTGATCTCTCGCTTGACGCCATCGAGTTCATGGCCGGCGAAGCCCGGCTGAAAGGCCTGCAACTCCAGGTACCGGAAGTCGCCCAGATGTCCGAAAAACTCCAGCGCCTGGGTTACGCCGCACGTCAAGAGGGAGACACTTTCTTCATCAAGCAAGTCGCCGCAGAGGGTGGGTCGCGATGACAATAGCCACCGCTTTGTCCCCGCTGCGGGGCCGCTGGGCCGCAGCTCATCCGCGCGAGCAGCGCCTTGTACGCAGCGCCGTGGTGCTGGTCGGTCTGGCTTTGGTTTGGTGGCTACTGGTGGCGCCGCCACTTCGCACCCTGAGTCAGGGACCTACCGAGCAAGGCAGCCTTGAGGTGCAGGGGCAAAAAATGCAAAACCTGCGCGTCCAGGCGCTGGCTTTACAGGCGGTCCGCAAGGTCAGCCACGACGAAGCACTGCGCGCGCTGGACGCGGCAGTTCGCCAACAGTTCGGCGCTTCGGCTCAACTGAGCGTGCTTGGCGACAGCGCAACCGTCTCCTTGCGCAACGCACCAGCCGACGCACTGGCGCAATGGCTCCCGCTAGCGCGGGTGAATGCGCGGGCGCTACCCAGCGAGGTGCGCCTGATGCGCACCAACACCACCCCACCAGGGCAAGCGGTGTGGAGCGGCACCATCGTCATGCGCCTGCCGCCGCAATAAGCGCGGGCCCCCATCATTCCACGCTAAAAGCATGACCCCTTCCCACCCTCTCGCCCACCTGACCCTGGCTCTGCGTCTCTGGTCAAAGCCACCCCCTGTCATGTTTCTGGCGGCGCTCGTTATAGGGCTGGGTGCTGCTGCGTCATCGGTCGCCCAGCCTGCGCGAACCTTCCCTGCACCGCCCAGTGTTGCATCGCGCTCGACCACGCCGGTGACACTCAATTTCATCAATGCCGAGATAGAGGCTGTCTCCCGCACCATGGCCGTGATCAGCGGCCGCAATGTGGTGGTGGACCCCCGCGTCAAAGGCACCATGACGCTGGTAACCGCCGTGCCCGCAACACCCGCGCAAGCCTTGCGCTTGTTCTCCGCGCAGTTGCGGACCCAGGGCTTTGCACTGGTGGAGTCTTCGGGTCTGTTTCTGGTGGTCCCAGAGGCAGATGCCAAGCTGCAAAGCGGTGCCGTGTCCACCACTTCACCGCCCGCTGCGAGCGGCCAGATCCAGACGCAGATATTCCGGCTGAACCATGAGACAGCCACCAATCTGGTGCCGGTGTTGCGTCCGTTGATCAGCCCGAACAACACCATCAACGTGAACCCCGGCAACAACTCGCTGATCATCACCGACTACGCCGACAACCTGCGCCGCATTGGCACCATCATTGCTGCGCTCGACATCGCGAATGCGACGGGCGTGGAAATCATCCGGCTGCAGCACGCTATCGCGACCGATCTGGCGCCCATCGTGAACCGCCTGATCGACTCCGGCAGTACTGGCACCATTGCACCGGGACAGACCGACGGCTCGTTCAAAACCACGCTGCTGGCCGAGCCTCGCAGTAACTCGCTGATTTTGCGTGCAGCCAATCCGGCACGCATTGCGCTCGTCAGAACGCTGGTCGACAAACTCGACCAGGCGGCTTTCAACAGCACCGGCAAGGACACTGCCAGTGGCAATATCTACGTGGTCTATCTTAAAAACGCCGATGCAACCAAACTGGCGGCCACACTGCGTGCGGCGCTGGCTGCAACATCCGCCGGCCCTGTCGCCTTGAGCCTCGCCGGCCCTGCGGCCAACGCCCCACCGCCTCCAGGCGGCGGCAGCGCCAGCGCCAGCGGGACAGGAAGCAGCAGCACCCTCACGACCAGCCTGGTCAGCGCCCAGCCTTCCACCGGTGGCCAGATCCAGGCCGATCCTTCCACCAACTCGCTGATCATTACCGCGCCCGAACCGCAATACCGGCAACTGCGCGCCGTCATCGACAAACTTGATGCCAGGCGTGCCCAGGTGTTTGTTGAAAGCCTGATTGCCGAAGTCAATGCTGACAAAGCCGCTGAATTTGGTATCCAGTTTCAAGGCTCCCTCGGCAGGAAAGGCGACGGCGCCATCGGCTTGTTGGGAACGAACTTCAGCATAGGCGGCGCCAATATCATCGCGCTGGCCACACAGGCCGCTGGCGGCGCCGGTACCGTGGCGCCCTCCACAGGCGGAAATATTGGCATAGCCAACCGGCAGGCCAACGGCATGTATGTGCTGGGCTTTCTGGCACGGTTTCTGGAAGCCAGTGGCGACGGCAACATCCTGTCAACACCCAACCTCCTGACGCTGGACAACGAGGAGGCGCGCATTGTGATTGGCCAGAATGTGCCCTTTGTCACTGGCTCCTTCACCAACACCGGCGGTGGCAACGGCGGCTCCGTCAATCCGTTTCAGACCATCGAGAGAAAAGACGTGGGCCTGACCCTGCGGGTCAAGCCCCAGATCAGCGAGAACGGCACGGTGAAGATGCAGATCTTCCAGGAGGTCAGCAGTGTGCAGGCCTCATCGATCAACTCCAGCACTGGCCTGATCACCAACAAACGCTCCATCGAATCCACTGTGCTGGTTGATGACGGTGCCATCGTGGTCCTGGGCGGCCTGCTGCAGGACGAATACTCCGGCAACCAGGAAAAAATACCGGTCCTGGGAGACATTCCGATTGTCGGCACCCTGTTCAAAAGCGAAACGCGCTCGCGCAAAAAGACCAACCTGATGGTGTTTCTCAGGCCGGTGGTGGTGCGGGACGCATCCTCGACCGACACCCTGTCGATGGACCGTTATGACCTCATGCGCGCCGTGCAAAGAGATGCGCAACCATTGCCCAGGGTCATGGTGCCCATCAACGAATCACCGGTCCTGCCTGCCGCAATTCCGTTCGTCCCGCCTTCCCCTCGCATGGAAACGCCTGCGGTCACCTTGCCGCCGCCGGCACCCTTTGTTCCTCCGCCACCCTTGGCCTCTCCTCCGGTGCCGCTACGTTAGCCCTCATGCGCTACCCCCTGCCTTATGCTTTCGCCCGCAGCAACGCGCTGCTGCTGGAAGACGACGGTCATGGGCTGACACTGTGGCACAACGCCAGCCCGGACCTGAACGCCATCGGTGAAGTAATGCGCAAGTACGCCACGCAAAGCAGCGCGCTTTCAATGGAACGGGCTGAGGCCGGGGTGCTGGCCCAGCGCATCAGTGCGGCCTACGCGGCCGGAGAGTCGAGCGCCGCTGCCGTGGTCAGTGAAGTGGAGTCCGATGCCGACCTGTCCCGCATCATGCAGGAGCTCCCCGCAGTAGAGGACCTGCTAGAGACGTCCGACGACGCACCCATCATCCGCATGCTCAACGCCTTGTTGACGCAGGCAGCGCGCGACGGCGCCAGCGACATCCATATTGAACCCTATGAGCGGCATTCCAGCGTGCGGTTTCGGGTGGATGGCACGCTGCGCGAGGTGGTGCAGCCCAACCGGGCCTTGCATGCGGCGCTGATCTCGCGTCTGAAGATCATGGCGGACCTCGACATATCGGAAAAGCGCCTGCCGCAGGATGGACGCATCTCGCTGCGCATTGGCACACGCGCTGTGGACGTGCGCGTCAGCACACTGCCAAGCGCGCATGGAGAGCGCGCGGTGCTGCGTCTGCTGGACAAAAGCGAGAGCAAGCTGAGTCTGGAGTCAGTCGGCATGCAGGGCGATGTGCTGCGCCGCTTCGAGCAGCTGATTGCACAGCCGCACGGAATCATCCTCGTCACCGGTCCGACCGGCTCAGGCAAGACCACCACCCTGTATGCCGCCTTGCAGCGGCTAGACGCCAGTGCCAGCAACATCATGACCGTCGAAGACCCGATCGAGTACGAACTGCACGGCATTGGCCAGACGCAGGTCAACGCCAAAATCGACCTGAGCTTTGCCAAGGCTCTTCGGGCCATCCTGCGGCAGGATCCGGACGTGATCATGATCGGTGAGATCCGCGACTTTGAAACCGCGCAGATCGCCATTCAGGCGTCGCTGACCGGCCACCTGGTGCTGGCCACGCTGCACACCAACGATGCGGCGAGCGCCGTGACGCGTCTCACAGACATCGGCATCGAACCGTTTCTGCTCAGCTCCTCGCTGCTGGGCGTGCTGGCCCAGCGACTGGTACGAAAACGCTGCACTTTCTGCAATGAAGACGCCACCCGTTCGTCACTGACAGCGGGATGCGCGCAATGCGGCCAGACCGGCTATTCGGGTCGCACGGGCGTGTTTGAACTGCTGGTCACCGACGACGACGTTCGCGCCCAAATTCACAACCGCGCATCCGAGGCCGAAATCCGGATCGCCGCATTGGCGGCCGGCATGACGCTGATGCGCGACGATGGTGAGCGGCTGGTGGCAGCAGGCATCACCTCGCGCGAAGAGTTGCTGCGCGTGACCCGTGACTGATATCCAGCGCTCGCCATCAGCCAACGAAGACAACCACCAAAGCAAATCATGCCTGCCTATTCTTTTGAAGCCATGCAAAGCGACGGTAAATTTCGCCGGGGCATCATTGAGGCCGACACGGTCAGGGCTGCTCGCAGCATGCTGCGCACGCAGGCCCTGGTGCCGCTGGCCGTCAACCCGGTGGCCGGTGATGGAAGCGGTGGCAGCACGCGGTCGGTATGGCAAACACCGCTGTTTGGCGGTCGCGTGTTCAGCGCCACGGGGCTGGCGATCTGGACCCGCCAGATCGCAGGGCTGGTCTCCTGCGGATTGCCGCTGGAGCGTGCACTGACCGCTCTGACCGAGAAAGCGGAGGACGAAAAGCAGCGCAATCTGGTGGCCTCACTGCGCGCTGAAGTCAACGGGGGCGCGAGTTTTGCAAGAGCACTGTCCCACCACCCCCGCGAGTTTTCAGACATCTACATCGCCGTGATCGGTGCGGGCGAGCAAACCGGCCATCTGGGTCAGGTGCTCGAACGCCTGGCCGACGACCTTGAAGAACGCCAGACCCTCAAGTCCAGGCTGCTGGGCGCAGCGCTCTACCCTGCGATTGTCACCCTGGTGGCTATCGTGATCGTGATGTTTCTGGTGGGCTATGTGGTGCCGCAGGTCGCCAACGTTTTTCTGGGTACCAAGCGGGCGCTGCCTTTTCTGACGGTCGCCATGCTCGCCATCAGCGCCTTTGTGCGCAGCTATGGCTGGGCGGCGTTGGGAGTGTTGACAGTGATGGCCTTTGGCCTGCGTCTGGCGTTGAAGGGTGAGCGCTTTCGCGAACAGTTTGACACCGCCACATTGAAGTTGCCTATCATCGGCCGTGTCACCCGGGACTACAACGCAGCCCGCTTTGCAGGCACGCTCGCGATGTTGGCTGGCGCGGGTGTTCCCATTCTTAAAGCTTTGCAGGCAGCTTCAGAGACTTTGTCCAACCGGGCCATGCGTGCTGATGCGCTGGATGCGCTGCTGCTGGTGCGCGAGGGCGCGTCACTGGCCGCAGCGCTGGCGCGGAAGAAACGTTTCCCCGGACTGGTCAGCATGTTTGCGCGTCTTGGTGAGCAAACGGGACAGCTACCGGTCATGCTGCAGCGCGTGGCGACACAGCTGTCGGCAGAAGTGCAACGGCGTGCCATGGCAATGGCGACCATTCTGGAGCCCCTGCTGATCGTCACGATGGGGCTGGTGGTGATGCTGATCGTGCTTGCGGTCCTCCTGCCCATCATTCAACTCAATCAATGGGTGAAGTGAGGCTTTGGCAGGTCGGCAGCCACCCGGAACGAAGCAGCCACCACTGCACTAGGAGTCTGGGCGGCAGAAGGCGTCGAAGCGAAAAGTGGCCCCGGCGAGGACAGTTTTTGCCGGGTTTGCAGCGCCATAGCCGCAGCTATGGGGCAAAAAGCCGGTGAAAAATGGACTGGCGCGGCCGCTTTACAGCCGACCTACCTTCTGCCGCCCAGGCTCCTAGACGTCGGTCCGGCCTGAAAGAACGCTTTTGGTTCGCTGGTAGAAGCCAAGCTCGTTGATGGTGATCATCGGACGGTTGGCGGTGAATGTTTTTTCAATCGAGGCCTGCTGCGCTTTGGCGACGGTCGTCAGGCCGCGCTTGGCGGCAGCCAGCCCCAGAACAGCAAATGGATACGGATCCAGCTTGCCCGCTTCCCAGCCCGGCGAATTGACTGCCAGGAAGTTCCATGCGCGGTCATAGTAGCCGGCACACTCCGTCACACCAAACACCTGCGGGAACACCTGGCAGGTGGTGCCGGGATAAAACGAAGTTTCTGTCTGGGTGGACAGATCAGCCATGCGAAAGGCGTTGGTCGCAGGGCTGAAGAGGGTCGTCATTGCGGTGGCGATGTTCTTCGCGAATAAATCGTAGTAGGCCGCGTCGGCCGCGTCCCCACGCTCCCTGAGCATGGCCGCAAAGTCTCGCAGGCCGCGATAGACCTCGGAGTTGTCCATCAAATAGCCGGCGTTGTTGGTTTGATTGCGGGGGGCCTGAAAAACACTTGTCAAGCCATTGGGTTTGACCGCCAGGGCGATATTTCGGTAAGCCATGTCCTTGAGTCTGGTTTTGTTCTTGTCCCACCAGGCCCAGTTTTGGCTGGCCCGCAGGTAGCGCACGGCCAGGGTCAATGTCGTCGCAGCGTAAGAGTCATCCGAGTCGGCCATTGCCAGTGTGAAGCTGCTGGTGTTGGCGCGGCCAAACGGAAAGTGCACATCCTTGATGGACACATCCGGTTCAAGCTTGCTGATGTACAGGTCCAGGTAGGTGCGAATGTACTTGTCGAGGTCTGTCGCATCAAGGTATTGAACGATGGAGATCAACCCGAGATTGGTGAAGTACCAGTTGGACAGTCCGTTCGGCGCAATTTCGTACGCCCCAGCATACGGGCCTGTAGGAATTCGCAGCGCCTTGATTTCCGCGACCGCGTTAATCCCCACTGCCGAGGGAGGAGGAACACAGGCGTCTACGGTTTGGGCAAGACTGGGGCTCATGCCGCCCAGTATGGTCGTGCTGAGCGCAGCGGTTCCGAGAAAAAAATTTCGTCTATGCATAAAAGTCCAGTGAAATAAAACGTCCGTGAAACCAGGGTCCAGCAAAAAAAATCCCCTTCACCACTCGCCTCAGTTGCCGTTACGTCAACGCTGGTCGGGTGCTTGTCTGTTGGCATGGCGCTAATGTGACGCTGAACGGAAAACTTCGGCGTTATGTGTGCTGCCGCACATAACCGTAGGATTGGGACTACAAGGCGTAGAGAAAATATCGGCGCTCTTTAAGCAATAAACGTAGGACATGTCCTACGTTTATTGCCCGTATATTTTTGATCTTTTTCAAATGAAAAAATTCTTAATCCCTTCAAAATATCTGCGATCTGTCGAGCAATTCTGTAAGTATTGGCCTACAAAATCGAGGCGGGCAATTTTTCTTGAGGCCTCTAAAAAGTAGGACCTCTCCTACACGCCCAAGGCCCCGAAAACGCACGGAGCGGGTTCGCCAGGGTCGCTGCACGAAAAGTCGAAAACGCCTCAGCGCAGCAAAAAAATCGCGAAAAAATGAGCCCTTTGTTGGCTTTTATGTAAATTTTTGTTGGGCATGCGAAACACGGTTTTACCAACCGTGACGCTTGCTTATTCCATTTCCACAACATTAGTGCAATAATATCCTCCATCATACTTGATGGAGAAAGTCATGGCACGTCCAGTTACCGGGGATGATGAGACGATCGAAATTGCGCAAATAGCGATCTCGCAAGCCACAACGATGGATG
>NZ_JAUYEY010000029.1 GCF_030689685.1 Polaromonas sp. | reverse complement strand
TCTCAAAGAAGACTACGAATACGTGCGCCGGGGCACTTGCAACTTGTTCGTGGCGGTTCAGCCCCAGGCTGGCATCCGAACGGTTGTCGTAACCGACCATCGCGGCAAGGCCGACTTCGTCGCCTTGGTGCGCCACCTTCTGGCCACCACTTACCGCAGGGCTCGGTGCCTGCATCTTGTGCTGGACAATCTGAACACTCACTTCGCAAGAAGCTTTGTTGATGTCCTGGGTGAGCGCCGGGCTGCCAAGCTGCTGCGCCGGGTGCGATTTCACTACACCCCCAAGCACGCCAGCTGGCTGAATATGGCCGAGATCGAAATCGGGGTACTGGCGCGCCAATGCCTGAACACGCGCCTTGCCTCGCGCGCCACCCTCGAGTGCAACGTCCAGGCTTGGCAACAGCGCCGCAACAGCGAACACCGCCCCATCGACTGGACTTTCACCAGGCAGGTCGCAGATGTCAAGCTTGGACATAGATATGTATCGTAGTTTATAAGTCACGATACTAGTGCGGTCAGAAAAATCTCCGGAGTATCGGCTCTGCGCACGTCCCGGCCGAGGTGGCCCAGTACCTCATAGCCGTCCATGTCGGGCATCATCACATCGAGCAGGATGATGTCGGTACGCGGCTCCATCATGGCCGGGCGCACGCCCGCCTCGCCGCCGCCGCAAATACCTCGTGCTTGTCCTGCAGAGCAGCCCACCTGCTGTAGCCGCCATCCGCCACTTCCTTTAAGAAAACAAAGGGGCCCGGCCGCGCCCATCCTGGCGCCCAGCGGCCTTATGTCGCCAACGCCGCGCGCATGGCGTCAATCGAAGCCTTGTAATTCGGTTTGCCGAAAATCGCGCTGCCGGCCACAAAGGTGTCAGCGCCGGCCGATGCCACGCGTGCAATGTTGTCCGCCTTGATGCCGCCGTCGACCTCCAGCCGGATGTTTTTGCCAGACGCGTCAATGCGCTTCCTGGCCTGCTCGATCTTGCGCAGCGCCGAGTCGATGAACCCTTGCCCGCCGAAGCCTGGGTTGACACTCATGATGAGGATCAAATCGATATCGTCGATCAGCCAGTCCAGCACATCCAGCGGCGCGGCCGGATTGAACACCAGCCCGGCCTGGCAACCTTTGGCCTTGATCGCCTGCACACTGCGGTGAACCTGGCCAGAGGCATCGGGGTGAAAACTGATCAGGTCGGCGCCGGCGTCGGCAAAGGCCCCCGCCAGCGCATCGACCGGCTGCACCATCAGGTGCACGTCGATGGGCACGGCCGTGCCGTCGGCTTTTTTGGCATGCGGCTTCAGGGCACTGCAAATCATCGGCCCGAAGGTCAGGTTGGGCACATAGTGGTTGTCCATCACGTCGAAATGGATCCAGTCTGCGCCGGCGGCAATCACGGCCTGGAGTTCTTCACCCAGCCGCGCGAAGTCGGCCGACAAAATAGAGGGGGCAATCCGGTACACCGGTGGCTTGATTTGGCTCATCGCAGGATTGTCGCACCCTGCCCCGTGACCATCAAACAGGCTGCATGGAGGCCGGTTAACATGGGTACCCATCTTTTGCATGCCATGCCGAAATACCAATTTTCCTGCCACGTCCTGCCGCATTACCTGCCCGAGCAGTCGGCCCCTGACGACGAGGTGTACGGCTTTGCCTACACCGTCACCATCACCAACACCGGCAAGGTCGCGGCGCAACTGATTTCGCGCCACTGGATCATCAGCGACGCGCGCGGCCACAGCGAGGAAGTCAAGGGCCTGGGCGTGGTCGGCCACCAGCCACTGCTCAAGCCGGGCGAATCCTTCCAGTACAGCAGCGGCTCGCGGCTGCGCACACCGACAGGCACCATGCACGGCAGCTATTTTTTTGTCGCCGAGGACGGTGAGCGCTTTGAGACGGCGGTCCCGGTTTTTGTGCTCGACGCAGGCCAGGTTGCAGGCCCCGACGGAGCTGATGGCAGCCGCGTGCTGCACTGAGTCCGGCAGCGGCATGCACAACCTGGCTCAACTGCTGGACCTGCTGGAGCCAAAGGCCGGACTCGCCGGCCGCCATCTTTGGCTGATTGACCTGCTGGACTGGATCAGGGGCAAGGACAACAACCCCCAGGCTGCAGTCGCACGCTTGCGGCTTTTTCTGGACGCCGCACAGGCACAGCCAGAGTTCCAGGCCAGGCTGCATCACTGGTGGCGCACGCTGGTCGGCACGGTCGATGCCACTCCGCTGTTTGCCGATTTCGGGTTTGCGCCACGCGCGGCCTTTCTCAGCGAGCTTGGTGAGAGGCTGCGCTACAAACTTCTGCCCGGCACGCCAGAGACCACCCATGCCACCGAATTGTTCATGCTGCTGTTTCCGTCGCCGTTTGATGCCCGGTGGCTCAAGCTGATTGACGAGGACGCGCTGGCCCGCTTGGGCGCCTTGCTCACGACCGCCGTGCCCGGTGACTCCGCCGCCGATGGCGAGGCAGCGTCGGCCCCCGCCCGCACCTTGATGCAAGACTGGCAGGACGTGTTGCTGGAAGCGCTGACCTATTGCACCAGCCAGGTGGCGGCCACCGGCTTCTCGCCCGAGCTGCGCCTGCGCATGAGTGCGCCGACGCTGCAAGCCCGGCCGTTTCACGGCCTGGCCGGCGACCTGGATGCCTTGCGTGCTGCCTTACAGGCGCACGGCCAGGGCAGCGGCGCGCTGCACCTGGCGCTGGACCAGTTCAAAAGCCGGCTTGAGGCCTGCCGCAGCGCGGCCTCGTCGATTTATGCGCACCTTGACGAACACGGCATTTCGGTCGGCCTGGTGTTTCGCCTGCGCCAGTTGCGCGAGCGCATCCTGCGCATCCGAGAACTGCTCGATTGCCTGCTGTCCGACAAACCAGCTAGTAGCGCGATGCAACTGTTGGCGCGCCTGGTGCTGCTGGCCGAACAACGGCGCAGCATACGCGCGCTAATCGCCGCCAACTCCACCTTGCTGGCGGCCAAGGTCGCCGAGCGCGGCGCGGAAACCGGTGAGCATTACATCACCCGCGACCGCGCGGCTTATATGCAAATGCTGGGCAAGGCGGCCGGCGGCGGCGCAGTGACGGCGGGCACCACCTTGCTCAAATTCATGATCGCCGGGCTGGCGCTGTCGGCGTTCTGGAGCGGCTTTCTCGCCGGCGTGATGTACGCCGCCAGTTTTGTGCTGATCCAGTTGCTGCATTTCACGCTGGCCACCAAGCAGCCGGCCATGACGGCGCCGGCCATGGCCGCCAAACTCAAGGACCTGCGCTCGGGCGAAGCGGTCAGCGAGTTTGTTGATGAGGTGACTCATCTGGTGCGCTCACAGGTGGCGGCCGTGCTCGGCAACGTACTGATGGTGGTCCCGGTGGTGCTGCTGATCAGCGCCGCCATGCAGTTCGGCCTGGACCACCCGATGATTGATACGAAGGAAGCCGTGCATGTGCTGCAGACCCTGAGCCTGCTGGGCCCCACGCTGCTGTGGGCGGCGTTCACCGGTGCCGTGCTGTTTGCCGCCAGCATCATCGGCGGCTGGGTGGAGAACTGGTTTGTACTGTACCGCCTGGCGTCAGCGATGCGCTACAACCCGCGCATCACGCGCGCGCTGGGCATGGAACGCGCGCAGCGCTGGGCCGGCTTCATGCGCGACAACATCTCGGGCTTCACCTCCAACATCGCGCTGGGTTTCATGCTCGGCCTGATTCCGCCGATGACCGGGTTTTTCGGGCTGGAGCTTGAAGTGCGCCACGTCACGCTGTCGGCGGGGCAACTGACCGCAGCCGCTGCGGCGCTGGGCTGGGACGTGCTGCGCCAGCCGGCGCTGTGGTGGTGTGTGGTGGCCATCCCGCTGATAGGCGCGCTCAACCTCGGGGTGAGTTTTTACCTGGCTTTCCGGTTGGCACTGCAGGCACACAACGTCAGCGGCGTGGACCGCGCCCGCATACGGGCGGCGATTTGGGCGCGCTGGCGCACGCACCCCAAAAACTTTTTCGTTCCAGACCGATATCCAGCGGTCAGTCAATCCCCTGCGCCCTGATCCACGCGCTTGTCCTACAAGCGAGTCCTGCCGATTGTTGTAAATTTGAGTAAGCCCATCCCAACGGGGTTTCTTACGCCGTATCGTCGGCCTGTCCCCCTCGAGCACTCCGTCCCTGTCCTTGGCGACGGACTTGCATCCATCCCATCAACCATCAGCGGAGACACCCACCCATGAACGAAGTCATGGCCTTTTGGGCCGAATGGATCAAGCCCTCTGCGGGTCTAGCTACTGTGCAGTGGTCTATCTTGCTTGCATTGGCAGCCCTGACCGGTCACCTGGTGCAGCGGTTCGCCGGCATCCCGAAGGTTGTCGGATATTCGGTGGTGGGCGGCTTTGCCGGCCTGGCTGGGTTTTCGGGCGCGGTCTGGCCACTGCAGGGCACCGGGCTGTTCCTGCTCGAACTCGGCGTGGCCGTGGTGCTGTTTGAAGCCGGGGGCCGCATCCCCTTGCGCTGGTTCCGTCACAACCCGATGGTGCTGGTGCAAAGCCTGGCTGAGTCAACCCTGACCTTTTTTATGGTGTATTGGTCGCTGACTTTTTTAGGCATGCGCGAGGCGGTCGCCGAGCCGCTGGCCCTGCTGGCCATGGCCGCGTCGCCGGCCGTGCTGTCGCGCGTGATCATCGACACCCGCGCCTCGGGTCCGGTGACCGAGCGGGCCATGGTGCTGTCCACCCTGAGCACGCTGTATGCACTGACGCTTTGCAGCGCCAGGGCCGGCATGATGGGCCGCGGCGAGCAAAGCCTGGCCGACACCTTGTACCCGGTAGCCGTGGTGCTGGGCTTATCGGTGGCGGTGGGCGCCGGCCTGGCACTGGCACTGCGCTCGGCATTGCGCGTGATGAGCCCGACCAGCGAGAACACCGCCATCTTGCTGCTGGCCCTGATTGCCGCCGGCGCCGCGCTGGCCGCGCATTTTGGCGGCTCGGCACCGCTGGCCGCGCTGCTGGGCGGCATGCTGCTCAAGCAACTCAATCCGCGCCCCTGGTCCTGGCCACGCCAGATGGGCACCGCCTCGGCGATGCTGACCATGCTGATGTTTGTGCTGGTGTCCGTGGTGGCCGCGCAGGCCGACTGGAGCGGCCCGGTCGCTGGCATGGTGCTGGCGCTGGTGGCGGCGAGGGCGCTGGCCAAAATCATGGGCGTGGCGCTCGGCAATGTGGGCAGCGGCGCGAGCTGGAAGCAAGCCCTGTGGGTCGGCTGCGCGATGTCGCCGATGTCGTCGGTCGCGCTGCTGCTGGTGTCGCAGTTTATGGCCGCCTCGGCCTCGCTCGGTCCGCGCATTGCCAGCATCGCGCTGCCGGCGATTTTGTTGATGGAGGTGCTGGGCGCCATTTTGGCCACCTTTGCCATTTACCGCGCCGGTGAAAGCTCCAGGCCCTGGAGCCCTCGGCCCTTCAGCACCTCATCCGCAGGAGACCTTCGTGAGTAAACACACTGCTACCCCGCTGGCGCCAGGCGGGCTGGAGCCTTTTCAGAAGTCGGCGGCACTCTCGCTGGGCGTCGAGCTCGAACTGCAACTCGTCAACACCCACGACTACGACCTGGCCCCGTATGCGGAGGACATGCTGCGCCTGATGCACAAAACGCCACTGCCCGGCAGCGTGGTGCCCGAGATGACGTCGAGCATGATCGAGATCTCCACCGGCGTCTGCCAGTCCTCGTCGGAAGTGCTGGGCCAGCTCACCCAAATCCGCGACGCGCTGGTCAAAAGCGCCGACAAGCTCAACATCGCCGTGGTTGGCGGCGGCACCCACCCTTTTCAGCAATGGCATGAGCGCCGTATTTACGACAAGCCACGCTTTCGCGAGCTGTCCGAGCTGTACGGCTACCTGTCCAAGCAGTTCACGATTTTTGGCCAGCATGTGCATGTCGGCTGTCCCGACGCCGACACCGCGCTGCTCACGCTGCACCGCATGTCACGCTACATTCCGCACTTCATCGCACTGTCGGCCTCCAGCCCGTATGTGCAGGGGCAGGACACGGCTTTTGACTCCGCACGACTGAACTCGGTGTTTGCCTTTCCGCTGTCAGGCCGCGCGCCACTGGCGCTGACCTGGGACGAGTTCACGGTGTACTTCGAGAAGATGACGCGCACCGGTGTGGTCCGCAGCATGAAGGACTTCTACTGGGACATCCGGCCCAAGCCGGAGTTCGGCACCATCGAGATCCGCGTTTTCGACACACCCTTGACGGTGGGCCGCGCCGCCGCGCTGTCGGGTTATGTGCAATCACTGGCCTCCTGGTTCATGAACGACCAGCCCTTTACGCCGACCGAGGACGACTACCTGGTCTACACCTACAACCGCTTCCAGGCGTGCCGCTTCGGGCTGGAGGCCGTCTATGTGGACCCGGCCACCGGCGAGCACATGGCCTTGCGCGACCACATCCTGATGACCATGGACAAACTCGGCCCGCATGCCGGACCACTGGGTGCCAGCAGCGGCATCCACCTGCTGCGCAGCAGCGTCGAGCTGTCGAACAACGATGCACGCTGGTTGCGCGAGTTACAGGGCAAGGAAAAACTGCTGGCCGAAGTGATTCGGCAGGCGGCGCTGAAGTTTCGGGGTTTGCCGGTTTAGCTGCAGCTTCTTTATGCGGCTCGGGCTGAGCTTGTTGAAGCGCTTCTGCGCTAACCTGTTAATGGTGTGCCAGCAAGCCGGGTCTCGCCCCGGCGGGCGCCGGGCAACCCCCGGCCAGCAGGCGCAGGCAGACCTCAACGGCGCAAGACACCAACAACAAACGCTTCCACCCGTTATGCTCCCCCCATGGGTGAATTCGAGCTGATCGCGCGTTACTTCCAGCGCCCCACAAGCCGCGCGGTGCTCGGCATTGGCGACGACTGCGCGCTGCTGCAGCCGGCAGTCGGCATGCAACTGGCCGTCTCCAGCGACATGCTGGTCGAGGGCCGGCATTTTTTTGCCGATGTCGATCCCTGCGCGCTGGGCCACAAGGCGCTGGCCGTCAACCTCAGTGACCTGGCGGCCTGCGGCGCGCAACCACTGGCCTTCACGCTGGCGCTGGCCTTGCCGCGGGTGGATGAAAACTGGCTGGCCGGGTTTTCGCGCGGGCTGTTCGCACTGGCCGACGCGCAGGGCTGCGAGCTGGTGGGCGGCGACACCACGCAGGGGCCTTTGACAATCTGCATCACGGTGTTTGGCGAGGTGCCGCGTGGCCAGGCCCTGCTGCGCTCGGGCGCGCAGGCCGGTGACGATGTGTATGTCAGCGGCACCCTGGGTGAGGCCAGACTGGCGCTGGACGCGCTGCGCGACCATGCGCCGCTGCCCGATGAACTGCTGGCGCTGGCACGTCACCGGCTGGAGCAACCGACGCCGCGTGTGGCGCTCGGTATGGCGCTGCGCGGCATCGCGACGGCGGCGGTTGACGTGAGCGACGGCCTGCTCGGCGATCTGGGTCACATCCTCAAGGCCTCTGGCGTGGGGGCCCGCATCGACACCTCCATTGCTATTAATTTAATAGCATTAAACGCACAGATAGCAAGGGCTGAGCGGCTTTTTTCTTATGAAAAGCTGCTGGCTTACGTGCTTGCCGGTGGGGATGACTATGAACTGGCTTTCACAGCCCCTGCTGCGCAGTGGCAGGCGGTGCAGCAGGCGGCGCAGCAGTCGCAAACCGTGGTCACCCGCATCGGGCAGATCGAGGCCGCGCCCGGCCTGCGGCTGCACAACGCCCAGGGCCAGCTACTGGAAAAGCGTTATGCCTCGTTTGATCATTTCGCCTGAGCAGGCTCTGAAAGCCGCGCGAGCTGGCGCAGCTGCTGGGTCGCTCCGCCATAACCCCAGTCGGCGGCCGGCAGTTCGCGCACGATCACGTAACTGGCCTCTTCCAGCGGGCCGCCAGCACCCAGCTGGCGCTCCAGCTCCGAATACGTAGCCGCGATAAACGCCGCCTTTTCAAGCGCTGTGTTGGTCCCTTCGGTGATGCTGATTTCCAGAAACGCGGTGGGGCGCTGCACTTCTGCGGCGTTCACGTACCAGCGCGCGGCAGGCAGGTCTTCAATCATCACGGCGGTGACATCGCGCCGTTTGCCCAGAAGCTCTGCCGTCAAGGCCGTCAGGGCCTGCGCCAGTTGCCGGTAGCGTCCGGGGTTCTGTAGCGGTGCGAGTTTCAGGTTCAGTGTCGGCATGTCAGGCGCCTTGCTGTTTGCCGGGCTGGCCGTGGCGTGCCAGGCTGCGCCCCCATCGGCTGGCTGAGCGCAGGGTGCTGCGCGCCGCTATGCCTGCCTGCCGCCAGAAGTCACTGATGGCCTGCTCGCGCAATACATGCGCCTGGCGTTTGGCTGCATCGGTCAGTCGGGCGTATTCGGCCGGAGTGAAGTGCGGATACATGGTGTGTTCTTTCAGGGTTGTGACGATGAAAGCCACTTTAGGCAAGCGCCGTCGGTCCAGAAACAGCACCGCGCGCAATGGCGTTTTGCGGGCGCTGCAAAGGCAAGGACGACCACAGCTGGTTACCATGGCGCCATGCGCGATCTGAGCTTTGACGACATGCACCTGTTTGCCCGCGTGGCCGAGCTGGGCACGCTGTCGGCCGTGGCGCGCGAGCGCGACGTGCCGGTGAGCCAGATCTCGCGCAGCCTGAGCCGTATTGAGAAAGCCTGCGGTGCGCGGCTGATCCACCGCTCTACCCACGGCCTGACACCCACTGCCGAGGGCCAGACCTTTTTGCACTACTGCCGCCGGCTGACCGGCACGCTGGAAGAGTTGGAGGGGGAGTTTGCCAGCCAGTCAGGCCAGGCCAGCGGCTGGGTGCGAGTGGCCGCCAGCACGGTGGTGGCAGAGTACCTGCTGATTCCCGGTTTTGAGAGCCTGCATCAAAAACACCCGCAACTCCATGTGGACCTGCGGGTTGAGGACCGACTGGTGGATATGGCGCATGACGGCATCGACATTGCCATCCGCACCGGCATACCGCCGACCGACACGGTGGTGGCGCGGCAACTTGGCGTGCTGGGCCGCAGGTTGTACGCCACGCCGGGCTACCTGCAGGCCCATGGCACACCGGTGCATCCCGACGATCTGCACCGGCACCGCCTGATCACCAACAGCGCCGTCACCCTGCTCAACCGCTGGCCTTTTGTGGTCAAGGGCGAGCCGGTGGTGGTGGTGGTGGCTGAAGGGCAGTGGTGTTCGGGCAGTACCGGCATCACCGCGCAGTTGGCGCTGCATGGCCTGGGCATCTCGCGGTTTGCCACGGTGGTGGCCGAGCCGCTGGTGCGGCGCGGCCTGCTGGTGCCAGTGCTGCCAGATTTTGTGGACGAACAACCCAGCCCCATCTACGCCGTGACGCTGACCGCCCGGCACCGCCTGCCCAAGATCAGGGCCTGCATCGCGCACTGGGCTCAATCTTTCGCCGATGCCGAGGGCGTTTTGCCCGGCCCACCATAATCGCGGCTTCTTCCCAACACGCCGCTTGCCTGTGAACTCGATGAACCCTGTTGCCAACCCCACCAGCGCCTATTCCAGCGTGCCGCCGCGCCGGGCGAGTGCCGGTTTCATGCTGGCGCACCCGGCGCATTGCATCGCGCTGGGTTTTGGCTCAGGCCTGAGCCCGGTGGCGCCCGGCACGGTCGGCACCTTGTGGGCCTGGCTGGCCTTTGTGCTCATGGCGCCCTGGCTGACGACCTTGCAGATCGGCGTGCTGATTGCCCTGGCCGTGCTGGCAGGCATCTGGGCCTGCACCGTGACGGCTAGACACATGGGGGTGGCCGACCCCGGCAGCATCGTTTGGGACGAGGTGGTGGCTTTCTGGCTGATTCTGTGGCTGATCACCCCGGCCGGTTTCTGGGGCCAGCTTGTGGCCTTTGTGCTGTTCCGGTTTTTTGACGCGGTGAAGTTTGGCCCGACCGCCTGGGCCGACCGCACTTTCAAGGGGTTTGGCTGGCGCGGCGGCTTCGGCATCGTGCTGGACGATCTCGCCGCCGCCTTCTGCACCTTGCTGGTGATTGCCGTCTGGAGGTTCTGGTGAGTCACAATTTGCCATCAAAAAAAGAGCTGCTTGCGCAAGCCCATGCTGGGCTGCTGGCCGATTTGATGCTTAAAAAAAACTGGATGCTGGCCAGCGCTGAAAGTTGCACCGGCGGTTTGATCTCCGCCGCGTGTACCGACCTGGCGGGCTCCAGCAACTGGTTCGAGCGCGGCTTTGTGACCTACTCCAATGAAGCCAAGACCGAGCTGCTGGGTGTGGATGCGGCGCTGATCGATACGCACGGCGCGGTCAGCGAAGAAGTCGCGCGCGCCATGGCGGCCGGCGCCATCGCGCGTTCCAGGGCGCAGGTGGCGGTGGCAGTGACCGGCGTGGCGGGCCCCAGCGGCGGCAGCCGGGCCAAGCCGGTGGGCACGGTCTGGTTCGGCTTCATGCTGGACGGTCGGCTCAGCAGCGAGGTCCAGCACTTCGGCGGTGACCGCGCTGCGGTGCGCCTTGCCACCGTGCAGCATGCGCTGCAGCGGCTGGTACAACTGCTGGGCTGACACGGCCATGCCCCACACCCCTGCTGCTGCCGACCTGATTGACTCCGCCACGGCCTGGCGCCGCCTGCTGGTGACACTGGCGCTGATGACCGTGGGCGCTGCCGGCATGTATGTGGTGCCGGTGGTGTTGCCGGCGGTGCAGGCCGACTTTGGCGTGGCGCGGGCCGACGCTGCCTTGCCCTACACCTTGCTGATGGTCGGCTTTGGCATAGGCGGCATGCTGATGGGCCGGCTGGCCGACCGTTTTGGCGTGGCCGTGCCCTTGAGTGTGGGCGCCGTTGGCATGGGCCTGGGCTTTGCGGCGGCCGCCATGTCGGGCAGCGTCTGGCTGTTTGCGCTGGCGCACGGCGTGTTGATTGGCCTGCTCGGTAGCTCGGCCACGTTTTCCCCGCTGCTGGCCGACACCTCGCTGTGGTTTGCGCGGCGTCGCGGCATTGCGGTGGCGGTGTGCGCCAGCGGCAACTACCTGGGCGGCGCGCTCTGGCCGCCCATCATCCAGCACTTTGTTGAAAGTGTGGGCTGGCGCCAGACCTACTGGGGCCTGGGCCTGTTTTGCAGCCTGGCGATGCTGGGGCTGGCCCAGCTGATGCGCCAGCGCCCGCCGGCCCTCGCTTTGGCGCCTGTCAATGTGCGCGGTGTTGCCGCCAGTGACCGACCTTTCAACCTGACGCTGGGCCAGGCGCAGGCGCTGCTGTGTGTGGCTGGTTTGTCCTGCTGCGTGGCCATGTCCATGCCGCAGGTGCACATCGTGGCGTATTGCAGCGACCTGGGTTTTGGTGCGGCGCGTGGTGCGGAGATGTTGTCGCTGATGCTGGCTTGCGGCATTGTGAGCCGGCTGATCTCCGGCGCCATCTGCGACCGCATAGGCGGGCTGCGCACGCTGCTGCTCGGCTCGGCCTTGCAAACCGTCGCGCTGCTGCTGTTCATTCCGTTTGACGGCATGGTCTCGCTGTATGTGATCTCGGCGATGTTCGGCCTGTTTCAGGGCGGCATTGTGCCGAGCTACGCCATCATCGTGCGCGAGCATTTTCCCGCCGCCGAAGCCGGTGCCCGCGTCGGCACCGTGATCATGTTCACCATGCTGGGCATGGCACTGGGCGGCTGGATGTCCGGCAAGGTGTTTGACCTCACCGGCTCCTACGACGCCGCCTTCTTCAACGGCATCGCCTGGAACCTGCTGAACTTCGGTGTGGTGCTGTTTTTGCTGCGCCGCACGCTCAGGCAAACTGCCAGCCCGGACAGGTAAAGTGATTGTTGGCAGACCCATTTGCCGCGTAAGCAGCGCTTGACCAAGGACGCAATGCACAGACCACCATGGCGACAGAAGTTTTGGCAGCCGGTCGGCCGGGCCGTGCGCCGGGTGGCTATGCTGCTGCCCCTGTTGCTCCACCCCTCGGTGCAGGCGCTGCAGTGGGACCTCAGCAACCCGTTTCCCGATGGCCCGCTTGCCGGTGTGGCGCGCGGCATCACGCTCAGCGGTGAGCTGCTGCCTGGCGACACCGGCAAGCTGGTGCAATGGATGCAGCGCCGACCGGCCGATGCCTGGCACAGTCTGGGCCGGGTGGAACTCAAAATCACTGGTGGCGACACCCGCGAAGCCTTGCTGCTGGCCGACACGCTGGCGCCGCTGTTCCCCTACATGGTGGCGGCGGGCAGCAGTTGTACCGGCCCCTGCGCCCTCATCTGGCTGTCTGGCGCCTGGCGCATGTTGGCCGAGGGAAGAATCGGGCTGCGGGCCGTGCCACCAGCCGCGCCGGCCGACAACAGCGCCAACCGGCCTGCTGATGCCCCGCCGGCTTTCGACCCGCTGCCGTCCCAATTGCGCAGTTATGCGCTCAAGCAAGGCTTGCCCTTGCCCTTCACCGAGCGCTGGCTGTCAGGAGGCAGCGGGCAGGTCTATTGGTTGAGCGAGCAGGACATCAATGCCACGGGCACCTGGCCGCCGTATTACTACGCAAAACTTCGCGCCAAATGCCCGGCGCTGGCGGCCACCGAAGAGTCATTTCATGCGCTGCGGCGCTGCGCGGCGCGGCTGGTGATCAGCCAAAAAGCTTTTGCCTTCGACAAGCTGATGGCAGGCGTGGACGATGCCTGGTGGAAGGAGAGCCGGGATGTGTTCCAAAGCGCGCCTAGATAGAGCCCCCACGTTCGCTCACTGCGTGTAGCTCTCTGCCCCCCTGGGGGGCCGCTGCGCCTGCGGACCGGCGAAGCCGGATCCGCGGCCCCTGCTTGACCAGAGATGTCTCCATGACTGCTACCTGTTCGTCCTGAGCTTGTAGACGGATGCCCCGCATCTGGTGGTGTTTGTGTGCAACGCTAACATGGGTGCATGGGTTGCCGTCGGCGGCCTTCTGAAATTCCCAAGGAGTTGTTGTGCGGTCCATCATTTGTGCCAGCGTTTTGTCCCTGTGTCTCCTGCCCGCTGCCTGGGCGCAGTCCGATGCGGCTGCGGCCGTCGCCGCCAAAGAGGCCGGCGCCTCCGTGAGCACCAGCGGGTTGGTCTACCGTTCGCTCAAGGACGGCAGCGGTGCCAGCCCGGCCGCGTCCGACACCGTACAGGTGCATTACCGTGGTCGCTTTCCCGGCGGCAAGGAGTTCGACAGCTCCTACTCGCGCAACGAGCCCACCGAGTTTCCGCTGAACCGGGTGATCCCATGCTGGACCGAAGGTGTGCAGAAAATGAAGGTCGGCGGCAAGGCCAAGCTCACCTGCCCGCCGGCGATTGCCTATGGAGCGCGCGGTGCCGGCGGCGTGATTCCGCCCAACGCCACGTTGGAGTTCGAGATCGAGCTGCTCTCAGTGAAGAAGTAGCCCCATATCGCGACTGCGCTCGCCTCAGCCTTGCAGGTTGCGGGTGATCTCGTAAGAGCGCAAGCGCGCCTTGTGGTCGAAGATCTGCGAGGTGATCATCAGCTCGTCGGCGCCGGTGCGGACCACGAAGGCCTGCAGGTCGCGCCGCACGGTATCCGGCGAACCGATGGCTGAGCAGGACAGGGTTTGCTCCAGGATCGCGCGCTCGGGCGGTGTGAGCCGCTCCTCGTAGCCCGCCACCGGTGGCTGCAGGCGCGAGGGCCGGCCGCTGCGCAGGTTGACGAAGGCCTGCTGCATGGACGAGGACAGCAGCCGCGCCTCGTCGGCGGTGTCGGCGGCAAACACATTGAAGCCCAGCATCACATGCGAGCGCTCCAGTTGCGCCGAAGGCCGGAAGCGGCTGCGGTAGACCTCAATGGCCTGCACCATCTGCGCCGGCGCAAAGTGCGAGGCAAAGGCAAACGGCAAACCGAGCTGGGCCGCAAGCTGGGCGCCGAACAGGCTGGAGCCGAGAATCCACACCGGCACCTGCAGCCCGGCACCGGGCACGGCGCGCACGCGCTGGCCCTCGGCCACCGGCTGGAAATAATGCATCAGTTCCACCACGTCCTGCGGGAACTCGTCGGGATTGGCGTTGAGGTCGCGCCGCAGCGCGTGTGCCGTGGCCTGGTCGGAGCCGGGCGCGCGGCCCAGGCCCAGATCAATGCGACCCGGAAACAGGGACTCCAGCGTGCCAAACTGCTCGGCAATCACCAGCGGCGAATGGTTGGGCAGCATGATGCCGCCGGCCCCCACCCTTATGCGCGAGGTGCCGCCCGCCACGTGCGCCATCACCACTGCTGTGGCGGCACTGGCAATACCAGGCATGCCGTGGTGCTCAGCCAGCCAGTAGCGCTGGTAGCCCCAGCGCTCGGCGTGTTGCGCCAGGTCCAGCGTGTTGCGCAACGATTGCGCGGCGTTGCTGCCTTCAGCAATAGGAGACAGGTCAAGAACAGAAAAAGGAATCATAAGTAGCCAGATGGGTTGATTGGCCACTTTATCAATGGCACCACCGCGCCGCTTGACGCGCGGCGTAGGCCTCACTCGCCCAAGGGTGTACGATTTCTCCAGCCCACCCCCCGCAGAAAATGCCCATGCACCCCCACCAACAAACCCTGGAAAAGTTCTACAGCGCCTTTGCGCACCTGGACTCTGACACCATGGCCCAGTGTTATGCACCCGACGTCCACTTTTGAGGACGAGGCTTTTTCGCTGCGCGGCCACACCCAGGTGACCGGCATGTGGCACATGCTTTGTGATACCACCCGCGCCAGGGGGCGCGACGTATGGAAGCTGACCTACAGCGATATTCTGGCCGACGCTGACACCGGCCAGGCACACTGGGAGGCCCACTATCGTTTCAGCGCCACCGGGCGCATGGTGCATAAGGTGATTGATGGACGTTTTACCTTTAACCCCCAAGGTCTGATTGCGACTCATAGTGACCGCTTCAACTTCTGGGCCTGGTCGCGCTGGGCACGCCGGGCTTGCTGCGGGGCTGGACGCCTTTTGCGTCACAAGGTGCGCGCCCCCGCCGCTGCCAATTTGCAGAAGTACCTGAAAAAATGATGCCCCCACGCTTGGCACCGTTTCCTGTTCATCCTGAGCTTGTTCAGGGATGTCCCCAGCGGGGGCTGACCTTGCCTGGGGTGGCCCTGCGCGGCGGCCGTTGATGCTCAACTTATCCAAGGAGTGACCATGGCCTCGACCCTGCCCGACACCTGGTTTGAAGGTTTTGAAGCGCGTGACTTCGAGGTCAACGGCACCTCCATCTTTGCGCGTTTTGGTGGCACCATGCAGGGGCCGACTCTACTCCTGCTGCACGGCTTTCCGCAAAGCCATGTGATGTGGCACCGCGTGGTGCAGGCGCTGCAGGCGCACTACTTTCTGGTGCTGCCGGACTTGCGGGGTTATGGCGACTCATCCAAAGTCCCTGGCCTGCCCGACCACAGCAACTACAGCAAACGCAACATGGCGCAAGACGCGCTGGCCCTGATGGATGCGCTGGAGCGTGACCGCTTCTTCCTGTGCGGCCACGACCGCGGCGGCCGCGTGGCGCACCGGCTGGCGCTGGACCACCCGGCCCGCGTGGACAAGCTGTGCCTGATCGACATCGCGCCCACGCTGGACATGTACAACGCCACCAACATGGCCTTTGCCAGCGCGTATTACCACTGGTTCCACCTGATCCAGCCCAGCCCGCTGCCCGAGACCATGATTGGCGGCAACGCGGTGGCCTACCTGCACGCCAAGCTGGGCGGATGGGGCAGCAAGGGGCTGAGTTACATCGAGGCCGAAGCCTTGATCGAATACGAGCGCTGCTTTTGCACACCCGAAGCCATTCACGCCGCGTGCGAGGACTACCGCGCCAGCGCCGGTATCGACCTGGTGCATGACCGCGAAAGCCGCGCGCGCGGCGACAAGATTGCCTGCGACACCCAGGTCTTGTGGGGCGAACGCGGTGTAGTGCAAAAGCTGTTTGACCCGCTGGCGTTGTGGCAGGCGCAGTGCAGCGGCATTGTCAGCGGCCACGCGATGCAGGCCGGGCACTTCATTCCTGAAGAGCTGCCGCTGGAAACAGCGCATGCGCTGAAGCTGTTCTTTTAACGATGCCTGACGCTCACAACAAGCCGCTTTTTTACTCATCAGCACCGGACTGACATGCCACCAATCAAGATACGCAGCATTGAACAAACCGACCTCGCAGCCTGGCAACCGCTTTGGGACGGCTACAACGCCTTTTATGGCCGCCATGGCGCAACTGCGCTGGCGTCCGAAATCACAGAAGTCACCTGGCAACGTTTCTTCAACCCGCTTGAGCCCGTGTTTGCACTGGTGGCAGAGCAGGACGGCCAGTTGCTGGGTCTGACCCACTACCTTTACCACCGCAGCACCACCCGCATCGAGCTGACGTGTTATTTGCAAGACCTTTTCACCGACCCGGCCGCGCGCGGCAAGGGCGTTGGGCGTGCGCTGATTCAAGGCGTGTACGAACAGGCCAAGGCAGCGGGCATTACACGTGTGTACTGGCAGACGCACACCACCAATGCGGCGGGCCGCCTGCTGTATGACAAGGTGGCCAAACATATGGGGTTTATTGTTTATTCGCAGGAGGTTTGAGGGGCGATGCCCGCCCATCAACCCTGCACCGTTTGTTATGACGGTTCTGGCACAGACACTGATCTGCTATTAAATCAGTAGCTGCTGACGCTCGTGTTCATTGGGTTGCAGGCCGAAATCATTGCTACTTTCAGGTTCCAAAGGGGGTTTTGACAGGGTGAGGGCAAGAACTGCGGTGTTTCGCAAGGTTTTATGCCTGTATGAATTTGCAGCGTTATGCGGTAAAACCTGCCAAGCACGCCGTCTGCAAGGAGTAAGCAATGTCCAGAATATCGAGCAAGGGCCAGTTGATGGAGCAGGTTTTGCGCCGTACATCGAGTCAGAGCTGATAGAAAACACACTGGCTGGAGACCCCATGTCTTTTCTCGCAGAACCCTGGCTTTCAGTCGCCAAAGCATTCGGATCTGTCGTGGCGTTCGCCATTACTTTGAGCGAGAAAAAGAGAGCCAAAGTGGCCAACTTTCTGGATGAAGTGGCAAAGTCGCTTGAGGGCATCGCCTCAGACGTGGATGCGGACAGAGACTTCAGCTCGAACTGCGTCAAGCTTGAGACATACGCGGGCAAGCTCCACGACCTATGCCAGTCAGTTTCGCCTGCATCAGACCTGCTTGCGCTGACCAGCAGGCTGAACCTCGCGGCAACTACGCCAAGCATGTTGTCCCAGCAAGCGGCGCTCGCCACATTGTCTGGCGTGGAGAAGGCAGCCGCGCTCCAGACCCTGCGCAACGCGGCCGCGCACTTCACGTCTTACGCGACCGTGCTGCGCACAAAGTGAATCTGAGCTCACGCGAAAACGGGTGACGACAGCGGAAGTGACTTTATGTATGTATTGTCTGGACGCAATCAAGCGGTCTTTTGTTACGGTGATGATCAACTCAAAAGGAGAATACAAATGGGAATAGCGCCTCAAATCATCAGAAAAGTTGTTGAGAAGGTAGCGCCTAAACTGGTTCCCAAAGAGGGCAAGCTGGAGGATGGGACGCTCAATGGCCCTGCGGCACGACGCGAACGGGGCATCAAGGAGGCGCAAGAGATAGAGAAACGTGAGAAACACAGCCGAACGGGTTGAGCCACGTCCGCCTCACTGCCGGTTGCTTTAGGGCCTCACCCCGCCCCATGACACTTCTTGTATTTCTTGCCGCTGCCACACGGGCATAAATCATTGCGCCCGGGCTCCGCTTCCTTGCGCACGGTCTCTACGCGCGGGCCCATGGTTTTCCAGAGTTCGCGCAGGTCGTAGACGGCCCAGATGGCGTCGCCAAAGGCGTTGAGGCGTGCAATGCTGGTGCTGGGCTTGCCTTCGTCGTTGAGCGGTGAGACCTGGGGCGCAGCGTCGTCGTCTTCGGTCATGGCCACCACGGCCTGTAGCGCGTCGTCCAGCCACTGGGCGGCGTCCTTGTCGCGCGGTGCGGCCCATTCTTCGGGCCAGCTTTCGACTGCAAACATAAAGCCCAGGGCCCAGACCTGGGCAAAGGCCGGCAGAAGTTCGCCCTTGCTTTCGCCCTGGAAGGCGACCTGCTCGTCGGGCGGCATGTCGGCTACGGCGCCGCGCACGTCCATCACCTCGGGGTGGTAACAGGCATCGTCTTCCAGCGACTCGACCTTGTTGTCCAGTGCGGTCGCTACTTCGTTCCAGCGCTGCGTCCACAGTGCCATGAAGCGCGCTTGCTGCGCTTCACTTGCAAACGAGCCGCCGTCCGGATCGGGCGCTTCGCCTTCGGCGGGTGTTCCCAGCAGCACCGGCAAATACTCGCTGGCGGCGATGGGGCGGCGTGAGCAGATCACGGCGGCCATGAACCCTTCACAAAACTCCCACTGCGGTGTTTCGTCGTAGCGGCTGCGCAAGTCGTCGAGGATGTCGTCAAGCTCCTCAAAACCCTCCACTTCCATCCAGGCTGTCTCGGGCGTTGAAGAAGGCGGGGTGGCAGAAGGGGCGGGCGGCTTGGAGGGTGTCATGAGAAAAACAGTGATAAGCCTCACGCGAGGCTCTTATGATCGAAAGTGTATCTGCCGCGCTGCGGCGGGTGCTACTGGCCGCAGGTCAGCGCACAGCTTTGTCGGCAGCAAGCCGGAGGACAAGGTGTCGAGCACCGGGGAACTGGCGCCTGCTGCTGCCTGAGTCTCAAGGTGCTATGTTATTAGTAGCTGCTTGCGCCCGGACACCAAGGGCCAGCAGCCTTTTTTGCATACAAAGAACGTCCTGGTCTTTGCTCAGCAGCCAGGCCTTGTGCGCCACCGCCAGGTCGATGAATATCTGGTCGTCCGCGTCGCTGCAAGTCACCGGCGCCTTGGCCGCTACGTCCGTGAGCCGCGCATGTCGGTCAAAGGCGGCCAGCACGTCGGCAGCGCTGAGCTGGTAGAAACCGAGGCGCGGGGCGATTTGCGGATAGGCCAGCACGCGCTCGAGTTCGTCGCGCATGGCCGGGGTCGCCAGCCAGTCCAGCGCGCCGGTCTGCAGGGCTTGCTTGAGGGGGAGTGCCGCCACATCGTTGAAGACGAAGAGGTCCAGCACGATGTTGGTGTCGAGGACGACTGCGCGGTGGGGCGCGTCTGTGGCGGCCCTCACCCCAGCCCTCTCCCAGATGGAGAGGGAGCGAGAGGGGAAGGGGGAGCAAGACCGGGCGCGGGCTTGCCGCGTGCTGAGCCGGTCACCATGTCGAAGCGGAAGAGCCGGCATTCAATCGGGCCGTTCCACATCGGCACGCGGCGTGATTCCTTCAGGCGCATTTTTTGCGGCAGCTTCATGTCGGGGCTCAAGACATGGGCGGTCCAGCCCGCGTAGTTTTTCTTCCAGTGGCTGGCCAGCTGCGGAAAGAAATCAGAAACCTCTTCGCCGCTGTCGGTCTGCGCCTGTTCGCGCGCAGGGTTGGCGCTGCGGTCGCGTGCCGGGGCAGCGCCGGATTCATCGCGCTCATCGCCGTGGCCCTGCGCCAGCGGCTGGCCAAACTCGTCAATCGCCTCACCCTGGAACTGTGTTGACCGGCGCTGATCCCGACCCTGTGCCGCCGGAATGCCGGCCACGCCGGCCACATCGATCCGCTCGCCGTAAGGCGGGTTGACCAGCATCACGCCCGACGGCGCGGGCGGCATGCGTTGCAGCGCGTCGCCGCCGCGCAACTGCACCACATCGGCGACACCTGCGCGCTCCGCATTGCGCTGCGCAAAATCGACCATGCGGAAAGACACGTCGCTGCCGAACACCGGCGCCGTCGGCGCGGTGATCGCGGCCTCGGCCTGGTCCAGCAGGCCTTCCCAGACGTGGGACTGGAAGGGTACAAACTTTTCGAACGCGAAGCGCCGGCCCATGCCGGCGGCGATGTTGCGCGCCACCTGCGCCGCCTCGATGACGATGGTGCCGGAGCCGCAACAGGGGTCGTACAGCGGCACACCCTGTTTGCACAGGCCTTCGTCACCGCTCCAGCCGCTGGCGGCCAGCATGGCGGCGGCCAGGGTTTCCTTCAGCGGCGCATCACCCTTGTCCTCGCGCCAGCCGCGCTTGAACAGCGGCTCGCCCGAGGTGTCGATGTACAGCGTCACGGCGTCCGTGGTCAGGTGGGCGTAGATGCGCACGTCGGGCCAGCGGGTATCGACATCGGGCCGCACATCGTATTTGTCGCGGAAGCGGTCGGCAATCGCGTCCTTGATTTTCAAAGCGGCAAAGTTCAGGCTGGTCAGCGGGCTGTGCTGCGCGGTGATCTCGACCTTGAAGGTCTGTTTGGGTGTGAACCAGATCTCCCAGGCCACGGCGGCGGCCGCGTTGTACAGGTCCTGCTCGCTGCGGTAGCTGTTGTGCTGCAGCTCGATCAGCACGCGCTGGGCCAGGCGGCTGTGCAGGTTGAGTTGTAGCGCGTCGCGCCAGGAGCCAGCCACCTGCACACCGGCGCGCCAGGCTTTGCCGGTGGTGCCGGTGATGCGTTTGACTTCAAGAGCCAGCAGCTCCTCGACGCCGGCGGCGCAAGGCAGAAAAAGTTGGAGTTGGTTCATCGTCTGGGCCTGGTTTAGAGGGAGCGCCGCAGGTTGGCCGGCGCGATACGCAGGGCTTCGCGGTACTTGGCAACGGTGCGGCGCGCGCATTCAATGCCCTGCTCTTTGAGCATTTCAGAAATCTGGTTGTCGCTGAGCGGCTTTTTAAGGCTCTCGGATGCGACGAATTGTTTGATCAGCGCGCGCACGGCCGTGCTGGATGCGTTGCCGCCGGTTTCGGTACCCAGCGCCGAGCCAAAGAAGTATTTGAGCTCGAAGGTGCCAAACGGCGTGCTCATGTATTTGGCGGTGGTCACGCGCGAAATGGTCGATTCATGCAGGCCCAGCTCGTCGGCAATCTCGCGCAGCACCAGCGGGCGCATGGCCAGCTCGCCATGCGTGAAGAAGTTTTTCTGCCGCTCCACAATCGCGCTGCTGACGCGCAGGATGGTGTCAAAACGCTGCTGGATGTTCTTGATGAACCAGCGCGCCTCCTGCAGGCGCTGCTGCAACGCGGCGCCGCCCTGGCCCTTGTTCTGCTTGATTGCATTGGCGTAGATGTCGTGCACACGCAGGCGCGGCATTACATCGCTGTTGAGCGACACCTTGAACCCCCGGCCGGATTTGACCACCAACACGTCGGGCACCACCAGGTTGCGCTCGACATTGACAAAACGCCGGCCCGGCTTGGGGTCGAGCCGGCCGATCAAGGCAATCGCGCCCTTGATCACCGTGTCCGAAAAACCGCAGAGCTGCACCAGCCGTTTCACGTCACGTTTGGCCAGCAATTCCATGGGCTGCTGGCACATGGCGATGGCAGCACGGGTTTCGTCGCAGTTGCGGCAATCGAGCAGTTGCAGGCCCAGGCACTCAGCCAGGTTGCGCGCGCCCACGCCTGGAGGCTCCATGTGATGCAACAACTTGAGCGCCACCGAAAACTCGTGCTCCAGCGCTTCCACCTGCTCCAGATCGTCCCCGGCCAGACCGGCGGCCAGCGAGGCCAGGCTGTCTTCCAGGTAGCCGTCGTCATTGAGCGATTCGATCAGAAAATGCAGCGCTGCCTTGCCCTCGGGCGACAGGCGCAGCGACAGCGCCTGCCGGTGTAGATGCTCCTGCAGCGACTCATGGCCGCGCGCCAATTCGGTGGCATCGACATCGCTGTCGTCGTTGTTGTTGTTCTTGTTCTTGCGCGGGGTGGCGTCACCGCCCCACTCGTTGTCATCGGGTGCGGTCTCGACGCTGCCGTCGCCTTCCCAGCTTTCTTCGAGTTTAGCTTCGCTGCTGGGCTCGGCATCGCTGGTGCTGGCGGGACCGCTGTCGTCCGGAATACTGGCCGCCGTGTCCGTGGTGGACTCGAACTCGCGCGTCTCCTGGCTCACCGGCGTGTCGGTCTGGCCCAGCCCGAAGTCCTCACGCGGCGCGGCATCTTCGGACACCTCCAGAAACGGGTTCTCGTCGAGCATTTGCTCAACCTCCTGGCTCAGCTCCAGCGTTGAGAGCTGCAGCAGGCGGATCGACTGCTGCAACTGGGGCGTGAGCGCCAGATGCTGCGAGACGCGGAGGGAAAGTCCCTGCTTCATGCCACCCCCTAAACGCGCAGCAACGCGGGTTGGGAGGTATTAACCAAGCGGGGGCCGCGCAACCGGCTTAGCCGGGGCGCAGGCGCCGCCCCCTGCAGGGGGGAGGGAGCTACACGAAGTGAGCGACAACGGGGGGGAACCATGGCCTACATCTTGAAGTGCTCACCGAGATACACCCGGCGCACATCGGCGTTGTTGACGATTTCGGACGGCGTGCCGGTGGCCAGCACATGGCCATCGCTGATGATGCAGGCGTGGTCGCAAATGCCCAGGGTTTCACGCACGTTGTGGTCGGTGATCAGCACGCCGATACCGCGGGATTTGAGGAAACCGATGATCCGCTGAATCTCGATCACGGCGATCGGGTCGATACCGGCAAACGGTTCGTCGAGCAGGATGAAGCGGGGCTGCGTCGCCAGCGCGCGGGCAATCTCGACGCGGCGGCGCTCGCCGCCGGACAGCGCCGGCGCCGGCGAGTCACGCAGGTGGTCCACGCGCAAGTCCTGCAGCAGGCTGTCAAGGCGCGCATTGAGCACATCGGCGGCCAGTGGTTTGCCGGCCTCGTCGGTCTGCAGCTCCAGCACGGCGCGCACATTTTGCTCGACCGTGAGCTTGCGGAAAATCGAGGCTTCCTGCGGCAGATAGCTCAGGCCGAGGCGTGAGCGCTTGTGGATGGGCATGTGCTCGATCGACTCACCGTCGATGGTGATCTCGCCGGCATCGGCGCGCACCAGCCCGACGATCATGTAAAACGAGGTCGTCTTGCCGGCGCCGTTGGGGCCGAGCAGCCCCACGACTTCGCCCTTCTGGACGGTTAGCGAGACATCCTTGACCACCTTGCGGCTGCCGTAGGATTTTTGCAGGCCGCTGGCAACAAGGCGGCTGACGGGAGCGGTTTCCGGGGGCACATTCATTGAGACGGGTTTACTTTTTATCGTCGCCCAGCGTGGTGCTGGGGCGCAGGGTGGGCGTCGGACCGGCGGGCGGGGGCGTGACAACGGCGCCAGGCTTGTTGCGCGGCGCCAGCAGCGCGCGGATGCGGCCGGACGGGTTGCTGGCGGTGCGGTTCTGGCCGCTGCTGTCCACTGTGAAAACATCGGTCGGGTTGTCGTAAACAATCAGGTTGCCGATGGTTTCGTCGGCCAGCGTGGCGCCCACATAACGGCGCAATACGGCCTGCTTGATGAACTTGACGGTGTCGGCGCGGCTGTCGTATTCGATTTTTTCGCCCTCGCCCTCGATGTATTCGTCCACCAGGTCACGCTTCTTGCGGTAAAACGCCAGCTTGTCGGGGGCGGCATACACAAAGGCGGTCTGGTAGCCCTCGGCGTCCTGCATCACGTCCACACGCGCGCCGCGGATGATGATGGTGCCCTTGGTGATCACCACATTGCCGGTGAAAACGCTGGTCTGCTTGAGGTCGTCATACCGCAGCGCGTCGGCCTCGGCATTCATGGGTTTGTCGCGGTCGCCTTTTTCAGCGGCGGCCGGTAGGGCCGCCAGGGCAGCGGCCAGCATCAGTACACAGGCGGGGTAGTTCATAAGGGGCACGAATCTTGCTGCTTTGGTTGGATTGGATCATTGTAGCCACGCCGCTCCGCCAAATGGCGCAGCAAACAAAAAACCGCCCATGCGGGCGGCAAGTTTGATCGCCTAGAAGGCATCCTCCGACAAGCTCAGAACGAACGGATTGCGCGAAGATGAACCCCGAACCAGGCCAGCCAGGGCCGCGGATCTGGCTCTGCCAGTCCGCAGGCGCAGCGCCCCCTCGGGGCTGGTGCCTGCGGCTCCGAACCTGCTTGAGCAGGTTTGGACAGGCATCAGAAGCGAAGCCTCTGGCGAGCGGCGGCCTGCAAGGTGCGAGAGCTACACGCAGTGAGCGAGCGTGGGGGCTAACCTTTTCTGGCCTGAACCACCAGGTAGTCGGTGACCTGCAGCGCCCGGTCCATGTTTTTGGCGAGCTCGCCCGAGGTGTAAAAACGCCCGGCCACGCCCAGCGCCGGCACCCCGTCCACCTTGTAGGCGTCCTGCAACTGCGTGGCCTTGCGGGCCTTGGTGGCAATGGAAAACGAGTTGTACATCTCGCTGAATTTGGCCCGGTTCAGGCCCTGCTTTTCAGCCCAGGCCGCTATCAGCTCGGCGGTGTTGAGCAGTTGTTTTTCACCGTGGATGGCCAGAAACACCTTTTTGTGAAGCTCCTCGACCTTGTTCATGGCTTCGAGCACGAAGTACAGGCGCTGCTGCGGCTCGAAATCCGGCCGGAAGGACACCGGCACACGCCGCACCACCACATCTTTCGGGGCCTTTTTGATCCATTCTTCCAGTGCCGGCTCGAAGCGGTTGCAGTGCGGGCAGCTGTACCAGAAGAACTCCACCACCTCGATCTTGCCGGCCGGGGCTTCCACCGAGGCCGGTTTGTCGAGGACCAGGAAGTCGGTTCCCGCGCGCGGTGCCGGCGCCTGGGCCAGGGCTGTGGTGCCCAAGGCGCCCAGCGAGGCGGCGGCCATTGAAGCGGTGGCTATCGTAAATTCACGTCGTTGCATCAATCATTTCTCCGTTTAGTGCTGGATGGTGCGACAAGGTTGGACACCCTGCCGGCAGAAAGTTCAGCGCTGGACGCGCACCAGGGCGGTTTCGACGCCGCTGCCGTCCAGCCGTTCCTTGGCTTTGTCGGCCTCTTCTTTCTTGTCGAAAGGACCAAGGCGCACACGAAACACGGTGCGGCCCGATTGCTCGCGTTCTGTCACCTTGGCTTCCAGGCCCATCAACGAAATCTTGGCGCGCTGCTGTTCGGCGTCTTCGGGCGTGCGGAAAGCGCCGACCTGCACAAAGTAGCTGAACGGGTCGGCGCCCGAGGTGGCGGCCGGCGCTGGGGCCGCCGCCGGCCCCGTCATTTTGGCCTTGGCCAGATCGCCAATCGGATCGGCGGCGGGCTTGCCCGGCTTGGCGGCGGTCGGGTCGGCCACCGGCTTTTGGGCGGTGGCTGGCGAAGCAGGCTGGGGCGTCACATCGGTCACCGCCCCGGAGGCCGCAGCCGGCTTGGCCGGGTTCTTGCCGTACAGCGGGGCGTTCGGGTTCCAGTTCTGGTTCTTCTTGGCTTCGGCGGCGTCATGGTCCGGGCTGCGCGACTGGCCCTTGTTCATGAAGGGCACCGGCACCTTGGTGATGTAGACCGCCACGGCCAGCGCCGCAGCCAGGCCGATCAGCGCACCGATGATCAGGCCGAGCAGGGTGCCACCGCGTTGTTTTTTCATGCCTTGCCCGGTAGGCGTGTTGGAGAGCTTGCGCGCCATGGTGATGGTCATTCCTTACATTTTGCGCGGGGCATCGACGCCCAGCACAGCCAAGCCATTGTGCAACACCTGCGCCGTCGCCGCGACCAGCGCGAGGCGGGCCAACTTGACCGCTTCGTCATCGACCAGGATACGCTCGGCGTCGTAATAGCTGTGGTAACAGGCGGCGAGTTCGCGCAGGTAAAAGGCCACGTCGTGCGGCGCAAATCCGGCGGCCGCGTTGGTCAGCATCTCGGGATACCTGGCCATCAGCAGCATCAGCGCCTGCGCCTGCGCGCTGGCCAGAGCAGCCAGGTCCACATCCTTCAATGTGACTTCGTCGCCGCCCCAGGCCGCCAGCACCGAGCAGATGCGTGCGTGGGCGTACTGCACGTAATACACCGGGTTGTCGTTGTTTTTCGCCACAGCCAGGTCCACGTCGAAGGTGTACTCGGTGTCGGGCTTGCGGCTGAGCAGAAAGAAACGCACCGCGTCCTTGCTGGTCCACTCGATCAGATCGCGCAGGGTGACGTAGCTGCCAGCGCGCTTGCTGATTTTGACCTCTTCGCCGCCCTTGACCACACGCACCATGGTGTGCAGCACATAGTCGGGGTAACCTTCGGGAATGCCAACGCCTGCGGCCTGCAGGCCGGCGCGTACCCGCGCGATGGTGCCGTGGTGGTCCATGCCCTGGATGTTGATGGCTTTCGTGAAGCCGCGTTCCCACTTGGCCAGGTGGTAGGCGACGTCGGGCACAAAGTAGGTGTAGCCGCCGTCGCTCTTGCGCATCACGCGGTCCTTGTCGTCGCCGTAGTCGGTAGACCGCAGCCACAGCGCGCCGTCGAGTTCGTAGGTCTTGCCGGCGGCTTTGAGTTTGGCCACGGTGTCCTCGACCCGGCCCGAGCTGTACAGGCTGGACTCCAGGTAGTAGTTGTCAAACTTCACCGCAAAGGCCTGCAGGTCGAGGTCCTGCTCGCGGCGCAGATAGGCCACGGCAAACTGGCGGATCGCGTCCAGGTCGGCGATGTCGCCCGAGGCGGTGAATTCGCGGTCATCGGACTTGACGGTTTTCTTCGCCATGAAGTCGGCCGCGATGTCGGCGATGTAGTCGCCGTTGTAAGCCGGTTCGGGCCAACCGGCATCACCCGGTTTCAAGCCCTGGGCGCGTGCCTGTGTGCTGGTGGCCAGCGTGTGGATCTGCACGCCCGCGTCGTTGTAATAAAACTCGCGGTACACGTCCTGGCCCTGGGTCGCAAACAGGTTGCAGATCGCGTCGCCCAGCGCGGCCTGCCGGCCGTGGCCCACATGCAGCGGGCCGGTCGGGTTGGCCGAGACAAACTCGACCAGCACGCGTTGCCCGGCCTGCGGCGGCTTGACGCCGTACAGACCGGCGGCATTCAGCACCTCACGCACGGTCTGCTGCTTGGCCTCGGGCTTGAGCCGGAAGTTGATGAAGCCGGGCCCGGCGATCTCGATCGCATCGACCCAGCGCTGGTAGACCGGCGTGGCCAGCAGCGCGGCTTTCAGGCCATCGGCCACCTGGCGCGGGTTGAGCTTGAGCGGCTTGGCCAGTTGCATGGCCGCAGTGGAGGCGAAGTCGCCGTGGGCCGCGACCTTGGGCGACTCGAAAGCCGCCTTCTGGCCGGCACCGGGGGACAGTTGGTCCAGCTCGGCAGCCAGGGCCGCGAGCAATTCTTGTTTGACGAGGAGCATGGCTTGATTTTACGGGCGCGCGTGCTGGCCGCCGCTGCAGCCGACCGCCATGGCAAAATACAGTTTCATTCAAGAGAGTGTTTGCGCCCGCGCAGACCGCCGAAGGCGCAATCTCCCATGATCGCTCAGGCTCCCGTATTGAATGAAACACGCCGAATCTGGAGAGAGTTGCCGCGCGATGCGGCGACCACCGAAGGAGCAAAACCCGAAGCGCTGGATGCGCGGCAGGTTGAATCTCTCAGGTACCAAGGACAGTGGGAGCGGCACCCCGACGGGTGCACGCCGCCGCTTTGAAACGCTACCAATTTCATAGCTGCTCACGCATGCCCGGCAAGGGCTTGCGACCTTTTTTCCTTGGAGTTTTCATGAAAGTCACTGTTTTGGGTGCCGGCGTCACCGGCATCACCACGGCCTGGTTTTTGCGCCAGGCCGGCCACGAGGTCACTGTGGTAGAGCGCCAGCCCGGCGCCGGCCTGGAAACCAGTTTTGCCAACGGCGGGCAGGTTTCGGTCAGCCACGCCGAACCCTGGGCCAACCCGGGCGCGCCGTTCAAGGTCTTGAAGTGGCTGATGCGCGAAGACGCGCCGCTGTTGTTTCGGCTGCGCCCCGATCTGAACCAGTGGCTCTGGGGCCTGGACTTTCTGCGCCAGTGCACACCAGGCCGCACGCGGCACAACATCAAACAGATGGTGAACCTGGGGCTGTATAGCCGGGCCACGCTGCAACAACTGCGCGCTGCCACCGGCATCGACTACCAGCAGAAAACCGCGGGCATTCTGCATTTCTACACCAGCGAAAAAGAGTACGCAGACGCCCAGGCACCGGCCGCGCTGATGCGTAAATACGGTTGCGAGCTCGACATGAAAACGCCGGACGAATGTGTGGCGATTGAACCGGCGCTGGCCGCCAGCCGCAGCCAGCTGGTGGGCGGCAGCATGACAGCCAGCGACGAGTCTGGCGATGCCCATCAGTTCACCGCCAGGCTGGCGGCGCTGTGTACTTCGGCGGGCGTCGAGTTTCTGTACAACACCCGCATCGTCGGTGCGCGCAAGGAGGGCAACACACTGGCGGCGGTACAGATTGCGAATGCCGACGGCATCGTCAGTGAGCTCCAGTCCGACGCCTATGTGATGTGCCTGGGCAGCTACAGCGCGCAGTGGGCGGCGCTGCAGGGCCAGAGCCTGCGCATCTACCCGGCCAAGGGTTACTCGGTCACCTTGCCGGTGATCAATGAAGCGGCGTCCTTCAATGTGTCATTGACTGACGACGAGTACAAGCTGGTGTTTTCGCGCCTGGGCAATCGCCTGCGTATTGCCGGCACCGCCGAGCTGGGCGGCTACAACACCGACCTGAATCTGGTGCGCTGCGAAGCCATTGTGCGGCGCGTGCGCCAGCTGTTTCCGGAAATGACAGACGGAAAAAATGCCCAGTACTGGACCGGGCTGCGGCCTGCCACGCCGTCCAACGTGCCCTACATCGGCGCCTCCCAAACCCGCAAACTGTTTTTGAACACCGGGCACGGCACGCTGGGCTGGACACATGCCTGCGGCTCGGGCGCGGCGATTGCCGACATCATCAGTGGCCGCGCGCCCGAGGTGGACTTTGCCTTCACGGGTCTGGCGCAGAAAGGCAAGCGGTTCTGGCTGGGCCGACCCGCTGCTGCTCAAATCTGAGGCAGGCGGGCACGAGCAGCGTCTTTCACGGCCCGGGTCAGCCGCTGCGCGAGCACCGGCTCCCGCGTCCAGTGCTGCCAGTACAAGGTCACGTCCACATAGCGGCCGGGCAGCACCTCGGCCAGGGGCGGGCGGTGGCCACGCCCCGCCAGCAGCAGCTCGGGCACCATGCCCCAGCCCATGCCCAGCTCCAGCGCCAGCTCGAACGCATCGACCGCAGGCACGAAATGGCGCGGGTAGTTGGCATGGCGCAGACCGAAGTGCTGCGCGAGGAAAGTGTCCTGTAATGCGTCTTTGCGGTTGAAGATCACCGCAGGGCTTTCCAGCAGGTGATGCGGTGACGGTGGGACTCGCGCTGAGCCTTTTTTCCATCGCGCGATCAAGGACGGCGCCGCCACGCAGTGGTAGCGCATCTTGCCCAGAGGCTCGGCCAGGCAGCCGCGCATGGGCTCTGCCAGGGTAGTGACGCAACCCGTCACATCGCCGCTTTGCAGCGCGTCGAGGGTGTGGTTCTGATCGTCAATCACGATGTCCAGCAGCAGATGGTGCTTGTGCAGGGCAGCGGCGAGCCCGGGCAAAAACCAGCTGGTGAGTGAATCGGCATTCACCGCCACACTCAAACTGCGCAACCGCGCCGCTTTGCCAGTGGTGCCGTACCCCTGGTGCCCGTCCAGCGTGCCCAGCACGTCTGCTTCCATCAAGCGGACCTGGCGCACATGCGCCAACAAAGTCTGGCCTGCGGGGGTGGCACGCGCCACTTTGCCGCGCACCAGCAGGCGTTGACCCATGCCTTCTTCAAGTGCCTTGATGCGCAAGGACACGGCCGCAAGGGTCAGGCTGAGCGACTTCGCCGCGGCGCTAAAACTGCCGTGTTCAATCACGGCGGCAAGTGCGTCGAGCTGGCGAGCATCCAACATCTTTTATTGACTATTTATTGAGTAAATTCAATTTTAGTTAATTTTCTTTAATTAATCGTCTTTGCAACAGACACTGAGGCTGATGACACCCCTGCTCACTTCCTCCTTTTTTGCCGGCATGGTCTTGAGCCTGTCGCTCATCATGGCCATTGGCCCGCAAAACGCACACATCATCCGCGTGGGCTTGCTGCGCCGGCATCTGTGGCTGACCGTTGGCGTCTGCGTGGCGACCGATGTGGTGCTGATCGCCATCGGTGTGGCGGGTCTTGCACAGCTGGGTGACATGTCGGGCACTGTCTTGCGCGTCATGACAGCTGCGGGAGCTCTGGTGCTTTTCTTCTATGGGGCGTCCGCGATGCGGCGCTTTTTCAAGACACCCTTGCATGCTGCGCCGCGGCCCGATGCGCAACCGGCGGCTGGCACCACGCGCCGCGAGGCCATAGGCCTGGCGCTGGCGCTGTCCTGGTTGAATCCACATGCCTGGCTGGACACCGCCGTGTTGATCGGCACAGCTTCCCTGGCTTATGCGCAGCCTCATAACGCGGTGTTCGGGCTGGGCGCGGCCACCGGCTCACTCTTGTGGTTTGTCGGGCTTGGGGCGGCACTGGGGTGCGCGGGTCAGCGGTTTGATTCGCCGGCTTTCTGGCGTGCGCTGGACCTGCTGGTGGCCCTGATGATGTGGGGCACCGCCCTGTGGCTGGTGCTGGGTCTGCGTTAACCGAAGCCACGCGCAAGGAAAACTGCGGCCAGCGGAATAAACGGAAGAATATGCGCCTGCAGCATGACCCGCCTGCGCGCCTTTTTTACCTGCGCCGCGTCGGGCAGGGCACCGTTGGTGCGCAGCGCACGTTGCCAGCGGGCAAACATCAGCGTGGGCTGGATGGACAACAGCCCGATGACGATAAACAGCCCCAGCTTGAGGTACAACAAGGGCTGGGTGCCATACCACTCGCCGCCCTTGGTGCCAAGGAACACGCGCAGCAGGCCGGTCGCGAAAACCGCAAGCGCTGCCACACCGTAGATCAGGTCAATCTTGCGCAGGCGCTCGACCACGGCCGCGTTCAGCCATTCTGAGCGGCACAAGGCTGCTTCACTGGCCAAAAACACCACCATGGTCAGGATGGCAAGGATGTGGGCATAGGCGAGCAGGGCTTCCAGCGTCATGAAAGGTCTTCTTTTACGGGACAGCGGTCGGTTGGCTGGCCCAGAACTCGGGGTGGCGATAGTGGTGCTTGAGAAAGTCTATCCAGAGCCGCACCCGCAGCGGCAGGTGTTTGCGCTGCGGAAAAACCGCATAAATGCCGTTGGGCGGCGCATCAAACTCCGTCAGCACCGCCACCAGTTTGCCGGCGGCAATCTCGGCCTCGACTTCCCAGGTGCTGCGCCAGGCAATGCCATAACCGGCCATGCACCAGTCGTGTAACACCTGGCCATCCGAACAATCGAGCGGGCCACCGGGTTTCAAATGGACGACATCGAAGCCGCCGTCGCCCGCCGCGTCCGTCAGGACGCCTTCATGTTGTTGCCCCTGGGCGTTGCGCGGAACGCCGGTGCCCGCATGGGCGCCTTCATGTTGTTGCCCCTGGGCATTGCGCGGAACGCGAAATGCCCAACCCCGGGTCTGGGATGCATCGCTGGACAGCGTCAGGCAATCGAACTTCGCCAGGTCTGTGGGCCGCTGCGGCGTGCCGTGCCGTTTCAGGTAATCGGGTGTGGCCACACACAGGCGCCGGTTGTCGGCCATGCGCACGCTGACCAGTGAGGAGTCGGGCATCTCGCCGACGCGCACCGCGCAATCGAAGCCTTCCCCGGCCACATCGACCACCCGGTCGCTGAGGTTCAGCGAAATCGTCACATCGGCATGCAGCTCGCGGAATTTCGGCACCAGCGGCGCGACATGGCGGCGGCCAAAGCCAGCCGGTGCGGTGATGCGCAAATGGCCGCTGGCCTTAACACCGCCGGCCGAGACGCTGGCCTCGGCATTGGCAAAATCCACCAGCAGGCGCTGGCAGTCCTCCAGAAAGGCGCTGCCTTCATGGGTCAGCGACATGCGGCGCGTGGTGCGCACCAGCAGCTTGACGCCCAGACGTTCCTCCAGCGCATCGAGGCGGCGACCCATGATGGCCGGTGCCACCCCTTCGGCCTTGGCGGCGGCAGTCAGGCTGCCGCGGGTGGCCACCGACACAAAAGATTCGAGCTGCTTGAGTTTGTCCATGCGACCCGATTATGCGCATGAAAGGTGGTAATTGTCTGGCGCAAAGGATGGATTACGCCGCCGTCAATCGAGCGCGCCGACCACGCCCTGGTCCCGCAAGCGCCTGATGTCGGTCTCGCAGTAGCCGAGACCGGCCAGCAGCTCTCGGCTGTGTTCGCCCAGCGCCGGCGGGTTCAGGCGTACGCCAGGGCGCCGGCCGTCCAGGGTCAGCGGCAGCAGCGGCACCTTGGTGTCGCGGCCGTCCGGCAGCCTCAAGGGCGCCAGCCCCCCAGTCTGCTGCAGGTGCGGGTCATCAAACAATTCCTGTGGTCGCGTGATCGGCGCGAAGGGCAGGCCCTGCGCCTCGAAGATGCCGCTCAGTTCGCTCGCAAGGTGCGGGGCCAGGCGTTCGCGCAACAGCGGCAGCAGCCAGCCCCGTGCGCGCACGCGGTCGTTGTTGGTCGCCAGCCGCGTATCGGCCTTGAGGTCGGCAAAAGCGAAAGCCTCGCAAAACAGCAGCCACTGGGTGTCGCTGACCACCGCCAGAAAAACCTGCGCGCCGTCCTTAACGGTGAACACGTCGTATATGCCCCAGGCCGAGATGCGGTCTGGCATGGGCGCGGCCGGCGCGCCGGTCACTGCAAACTGCATCATGTGCTGGGCCACCAGGAACACATTGTTTTCAAACAGTGCGGCCTGCACTTGCTGGCCCCTGCCGGTTGTGGCGCGTGCGGCCAGCGCCGCCATGGCGCCGATGGCGCCGAACATGCCGCCCATGATGTCGTTGACGCTGCTGCCAGCGCGCAGCGGGTCGCCGGGCCGGCCGGTCATGTAGGCCAGCCCGCCCATCATCTGCACCACCTCATCGAGCGCGGTACGGTGGTCATACGGGCCGGGCAGGAAACCCTTGTGGCTCACATAAATCAGGCGGGGATTCAGGGTGGACAGGCTGGCATAGTCCAGCCCCAGTCGCGCCATGGTCGCCGGCTTGAAGTTTTCGCTGACGATGTCGGCCGTGGCGATCAGTCTGAGCACCAGTTCGCGCCCCTCGGGCCGCTGCAGGTCCACCGCGATGCTTTTCTTGTTGCGGTTGAACAGCGGGAAAAAGCCCGCGCCTGAACCCAGCAGCCGGCGAGTGTTGTCGCCGGTCAGCGGTTCAACCTTGATGACCTCGGCGCCCAGGTCGGCCAGCACCATGCCGCAGGTCGGGCCCATCACCATGTGGGTGAACTCGATGACGCGAACACCGGCCAGCGGCAAGGCAGCGGCTTCAGGCGGCGGCTGGGCAGGGGAAGGCAGTGGGGGCACGCAAGATCCTTGTCGGAAGCCGGGCGGGTAAAACGCGAGGCGGGGCGACAAATTATGCGACGGCGCTTGCCATGAATTTGCCGCCCCGACCAGAACCCGGCGCGTATTACTCGCTTAAAAGTCATTGATTAATTGATTTTTGTCTTGTTAATCTTTGCTCAAGTATCAAATACAGTGGGGGCATGGAAAAACCCAAAGCCGGGCACGCTGTGCCACGGGCGGTTCTGTTCGATGCCTACGGCACGCTGTTTGATGTGTACAGCGTGGGCCTGCTCGCGGAACAGTTTTTCCCCGGGCGAGGCCAGGCACTTGGTGTGCTCTGGCGCGACAAACAAATTGAATACACGCGGCTGGTGACCACCAGCAACCACGGTGAGCACTACCGGCCCTTTTGGGAACTGACCCGCGCCGGCCTGCGTTATGCCTGCAAGCGCCTGGGCCTGGAATTGGTCGCCGCGAGCGAAGAGCGGCTGATGAACCAGTACCGGCACCTGTCGGCCTTTCCGGAAACCCGCGAGGTGCTGCAGGCGCTGAAGGACCGGGGCATCGTCACCGGCATTTTGTCCAACGGCGACCCCGGCATGCTGGACATCGCGGTACGATCAGCCGGGCTCGACGGCCTGCTTGACCATGTGCTCAGCGTCGATGTCATTCGCAAGTACAAAACCCACCCGGACGCCTATGCGCTGGGCCCGCAGGCCACCGGCCTGGCCGTGCGGAAAATTGCCTTTGTGAGCTGCAACAGTTGGGACGCGCTGGGCGCCACCTGGTACGGCTACCCCACGCTGTGGGTGAATCGTTATGCCCTGCCGTTTGAAGAACTGGGCACCTTGCCTGCTCGCACCGGCAACAGCCTGCTGGAGGTGCTGGATTTTTTTCCGGCCGCCTGAGTGTCTTGTTTTTCACACTCACTTCACTTTTTCATTTTCTTTTTATCCGAGGATGCACCATGACAACAACGACCCCACGCACTTCACGACATGGCCTGCAGGTGGCCACGGTTTTGCAACGCTTCGTCGATGACAAGGTCTTGCCCGGCACCGGCATCGACAGTGCGGCTTTCTGGAAGGGCTTCGACGCCATCGTCGCCGACCTGGCGCCGAAAAACATCGCCCTGCTGGCCGAGCGCGACCGCCTGCAGCTAGAGCTGGACACCTGGCACAAGGCCAACCCGGGACCGATCCGCGACATGAAGGCCTACCGCGCCTTTCTGGAAAAAATCGGCTACCTGGTGCCGGCGCCGGCCCAGGTGACGGCCACCGCGACAAACGTCGATGACGAGCTGGCGCTGCAGGCCGGCCCGCAGCTGGTGGTGCCGGTGCTCAACGCCCGTTACGCGCTGAACGCTGCCAACGCGCGCTGGGGCTCGCTCTACGACGCGCTCTACGGCACCGACGTCATCCCCGAAACCGAGGGCCTCGAAAAGGGCAAGGGCTACAACCCGGCACGCGGCGCCAAAGTCATCGCTTATGCCCGCAACGTGCTGGACCAGGCCGCGCCGCTGGCAACCGGATCACACAGGGACGCCACGCTGTACAGCGTGGATGACGGCAAGCTGGTGGTGACGCTCAAGGGCAGCGCTACCACTGGCCTGGCCGACCACGTGCTGTTCGTGGGCTTCCAGGGCGAGGCCGCTGCGCCATCGTCCATCCTGCTGCGCCACAACGGCATCCACATCGACATCCGCATCGACCGGAGCACCACCATCGGCAAGGACGACGCCGCCGGCATCAGCGACCTGGTGCTGGAAGCGGCGCTGTCCACCATCATGGACCTGGAAGATTCCGTGGCCGTGGTGGACGCCGACGACAAGGTGCTGGCCTATGCCAACTGGCTGGGCATCCTGCAGGGCACGCTGACCGAACAGGTGCAAAAGGGTGGCAAGACCTTCACCCGCGGCCTGAACCCGGACCGCGAGTACACCACTGGCGATGGCCAGCCGCTCACGCTGCACGGCCGGTCGCTGATGTTTGTGCGCAATGTCGGCCACCTCATGACCAACCCCGCCATCCTGTACGACGGCGGCAAGGAGATTCCCGAAGGCATCCTCGACGCGGTGATCACCGTGGCGATTGCCATGCACGACCTGCAGCGCATCGGCAAGGAAGCCATCGTCAACTCGCGCACCGGCTCCATCTACATCGTCAAGCCCAAGATGCACGGCCCGGCCGAAGCGGCCTTCGCCTCGGAGCTGTTCAGCCGCGTCGAGGCCCTGCTGGGCCTGCCGGAGAACACCGTCAAGCTCGGCATCATGGACGAGGAGCGCCGCACCAGCGTCAACCTCAAGGCCTGCATCGCCGAAACGGCGGCGCGCGTGGCTTTCATCAACACCGGCTTCCTGGACCGCACCGGCGACGAGATCCACAGCGCCATGCATTCGGGCGCCATGATGCGCAAGCCGCTGATGAAAAACACCAACTGGCTGCGCGCCTACGAGATGAGCAACGTCCAGATCGGCCTGGCCTGCGGGCTGCGTGGCCGCGCCCAGATCGGCAAGGGCATGTGGGCCATGCCCGATCTGATGGCCGACATGATGAAGCAGAAGATCGCGCACCCGCAGGCCGGCGCCAACACCGCCTGGGTGCCCTCGCCGACCGCCGCGACGCTGCATGCGCTGCACTACCACCAGGTCGACGTGGCGGCCCTGCAAAAAAGCATGGAGATTTTTGTCAACGAGAAGAAGTCGCTGGCCATGGAGGAAAACCTGCTCGACGCCATCCTGCAGATCCCGACCGCGCTCGTGCCTTTCTGGACCGAGGCCGAGACCCAGGCCGAGCTGGACAACAACGCGCAGGGCATCCTCGGTTATGTGGTGCGCTGGATCGACCAGGGCGTGGGCTGCTCCAAGGTGCCCGACATTCACAACGTTGGCCTGATGGAAGACCGCGCCACCCTGCGCATCTCCAGCCAGCACATGGCGAACTGGCTGCTGCACGGCGTGGTGACGAAAGAACAAGTCATGGAGACCTTCGAGCGCATGGCCGCTGTGGTGGACGGCCAGAACGCCGGCGACCCGTTGTACAAAAACATGGCGGGCAACTTCACCACCTCGGCGGCCTACCAGGCGGCGCTGGACCTGGTGCTCAAGGGCCTGGAGCAGCCAAGCGGCTACACCGAGCCGCTGCTGCACGCCTGGCGGCTGAAGGTGAAGGCCGGGACGGCCTGAGCCACTATTGAATTATTGATACTTCCATAAATCATGACAGGCAACTTACTACCGTTCGCCCTGAGCTTGGCCTGCCCTGAGCTTGTCGAAGGGCTTCGACAGGCTCAGCCCGAACGGTGTGGCGTCATGAATTACGAAAACATCAATAGACCGGCGCATGGCTTGGTGAGCGGTCGGTCACCCGGCTAAGCAGACGGGCTGTGGGCGGGCTTGCGGCTGCGTTGTGCTTCGCAGCGCGAAATCGCCCACTCCGGACGTCTTGCTTGATGGTTGTCCCGCTGACCTGCCATCACGGGGTTCACTGGCGGTTTTTGACGATGTTCCGGCGGGCCACACTCGGGCTCATCGGGTTGAATTTCCTATCCGTTTATCCGTTTATCCGTCAACCGTAATCCGCGACCAGCGCGGCGACGCGGGTCTCCAGCGTCAGACCGTGCAGCGAGTTGCGGGTTTGGGCGAGGGCTGGATCGGCGGCGAAGGTGGGGCTCGCATGCCTGGATTTTGCACCGTCCGAACCTTCACCCCGCCGCGCCTCGGACAGGCTGGCGCGCAGGTTTTCGAATCCCGGTAAAGTGTCAGCGCGCACAAGCCGACTGTTGCATAATGTTACAAGTGGGGTGCGGAATATTCTGAACGCAGTTGAGCAAACGAACCGCCAAGACCTACCCTGGTAGATTCCCATGAATTTCAGATTCCTTACGCTGCTGTTGGTGTGTTTGATTTTCCCTGGCGCTGGCAGCGCCAACCAGGCGGATCCCGTCGCCACCAGAATCCGCATCGGCGGTTCTGGCGGTCCACTGGGGACCATGCAGCTCCTGGCGGAAGCCTTCAAAAAAATCCATCCGCAAGCCACTGTCGTCATTGTTCCCAGCCTGGGCAGCGGCGGCGGCATCAAGGCCCTGCGGGCCGGGGCAATAGATCTTGCCCTGACCAGCCGACCATTGAAAGACGCGGAACGTGGCCCGGACACCAGCGCGACCGAATATGCGCGCACGCCGTTTGTCTTTGCGGCAGCCGTGGGCACGAATGTATTGGCCATCACCACGCCTGAGCTGATCGGCATTTATACCGGCGAGCGTAAAACCTGGCCCGACGGCCGTCCGCTGCGACTGGTGCTGCGCCCGGACACCGAGTCAGACACGGACATCGTCAAAAGCCTGTCGCCCGAAATGAACCTGGCGGTCAAGACCGCACAGGGCCGGGAAGGCATGATCATGGCGCTTACCGACAAGGCTAGTGCGGACAGCCTGGAAACCATACCCGGCGCCCTTGGCGCGACCACCCTGGCCCAGATCATTTCAGAAAAACGCGCACTTCAAGCCCTGGCATTGAATGGCGTGACGCCCAGCCTCAAAGCCCTGGCCGAAGGAAGGTACCCGTATTACAAAACCTTTTTTATGGTCAGCGGTCCCAAGACCAGCCCGTTGACGCAGCAATTTGCCGTTTTTGTGCGCTCCGCCGCGGGGCGGGAGATTCTTGAACAGAACGGTCACTGGGTCGCGCCCACAAACCAAAGGTAGTTGTCATGAAGGAAAGGGCCATCAAATCGACACGCGCCATTAATTGGATGGCCGCCCTCCTCGCCGGCATGATTGCGCTTGCTTTTCCTGCGATCTTTTTTACCGCAGAATACAAATTCCACAGTGCGTCGATGGACGTGGAAGCGCATTTCAGCGCGGCCATGGTAACGGCGTTGATCAACAACAACCCCGAATTCTGGCAATTTGAAGAACACCGCCTTGAAGGTCTGCTCAAGGATCAGCAGAATGAGGGACTACCTCAAGTGCGCCGAATTGTCGACGCCCAAGGCCGTGTCATCGTACAGAGCCCTGACCAGCTCGCTGCGCCGGTGATGCTGCATTCGGCCGTCCTGCTGGATTCGGGCAACGTGGTCGGGCGTTTCGAAGTTGTCAGATCATTGCGCCCCTTGCTGCTTGAAACTGCCTTCGTGAGCCTGTTTGGCTTGTTACTGGGCGCGTTGGTGTTGGTGGTTTTACGCGTCTATCCGCTGCGTGCGCTGAAACGGGCGTTGGAATCCCTTGCCAATGAAAAAAACTCGCAGAACTTATCTTGAACTCCATTGGGGATGGGGTAATCACCATCAATTCTCAGGGGATCGTGCGTTCGACCAACCCGGCGGCCGCGAAAATATTTGGCTATACGCCCGACAAAATCATCGGCCACAACATCAACATGCTGATGCCAGAGCCCGATCACAGTGCGCATGACGGTCACCTGAAGCGTTATCTAGGTACGGGTCAGGCGCATATGCTCGGAACCGGGCGGGAGGTGACAGCACAGCGCAGTGATGGCGGCAGGTTTCCGATGGAACTGCACGTCTCGGAATTTGACCTGGAAGGTAGCCGCCACTTTCTCGGCAGCATGCGTGATATTACCGAGCGCAAGCAGGCACGTGATGAAGTCATGCGGCTCAATGCCAGTCTCGAGGAGCGGGTACAAAAGCGCACCGCACAGTTGCAGGCGGCCAACGAGGAGCTGCAGGCTTTTTCGTATTCGGTCTCACACGACCTGCGCACGCCGCTGAGCAGCATTGCCGGCTTCAGCGGCCTGCTCAGCAGAGAAATGGGTTCCGACGAGGCGGGTGAGCGCACCAAGCACTACCTCGCCCGGATCGGCGCCGGCGTGGTGCAGATGAGCGAGCTCATTGACGCCTTGTTAAAGTTGGCCCAGCTCTCACGGACCAGCCTGCGCTGGGACAGCGTCGATCTGAGCACCATGGCCCAAACCGTATTGAACGGCTATCAGGAGCGCGAGCCCGGCCGGGTGACGCGGCTGGATATCCAGCCGGGGCTGGTGGTCCAGGGTGACCCGCAACTGCTGCGTCAGGTCCTTGAAAACCTGCTGGGAAATGCCTGGAAGTTCTGCCGCCAACAGACGCCAACCCGTATTGCCTTCAGGCGCGAGAGCCGCCCGGACGGCGAGACCGTGTATGCCGTGCAGGACAACGGTGCGGGCTTTGACATGGCCTATTCGGACAAGCTTTTTGGCGCCTTCCAGCGGCTGCACACCGTGGCGGAATTTACCGGGAGCGGCATTGGCCTGGCCACTGTGCAGCGAATCATCGCGCGCCACGGCGGCAGGGTCTGGGGCGAATCTTCCCCGGGACAAGGCGCCACATTTTACTTCACCTTGGGTACGGTGACGCCTTAGAAAATCCAGGGATCGAAGTCCGTACGCCACGCTGCACGCGCTGCACTGCCACCAGGTCAAGGTCAGCAAGGTGCAGAAAGAGCTGGGGAAAATCGACGCGAACAAGGAGCGCAACGCGCTGCTCAACGGCCTGCTGCAAATCCCCGTCACCGCGACACCCGACTGGAGCGCGGAGGCCAAACAGCAGGAGCTCGACAACAATGCCCAGGGCATTCTGGGTTACGTGGTGCGCTGGATTGACCACGGCGTGGGCTGCTCTAAAGTGCCCGACATCCACAACGTCGGCCTGATGGAAGACCGCGCCACGCTGCGCATCTCCAGCCAGCACATGGCGAACTGGCTGCTGCACGGCGTGGTCACCCAGGCGCAAGTCAAAGAGACCTTTGAGCGCATGGCTGCGGTGGTGGACAAACAAAATGCCGACGACAAGCTGTACAAGCCCATGGCCGGCCGCTTTGACAAGTCAGCCGCTTACAAGGCGGCGTGTGATCTGGTCTTCAAGGGCCTGGCGCAGCCGAGTGGTTATACCGAGCCGCTGTTACATGCCTGGCGGCTCAAGGTCAAAGCCGCGGCCGCCTGACCTGTCCGTGGTGTCATGCCGGGCTTGACCCGGAGTCAATGAGTTGCTACTGAATTAATAGCTACTTACGCCCGCTACATAAGGGCTACAGCCCGATTTTATCAATAGCGATGCTTTGACGGCGTCTGCAGGCGCCGTTTTTCATTTCGGCTTGACTTCTGACAATAGAAAATCAGCCAGGCGCTTGTCTTCCGTGACCTGTTCGTGCGAGATCAACAGGTACTTCCACGGCTTGGTACCGATTTTTTGCGCATGTTCAGAAGCGTGCTGGCACCACACCGCCCCCGCCTCAGCTTTGGCTTTGACTTCGTCACTGCCCATGTCATTGCGCGCCTTCGTCTCGCAGATCAGCAAATGGTGCGCGGTCTCAACAACAAAGTCAGGGATGTACTCCGGGTGCTCGACCCCCAGCTTGTAAAAAATCTGGAACTGCCCCTTGGCGGGCTTGAACCACTTGTCGGCATCTCGTTCCAGAATGACTGCAAACCGGCGTTCCGTGTCCGAGTCAAACTTCTGCAGCGGATACAGGCACTTGATGAACTTGCCAAACACCATTTGTTTGATGCGGCTGGGCTCATCCACCGTGTCGCGGTAGTCACGCAGCTGCTGGTTGGCGCCAACCGAGTAGGTTGACTCTTTCAGCGCCGTAAAGCCCCTGCTCACCTCCACCACGTACTGCGTCGCCGACTCGTAAGAGTGGGCATTCATTTGCGCGTGAATATTCTTGGCGATCAATTGCCGGTCCAAGTCAAGCACATTGCGCACTTCGTTCTCGTCGGTCAGGTAGCTCTTCAGATGCGCCACCATCTGTCCGGCCAGGTCATAGAGCAGGCTGGCATGCGTGTTGTAGTCAATATCGTCAAAGTCAATCAACGCATGAACGATGTAGTCTTCCAGCCGACGTTCCGCCACCCCGGCCTGGGCGTGAAAAGTGAACTGCTCATGCGTCCGCAAGGTTTGACCTACAAGTGAACGGTCTTTCGGCTGCAAGTGCAACCCGGAAACTTCCAGCGTGAAGGGCTTGAAGCCACTGGTGACGTCGCCTTTCGGCACCACTGCAATACGCGGAATATCAATGGTTTGCTGCACCACCACTTCCGTTGCGCGGCGGACCACTTCGGCCAGATTGAGTTCAGGCGGCGCATCGGCGCCAGTTAGCAGACTGGATTGAACCGGTGGCAACTTCTCCTTCACGGTTTCGGCAATTTGTGCCTGCAACGCAGGTGTCAACAAGGCTTGCCGCGTAGGTGCATCATGCGGACGCACTTCATACTCCGCCAACACCTGCATCACCATTTGAGCAGCCTGTCGCTCTTGCGCCGTCGCAAAAAACGGGGCGGCGGGCGAGAGGCCGCTGCTCAACGCATTTTCGGACGAGGGTACACCCGCCACGTCCCCAGAATCACCATCGCTAACATCCAGGCCCATGGCCGCAGCCAGGTTGGGTTGCACGGTCACACTTTGCTTGCGGTCTTCATCTGCTGAGCCGAGCGCGTCAAGGTAGATAAAGGTCTTGAGCTTGATCGGGGAGTCAGCTTTGTTGGCATCGTCAATGATTTCCTGAAAGCGGTCGTGCGCAATGATGTTGAGCCTGTCAACTGCATCTACACCGGTGCGTTTGCCGTAGGGCAGGCGCAATCCGCGCCCAATGGACTGCTCTACCAGCGTACGGGCATTGGCGGCGCGCAAGGGGACGATGGTGTACAGGTTGGTCACGTCCCAGCCCTCTTTGAGCATGTTGACGTGAATGACGATTTCGGTCGGCTCGTCCACACTTTCAACAGCCAGCAGGCGGCGAATCATTTCTTCCTCTTCCGCACCGGTCTTGCTACTGTCCACCTGAATCACCTTGTTGCGGTAGCGCCCGCCAAAAAAGCTGTCTGACTGCAGCCAGGTCAGCAGCGCACCGGCATGCGTGGTATCACGCGCAATTACCAGCATGAAAGGCTTGACCTCTTTCGCACCCATGTTGCGGGCATAGGTCTTCAGCTCGACCTTGGTGGCTTCGTGCATACGCACGCCGTCTTGCAGCTTGACGCGCTCCACCTCTTCAGCAGGCATGCTCTTCGCGTCAAAGTTGCGCTGCGTCACCACGGCGGGCTCTTTGACAAAGCCGTCTTCCATGGCTCTAGCCAGCGGGTAGTCCATCACCACGTTTTTGAACGGCACCGGGCCTTTTGAGGTCTCAACAAAAGGTGTGGCCGTCAGCTCCAGGCCTATCAAAGGTTTCAGCTCATTGATGGCCCGCACCCCGGCGCTGGCGCGGTAGCGGTGCGACTCGTCCATCAGCAGTACCAGGTCGGGCAGACCGGCCAGGTAGTCAAAGTAGCTTTGACCAATATATTCACTGAGCCGCTTGATGCGCGGCGCCTTGCCGCCCCGCACCTCGGACGCAATTTTGGCGATGTTGAAGATATTGATGGTGACAGGCGACAGCAAATCACCCAGCGCCTGGGCGCGCTCTTCGTAGTTGTCACCCGTGATGATTTCAGGCGGGTAAGACGCAAACTCAGCCACGCCCTTGAACACGTACTTGGGCGTGTTGGGCGTGAAGTCCCCAATCAGCTTGTCGTAAATCGTCAGGTTGGGCGCCAGCACAAAAAAGTGCTTGATGCCGTGCGCTTGATAAAGGTAGCTGATGAAGGCCCCCATCAGCCGCGTTTTGCCCACCCCTGTAGCCAGCGCAAAACACATGGACGGGAAGTCGCGCTCAAAGTCCTGCAGCGTTTTGAACTGGCTTTTAAGTGTTTCCAATATCGCCGCCACGTCCGCCGCGTCTCGGTCAGGCCGAATCATCGCGGGTGAGGCATCAATGGCACTCGCCAGCTTGGCAAGCGACTCGGTTTGCGGCGGGCGCAGGCTCAGGCGACCCGCGATATTGTTGACTTCGCGTTGGCTCATTTTTTTATTCCCTTGGCTTTGCGCTTGGTGGACGGCTTCGGTGCGCGAGCGCTCGTGCGGCCTGCGGCTTTGGCAACTTGTAAGTCCGGCTTACCAGTCGCGCCTTCAACAGGACTATCTGGAACGCTCTGTTCAAACTGCTCCAGTTCGCGCCGAATCTCGGCGCGCAGATCAGCCTCGCTGGGCAGGGCAAACTGGTAGCGGCTGGCAAAGATCTGTTCGTTTTTGTCGGCCAGCACATAGCGCACCACCGCTTCGTTCTTCTCGCTGCACAGAATCAGCCCAATGGTCGGGTTGTCGTCTTTCGTGGCGACTTCGCGGTCGTAGTAGTTCACGTACAGCAGCATCTGCCCCAAGTCGCCGTGGGTGAGCTTGCCCACCTTGAAGTCGATCACCACATAGCATTTCAGCTTGACATGATAGAAAACGAGGTCAGGGTAAAAATGGTCGCCGTCCAGCGTCAGCCTGCGCTGCCGCCCCACAAAAGCAAAGCCACTGCCCAGCTCCAGCAAGAAGGCCTGCAACTGGTTGATCAACGCCTCCTCGATGCGCGACTCGACCAAGCGGTGGGACTCGGGCAAATCCAGGAACTCCAGCACATACGGGTCTTTAATTACATCCTGCGGGCGCACCATCGCCTGGCCCTCGTTGGCCAACGCCAGCACACCCTTTTTGTCGCGGCTTTTTGCCAGGCGCTCGAACAGGAAGGAATTGATCTGCCTCTCCAGTTGACGGGCAGACCAGCCGCTGCGGCTGGCCTCAATTTCGTAGAAATCGCGTACCTCCCGCCGATCCACTTTCAGCAGGGTGCGGTAATGCGTCCATGACAGACCCGAATGCAGCAGGCCGGGGCGCCAGGCGCCATCTCCCCCAGATTCACCACGCACTGCGTGTTGAATCTGGGGCGTATCGAATTCAACACGCAGTGCGTGTTGTTTTGCCACAAGCTCCGGGTAGCCTAGAAAAAAGCCGCGCATGTACTGTAGGGCGCTCACGGAAAACCCGTCGCCATACTCACCGGACAACTGCTCGGACAGCGTCTTCAGCAAGGCTTTGCCGTAGCCAGCCCGCTTGGTGCCGCCCTGCTCAGCCTCCACAATCTGCTGCCCAATCAGCCAGTTGGCGCAGACATGGGCAGTATTAACAGACCGCGCTCCCTGGGTGCGCGCCGACTCCCAGATGTGCCGTATACGCGACAACAGCTCGACTTGCGGTTGCAGTGTGGTCATGCCTCCTCCTTTTTATGTCCCGTATGGCTTCCCGGGCAACTGTCCGGAATTTCCGGATAGTTGCGGCAGGGTGGAATTCGAGGCTTGTCTTCGCGCTGACTCATGGCGTCGTTTTCGACTGGGGTGGCACGCGCACCACTTGGCCCGAGCGCACCACGATCAGGTCTGTACCGGTCTGCTCCGCCACCTGCCGCGCCCGGACTGCAGCCCGTCGCAGAGCCTGTAGCGCCCCTTTCACTGCATCAGGCAGCATTTCACCTTCGTTCGATGTGCCACTTAATGCGTGGAGTATTGGCAATACGCTGGCTGTGCCATCCAATTTCCGACTCGCTGCGTCGGAAATTGCACAGAACACCTCATTGGCGCCAATGGGCTTGGCCGTCATGCCGCATCCCCGTCAAACAAATCGTTCTGCGCCGGGGCTTCGACCTTCTTCTGCGCCATCGGCAAGTTGGCCACGTTCAGGCTGTAGTCGTCATGGCCCCATTCGCAACGGTCTTTCACCATTTTCGGGATTTTTTTAATGGTCAGGTTGGGCCAGCGCTCAGCGGCCTGCGCAGCGGTCACGCCACGGTAAGCACCACAGCACACCAGCAGGCTGCGCGGGTTGTTCGGGTCAGCGCCCACCTCGTCATTGAGGGATGCCAGTTGCTGACTGCTTAGCGTTTGCGTGGTCACATAAATAAAGTCGCGCTCGCTGCTGTGGCCCTGCTGCCACCAGAGCACCTCTGAGGGCGCGTAGCTAAAGCCTTCAAGTTTGCACATCGCGGCAGCCAGCATGGCCGCGTCGTACTGCGGGTTGATGACCAGATTGCCCCAGCGGTCAGTCGCCAGCAGCGTGGGCGCCAGCTCGTAATACCGAAAACCTCCGCCGCCCTGCCAGCCGGTGGCCTGCGTCACGCCGCCAGGGTCTTGCCCGTCAATGACTTTTTGCAGACGCGGCACGATGTGCGTGTGGCAATGCTCGCCCAGCTCCACCATGATCCAGCGGCGGCCCATTTTGTGGGCGACTGCGCCTGTGGTGCCGGAGCCGGCGAAGGAGTCTAAGACTAAGTCGCCCGGATTGGTGGCAAGCTCAAGAATTTTTGCCATCAAGCGTTCTGGCTTTGGAGTTCCGAAAACACCATCACCAAAAAGCGCTTTGCTTTCCTTCTTGGCCTCGTCGTTATGCCCAACATCGTCATAGCGCCAAACTGTAGTGGCTGGTATGGTTTCAGTTACTTCTGAAATGAACCTCTTAATGGCTGGTCGTCCATCGCCATCAACGCCAAACCAAATTCGATTGTCCGCAATCAGGTCGGCAAATTTTTCTTTGGTATATCGCCAGCTTGTCCCCGCAGATGGAAACACTTCTCTACCGGATGGCAACTTCACTGGGAAAACAGCGTAGTCACGTACTTCATTACGCAAAGTATCACCAGCTTTCCAAGGTCCCCTGGAATCGTTGTCTCTATTCGTATAGCGCGAAGTCTGCTTTTCAGTTTTTTGCAACCGATTTAATTGCAGTCGGTCCATGTTTTTTGCGCAGACCAACACAAAGTCATGCGAAGAGGATAGAAACTTCGAGTCAGCTTTGGGTGCGTATTTTTTCTCCCAGATCACCGTAGTGAGAAAATTTGCCCGTCCAAAAACCTCATCACAAACCACCTTCAAATAGTGCGCTTCGTTGTCATCAATCGTGATCCAGAGCGAGCCATCGTCAGATAACAACCGCCGAATAATCTCCAGCCGGTCGCGCATCAGCCCCAGCCAGATCGAATGCTCCAACCCGTCGTCGTAATGCGTGAAAGCGCTGCCGGTGTTGTACGGTGGGTCAATAAACACACACTTCACCTTGCCCGCAAACTCCGCCTCCAGCGCTTTCAGCGCCAGCAGGTTGTCGCCCTTGATGAGCCGGTTACCGAAAAAATCGTTGTCCGTCACCCGCTGCTTCGCGTGGTAACTGCGCTTCGGGTCTTCCAGCAAAATCCGTGGCTCCAGCCGTGGCCGCTGGTCCTTGCCAATCCAGGTGAGTTCTAGTTTTTGTTTGCTCATGAAAATAGTTTCTCGGGACGCGGCATTTGCCTATCCTTGAATTGCGGCTTCGAGTCGCTCAACATGGTCTTTGTCCTCTGTGCGCATCACGGTCAGAATTGCTTGCATGACTTTTGGCGTCTCGGCAAGCAGGTTCAAATCATGCCCGGATGAGGCCATGTCGTCACCATGCGAATAAATATTGAGGAAGCGATTCAACACTGCCAAGGTACTGGGATCGAGCTCCAGCTTCTTCATTCTCTCGATCAGCTTCTCCGTTTCAATGCCACCGGGAAACTTGAAGGCGATGAAATGCTCAAGAAGCCGTCTGCCCACATTGGGTAGGCCATAAAGCTCAGAAAGCTCTTTGCCTTGGGCTGTGGCCCCCTTCTTGACGAGGCAGAATAAGTATTGGTACTCGGATCCGAAATCCTTTATGAGCCTGTCCATCACAATGATGGCGTTGCTCTTGCCGCCGTCGTTCATCAAAGAAATCAGCGAGTAGTAGCGAGACTGGTTTTGTTTATCAAATAGCCGGAACCATCCCTTGACCAAGTTGAAAAAGGTAAAGTCGTGTGTGAGCACGATGATTTGCCTCGCTTTCTCTGTTCGCTCTTTGATAAGGCCAAAGGCAGTGAACAGCGCGGAAGCATCCAGGCTTGACACTGGATCATCAATGACCACGATGGTCTCTTCCAGCTTGCCACGGTGGTCTTCGAGTGATTTCAGAAAATAGAGCAATGCAAAAGCGGTTTTTTCACCTTCACTCAAGTCTCTAGCCTCTTCATTACCTCGGGTGATGGCGTAGCCGTTACCGTGATGGGTCAACGTCAGTTCGCTATGCCCAAGGTACAAGGCAAGGTCTTGGTTCAGGCTTTCGGCTGGTGCGGCCGTTTCGGTCAACTCTTCATCAAGCTTCTTGATGATTGCTGTAAGTTCAAGCCCCCTAGTTCGACATTTGTCCAGGCTTTCGGACGTGCTCCTCGCAAGTTCATTCTTTTCCTTATTGGTTGCGATGGACGACGCGATGAAATCGGATTCGAGCTTGCCCTTTGCTTGGCCAATCTGAGTATTAAAATTGTTCGTGATGCGGTTATGCTCAGCCAGAAGCGTTTGAATTTCGTTCGCAGAATCGCAGAGGACTTCACCCTTGGAAAGCAGATTGGCTAATTCAGGCGGCGCTTCCGCAGCCATGAAAATGTTGCTCCGCTTTGCATTCAGGCTATCTTCGACGACCTGTATGCTTTTCAGAAATTCTGTTTGCCTTGTCTCAAGAGCGACGTTCAGGGCCTTCAACTGCTCTGCCAGTTGAGGGTACACCGATGTGGTTTGGTAAGGTTTGAAGTCGTTGGCGCTGCTCCTGAGTCGCTGAATGGATTGGAGCGAGTCAGTCAATTGCTGACTGAGAACGCGGAAGGAATCGTCAAAGTGCTGCTCCAGTCGTTTAATGCGATCTTCGCCCAAGGGGTTCTCGCAGAATAGGCATGTCTTGACGTCTCGATGCTGATGCAGTTGAAGACCTTGGCCTACCCATCCTGCAAGCTGACTATCGTTTTTTAAACTCTCTATCGCAACATTGGTAGGACTCGCAGCAAGAATCAACCTGATGGTTTCAAGCAAGGAACTTGAAACAGGGTTGATGGACTTCTGGGTCTGTAGAGTCGGCCTTATGTCTGTTCTTATGGTCGCCACCAGTGCGGCCTTCTCGTGGTCGCTTAGGACAATGTCGATCTCAGGATTGAAGCTGTCGCAGCGGGTCTCGAAGTGGGACTTGTTGTAGTTTGTGTACTTGTCCTGGCCTGCTGTTCTGAGCAAGGTTTTGATGGCTTGTGCTTGATCTTGTTTGTAGGCATCAAGCTCTTTAGCCGCCTTGGCTTTCTTCGGCGAAAGTTCTTTGTACTCGTCACGAAGCTTAGCCTGTTCGTCTACCGCAGCTTTTCGTTGTTGCTCATGTTCAACGGTCTTTTCACCGAAGAAAACGATATGGTCAAGGTTATCGAAGCGGCTGAAGATACTGCTTTCGACATACCGTTGATTGAAGACTCTGATTCTTGGAAGGGACTGATCGTCTTGTCCAAGCTGGTCTCCCTGGACGTTCATGTTGTCAATGCGAAAAACAACCTTGCCTATTCCAATCGGGGCTTTCTGATCAATATCCGCAAGAAGGTTGGACAGCGTGGTTTTTCCAGTGCCGTTCCAGCCGTAAAACAAGTTGAATCGTGCAAGCTCGGGCAGTGCTCCCCACTTGAACTGCTTAAAGCATTTGTGATCAATCTCGACGAGCTTTTTAAGCATGTTCAGATCCTGCCTCAAATTGCTTGTTGGTTTCCATACGGGCTTTCGAGCGCAGCAAGCTCCAGCCCCTCAATTTCCTGCAGCGACTTCCCCGCAATCCCCTGCAAATCCCCATACATGCCCACCGTCGCGCCCATCACTCGCCGCTGCGCATGGCAACACACACAGAGCCCTTCAATAAAATCCGTAGCTCAAACCGCAGCCACGTGGTCCCTGCCAATCCAGTGAATTCGAGTTTCTGTCGGCCCACCATCAAAAGCTCCAGCCCTGCTTTTGCATAAAGGTTTCAAGATCAATGCAAGGCACGCTGACGCTGGTGTGCTGGCATACATTGGGAATTTTTGCCGCGTGGGGCTTGAGCCGCTCTTCCGTCACCACGGTTCCCTTGCGTATCTTGGCGCACGCAATGATGAAGGGGTCTGCCACAGGGGTGCCCATCAAGCGCTGCTTTTCTCCAATCAGAGACTGGAAGTGTGGAATCTGAAATATCTGGGCGACAAAACGCAACTCATCCGCCGTTGGCGTGGTAAAAATCCGCTTGCGGTCTTTTAACCACTGGTTGGTGTGCGGGTCTACATCGCCACGTTCGATTTCATTCCAGACTTCGCGTGTAGAGATCAGATCGCCGGATTGAACCAGTTCATCCAGGCCGGCCCATACGGACTTGAAAACACCGGGAAAGAAATGCTTGAGCTTGCTAAGGGAACTGGTGTCAAACACATAAATCATCCAGCAGCCCCCTGAAGGATGCGCTGCTCAAGGCCTGCAAAGTTCTTCGCCTTGATCCCCAGGAATTCAGACGCCTGCTCGACGCTGATCTGATTGCGGTAGTGGCGGCCAATGACCTCCCGGGCAAACCGGTCGCTCAGGTAGGTGTTTTGCGAAGCGTACCAGTCACCACCCGATGCCGCCTTTTTCTGGCTGGCCCAGAACTTCGCCTTCTGCTCATAAAACGCCTGGCTGACGCGATCAAGGTCCAGCAGCCGGCGCAATATGGCCTCGCGGCTGACGCCGTATCTGCTTGCCAAAGTGGCGTACAGGTGGTCTTGCACTGACTCAGCGTTGCTGGGAAGGCCTGCAATTTGCTGCCCAAAATCTGCGGAGGGAATCAGAATCTCGGCCGCAACCTTGTTGCAGAACTGCTCTATCCGGCGTTCCGGCGCGGCAAGCCTGCGCATGTAGGAAACCTCGAACTTGCTGATGCCGCTGACGTTGAACAGGAGATGTGCCAGCTCATGCAGCAGGCTGAAAATCTGCCGGGTCTTGGTTGTGCTGTTGTTGAGGTATATCAGGGGAAAGTCCGCATCGAGCAGACAGAAACCCGAGATGTCTTTTTGCTTGAACGGAGCCTTGAACACAAAAATACCAAGTGCTTCCACAGCCTCACGCCAGCGCTTCAGGGCAAGTTCGTCGGACTTCCACCCGAGCTGATCTTCCAGCGATATGCCAAGGGCTTTTCTCACGGCAAGCGCCTGTTCCTCAACAGATTCGCGCATGTCCAGTGGTATTTCTTGCGAGCTGTGTCGCCCGCTGGGATTGCGGCCTTCAAATATCTCTTTGAGAGTGATTTGATAGGCATGCGCCTTGCGTACCTGAACATAGGTGTCTGCGTGCAGGGCCTGCAGGTCGGCATCCGGCAGTGTTCTGAATTCTCGGGTCGGCGGAATTTCATCTGGCGGGGCTGGCAAGAAAAAGATAGCCAGTGGCCGCTTGAATATTTTGTATGCCAGGCTTTCTAGTTGCGCGTAGGTTGGAGACGTGCCGTCTTCCGCCTCCCAAGCCATCACCTCTTCAGACGATCTTTTGAGCTTATGGGCAACGTCTTCAACGGACATTCCCATAGATTCGCGCGCCCAGCGGATGACCGACGGTTGAACGCCCGCAACGGGTTCAGCTCTCATAGGTGGCTCCAGACTGAATAGGGTTTTTGATCATCAAAGCTTCATTTCCAGGGCTGACAACTCCAGCCCCTCAATTTCTTGTAGTGATTGTCCCGCAATCCCCTGCAAATCCCCATACATGCCCACGGTGGAGTTCATTACGCTATCAATTTGACCTTGCCGCTTGGCCCATTGCTTCATGATGACTTTGCGCTCTTTGTCCAGGTCGTCTTGCATGGATGAGAAGGCCTCCACAATCGCCTCCACCCGCTGCCTGAAGCGCGGGCCGGTGAGGTATTGGTAAACCATCTCGGTCTTGGTCTGCACGCCTTCAGACAAGGCGCGGGTCTGGCTGATTTGCAGCAGGCCCTGGCGCAGCATGATGGCCACGGGGATGGCCACGCGCGGGGAGGTGATCCACACGCCGTCCACCAGGTCAAAATTTTCAACCCCTTTGGGCAGCACCTGGCTCACCAGCACGCAGACCTCGGCCTTGGCGCTGCGCTGGTCTTCGCGCAGCTTGGCCAGCCAGCCGTCGCTCCAGTTGCGGGTGCGTTTGGACTCCCACAAAATGCTGCCGCAGTGCGTGCCGCCCTGGCTGTTGACGCGGTGCAGCGCATCGCCGCCAAACTCGCCTTTGGGCACGGGCTCAATCAGGTCAAACGGAAACTTGGCGCGCAGCAGGTTTTCCAGTTCCAGCTCCTGCACTTCGCCTTGCAGTTGCTGTGAGCCTTGCTCGGCTTTTTGCTTGAGTTCTTCAATCTTCTGCTGCATGGATGCGATGGTCTGGTCTTTTTCGGCCACCCGCAGCTTCATGCCGTCTTCGGCTTCGCGTTTGGCCAGGGTGCGCACTTCGCTCAGGCCGTCTTGCACGCGCTTTTCGATGGTCAGGTCCAGCTCGCGCCTGGCGTCGTCCAGTTCACGTTGCTTTTTGATCAGCTCGGCCTGGGCTTTTTGGGCCTCAAGCAGTTTGGCGTCGCGTGCCTTGAGCACGTCTTGCAGTTCTGCCAGTTCGCGGGCTTTGGCGTCCAGCTCGTTGGCCGATGCAGCTTTGGCTTTTTTGGCTTCTTCTGCCACCACGCGGGCGCGTTCGGTTTTGAGCTGGCTGGCCACCTGGTCAGCCACCTGCTCGTCCAGATCACGCTTTGCGTCGGTCAGCGCTTTTTCCTTCTCGCGCATGGCGGTTTCGCGCTGGGCGATGTCGCTGTCTTTTTGGGCCAGTTGCTTTTCAAACTGCAGGCGGGTGGATGCAATCAGGGGCGCTGCCAGCGACTCGGTGAGTTTGATCTCTGTTCTGCAGTTGGGGCAGATGATGGTGGGTTCGGTCATTAGGTAATCCTCTTTTTGGCGGCTGGTTTCGCCAGCTTTTGCAGGGTGTTCTGGCCAATTAGTGACCGTATTTGCGTGATGGCAATGGCATTGAGTTGCACCAGCCGGTCTTTGGCGCCCAGGCCCTGGTGAATCAGCACCGCGTTGATGCTTTCCAGATTTGACAGCACCACCAGTTGTTCAAGGGTTGCAGCATCGCGCATGTTGCCGCCTTGGTTTGGGTTGACTTGTCGCCACTGGGCTGCGGTAAGGCCAAACAGGGCGACGTTGAGCAGGTCGGCTTCACTGGCGTAGACGGTACTGGTCTGGATTGCAGTCAGGCTGGGGGGAATCAAGTGCGCCTTGATGGCGTCGGTATGGATTTTGTAGTTGACCTTCGCCAGTGTGCGTTGAAAGTCCCACGCTACCGAGGTGGCGCGTGATTCTTCATCCTTGAGCCGCTGGAACTCTTTAATGAGGTAAATTTTAAATTCGGCACTGATCCACATGCCGAACTCGAAAGCAATGTCTTTGTGGGCGTAAGTTCCGCCGTATCTGCCCGCCGTGGCATGAAGACCGATTGCATTGGTTTTTTCAACCCACTCCTTGACGCTGATTTTGTAACTATTCAAGCCTGTCTGACTTTTAATTGTGGCGAATTCGCCGGAATTAAAAGCGGGGTTGTAAACCGCCTCCCAGATACCCAAAAACTCAACAGTGTTCCTGTTTCGCAGCCAATCAGAGATGAAAAAGTCACCATCCTTGGCCTTCAACATATCCGTCAGGCAAATATAGTCTTGCCCCTGGCGGGAAACGATGGCAACTTCTGCGCCCTTGACGTTGATGATGCGGTTTTTCATTGAAGACTCCATGGAACCGTGAAGACATTTGTGAGGAGCATTTGTGGGCTGATTTTTGCTTCCGGATCTTCAACTGCTGGCAAGGCGCCAGCGTGTTTTAGGCTGCTTCAATTATGGGGCTGAGTGGCTGAACACGCCTCCTCTAGTCGGAGGGCAAAGGCCCCAATTCGCTCGATCCCGTGGCCTGCTTCTGTCATCTTGGGCTTACCTATCCAGCAAGAGTTCGACAATGGCGCTGGTGCTTGTCGTTATTCCATTTCCACAACATTAGTGCAATAATATCCTCCATCATACTTGATGGAGAAAGTCATGGCACGTCCAGTTACCGGGGATGATGAGACGATCGAAATTGCGCAAATAGCGATCTCGCAAGCCACAACGATGG
>NZ_JAUYEY010000026.1 GCF_030689685.1 Polaromonas sp. | reverse complement strand
GTGCTGACCATCGCTTGGTTCGACACGATGGGATTGCCCCGACTCTCATGACCTCAACTTCTCGAACCGCCCGGTGCGGGCCCGCATGCCGGGTGGTGTGGGAGGGGTCCGGTCAGCGATGATCGGCCCCTATCCCGATTGGGGAAATCGTTGGGCAGCAGCGTCGATCCGCTATTGAATCAATAGCTGAATATGCCCGCCAGTCAGGGGCTACAGGTCAAATTGTTCCGCCCCCAGGGTGTAATTTTGGCCACCGCGGTAGGCGATCTTGTGGGCGCCGACACGGTTGCCCAGCTCGGCGCAACGCGCCAGCGGCCAGCCCTTTTCGAGACCGAACAGCAGCGCGCCGCGAAACGCATCGCCACATCCGGTCGGGTCCACCACCTCTGCGGCCTTGACCGGGGGCACCAGCGTTTTCTCGCTGGCCACCCAGACTTCGCAGCCTTCGGCCCCGAGGGTGACGATGAGGCCCTCGACACGTTTTGACAACTCCGCAATCGACAGGCCAGTGCGATCACAAAGCAGCTTGGCTTCGTAGTCGTTGACGGTCACCCAAGTCGCCAGCTCGACGAAGTGCGCCAGGTCCTTGCCGTCAAACATCGGCAGGCCTTGGCCCGGATCGAATACGAAAGGAATGCCGGCCGCCTTGAGCTGATCGGCGTGCTGGAGCATGGCATCGCGCCCGTCCGGCGAGATGATGCCGATGTTGATACCTGCCCGCGCCGCGATTTGTGTGGTGTGGGCTTGTCCCATGGCGCCCGGATGGAAGGCCGTGATCTGGTTGTTGTCACGGTCCGTCATGATCATGGCCTGCGCCGTGTAGGCACCTTCCACCTCGCGGACAAATTCGGTGCTGATGCCAAGCGTGTCCAGGCGCGCCACATACTCGGCGCCGTCGCTGCCGACGGTGGCCATGGGCAGGGGTGTGCCACCGAGTTGCCTGAGGCTGTAGGCGATGTTGCCGGCGCAGCCGCCAAACTCGCGGCGCAGCGCTGGAACCAGAAACGACACGTTGAGGATGTGCAACTGGTCGGGCAGGATCTGCTCGGCAAAACGACCCTCGAAGGTCATGATGGTGTCAAACGCCAGGGAACCACAAATCACAGCAGGCATGAAGGTCTCGATTCAGTCAGGGATAAAAAGCAAGGACGCGGTAGCCGGCGATCCGCAGCGGGGCCGAAGGCCTTGGCGCTGCCGAAGTGCTGGCACCGGCGATGGGTGCCGGCGCAGGGTTTGAAACGCCAATGGCCAACAGGCCTGAAAATTCTGCGCCTGCCGCCAGGGGGGCGGCGTCGGCGCTGGCGCCGAGTTCGCCCGGAGTCAGCACGCGCCGCAGCAGCGCCTGGTCCTGGCTGTCGGTCAAGGTCAGCTCCAGTGAGGGAATGGCCAGAGGCACGCTGCCGGTGTTTTTGATCACCACCTTGAGGCGGTAGGCATCCGGGCCGATTTTGTTAAAGGAAGAGCTGTCGATCACGATGGATTCGATTTGCCGCAGTGGCTGGATTTCGCACTGCAGATAAACACACAGCGTCTGAAAGCTGGCGTTGAGCCCAGGTTGCCGTGCGGCCAGTGCGCTTCTCTGGAACAGCGCCACCTGCAGCAACAGGCCGGTCAGCAGCACCAACGCGGCCGCACCCAGCGTCCAGCGCATGGCCGGCTGCCGCCAGAAGGCCTGGCGTCTGGCGTCACGCACAAAAGACACATCTTGCTGGGGCTCGTGAGGCGCTCCGAATTCGTCAAAGCTGCTGTCTTGCTGCGCCTCGCGCCCCGGCGCGTCTGGAAGCGCATATCCATCGGGGCTGACCGAGGACGTGAACACCTCGGCCGCGAGATCGGGCGGCATGGACACCTGGACTTCAGGCAGGGACAGCGGCGCCACCGGCGGCTCGGCCTGCGCAAAGGCGGCGGAGGAGTCTGCCGCTTCGGGCGCCAGCAGCAGGGTTGCCAGCGGGGCAACAGGGCCGCTATCGGTGGGGTCTGCTGCCGATGATGATCCGGTGTCACCTGTGGAAGATGCCGAAGCGGGAGAAAGGGGGGGGGAAGGGGTTGCGCGCGGCTGCAAATGGGCCGCAGCATCGAAGACTTCGGAGCACTGACCGCAGCGCACCCATCCCTGGGAAATCTTGAGTTGGTCGGCCACGACTTTGAACATCGTGCCGCAGGCGGGACAGCGCGTAATCAGGCTCATGTGGGCCTTATTGTACGGGGGCGACACGCCCGCGCCTCTCACGGCGCGCGACCGCGATCACTGACTCAGAGCCGCGCGGTCATTAGTATCCAGCCGTCTTCCTGGTCGCTCACTTGTAGCTGGCAGTAAGGCGCATAGGCCGCCTTGAGCTCGTCGGCCTGCCGCTCCAGGATGCCCGCCAGCACCAGCGAACCACCGGGCGCCACACGCGAACACAGCAGCGGCGCCAGCACCTTGAGCGGCGTCGCCAGAATGTTGGCCAACACGGTCTGGTACACGCCATCGGCCTTGTCAGGCAGGCCAGCATTCAGCGCCACATGGTTGGCTTCGGCATTGGCCAGGGTGGACTGCACCGCAGCTTCGTCGATATCGACCGCGTCGATGGCAGAAGCCCCGAACTTGGCGGCGCCGATGGCCAGAATACCGGAGCCGCAACCATAGTCGAGGACGCGGCCTAGACTACCTGCCCCCACGCTCCCGACTTCGTTCGGTTCGCTGCCCCCCGAGGGGGCTGTGCTTGCCAGGGGTGGCCCGGCGCTGCGCACGCTTTGCGCGCTTGCGCTGGACGGCGCACCATGAGCAGCGATCCAGCGCAAACACATGTGGGTCGTCGGATGGGTGCCAGTGCCGAAGGCCAGGCCCGGGTCGAGCCGAATGACTTGCGTGGCCTGGGCCGGCGGCTCGTGCCAGGTCGGCACGATCCAGAATTCCGGCGTGATCTCGACCGGCGCGAATTGCGACTGCGTTAGCCGGACCCAGTCCTGCTCGGCCACCGCCTGGATGGCAACGACCTGGCAAGCGGCAAAAAAATCCTGCGCGCTCAGCAAGGCTGCGGCATCACGCGCCAGGGCTTCATTTTCGAACAGCGACACCACGCGCGAGCGTTCCCAGCCGGCTTTCGGCGGCGGCATGCCGGGCTCACCAAACAGCGCCTGCTCGGCAGCGGTTTGTGCGTCGGCGTCTTCCACCGACACACTGAGCGCGTCGAGTGCATCGAGCGCCTCGCTCAAGGTGTCCACCTGATCAACAGGCGAAAGAAGAATCAACTCGAACATGATAGATGGCAACTTCAAAAAGACCGGTCTTCACCAGCAGGGGCTGCGGTCCGGCTCCGCCGGCCGCAAGGCGCAGCGCCCCGAGGGGGCAGCGAACCACACCAAGGGGGGAGCGTGAGGGCGATGTGACCGCTCAGCGGTCACGTTTTGACAACCACTCTTCGAGGTAATGGATGTTGGTGCCGCCGTCCATGAACTTGGCGTCCACCATCAGCTCGCGGTGCAGCGGAATATTGGTATTGATGCCCTCAACCACGGTTTCAGCCAGTGCGGTGCGCATGCGGGCCAGTGCCTGCTCGCGCGTGTCGCCGTGCACAATGATTTTGCCGATCATCGAGTCGTAATTGGGCGGCACAAAATAGTTGGCATAAATGTGCGAGTCAACCCGCACACCCGGCCCACCCGGCGTGTGCCAGGTCGTGATGCGTCCCGGCGAAGGGATGAACTTGTAGGGGTCTTCGGCGTTGATGCGGCACTCGATCGCGTGGCCCTTGATCTGGATCTGGCGCTGGGTAAACGGCAGTTTTTCGCCAGCCGCGACCTCAATTTGCGTTCTGACAATGTCAATACCGGTGACCCATTCGGTGACCGGGTGCTCGACCTGCACACGCGTGTTCATCTCGATGAAATAAAACTCACCGTTTTCGTACAGAAACTCAAACGTTCCCGCGCCGCGGTAACCGATCTTCTTGACTGCAGCGACGCAGCGTTCGCCAATTCTTTCGATCAGTTTGCGCGGCACACCGGGGGCTGGCGCCTCTTCAATGACCTTCTGATGCCGGCGCTGCATGGAGCAATCGCGCTCGCCGAGCCAAACCGCATTTTTGTACTGGTCGGCCATGATCTGTATTTCAATATGGCGCGGGTTCTGCAGGAATTTCTCCATATAGACCTCGGGGTTGCCAAAGGCGGCCCCGGCTTCGGCTTTGGTGGTCTGCACCGCGTGGATCAGCGCCGCCTCGGTGTGCACCACCCGCATGCCGCGCCCGCCGCCGCCGCCTGCCGCCTTGATGATGACCGGGTAACCCACCTGTTTGGCGATGCGCTTGATGATCGCCGCGTCGTCGGGCAAAGCGCCTTCTGAGCCCGGCACGCAGGGCACGCCAGCCTTGATCATGGTTTGTTTGGCCGAGACCTTGTCGCCCATGATGCGGATCGACTCGGGCGTGGGGCCAATGAATTTGAAGCCGCTTTTTTCAACCCGTTCGGCAAAATCGGCGTTTTCGCTCAGAAAGCCGTAGCCGGGGTGAATCGCCTCGGCGTCCGTCACCTCGGCGGCCGAGATGATCGCCGGCATGTTCAGGTAACTCAACGCCGAAGGCGCCGGGCCGATGCAGACCGATTCGTCGGCCAGCTTGATGTATTTGGCCTCGCGGTCGGCTTCGGAATAAACCATCACCGCCTTGACGCCGAGCTCTCGGCAGGCGCGCTGGATACGCAGGGCAATCTCGCCGCGGTTGGCGATCAGTATCTTTTTGAACATGCGGCGATCACTCGATCATGAACAGCGGCTGGCCGTATTCCACCGCCTGGCCGTTCTCGCAGAGGATGCGGGTGATGGTGCCGGATTTGTCCGCTTCGATCTCGTTGAGGATTTTCATGGCTTCAATGATGCAGATGGTTTCGCCTTCCTTGACCTGGCTGCCAACCTCCACATAAGCTTTGGCGCCTGGGCTGGCCGAGCGGTAGAAGGTGCCGACCATCGGGGACTTCACGGCGTGGCCAGCCGGAACGACGGCGGCCTCGGCGGCTGCTGGCACAGCAGCAACGGCCGCGGCGGCCTGAGCAGCGGGCACCATGGCCGCTTGCTGCATCACCATCGGCGCGCCGCCGGACTTGACGATGCGGACTTTGCCCTCGGCTTCGGTGATTTCGAGTTCGGACACATTGGACTCTGAGACAAGGTCGATCAGGGTCTTGAGTTTTCTTAAATCCATGGGGAATCTCCAACGACGGTAGACGGGCAAGAGGTTCAGCGGCGCGATTTGCACCTAAGCTCCGCTTTTTACACCTTTTATCGCCTAAAAATCTCTTAAATTTTATTAAATCAGCCACAGGCCTGATTCGGAAAGGGCGAAGTCTACCCTATCCAACGACTGCATCTCAAGAAAAGGCGAGTTATCTCAGGCTTGACTCCAACCGCCACAGCTTGTGCCCAGTGAAACCGCCTAATTTTATCTAACTTCAGTCAATGGTGTTTAAGATGAAGTTATTTTTCAATATTTGTACTAATATTGAATTTTTCTGAATGTTAAGATGATGGATAGGCGCTTGATGCAAGCTCCTGGACCGGTGGCCGACCGAGTAGGCGCATTGTGCTTAAGCCAGTTGCGCCCACTGCGCCAGGTCTTCTGCGGAGACCTTGCCCATTTTGCGATGCAGCAATTGGCCAGTAGCCCCGAACACCACGGTAAACGGCAGGCCACCTGCAAGGTTGCCCATCGACTTGCTCAGCTCGGTGCCGCCAAAACCCGCCATCGCCACCGGAAAAGCCAGCGGCATGCGCTGTAGCCAGGCCCGCACGGCGCTGGGTTGGTCAACGGCCAAACCCAAAACCTGCCAGTTTTTTGACTTGTTGTCTTGGTAAAAACGGTCAATCAACGGCAACTCTTCAATGCAAGGCGGGCACCAGGTGGCCCAAAAATTGACCAGCAACGGTTTGCCGGCAAAGCTGGCCATGGTCAGTACCGGCCCAGTCGGCGTCTCAAAACTCTGTTGCCAGAAGGGGGCCAGCGCAGCGGCGGCGCCGCCATGCGGCTGCAACTGCCGCCATGCCAGGCCGGCGCCAGCCATGCCTGCAAGCGCCGCTGCGCCTGCGTAAACCATCTGTCTGCGTTTCATGAAGAGGACTCCGGCTGGGATATCAATAATTTTTGCACGGCGGCCAGGTCCCCACGCGGCTTGCGGCCTTTGGCGTCGGGCCGCAGCGCGCCGCGCAGGTCATCGTGGTCGTACACCATCAGGTGCACGCCCACGTTTTCTTTCAGGCCGAGGCACAAGCTGCTCAGGCTCAGCGCCTCGACCTTCTCGCCGGTGAAGCCGGTCACGGTGCGCGGCTCGTAGTCCACCTGGTGATCAATCAGCGCGATTTCGGCCGATTTCGGGTCATCGCAGAAAAGCTGGATGTAAATGTCCGACAAGCGCGTCGCCGTTCCGTGCCAGACAGCGCCGCCGAGGTAGGGGCGAAACGCGGCCATGCGCTCCATCCAGATCAGGGCCAGCTCGCGCAGGGCATGCAGTTCGCCAGGCTGCGTGTCGGCGCAAAAAATCGCGATGTATTCGTGCACCGCGTCTTCCACCTCGTCGTTGCCCGGCAGCTCGCTGCGCGCGGGCAGGCCCATCTGTTTGACGGCTCGGTGTTTGGCGGGGCCGTATTCCAGCCCCTCTTCGACGATCAGGGCAGCGGTCGCGGCGGCGATTTCCAGTTTCAGGGGGGTCGGGTTCACGGTGAATGTTCTGCGGGAGCGAGGGTGTGACTCTACATGGATGGAGCTGCTGGCCAGCGATAAAGTTGCAAACGCTGGGCGATGGCTGAGTTTGCTATAAATTCCATAGCTGAATGCGCTTGATGGGTATGGGCTGGAGGGCTATTTTATTCACAACTTTCGGCCAGACCCGAAAGCAGGGGATACCGCCCAACAGCCTTCGGCCAGGCTCCTAGGAGCCTGGGCGGCAGAAGGGACGTCGGCTGCAAAGCGGCCGCGACGGTCCATTTTTCACCGGCTTTTTGCCCCATAGCTACGGCTATGAGGCTGCAAACCCGGCAAAAACTGTCCTCGCCGGGGCCACTTTTCGCTTCGACGCCTTCTGCCGCCCAGGCTCCTAG
>NZ_JAUYEY010000025.1 GCF_030689685.1 Polaromonas sp. | reverse complement strand
GTTTCAATCCGCACCCGTCATCGCTGACGGGCGAACCTGCAGGCTACGTGCCGCCGCTGTTCATGCTGGTGGTTTCAATCCGCACCCGTCATCGCTGACGGGCGAACCAACATTTGGTCGGAACGGTGCCGGATCTGATGTCGTTTCAATCCGCACCCGTCATCGCTGACGGGCGAACCTTGGTGTGGATGGTGAAGCCGCGCTCCATGTCCGGTTTCAATCCGCACCCGTCATCGCTGACGGGCGAACCACCGTGTCAAGCAGCACAATGGCCACCAGCGCACCGTTTCAATCCGCACCCGTCATCGCTGACGGGCGAACCATCCCACCGGGTGGGGTCCAGCACGATGCGCTTGTTTCAATCCGCACCCGTCATCGCTGACGGGCGAACCAAGCCGGCCAGGAGGCCAAGGCCCAGCTGGCAGCAGTTTCAATCCGCACCCGTCATCGCTGACGGGCGAACCCCGCCGTGGTGTTGGCTGACGACAAGCCCTTGTGGTTTCAATCCGCACCCGTCATCGCTGACGGGCGAACCAAGGCGCTCGGCGGCTTTGAAGAGGGTGCCGGAAGTTTCAATCCGCACCCGTCATCGCTGACGGGCGAACCCCAGCCACGGCTTCAAGTTCGATCTGTTCCTGCAGGTTTCAATCCGCACCCGTCATCGCTGACGGGCGAACCGTTTCTGGACCGGGTTGACCCTGTGCAGACGTCTGTTTCAATCCGCACCCGTCATCGCTGACGGGCGAACCAAGCACGGGCACTTGATTGAGGCGCGGCGGGTACCGGTTTCAATCCGCACCCGTCATCGCTGACGGGCGAACCAAGGTGCGTTGGCTTCCATGCGCGGTTGTCACCGGTTTCAATCCGCACCCGTCATCGCTGACGGGCGAACCGTCGCCGGGTGCGCTTTCAGCCGGTGTTTTAGAAGGTTTCAATCCGCACCCGTCATCGCTGACGGGCGAACCTGGACCGCTCCTGGTAGCGCTGCATGCAAATTGAGTTTCAATCCGCACCCGTCATCGCTGACGGGCGAACCACCTATAACCGAGTTGTCACCGCTGGTCAGTATGTTTCAATCCGCACCCGTCATCGCTGACGGGCGAACCACCGGCAAGACAAAATTCTGCGTCTGGATGGCGCAGTTTCAATCCGCACCCGTCATCGCTGACGGGCGAACCGTCTTTTTGTCGAAGGTGTGGGCGTAGCAAGTTTGGTTTCAATCCGCACCCGTCATCGCTGACGGGCGAACCGCTTCGCTCCCAAAGTATTGCGGGCAAACGCATTTTTCGGGCATTTGCGCGAACCTCACCACACACCCACAGATTGCTGCGAGAGCTTGCATGGAGTAGTGCAGAAAGTTCATTTGAATCAATGGCTTGCGTAGCGCGCGAACCTTATAGGGAAAAGACAATCACTTGGGGTTCGCAGTGGTGACAGTAGCACAGTCAGGCCTGCCGGGAAAGCTGGAAATGCATCAAAGCACCAACGGGCCGTCAAAGTCCACCGCCTTGAAAGTGCCGTACTCACGCGCTTCGAACCCCCGCGTCTCTGGCATGCGGTACAAGCGCAAACAATCTTGTTGGGGATCGATTTCTTCCAGCAATTTTCGCTCGAGCGCTTCAAATTGCGCAATATCGACCTGACATTCAAACACCGATTTTTGCACCCGCTGGCCTGTGCTTTCGCAGACCTTGGCCACCCGGCGCAAGCGGCGGCGGCCTGCTTTGGTTTCTGTACTCACGTCGTAGCACACAAGTACCAGCATGATCAGTCCTTACTTCGCCACGAACGGCACGTAGGGCGCACACTCATCGCGCAAGGCACGGGCCAGCAAGCGTGCCTGCACCAGAGGCACCAGGCCCAGGGGCACGGTCTGCGCGAGCAAGGGGTGGTTGATTTCATCGCGCTTTCTCTCTTGATAAGCCACCACCACGGCTTTGCGCGCATCAGGCTCCAGCGATACGCCGCCACCTTCACGCATCGCAAAATCATCTGCTGAAAGCTGGCCCCGGTTAATCAGCGTCAGGGCCAGCCGGTCGGCCCAGGGGCGAAACTCTTCCATCAAATCCAGCGCCAACGCAGCGCGCCCTGGGCGCAAGGCGTGCAAGAACCCGACCTGCGGATCAAGCCCGGCTGCTTCCAGCGCCGAGCGGCAATCGTTCATCCACATTGCATACAAAAACGACAGCATGGCATTGAGGCGGTCACGCGGCGGGCGGCGGGTGCGCCCGTCCATGCGGAAAGACTCGCGCAGATCCGGCCGCACCAGCAAATTAAGACCACTGAAGTATTGGCGGGCGGCCTCACCCTCCACACCTCGCAGGCTGTCCAGGTTGGCGGCTTCGGGCAGCGCACGCAGACTGGCGGCCAGGTCGTCAGCCAGCCGGGTGAGCGCCTTGGCTTCGTCTTCAGACTTTGCTTCGCGCGCGCCGCGTTGCAGCACCTGCCGGGTATTTTTGATCTTGCCCGCCACACAGGCACGCGCCATATCCAGCGTAAACACCGGGTCTGCCGCACGCTGAAACTGGGCCTGGCGCAACAGCACGTTGCCAGATACGGCCCCTTCCAGTCGGGCCTTGAAACGCCCGCTGTCGTTCAGCAATACCAGGGCAATGCCTTCGTCTGCCAGACGGTGCATTAAAGGGGCAGACAGGTTGATGTGCCCGAAGCACACCACGGCCGTTAAATGGTGCAGGGGCACACGCAACCGTGTTTCGCGCTCCACTTCAACACGCAGGGTGTCGTTGTCCAGGCGCAGATAGGTTTCTGGCGTGGTGATGTAGAGGGTGTTGAGCAGTTGCATGGCTATCCCACAAAAGGGCTACGCGTCGGGGTCAAACAGGGCAGCGCGAGCAGCATCAAAGTTTGTTCGTGCGGCTTCAGGCTGACACCGTTCCAGCAGTGAACACGCTTTGCAACGCCTGGCTGCCTGGTCAGCCGCCAACGGCGGTGGCAGCTTGGCCGTGGCAAACATCTGGCGAATGGCTTGCGCGGTTTGCGCTACCGCTACGCGAAGTTGCGGTGTGATGGGCACCACGCGCCGCCGCTTTGAAGAGGCGTAGAAGATCGCCCCCTCATTGACAGTCTTCCCCGTCATTGCCTCCAGGCACATCGCTTGCGCGGCAAGCTGAATGTCGTCGCAAGCGGCAATGTCAGCGGCCTTGTGGCGGCTGCCATGTTTGTATTCCACCGGGTAAGGCACACCGCCCGACCAGAACTCGACCACATCGGCCTTGCCTACCAATCCCAGTTCGTCATGCCAGAGCGGCAACGCCCGCTCTACCCGCAGGCCCTTGGCGGTTTCCACACCAGGCTGATCTACCTTGGCATGCACCGCCTGACCGCGCAGGGTGTGCACGTTTTCATCAAACACCTGCTCCAGATGAATCAGCCCGCACTGGCGCGGGCAATAGTGCCAGTGCTGCAGGGCAGAGAGAGGGATAGCCTCTGTGTCATTCATACGAGTAGTGCTAGCATGAGCGGTCAAAACCTATCTTCTGGAGCAAATCATGGCGGTAGCCCTGAAAGAAATCGAGGCACAGGCATTGCAGCTTTCTCCCAAGGAACGAGGTGAGCTCATCCACCATCTGATCGTCAGCCTGGAAGGCACACCAGAAGACAGCCCGCAAGCCATCGCCAAGGCATGGGACGAAGAAATCGCCCGTCGGGTGGCGGATATGGAAGCAGGCAGAACAGTCTGGATACCGGCGGAGGAAGTGTTTGCGCGGCTGGACGCCATGATCGAAAACACCCGCTGATCGATGCAGGTTTCGTTCAATTCCGAGGCGCTGGCGGAGGCTGAAGAAGCAGCCCACTGGTACCGGGAAAACGGCGGCGTAGCTCCAAGCCTCGCATTCACGCAGGAACTGAAACGCGTCGCCAACCTTGCGGCGCAACAACCCGGCATGGGCAGCCCCGGCCTACGCGGGACAACGCGCTTGCACTTCAAGCGCTTCCCGTACACCCTGTTCTTCCGCATAGATGGCGAATTTGTCCGAGTGCTCGCCATCGCCCACCAAAGCCGCAGGCCGGGGTATTGGGCGGAACGACGGTAGATCATTTGCGTTGACTATTGATCTTTTCCAAATACCGACACCTTAGGCTTTGCGCGGTGCCTTCAAGGTCTTTTTGATCTTTTTGGCCGCCGGCGGCAGGTAATTGCTGCCCGACACCACCGACTTCCCGGTCTGGTTTTCCAACTGATTGCGGGCCTGACGAGCAATACGGCCCCCGGCCTTGGCGGCGGTTTGGTTTTGCTGCATGCCGGTGGCTTTCACGTTTTCAGAGATCTGCCGCGTGGACAGCTCGGCCAACGCCGTAAAAATCAGTTCTGCCTCGCTCATGTGGTCGCGCAGGTTCTGACTTTTCAGGCCCTTCATCCCCTTGTGTTCATTGACACTCACCCCGGACCATTCCTGATGAATGATGTTGGTAAGAATGGCAAACTCACTGCCTTCCTTGATGTCGTGGCCGCGCCAGTAGTCGGTGAGCTTGTTGCGCGTTTCCTGCCCGGTCATGCGTTGCTGAATCCACTTGTCGCTGCGCCCATGCTGCTGCCAGGTCTGACGCGCCCGGTCCAGCGACAGGGCCGGGTCGGCCATCTCTTGCATGCGCTCATAGCCCACCTTAGCCAGCCAGAGTTTGATGGGCTCGGCCTTGGGGCTGGGGACGGATTGGACGATGCGAAGCAGAGTCCCGGCTTCGGCGCAGTCAGTGTCACGCTGTTTGCCGTCCGGGGCGGTTAATTTCAACTGTACGATTTTTTCGTACGGTTGCTCTGACCCCGCTTCTTGCGCAAGTTTTCGCTTGAGGTCAGACCAGTACCGCCGCGCGTTATTACTGTCCGTCAGCACCTGGATAACGTCAGTTACTGAAAACCACCAGGTTTCAGTGTCTTCGTCGTACACGCGGCGAATGGATTTGCCGTCAAATTGGGTGGGCAGGATTTTCATCGTTTACTCCCAACGCACATCAGCATTTTCGGGTCAAAGTCACACCGGGCGCAGGTGCCATCGAATCACCGACTTGCAAAGCTTTGTCGTCAAACGCCACGCGGTACGCATCAAAGCTGCGAGCCACTTCACCGGGGTTCGCTTGGGCGACTTTGAGCTTGTCAAACAAGGCATGCGATGGCGCGTTGCCCAGTTCGCAGTCATGCTTGAACACGTACAGTCCGCGTGTGGACATTTCGCCGCGTGCGGCGGAGCGATCATGCTCAAACATTTGCGTCAACGCTTGCCACAGCAGTTCCAAATCGTCTTCGCCAAACCCGGTTTGCTTGGCGAGAAATGAGGATACAAACCCATGCGCAACATACACGCCATAGGGCACCGTGTGTTTGCGGCCTTGTATGCCTGTCTGTTGCTCAATTGTTTTGCCAGAGATTTCTGGGTCTGTACGTGCTGCACAGACTGTTAGTGAATGCTCCAGGGCCACCACCGGCTCAACCGAGCGGGCAAACGTAATCTGAACTGGGCCGCGAACCTGGCCGCAGTTCTTGCCCGTGGACATGACTGCGCCAAAGGTGCGAACGTCAAAGAAGTTCTGGCACATCCAGTCCCGGGCAAGACCCACTTCATTGGCACTGCCTTTGCGGTTTTCCTTTTTGGTGGGCTTCTTTTTGGCATCGGCAACCGGCGCTACTTCTGCTACGTTATCAGTAGCTTCTTGCGCTTGCTCCTCGGGGGCTACAGCCAGTTTTAATGCGGAATAGGCGCGATCGTGCTGCAGGTTCAGCACCGCTTTTTCCCGCACATAAATTTCAAACCGTTTTTCGCCATCCAGCGGGTCGCGTTGGTCTTGGTCTTTCACCAGCCCCACAAAATTACGCACCTTGCGTTTTAGCGATACATCCGTCATCAGGCCGTGGCCGGATTCGGCATCCAGGCGCGGCATGTTGCCGGCATCAGGGTCGCCATTGGGGTTGCCGTCTTTCACGTCCATGATGAGAACAAAGTCGTAGCGGTTGGCGAGTGGGTGGGTGGTGGTCATGCGGATGCTCCTTCGGTTTTGGTTGAGTCGTCTGGCTTTTTACTGAAAAAATCTTGACGCTGGTGGTAGTAACCCAGCGCAAAGCGGCCTTGATCGGGCAGGGAAAGCTGCCTTGGAACGTCGGGAAGGTCACTCAAAATTTCGCAGACCAACTTGTCAAACCACTCCTTTTGGCCCCACGGCAATTTCTTTAAGTGAGCAATTTTTAGTTTGTCCAAAGTCGGGAAAACTATTCCGGGTGAACTCGCCATCGCGCCGTAGTATTTATCTCGAATGGTGGAGTTCAGCTTTCCACCTCCACCAGCCGCGGTTTCCTGGATGCGCTCAAGTACGGCAAACAGCCGACCCAACAGGTATCCGGGATTGATATTTGTGCGATCAAGCATGGGTAAAAACTCCTTTTCAAGTAAGTGTTCTGGCGCTGAAAGATTTGCTCTGCGTATCTGCCGATTGAGACAGGCCTTAATCACAGCAGCGCGGGCGTATGGGACGTTTTGCGCCTGCGTACCCTGCTGCGTTTTCTTCGCTTGCTCTGCGCGGCAACGCCCCACTGCGGTGTTAAGCCAGAGGGCCGGATAGGGCACGTTCTCGCCTGCAAAGATGGCATCCACAATCGCTCCGCCTAAATTCGACGGTAGGCGCTCAATATCGCCAAAAGGCTGACTGCTGGTTGCCAGACAAACCGTTTGGAGCAGTCGCTTCAGGCTTGGGTATTGCGGATCATGTCCATGCACACTACGCACCATTTCAAGGTCTTTGAAGTGCTGCTCAATGCGCTTGCCCAACTCCGGCAAGCGCAGGCAGTAGTAAAACCGAATGCTGATGCGCGCTGCATTGGGTGCCAGCCCGAGGATGTGAAAGCGGTTGTCCGCTAAAGCCTCATCGGTAGCTGCGCCATGCTCTTTATGCACAGCTGACAAAAGCGCTTGCACCGCCTTAGCGCTTGCATCCGGGTCGTCTGTGGGTCGGTCGCCAAAAATATCCGGCACCGCAGTTTCCAGGTCAGTTGCCTTATCCGCCCAAAACACGGTAGAGGCGTCACCAATTTGGATGCGTTGCGGCGAGTCTTTGCGCAGCAGGTGATTCAGGGCAGTGGTGTAGGCAAAGGCGACGGCTTTGCTGACGGGCGCGTTCTCCCCTTGGCGTTCGGTTTTGCCGTAGGACTCAAACGCGCGGGCGTTGAAGGAGACGATGTTTTTCAGAGCCATAGCGCCCGGTTTGTCCCACACACCTTTGATGGCGGCGTGCAGGCGCTCAACAGGTGCTTGTTCGCCAGTCACCAAGCACATGGCTATACGTTCGTCCGCCGAGGCAGGCACATTCAGTGCCGCCTGCACTACGGCAGAACGCTGGCACACCAAATTAACATCGCCGTGCAGGCGAAAGCTCAGAATGGCATTGATCGCAAGTGCATCCCCCCACGCGGACTCGCGCTCCAAGGTGGCCATCATTGCGCCCTTGTCCGCCGCCATACGCGCAAAGAATCGCTGCACGGCTTGAATGCCTGCGTCTTCTCGTGCCGATGGCGGTAACGTGGCAATGCGCTGGCGAAAGGCGGTGTGTTGTTTCACCACGCGCTCGGGTTTGCCTTTGGTATCGACCCCCAGCACGTATTCCAGCGTGTCCCACAACAAATTGGCAGCAATGTTAGAGGCTCTTTTCACCCCTTGCGGCACCCGAAAACTTTGGGCGATTTTCTTTTTACCGTTGGGTGTGCGTGTGTCGATAAGCTGCACCAGCTCACCAGCGGCGGTGATTTCCAACAGAAAAGGGATTTCCTTTTGCTCCAGGCCAAAAGAAGGCAGGTGCTGCGCGGGGTCAGGGTCATCGCACTTGCGGCGGTAGTAATCATTGAGTGCTTGCAGAATCATCCCACTGCCTCCTCAAACGGGGGCACTTCAATCACACCCGCGTTCATTTGCCCCCTGAAGAAGCGCGGTTGCGGGTCGGACGGGTGGGTGTAGTCCATGTCGTGCAGCATCCAACCCAAATCGCGTGTATCGGCAATGGGCTGCACGGGTGGCGTATCGGCGGTGACCAAGCGGAACCCGGCTGAAAATTCGCGGCAACCCAAATACGGCTGGTTCACGCACTGGCCTTTGCTGGAGCGGCGGGTGAACATTTCGGTGTATTTGATGAGCGGGTCGCTGCCTTTGCCAGTCAGCAACAACTCGGCATGGATGCGATAGGTGACATCGCGCAAAAAGTAGCCTGCGCGTTGCACCCGCTCGTCCTCAATGTTCAAGTGAAGCTGCCCTTTTCCTTCTTTCATGGCACGTTCGACGTTGCTAGTGAGGATTTTTTCTTTAACTTCGTTGCGCCGCAAATTGACCCAGTGAATCGGTTTGAGCACTTCGATTCGTGAAACCCGCCATCGCATTTGCGGTTTCCACAAAATCGCTTCAAAAATGGCGCGTGCCGCCGAGGGTGTCATCACGTCATAAGAGACGCGCTCCACCTTCATCTCCGGGCGGGTAAAACAGGCAAAGGGGCCGGAGACTTCAAGACAAAAATGGGTCATAGCGTTCATTCAAGGTGCGAAGCCACCGGGGTTGTATAAATCATCGTCCGGCTTCAAGCCGAGCAAGGGGTCATAAAGATTGTCCGCATTCACTTGCACATAAAGCCCCGGCATGCGCAGCGTCAGGCTCCCCTGCATAAGCATCCTGTCAGCCACACGTTTGTGGATGCTGACGGTGTAGCGCTGGAGGCTTCGCATGAGCCAGCGCGTCGGGCCTTTTGCGGCCAGCAGTCCGAGCAGTTTTTCAATCTCGTCGCTGTGCTCGGCATAGCGAACGACAACCGTGGCTGAGTCTTTGTCATCAATCAGACGGAATGCATCGGCTGCTGAGCGGAATTGCACACCCAGCGTTTTGAGCTCTACCTTGAGCATGGGCACGATCTTTTTGCTGTCCAGATCGACGGTGCTGTAGAACTGCCGAAAATAGGTGGCAAATAAAGCGCGTGCCAGTGGGTCTGCGTGTTGACCATGCAAGGTGCTGATGCAGGCTTGCGCCCCTTTGCGCAAGTGCCCCAAAGGCGGCGGCTCGGGCGGCACGAAGACGACGACGCGGCCCTTGCCGTCCAGTCGTCCTTCGCGGTTGCAGCGCCCCGCTGCCTGCGCAATCGAGTCCAGCCCGGCCAAGGCGCGATAAACCACGGGAAAATCAATGTCCACCCCGGCCTCGACCAACTGGGTGCTGACCACCCGCAACGGTCGCAGGTCGTGCCCCTCGCGCTTGGCTTTGAGGCGTGCCTTGATCTGGTCGATGACCACTTTGCGATGCGCGCCGCACATGAGGGCCGACAAGTGCAAGGTGTCAGGCGGCAACAAACGCTGCAATTCGCGGGCGGCTTTCCGGGTGCCGACGATGGCCAGCACACAGTCTTCTGCCGCGAGTTGAGTGGCAATGTCGGCCCAGGGGGTGGATATGTTCCAGTCTGGTGGCAGTTCAACCTTCACCCGTTTGAGCGCATCAAACAGGACATCGGGGTCGTCAATGATTTCCCGCACGTTTTCCAGTCCACGCAGGTTGTTACTGGCATCGAAATAGTCCGTCGTGTTCAGCGCGGGCTGGGTGGCGGTACACAGCACCACGGTCACGCCATAGTGCTTCACCAGCAGGTTCAGCGCATCCAGAATCGGCTGTAAAAACTCGGGCGGCAGTTGCTGGGCTTCGTCCAGCACGATGACGCTGCCCACCAGGTTGTGCAGCTTGCGGCAGCGGGATGTTTTGGCAGCAAACAATGACTCGAACAACTGCACGTTGGTGGTCACGACCAGCGGCGCATCCCAGTTCTCACAGGCCAGGCGGCTGCGGGCGGTCTCGTCTTTCTCTGCGGCATCGGCTTGGCTGTGGTGCTCAATGAGCACTTCATCGCCCAGCGCTTTGAACACTTCGCGAAACACGTCTGCCGTCTGTTCAATGATGCTGGTGTAGGGGATGGCGTAGATCACGCGGCGTTTGCCATGCGCCTGCGCGTGCTTCAGCGCGAACGCCAGACTGGACAGAGTCTTGCCGCCCCCGGTGGGCACGGTGAGTGAAAAGAAGCCAGGGGGCAACGCTGCCTTTTCTCGGCACTGGCGCAGGATGTCGGCGCGCAAAGTGTTCACCGGGGTTGCGCTGGCTGACGCCGCCTTGGCCACCATGTGCTCATCAAAAGCGGCAAGCATTTGATCCAGCGTCGGGAAGCCTTCGCGCCTGGCAGGCTTGCCCGCATCAAAATGCGCCTCTGTGTCCAGAAAATCGGCATCCACCAGACAGGAAAACAGCAGCCGAACCCATAACGCGAATCCGGCTGAACCGCCGGGAATCTGGTTCAAGCTGGGAACAAAATCGCCATGATTGAGAATGCTTTCAGGTGGATTTTCGGCCAGCGATTCCTGTAGCTCGGTCTGGCAATCGGCTTCCTCTAGACGCTCTTTCAACCCTCCGTCCCAGTCATACAAACCTGCATGGTGGCTGGCGATGAGATAAGCCAGAACGCGTGCGGCCAGAGCCCCGTTCGGCCCGTGCGCTTCACCCAACTTGCGCATGGCCCACAAGGCACCGGCTGCTGAATGCGTCTTTTCGCGTCCGCCTACCTTGCCTTCAATGTGGGCATCCGGGTTGTCTGATTGCAAGAGGTAACGCTGGAATCCGGGACGGTACTTACCCAAGTCATGCCACAAGCCAGCCAGATAGGCCCAGCGTTGGGTGAGCGTTGCTGGTTCAAACGCTTCAGAAAAACCCGCCGCAATGCCAGCAACCGACTGCAGATGCGCTGCCAACAAATGCCCGCCCGAGTGAGCCAATGGTTCCGACACGATTGTTTTCTCCCTGAAAACTTTGATCTGCACGCAGCTTAACCCTGCAAAGGTTCACCAGATGACCCACTCCCCCCCTCACTCAAAAATATTTCTCCCCCATCTTCCCCACCTCCTCTGCCACCGCTTGCCGCAGGCTGGGCGGCCCCAGCACTTCGCAGTGGGTGCCGTGTTTGAGGATGTCCATGATGAGTTCGCGGTGGTCGGCGTAGGGCAGGCGCAGCAGGTAGCTGCCGTCGGCTTGCAGCTTTCCCTCTTGCTGCGGATGCCATTGCTCGCTTGCCACCCAGCGGGCGCGTTCGGGCGTGAAGCGCAGGCGCGCCCAGCGGATGCGGCTGCCCGAGAAGATGCCGTAGCTGGGGCCGAACAGGGCATCGAGTTTGGCATCGCTCACTTCTTTGGCGGGGGTGTCGAGCAGGTGGGCGTCGGTAATCGCATCGACGGCAAAGTTGCGCAGGCCGCGCCGCAGGTGGCACCATGCGTCCAGATACCAGTTGTCGCGGTAATGCACCAGCCGCAACGGCGAGACTTCGCGCTCGGTCGCTTGGCCGGTGCCGCGCGCGGTATAGGTGAGCGCCAGGCGCTTGCGCTGCACCAGGGCCGTGCCCACGCGCTGGAAGTGCTGGGGCTGCACAGAGCGCTGCGCCAGACCAATGATGCGCACGCGGTGGCGCACCTGGACCGCTTCCGTTTCTGCCCCACCCAGCAGCGCATTGAGCCGATTCATCAGCGGAGCCACATGGTGGGTCAGCAGGCCACCGGCGTCCAGGTTGGACAACAGGTGCTGCATGGTCAGCAAGGCATGGATTTCGGTGGATGAGAACCACAGGCCCGGCAGTTCATGCGCAGCGCTGGCCGGGTCAGCGGGTGCCGTGAATCGGTAGCCGCCTGCCGCGCGGCTCCATTCAATCGGTGCGTTCAGGCGGTTGCGCAGGTAGTCGAGGTCGCGTTTGAGCGTGGCGCGGGAGACTTCAAGCGCTGCCTGCAAGGCCGCAAAGCTGACAATTTTGTGCTGGCGCAGCAGCTTTTCGATTTTGTAGAAGCGCTCGGTTCGATCCATATGCCTCCCCTGATTTTTGAATAGCGGCCACCATTGCTATTTTTTTAATAGCTTGTTGCGCCCGCAGCGTATGGGCTGGAGGCTGATTTCACTACTAAAAAAACGCGGAGGCGTGTAAACGGCGCTTGCCTCGAATTTCTTTCAGGCTGGTCAAGTCCGCTTGCGGTAGGCCTTCAGGCCGCCAGCAATGAACCTGGCGTTTTTATAACCCATGCTGCGCAGGGTATCCGCCGACAGTGCACCCCGATTGAAGGCGTTGCAATAGCAGAGAATCGTGGCGTCCAGATCGGGGATCACCTCCTCGATGTTCATCTCCAGCTTGCCGCGACTGACATGCAGCGAACCGGCGATATGGTCCGCATCGTGTTCCTCCTTGTCCCGGATATCCAGCGCAACCGCGCCTGCGGCCAGCAAAGCGTCTACCTGTTCAGGCAACACTTCCTCTACCCGCAAACGTGCGGTATCGGCAAGTTTCTGGAATTTTTCTGTATAGGCCATGTCAGTCTCTCTCGTAAAAAAATCAGGAGAACAAGGCCATTGTGCTGGCCTCGTCTGTTGCGTCGATTAACGATGGTATTTCGAAAATAGTTCGAGGCGGTCCCCTTTCATGCCTGAGCCTTCCGATCTGGGTGTTTTTCCCCCCAAGAAGCTCTGGGAACCGCAAATCAATCCGGAGCTCGCGCCACCCCACACACCAACTCACCCGCATCGTTGCCAAACACAGCACGCTCGTTTTTGGCCTGCGCCACTTCCATGTCGCGCGGCAGCACCACGCCGTTTTTCACGGCCAGCACTTCGGCCATCACGCTGACGGCAATTTCTGGCGGGGTCTTGCTGCCGATGTAGATGCCGATGGGGCCGCGCAGGCGCGCCAAAGCGTCTTCGGTGAGGCCGAAGTGTTCTGTCATGCGTTGGTGGCGGGTCTCGTTGTTGCGTCGTGATCCGATGGCGCCTATGTAAAACGCGTCGGTGGTTAGCGCCTCCATCAGCGCCAGGTCGTCGAGCTTGGGGTCGTGCGTGAGTGCAATCACACAGCTGCGCCTGTCGGGCTTGAAGGCGATGACCACATCGTCGGGCATGTCGCTGAGCACTTTGGCGCCCGCCACAGACCAGGCGCTGCGGTACTCTTCGCGCGGGTCACACACGGTGACGGCAAAACCGCTGAACAGCGCCATGGTTGCCAGGTATTCGGTGAGCTGGCCAGCGCCTATCAGCAACATGCGGTATTCGGGCCCGAAGGTGTTGACCAGCGCCAGCGAGGTGACGCCGAGTTCGGCCGGCGCCGTGGCGGGGGCCAGCGTCACCGCGCCATCGGTGAGCCGCACGTTGCGCTGCATCAGTTGACCAGCTTCCAGGGCCTGCACCAGTTCGGCCAGCGCGCCAGCCTCGGGATCGTATTCGAGCAGAAGCTCCAGCGTGCCGCCGCAGGGCAGGCCGAAACGGTGCGCCTCGTCGGCGGTGATGCCGTACTTGACAAAGGTCGGCGGTCCGGACGGAATGGCCTTGCCGCCTGTGCCGGCAGAACTGGCTGAGGCATAGGCCTGGGTGTGCTGGTAGATCAGGTCGTCTTCGATGCAGCCGCCCGACACCGAGCCGACCACCGCGCCGTCTTCGCACAGCGCCATGATGGAGCCAACCGGGCGCGGCGACGAGCCCCAGGTGCGCACCACGGTGGCCAGCAGCGCACGTTTGCCCGCCTGGCGCCAGTCGCGCAGGGTACGCAGCACCATGACATCGAGGTTTTCCATCTGCTTTCCTTTTTATTGCCGAAGTGGTGGCAGCCCGCTCAGCTACCCAGCCAGGCCGCCAGCGCCAGCACTGCGGCGCCAACGACCCACACCCACACCGGAATGCCCGGCTTCTGCGGAGCCATCGGTGTTCCGGTTTCCACCTCACCCATCACCATTTTGGCGGCATAACTGGCGGGATGCTGGCGCTGCATTTCGCCATCAAAACGTTTGAAAAAATCTTCGGCCATCGACTTGGCCGCTCCATCAATCAGGCGCTGCCCGAGCTGGGCGACCTTGCCACCGACCGAGGCATGCACGGTGTAAGCCAATTCGCAGCCATCGTCGTTGGGCGTCAATGTCACTTCGGCGCTGCCCTTGCCGAAACCGGCGACACCGCCTTGCCCGTCAAACGACAACTTGTAGCTGGCCGGCGGGTTGATATCGCTGAGCGTGATCTTGCCGGTGAATTTGGCCGACACCGGGCCGATCTTCAGGGCCATTGCAATCGCGTACTGGCTCTCGCCAATGGCCTCGACCTTGTCGCAGCCGGGGATGCAGACCTTGAGCACGGCCGGGTCATTCAGCGCATCCCAGGCCTGTTGTTGTGTGACCGCGAGCTGGCGGCTTCCTTGCATGTCCATTGTTTTTTTCCCTTTTCTTTGGCTGTTTGCTCAGTGAGCGTGAATTACTTCTTCATCAGAGCCGCCAGACTGGCTGCCAGTTCCTCCAGCTTGCTCAGGTTGTGAACCGCCAGCATGCCGTGCGCGTGGGCATGTATCACCGCCGCGCCACGGGCCAGCGGTGCGTAGCCGTCAAAACGCAGCAGCGGGTTGAGCCAGAGCAAGCGGCGGCTGCGCCGGCGCAGCCAGCCCAGCTCGCGCGCCAGGTCGGCCGGCTCGCCGGTGTCCAGGCCGTCGCTGATGACCAGGACGATGGTGCGGCGCCCGACCAGGCGGCGCGCATGTTTCTCGCGCAGGCTGGCCAGCGATGCGCCCAACTGGGTGCCGCCGGCAAAGTCTTCAATCGCCGCGCTGGCGTGCGCCAGCATCTCGTCGGTATCGGCCTGGCGGAAGGCCGGCGTGAGATCGGTCAGGTGCATGCCAAAGGCAAACACATCGCGCTGCGGGTGGCGCCGCGTGGCAGCATGCAAAAAGGCCAGCAACAGCCGCGCATAACGCTCCATCGAGCCCGACACATCGACCAGCACCAGCAAAGGCAGGGCCTGCTCACGCCGGGCCAAACGGGGCAGGTGTATCAACTCGCCGCCGGTGCGCGCGGCCTGGTGCATCACGCCGGGCCAATGCATGCGCGTACCGCTGCTGGCGGGCCGGCTGCGGCGCGAGGCAAACATCGGCAGGGGCAGCTTGATGTCGCGCGCCAGGCGCTCGACCAGCCGGTATTCGGTGGCCGACAGGGCATTGAAGTCGGCGTGTTGCAGGCGCTCTATGTCACTGGCCGTCATGACGGCGTCAAACTCGACCTTCTGGTCTTCGGTCGCGGGTTTAGCCTGCTGGCCAAAAGCCTTTTGCGGCGCCAGCGCTTCACGCACGCGCGGCCGGCGTTTGCTGGGTTCGGCCTTGCCTTCGGCGCTGGGCAGCAATTGCGACAGCAGCTTGTTGGCGACTTTCGGATCCTGAAAATAAATGTCAAACAACTCGCGAAACACTAGGCGGTCCTGCTCGCGGCTGATCATCACGGCTTCAAACGCAGCGCCCAGGTCTTCCCGTTCACTGATGCCGACGGCCAGCGCCGCTTCCTTGGCCAGGCCAATACGCTGGCTGTCCACCTTGACACCGGCGCGGCGCAGGGCGCGGCCGAAACCGGCGATGTTGTCGGCGAGCTTGCCGCTTCTTGAATCACCTAAAAGCACGGGGAGCCCTCACCCTAACCCTCTCCCTGGGGGAGAGGGGACAAAAGCGCGTACCTACTCCCTCTCCCCGTGGGAGAGGGCTGGGGTGAGGGCTGCCCGCAGTTAAGCTGCCTCATGCTGAATCCACCGTTTCCTCCGGCTTGAGCAATTCCACCGCCAGCGCATGGGTGAGTGCTGCCACGTCTTCGCGCTGCTTGAACAAAATGCCCGCCGTGTCGGCCACAACCTCTGGGTCCACCACCAGCGTATCCAGCGCCACCAGCGCTTTCGCCCATTCGACGCTTTCGGCAATGCCGGGCGCGCGCTGGAAAGCGTTGCCAAACGGCGAGCGGCGCAGCCGGTTCACAAAACTTGCCACCTGGGCCGAGAGCTGTTCGCCAGCCTCGGGCACCTGGGCCCGAATGATCGCGAGTTCGCGGTCACGGTCAGGGTAGTCCAGCCAGTGGTAGAGGCAGCGCCGCTTGACCGCGTCATTGAGCTCACGTGTGCGGTTGCTGGTGAGAATCGTCACCGGTGTCACTGCGGCGCGCACCGTGCCGATTTCGGGAATGCTGACCTGGTACTCGCCCAGGTACTCCAGCAAAAAAGCTTCAAAGGGCTCGTCGGCCCGGTCCACCTCGTCGATCAGCAGCACCGCGCCCGGCGCCGGTGCCTGCAAGGCCTGCAACAGCGGGCGGCGTATCAAATAGCGGTCCTGGTACACCTCGCGCTCGACATCGGCCGCGTTGCCGTCCCCGCCGCCGCCGGGCCGCCCCAAGGCGGCGGACGCCCCCTCGGGGGGCAGCGAGGACACGCCAGTGCCGAGTGTGGGGGCTCTCAATTCCACTGCGCGCATGTGCAGCAACTGCGCCGCGTAGTTCCACTCGTAAAGGGCTTCACGCTGCTCCAGACCGTCGTAACACTGCAGGCGTATCAACTGGCGCTGCAGCGCGACCGACAGCGCCTTGGCCAGCTCGGTCTTGCCGACGCCGGGCTCGCCCTCAAGCAGCAAGGGGCGCTGCAGCTTGAGCGCCAGGAAGACGGCGGTGGCCAGCCGGCGGTCGGCAAAATAACCGGCGCCCTGCAGCGCCTGCATCAGGGCATCAATCGTGGGAAAAGGTGTCATCGGTCCAGTTTAGTACTTGCCGTGATTCGCTATATTTTTTATAGCTGCTCACGCCCGCCAATAAAGGGCTGGAGGCATAAAAGACTTAAAACCGTTCGGGCAGCGGCTTCGACAGGCTCAGCCCGAACGGTGGGGCACCATCAGCCCAAGGCCTTCGCCACACCGCGCTGCGCCTGCACGCTGATCAGGTTGGCGCGATAGGCGGCAGTGGCGTGGATGTCGCTGTTGAGGTCGGTGGCAGCTATCTTTACAGCCGCCGCAGACTCGGGCGTGAAACTCTTGCTCAAGGCCGCCTCCAGCCCGGCGTGGCGGAACACACCGCTTGACGCGCCGGTGACGGCGACCCGCACACCGGCATCAAACTGCGCGACAAACACGCCGACCAGCGCAAAACGCGAGGCCGGCTGCTTGAACTTCATGTAGGCCGCGCGTTTAGGAACGGGAAAGCTGATCGCGGTGATCAGCTCGCCCTCTTCCAGCGCAGTGGCAAACATACCCAGGAAGAAGTCGTCGGCTGCAATCTTGCGCGTGGTGGTGTGTATGGTGGCGCCCAGCGCCAGCACCGCGCTGGGGTAGCAGGCCGAAGGGTCGTTGTTGGCGACCGAGCCGCCCAGCGTGCCCATGGCGCGCACCTGGCGGTCGCCGATGTTGGCGGCGAGGTCGGCCAGCGCGGGCAACGCCGCTTTGATGTCGGCGTTGTTGGCCACGTCGAGGTGACGTGTCATGGCACCGATGACAAAGCTGTTGCCCTCGCGCTTGACACCAGTCAACTCCTTGATGCCACTCAGATCGGCGAGTTGGTCGGGGCTGGACAGACGCAGCTTCATCGACGCCAGCAGGGTCTGACCGCCGGCCAGGGGTTTGGCGCCGTCGGTGGTTAGCTGTGCGGCTGCCGCCAGAGAGGTGGGGCGTTCCAGGGTAAATGCATACATGGTGATGGCTCCTTGGATGTTTGTTTATTTCTTTGCCGACTGGATGGCTTCCCAGACGCGGCTGGACGAAGCCGGCATGTCGAAGTCGGTCACGCCCAGCGGCCTGAGCGCGTCCAGCACCGCGTTGATCACCGCCGGCGGCGAGCCGATGGCACCGGCCTCGCCGCAGCCCTTGGCGCCCAGCGGGTTGTGGCTGCACGGCGTGCACAAGGTGTCCAGCGTGAAGTTGGGCATGTCATCGGCGCGCGGCATGGCGTAGTCCATGAAAGAGCCGGTCAGCAGCTGGCCGGACTCCGGGTCGTACACGCAGTTTTCCATCATGGCCTGGCCGATGCCCTGCACCAGCCCGCCATGTACCTGGCCTTCCACAATCATCGGGTTGATGATGTTGCCAAAGTCGTCCACCGCAGTGAAGCTGTCCACCCGCACCACACCGGTGGCGGGATCGACCTCGACCTCGCAGATGTAGGTACCGGCCGGGAAGGTGAAGTTGGTTGGGTCGTAAAACGCGGTTTCATTCAGGCCGGGCTCCAGCTTGTCGAGCGGGTAGTTGTGCGGCACATAGGCCGTCAGCGCCACCTGGCCGAACGTGACCTTCTTGTCGGTGCCCTTGATGGTGAACTCGCCGTTGGCAAACTCGACATCGGCGTCGCTGGCTTCCATCAGGTGCGCAGCGATCTTCTTGGCCTTGGTCTCTATCTTGTCGAGCGCCTTCATGATGGCGGTGCCGCCCACCGACATGGAGCGCGAGCCGTAAGTGCCCATGCCAAAAGGCACACGCCCGGTGTCGCCGTGCACGATGTCCACCGCATCGACCGAGATGCCCAGACGCGCGGCCACCACCTGCGCAAAGGTGGTCTCATGCCCCTGGCCGTGGCTGTGTGAACCGGTGAACACCGTCACGCTGCCGGTGGGGTGTACCCGCACCTCGCCGCACTCAAACAAACCGGCGCGCGCGCCGAGCGCACCGGCAATGTTGCTGGGCGCCAAGCCGCAGGCCTCGATGTAGCAGGAGTAACCGATGCCGCGCAGCAGCCCTTTGGCCTCGGACGCTGCCCGGCGTTTGGCAAAACCTGCCACGTCGGCCAGCTCGTTGCCGCGTTTGAGCAAGGCATGGAAATCACCCACGTCGTATTGCAGCGCCACCGGCGTCTGGTACGGAAAATCTTTGACGAAGTTGCGGCGGCGGATTTCGTCCTGGCCCAAGCCCAGCTCCCAGGCGCAGCGCGTGACCAGGCGCTCCAGCAGATAGGTCGCTTCAGGGCGGCCGGCGCCCCGGTAAGCATCGACCGGTGCGGTGTTGGTGAACCAGGCATCGACCTCGACATAAATCTGCGGGCAGGTGTACTGGCCGGCCAGCAGCGTGGCGTAAAGAATGGTCGGTATGGCGGGCGCAAAGGTGGACAGGTAGGCGCCAATGTTGGCGTCGGTGTGCACCCGCATCGCGAGGAACTTGCCGTCCTTGTCCAGCGCCATCTCGGCGTGGCTGGAGTGGTCACGCCCATGCGCGTCGCTGACAAAGGCCTCGCTGCGGTCGGCCGTCCACTTGATGTTGCGGTTCAGCTTTTTGGAGGCCCAGGTCAGGCACACGTCTTCGGCGTACAAATAGATCTTGGAGCCGAAGCCGCCCCCCACGTCGGGCGCAATCACGCGCACCTTGTGCTCGGGCAGGCCCATCACAAAAGCCGTCAGCAGCAGTCGCTCGACATGCGGGTTCTGGTTGGACACATACAGCACGTATTCGTCCGTGGCGCGGCTGTAGGAGCCAATCGCCGCCCGCGGTTCCATGGCATTGGGAATCAGCCGGTTGTTGGTCAAGTCCAGCTTGGTGATGTGCGCGGCATTGGCAAACACCGCATCGACCTGAGCCTTGTCGCCAATCGCCCATTTGTAGCAATGGTTGTCGGGGGCGGCCTCGTGTAATGCCGTGGCCTTGGCTGCATCGGTGACACGCACCACCGCGCTCAGCACGTCGTAATCCACCTCGACCAGCTCGGCAGCGTTTTTCGCCTGCTCCAGCGTCTCGGCCACCACCATGGCCACATGGTCACCGACATAACGCACCTTGCCCTGCGCCAGGATGGGGTGCGGCGGCTCCTTCATCGGGTTGCCGTCGGTACTGGTGATCAGCCAGCCGCAAGGCAGGCCGTTGATCTTGTCGGCGGCTACGTCTTCACCCACAAACACATCGAGCACGCCCGGCGCGGCTTTGGCGGCTGCGATCTTGATGCTGTTGATGTTGGCGTGCGCATGCGGTGACCGCACAAACACCGCGTAGCTCTGGTTCGCCAGCGTGATGTCGTCGGTGTATTGCCCGCCGCCGGTGAGAAAGCGGTAGTCTTCCTTGCGGCGGACGGAGGTGCCAATGTTTGGCAGGTTGACGAAGTCGGATGCACCCATTTGTCTACTCCTCATATGAATACAAAATACTGTTGAACAAAGAGATCAAGGAGGCAAGGAGGAAGGAAGGAAGGAAGGAAGGAAAACAGAAAAATTAAAAAAACTCTATCGACTTTTCTTGTTCCTCCTTAACCTCCTTAGCCTCCTTGATCTCCTTGTGAAAATTCTTCTTTAAAGCCTCAAGCAGCCATGGCCACAGCACCCTGCTGCACCGCCTTGACGATGTTCTGGTAGCCGGTGCAGCGGCAGATGTTGCCCTCCAGCAGCTCGCGTATCTCGCCCTCGCTGGCCTTGGGGTGGTGCTTGCACAAATCAACTGCACTCATGACCATGCCGGTGGTGCAGAAGCCGCATTGCAAGCCGTGGCATTCCTTGAAGGCTGCCTGCATCGGGTGCATGGTGCCGTCGGCAGCCGCCAGGCCTTCAATGGTGGTGATGTCAGCGCCTTCAGCCTGGGCCGCCAGGATGTTGCAGGACTTGACCGCGCGGCCGTTCATCAACACGGTGCAGGCGCCGCACTGGGCGGTGTCGCAGCCGACATGGGTGCCAGTCATTTTGAGCTGCTCGCGCAGCACCTGGACCAGAAAGGTGTTGGGCGGCGCATCGACATTTTTGGCTTTGCCATTGACTTTGAATTGAACTTGCATGGGCTTGTCTCCTGATGGCTATTTGATTGGCTGCGGATAAAACGATCCATTGTTAAAGTGCCCACCTCACGCCCGCCTAGGTTAAACCCTAGAAGCCTTGCCAAAGCCTTCTGAAATTCTCAAAATGGAACATTCCCTGTCCGGCGCCCCAGCGAGGTTCCGTCAGGTCTGGTAGGCTGCCCCCACCTCATTTTTACAACCATGCTGACCGTCCTCCCGTCCTCTCCAGAACAACGCCTGCAGCAAATCGCGCAGGCGCGCCAGGCCGTGCTACACGACGGCAACAGCCAGTCCGGCGGCTGGACCGATTCCTGGATAGCGCGCTCCTGGCAGCGCTGCCTTGTCAATGGTCAAAGGCCAGAGCAGCAGGTCAGCTTCGACATCATGCCGCCGCAAGCCCTGCGCCGCACCGAAGAAGCCAACCATGTGCTGGTGCAGGCCGCGCGCCCGGTGCTGGAGAAACTGGGCGCCGCGATTGCCAGCACCCGTTACTTCGCCATCCTCACCAACGCGCAGGGCGTGGTGGTGGATTTCAATGGCGTGATCGACCGGCGCGACCGGCGCGTCGACCTGATCACCCGCATCGGCGTGGACCTGTCCGAGGACAGCGTGGGCACCACCGCCATCGGTGCGGCGCTGACCGAACTGCAGCCGGTCTGGCTGCACCGCGGCGAGCATTTTTTCAACGCCAACTCGGCCTATAGCTGCGCCGGTGCGCCGCTGTTCGGCCCGGACGGCACTTGCGCCGGCATGCTGGACCTGACCGGCGTGGACACGGTGGAGCGCCCGGAGCTCAAACACCTGGTGGAGCAGTCGGCGCGCAGCATTGAAAACGCCTTGATCCAGAGTCGGCCGCACGACTTGCTGATTCGCCTGAACTGGTCCAGCCACAGCCTGGGTGACGACATGGACGGCCTCATTGGGTTGGACCCGGACGGCTGGGTCACTGGTGCCAACCCGGCGGCGCGGCAAATGGTGCCGGCACTGCAGGCCGGCAGCCCGGCTGCGGTGCACTGCAGCGAACTGTTCGCCATGCCTTACGAGATGCTGTTTGACGCTGCAAAAAGCGACACGCTCGGTTATCCGCAGGCCATGGACGTACCGCTGTGGTCCGGCCTGCGCCTGCATGCGCTGCCGCTGCTGCGCGGGCAGGTGGCCGCGCCGGGCCGGCTTGGCACCCCCGTTGCAGCGCCTGCGCTGCCTTTGAGAGATCTCGAAACGGCGCTGATCCGCAAAGCCGTCAACGAAGCCAAGGGCAACGTCATGAAAGCCGCGCGCGCGCTGGGCATCAGCCGCGCGACGGTCTACCGCCGGCTCGGCGGAAAAGTCAAACAGTGAGCGTTTCAAAACTCATGACAGCCGGCACACTCCACCCCTCACCCCGACCCTCTCCCAGAGGGCGAGGGTGAGAGCCGTCCAATTCACTGTCGTGTAACTGGAATAGTCAATAGTCAGTGTTTGTGGCCGCCCGCGTGGCCAGCCGTTGCGGCGCCTGGCGCCGTCGCGGCCACTGGCAGTTTCAGCGCCACCTTGCTCTCCTGGCCTTTGGCGTCTCTGAGGGTCAGGGTCAGCGGCACGGTGCTGCCTTTGGGCAGGGCCTGTTTCAACTCCATCAGCATGATGTGGTAACCACCGGGCTTGAGCTGCACGGTTTTTCCGGCCGGCAGATCCAGCACAGGCACGGCGCGCATGCGCATGACATCGCCTTCCATTTTCATCTCGTGGACTTCGGCCACGCCGGCCAGCGGCGACGAAGCGCCGACCAGCTTGGCGCCGTCTTTGGCGGTGATGGACATGAAGGCACCGGTGCCTGACTGGCCGGGCACGGCGGTACGCACCCAGGCGTCCCTGACTTCGACAGTTTGCGCATGCAGGGCGACGCCCGACAAGGCCAGCAGCATGACCAAGATTTTTGATTTCATGAGGGGTTCTTTCGTGGAAATAAAGGTAACTCAGCCGGCGAGTCAACGGTGATGTGCCTGGACTTCGGCCGGTTGAAATGAAAATAAAGGGCGTGTTGCCCCGGGTTCGTCATCCCGGGTGACCCGTGATCCTTATCGCAGGAACCACTGTTCGGGCCCACTGCGGGGATCGCGGGCCAAGCCCGCAATGACAAGCGCTTGTTCAGTTCAAAGTGCAGGCGGGCCGCGGCTGAAGGGCAGCCCCGGCGAGGAGGTCGAACGCAGGGCATCCTGGAAGACAACCGCCATCGCGGCGGCGGCGTGACAGATGCCGGTTTGTTCCAGCGGCAGCAAAGCCAGTCCGGTCGAACCGCAAAGGTCGCAGTGGCCGTTGGCAGATGAAGCGTCCTCGCTGCCCGGCTGGCCAGCGCCGGTTGCGCTGCACAGCCCCCCTAGCTGGCCGGTGCGCACGTCCTCGGCCAGCATGGACACCGGCGCGAGCAACGCGGCAAACACGGCCACAAACCCCAGCCACGCGGCAAGACGGGCCCAAAGCGGGCGGGAGGACGGGGTTGTTGGCATCGAATGATTATAGGGAGGGGTCAATAGCTGCACAAAATGCTACAAAATCAGGAGCTACTCACGACCGCTGGATATGGGCTGGAGGCCGATTTGATTCATAATCGGCGCGGAAAGGGCCCACGCCACATGTTCACGCACCACCTCACTGGCATGATCACGCCGCGCCAGCAAGGCAGCCCGCAGTGCGCTCCCGTCATTGCCGCCGGCGTGCAGGGCATTGCCCATGGCCACCGCAATGTTGCGCAGCCAGCGCGCATGCCCAATGCGCCTGATCACGCTGCCTTCGGTGTAACGCAAAAACTCTTCTTCGGTCCAGGCAAACAGCGTGGTCAGTTGCTGGCCGCTCAGGCCCGCACGTTCGTCAAAGTCCGGCAAAGCACTGCGCTGCGCAAACTTGTTCCAGGGGCAGGTCAACTGGCAGTCGTCACAGCCGTAGATGCGGTTGCCGATCAGCGGCCTCAGTTCCAGCGGGATGGCGCCCGCATGTTCAATGGTCAGGTAGGAGATGCAGCGCCTGGCGTCAAGCCGGTGCGGCGCGATGATGGCCTGCGTCGGACAAATAGCTATACAGGCGCTGCAACTGCCGCAATGCGGCGTCACTGGCTCGCTGGGCGGCAGCGCCACATCGACATAAATCTCGCCGAGAAAAAACATGGAGCCGGCTTCGCGATTGAGCAGCAGCGTGTGTTTGCCGCGCCAGCCCTGGCCGCTGCGCGAGGCCAGCTCTGCCTCCAGCACCGGCGCGGAATCGGTGAAAGCGCGGTGGCCCATGGGCTGCACGTGGCCGGCAATTTTTTCCCCCAGCTTCTGCAGGCGTGTTCGCATGACCTTGTGGTAGTCGCGGCCCCGCGCATAGACCGACACGATGGCTTCGCCGGGCCGCTCCAGCCGCGCCAGCTCCATCGCCTGCCACTGGCCTGGCGCCTGCGGCGTGGATGCGGGCAGGTAGTCCATGCGCGCGGTTATCACGCTGACGGTGCCGGGCACCAGCTCGGCCGGGCGCGCGCGCTTGAGGCCGTGCGCGGCCATGTAATTCATGTCACCATGAAAGCCAGCGGCCAGCCAGGCCGATAATCCGGGCTCTGCCGATGACAAATCAACACCTGCAATGCCAATTTGCGAAAATCCAAGCTCGCGCGCCCACGTTTGAATTTGAGAAACGAATTGATGGCTATTGACGATCACCCGCTCATTGTAAAAAGTATTGCCTGGGCGACCGAGGACGACACACGGGCCTTCGCAACAGCGCTCGCCGCGAAGCTGCAAGGCAGTGTGGTCGGCCGCAATGTGCTGATCGCGCTGCACGGCGACCTCGGTAGCGGCAAAACCACCTTTGTGCGGCATCTGCTCAAAGCCCTCGGTGTGGCGGGCCGTGTCAAGAGCCCGACCTATGCGGTGGTCGAGCCCTATACCGTCGACGACGCACCCGGCGGCGCGCTTTACATCTGGCATTTCGACTTTTACCGCTTCAACGATCCGGACGAGTGGGAAGAAGCCGGCTTTCGCGACATCTTCGCCAGCACCGGCCTGAAGCTCGTGGAGTGGCCGGAGAAAGCCGGCGAGCATCTGCCTGCCGCTGACCTGGACATCGCACTCGAATTGCAGGACGGCGATGTGCGCGCCGTCACCCTCACCGCCCGCAGCGATGCCGGCGCGGCGCTGCTGCCATGAGCGCCAGCAAAAGTGGACTGAACCGGCGCAGCGCGCTGCAGATGGGCAGCTTGGTGCTGTTGCTGGGCGTGCAGCAGATCGCGCGCGGCGCGAGCATCCTGGCGGTGCGGGTCTGGCCGTCCAAGGACTACAGCCGGGTCACGATCGAGTCCGACGTGGGGCTCAAGACCAAGTACTATTTCATCGCCGAGCCGCCGCGGCTGGCGGTGGACATTGAAGGCATCGACCTGATTCCGGCCCTGCGCGAGCTGGTGGCCAAGGTCAAACCCGACGATCCGAACATCTCCGGCATACGCGTGGGGCAAAACGCGCCCGGCGTGGTGCGCCTGGTGGTCGAGCTCAAGCAGCCCATGCTGCCGCAGGTGTTCACGCTACAGCCGGTCGCGGCTTACCAGCATCGGCTGGTGTTCGACCTCTACCCGACCCAGGTGGTGGATCCGCTGGCGGCGCTGATTGCCGAGCGCCTCAAGGACAAACCACCACTTGCTGCGGCGCCGCAGGCCGTCGATCGGCTGGGCGAGCTGATTGCCAAACAAACCGACCGGCCTGCACCAGCCGCCCCGCCGCCCGCAACCGCTGCCGACAAACCGCCCGTCATCGCCGCAGCGCCCAAAGCGCCGTCCGAAACCGTGGGTGCCGGCGCCGGCAGCCGCAACAAGACGGACCGCCTGATCATCGTGGCGCTGGACCCCGGCCACGGCGGTGAAGACCCGGGGGCCATCGGCCCCGGCGGCACGCGCGAAAAAGATGTGGTGCTGCAAATTGCGCTGCGCCTGCGTGACCGCATCAATGCCGTCCCCAACATGCGCGCCTACCTCACGCGCGACGCCGACTTTTTCGTGCCGCTGCACATCCGCGTGCAAAAAGCCAGGCGGGTGCAGGCCGACCTGTTCATCAGCATCCATGCCGATGCGTTTTTCACGCCGCGACCGCAGGGCGCCAGTGTGTTCGCCCTCAGTGAAAAAGGCGCCACCAGCAGCGCGGCGCGCTGGATCGCCGACAAGGAAAATTCCGCCGACCTGGTCGGCGGCGTCAACGTCAAGGCCAAAGACGCTCACGTACAAAAAGCCCTGCTCGACATGAGCACCACCGCGCAGATCAACGACAGCCTCAAACTCGGCAGCGCGATGCTGGGCGAGATCGGCAGCGTCGGCAAGCTGCACAAACCGCGTGTGGAGCAGGCCGGGTTTGCCGTGCTCAGGGCACCCGACATTCCCAGCGTGCTGGTCGAAACCGCTTTTATCAGCAACCCCGATGAAGAAGCCAAGCTGCGCAGCGACGACTACCAGATTCAGCTTGCCGACGCACTGATGCGCGGTATCGGCCGTTACTTTGCGAAGAACCCGCCGCTGGCGCGCAACCGGCCTCTTTAGCTCTGGCGGCAGTTTTTGACTTCGGGTGCTTATCCAGGATTTACGGCAGGGATGGGGACAAGTTGCGGTTCCACCAAGGCCCTGAAAGTTTCGCTGCAGGCGCTCCAGTCAAGCACATCCACCATGATGGGTAAATCCGACTCTTCAAACGCCTCGCGAACAAGGGCGAGGTCGCGCCATAACACGGCGTGGTCTGAACGCACCATTAAGTCAAGATCAGAAAATTTCTTTGCCTTGCCCATGACTCGAGAGCCAAAAGCATAAACAGGCATGCCGGGCAGTTGCGCCGCCAGCACCTGCTGCACCGTCGCCATGTGCCTGGGCGCGAGATCAATCATTTTTGGCTTCAAGTGCTTTCAGGGCACGTTGGGCTTCAGGCAAAAATCGGATGCTGAGCGAAAAAAGGTCTGGATAACACCGGCCCTGACGGCCTCACGCACCGTCGGCGGCAACTTGTCCCTCGCGGCTGCGTCGGCCGGAATGCCTTGCGCGCGTTCCAGCGCGCCCAAAGAGGCAATGAGATGGGAGAGATCAAGCGCCATAGAGCCATTCTATAAGTGTTGCCCCAGGTTTTTGCCCCGAAATTATGGCGCTTGCTTTGCAGGAATTCCGCAAGCAGCCGACAGCCAACCTAGTCCACTTCCTACAGGATGACGCCGTCAGCGAACCTAAAGTGTGAATCACAGGCGATTAGCCTGCAACGCAAACAAAAGGTGAACAACATGAAAACCAACATTTTGATGGCAGCCGCAGCCGCATCCCTGATCGCCCTGACCGGCTGCAGCACCCCGCTGACCAACCAGCAAATCGGCACTGGCACCGGCGCTGTGCTCGGCGGCGTAGCAGGCAGCGCGCTGGGCGGCGGCACACTGGGCACTGTGGGCGGCGCAGCAGCCGGCGCGGTGATCGGCAGTGAAATCGGCAAGAAGCAGGATCAGAAGCGCTAAGCGTCCACTCCTCGGCAAGCCGGGGTAGGCCGCAGTCAGTCCGAACGGCTGAAGCGGCTGGCCGCCTGCTCTCACACCGGGTAAATCAGCGAATTAAGAATCATCTCGCTGTCATAGACACACAGCCGCCGCTTGAACTTCAGCCCTGCGTCTGTCCGGATGATCGCGTCGATGTAGCGCCCCACGTTGTAAACCTCGCTGACACCTGCGGGCCGCGTACGAAACACCGCGTAATTGGCCTGCGCCGTGATGAGGTCCCCTTCTTGCGACAAGACCTGCGCCGGGCTGATGACATGCCGCGTGTAATACGGCCCGTGGTAAATCGTCTGGGTGATGCCGTACACGCGGTCTTTCATCATGCCCCGGCTCTCCAGGTCCATCAGAGCCAGCGGCAGACCCCGGTCAAAGTTTTCCCGGGCCTGCAGGGTGTAACGCCCGTCCTCCAGAAAAAATTCCGGCCAGGCATCAAAACGTTTTTCATCGAGCGCTGAAGCGTAGGCGGCATAAAGCTGGTCCACCTCGTGCTGTAGCTGCAGGCGCTCCAGTGTCACGCCGCTCATACCGCCGCCTCCTTCATTACACCCTCTGCCAACACCCAGGTGTCGGCGACCGGCGGCATTCGCGCTATGTCGATCCCCACTTTGTGGGGCCCCTCGCCAAGTGCGCTCATACCGCCATCACTTTCTTCCAGTAGGCATACATGCTGCGGATCAGGGTTTCGGTCACCATGTGTTCTGTCATCTCGGTGCCGGTACCGCCCAGCTCGCACAGGGTAGCGCCCGCCTCGCCGCCCTGGCGGAAGCCGTCCTGGCTGAACTCGATGACCTCGCCGTCGTCGGCGCTGACAAAACCCGCCGGCCCAAACAGGTTGGCCTGGCGCAGCCGGCGCTGTGTCATCTCCGGCGTGTCGTCGGCAAAACCGAAATGCGTCCAGACAAAGTCAAACTCACCTTCACCGCGCGGCACAATGTGGCGCGTGCTCAGCGAGTTGACTTGCTGCTGGATGATCAGGCTGGGGAATAACGTGATCATGGTCACGGTGGGTGTGATGTCGCTGCCGGGCTGCGAGGGGTCGGGCACGGTCCACCAGGCTTCGGGCACCACATCAAGCAGGCGATCATCGTGCAGCGTCATGCCGGCTTTGAAAGACGTCACGCCCTCCGTTACGGCGGCCTGCCCGCCTTCGTTGCGGCGCGAGATCATCACCGCATGGCGGCCATGCGCATCCATCACCATGCGGCTTTTCTGGTCGGCGCGCCACAGGCCAAAAGTCACAAACCAGGTGTGCAGCAGCCCCGGGTGGTACGGATCCTTGATGTTTTCCATCATCAGCTTCCAGTTGCCCGGAATGCGCTGGCGGTTGTAGCCCAGCAAGGTGAGCGGCCGGCCTTTGAAGATACGCTCCAGCCAGGGCATGACATTCGGGCCCAGGTAATCTTGCAGCGGCTCCGCCGCATCACTGAAAGTTGCAAACACCAGGCCGTGCAACACCGCCACGCGCAGCTTCGTCAGGCCATGGTCTTTCAGCTCAAAACCTGCGGGCATGCCACCGTTGATACAGTCGCCGTCCTTCACGCCGTCCTTGAACGGCAGGCCCGCCAGGTCGCCGTTGAGCTTGTAGGTCCACTGGTGGTAGGGGCAGACAAAGCTGCGGGCATTGCCCTCTAGCTTCTGGCAGAAGCGCACGCCGCGATGCGCGCAGCGGTTTTCCACCACACGAATGCCGTTGTCTGTGGCCCGGTCTTTGGGCGCCACACGGTCACGCACCAGAATCACCTGGCGCTCGCCAACATGGCTGAGCTTGAAGTCACCCAGGTTGGGGATTTCAACCTCCAGCCCGACGTAACCCCAGTGCGGGCCATAAAAAATCTTCTCCAGCTCGCGCTGGTAAAGCTGTGCGTCGGTGTAGGCCCAGAAGGGCACGCGGCTGGAGCCCGGCGTGTTCCAGCGCGAGAGTACAGAGTCCGATGGGTTTGGCGCGTTCATCTCAACAGTCCGGCGATTGGATCAGGAGAAATGATACGCTTACTTATGATCAGCCGTACATGGCGCAGGTGCGCCTTGAACCCGGTATTTATCGGGGCGCAACGGCTGCTGTCGCCTTGCTGCGGCTGGCCTTCCAGGCACCGTACAGCACAAGCAGGCCGGGAATCAGGATCATCGCCCAGATGATCTTGCTCAAGTTGGCCTGCACCCACGGCAGGTTGCCGAAAATATAACCCGCGCCGGTCAAGCCGACCACCCAGATCAGGGCGCCAATCACGTTGTAAGCCGTGAATTTCGCGCGGTTCATCTCGGCCACGCCCGCCACAAACGGCGCAAAGGTACGTAGAAATGGCATGAAACGCGCCAGGATGATGGTGATGCCGCCGTAACGTTCGTAAAACTCATGCGCCTGGTTAAACGCGCGTTTGTTGAAGAAACGCGACTGCTCCCACTGAAACACCTTGGGCCCGAAGTAACGGCCAATCAAATAGTTGCACTGGTCGCCAAGAATTGCAGCCACCACCAGCAGGCCCATGGCCAGCGGCAGGCTCAGCAGCCCGATACCGCACAGGGCGCCCACTACAAAAAGCAGCGAGTCCCCGGGCAAAAATGGCATGACCACCACGCCGGTTTCAACAAAAACAATCAGAAACAGCAGGGCATAAACCCACATGCCGTAAGCGCGGGTGAAAGCCTCCAGGTGTTTGTCCACATGCAGGATGAAGTCGATCAGAAAGGCGATAATTTCCATGGCCTGATTTTGACATGCCGAAATTCAGACTTTGCCAGCTTGTGCTTTGTGGGTGCTTCGAACAAGCCGGGGTAGCCCGGCGGCTACTCACTTTCTTTTGGCGACGCAAAAGAAAGTTACTTGCCGCCGGGCAACCCCCGGCTTGCTGGTAAACCACCGACATCAGAAGCGCGAACAAGCCAAATAACACTTCCCCTAAAATCACAAGGTGACCCCTGCCGCCTCCACCCCTCCCCGCCGTCCCATCCGCGAACTGCCCGACGAGTTGATCAGCCAGATCGCCGCTGGCGAGGTGGTGGAACGCCCGGCATCGGTGGTGCGCGAGCTGGTGGACAACGCGCTGGACGCTGGCGCCACGCAGGTCACGGTGCGGCTGCTGGCCGGCGGCGTGCGGTTGATTGCTGTCGAGGACGATGGCTCCGGCATCCCGCGCGACGAACTGGCGGTGGCCCTCAGGCGGCATGCCACCAGCAAAATTTCGTCGCTGCAGGACCTGGAGTCCGTCGTCACCATGGGTTTCAGAGGCGAAGCGCTGGCCGCCATCAATTCGATTGCCGACATGAGCCTGTTGTCCCGGGCAGAGGGCGACAGCCACGCCTGGCAGCTCGACGGCCGCTCCGGCGAACTCAAGCCGACGGCGCGCAACCGCGGCACAACGGTGGAGGTGCGCGAGCTGTTTTACGCCACACCGGCACGCCGCAAGTTCTTGAAGACCGATGCCACCGAGCTGGCGCACTGCATCGAGGCGGTGCGCCGCCATGCGCTGGTGCGGCCCGACGTCGGTTTTGCCATCTGGCACGAAGGCAAGCTGGTGGAACAGTGGCGTGCCTGCACGGGCGATGACGCGCACGAGCAGCGCCTGGCCGATGTGCTGGGCAGCGAGTTGCTGGGCCAAAGCGTGGCAGTGGACTACAGCTCGGGCCAGGTGCGCGTCACCGGGCGGGCCGGCATTCCGGATGCGGCGCGCTCCCGCGCCGACCAGCAATTTGCCTATGTCAATGGCCGTTATGTGCGCGACAAGGTCTTGAGCCATGCCGCACGCAGCGCCTACGAAGACGTGTTGCACGGCCACCGCCAGCCGGTTTATGCGCTGTATGTGAGCCTGGACCCGACACGGGTGGACGTCAATGTGCACCCGACCAAGATCGAGGTGCGTTTTCGCGACAGCCGCGAGATCCATCAGGCGGTGCGCCATGCGGTTGAAAACGCGCTGGCTGCGCCGCGTGCGGCAGCCACCGCGCTGGCCGCTGCAAATATTGAGTCAAATCAGGCTCCAGCCCTTTCCCCATGGGCGCAACCAGCTATCAATTTCGGAGCAAATCAGGGGTACAGGGCGAGCCCGCACGTCTCTGACTTTGAGGCCATGTGGCCGGCACCGTCTCCCTCCACCGTTCGCCCTGAGCCTGTCGAAGGGTTTCACACCACAGAGGCTTCGACCCATCGTCAAGCTCAGGACAGGCCAGGCTCAGCCCAAACGGCTGCGACCGATCTGCCCCCCGGCGACTGGCCGCTGGGCCGTGCCATCGCGCAGTTGCAGGGCATCTACATCCTGGCTGAAAACACGCAGGGCCTGGTGATTGTGGACATGCATGCGGCCCATGAGCGCATTGTGTATGAGCGCCTGAAAAGCCAGATGGACACGGCCAGCATAAGCAGCCAGCCGCTGCTGATTCCGGCCACCTTTGCCGCCTCGCCCCAGGAGGTGGCCGCAGCCGAGGCGCACACCGACACCCTGCAGGCGCTGGGGCTGGAGATCACCCCGTTTTCGCCGCGCACCCTGGCTGTGCGTGCCGTGCCCACCAGCCTCGCGCAGGGTGATGCGGTGGAACTGGCGCGCAGCGTGCTGGCCGAGCTGGCGCAACACGACGCCAGCACCGTGATCCAGCGCGCGCAAAACGAGTTGCTGTCCACCATGGCCTGCCACGGCGCGGTGCGCGCCAACCGCAAACTGACCATCGACGAGATGAACGGCCTGCTGCGCCAGATGGAAGCCACCGAGCGCTCCGACCAGTGCAACCACGGCCGCCCGACCTGGCGGCAGATCACGGTCAAAGAGCTCGACAGCCTGTTTCTGCGCGGGCGTTAGGGCCCGTTCGGGAATAAGTTGTGCATTTGGCCGTCGGATTCGGGATGCGATGCTAGGCGCGAAGCGTGCCGTGTGGCTATGCCACACAAGCGATTCGCAACAACGCAGCGCGCCCGAAGCTGGCGAGTCAAATGTGCAAGTTATTCCTGAACGGGCCCTTAGTCTTACTGTGTCATAAAATATGCTATTATTTCAATAGCATCAATTCTGACCGGAGGCTTTATGGACGCAGCCAAGGAGTTCAATCGTTACATCTCTCATTTGTCCGAGGGACTCGGGCATGCTGACCGCCACGCGG
>NZ_JAUYEY010000004.1 GCF_030689685.1 Polaromonas sp. | reverse complement strand
GTTGATCACAACGAACGAAGTGAAGCGCAACTGCATGAGGGCGACCGAGTGTGGGAAGGAAGCGTGGAGCATAAATTGCGAGCCGATGGACAAGAACCGGATAGAAGGCGTTGCCAAGCAGGGCGAGCGGGCATGAAACCGCAAAGCTCCCGTGATCAAAGCAAGGCGGCGTAAATCCGGCGGTTGTGTGATGAAGGAGTGCGCTCTTACCTGGGGAGATCGCGCCTCATGCCTGAAAGGGCGAGGGCGCAAGTCGGAGCGAGAAGTCAGCAGAGGTCGTAGTAGCCGTAGGCAACGCTTGTCACAAGCCAAGACCGAAAGCGAAGGGCCAAACGAGAAGGAGTGTTCGATGGCCATGTTGATGTCACAGGCACAGTGTCAGATGCCCGCGCGAGCGGGGCGGATGGGGCAAGCGTACGGTGAAGCCGTGTGTGAACCCGTCAGCGACGAAGCCGGCGGCCCGCGACGTGACACCAAGAGCACAGGGACAGCGCTGCTTGCCAAGCGGCGCTGACGAGAGAGAGAGAGAGAGAGAGAGAGAGAGAGAGAGAGAGAGACAACCTGCAACGCGCGTTCAAGCGGGTGCGGGCCAACAAAGGGGTGGCGGGCGTGGACGGACTGGACACAGACCAGACGGGCCGACATCTGCAAACCGCGTGGCCCGTGATCCGCGAGCAACTGCTGGCAGGAACGTACCGGCCCAGTCCGGTGCGACGGGTGACGATCCCCAAGCCGGATGGGGGCGAGCGTGAGCTGGGCATCCCGACGGTGACGGACCGACTGATCCAGCAGGCGCTGCTACAGGTGCTCCAGCCGATTGTGGACCCCACCTTCAGCGAGCACAGCCATGGCTTTCGGCCGGGACGGCGTGCGCAGGGCGCGGTATTGGCCGCGCAGGCGTATGTTCAGTCTGGTCGGCGCTTCGTGGCGGACGTGGACTTGGAGAAATTCTTTGACCGTGTCAATCACGACATCCTGATTGACCGCCTAAAGAGACGAATCGGTGAAGCTGGAGTGATCCGACTGATCCGGGCCTATCTGAACAGCGGGATCATGAGTGATGGTGTGGTGCAGCAAAGGCATCATGGCACGCCGCAAGGCGGAGCCCTGTCGCCGTTGCTGGCAAATGTATTGCTTGACGAGGTGGACAAGGAGTTGGAGCGGCGGGGCCACTGCTTTGCACGCTACGCCGACGACGGCAACGTGTACGTTCGCAGCCGCCGCGCGGGTGAGCGGGCGATGGCGCTGTTGCGCGGCCTGTACGGCAAGCTCAAACTGACGATCAACGAAGCCAAGAGCGCGGTTGCCAGCGTGTTCAGCCGCAAATTCCTGGGCTACAGCTTCTGGGTGGCACGGGATGGGACGGTCAAACGCAAGGTGGCGAGCAAACCGCTGGCGACGTTCAAGCAGAGGGTTCGGTGGCTGAGGCGCCGCAGTGGCGGACGCAGCATGAGCCAGGTGGTGGAAGGGCTGCGGCCTTACTTGCTAGGCTGGAAGGCGTATTTCGGACTGGCGCAAACGCCTGGAATCTGGCGCGAGCGGGACGGGGGACTGCGCCACCGGCTACGCGCCATTGAGCTCAAGCAGTGGCGGCGCGGCACGACCATCAATCGCGAGCTGCGAGCACTGGGGGCCGCGTCCGGAGTTGCAAGGCGGGTGGCGGCGAACAGCCGCCGCTGGTGGCGCAACAGCGGGAAGCTGCTCAATAGCGTGCTGACCATCGCTTGGTTCGACACGATGGGATTGCCCCGACTCTCATGACCTCAACTTCTCGAACCGCCCGGTGCGGGCCCGCATGCCGGGTGGTGTGGGAGGGGTCCGGTCAGCGATGATCGGCCCCTATCCCGATGGCTGACGGTTTTTAGAAGCGGTACTTCAGACCGACGGTGGTGGCGTTGATATTTTCGCGTCCGGCACCAGCGAATTTGAAATCGTGACGATCCCATTGCAGGACCGCCGACCAGCGCTCGGAGAAATCGTAGCTCACCCCGGCGCCGACGGACAGTCCAAAACCGTCTTCGTTACCGGCAGGGACGCCCGAACCGGGTAGGGACGACACGCTGGTGCGGCCGTAGGTGGTGCCGACCTTGCCAAACAGGCCAAAAGACTGGCTCAGTGGCAGCTTGCCTACCAGGCTCAGATTTACGCCCTGGGCCTTGGTCGTGCCACCGCCGCGGGCGATGTCCCCCATGTTGATGTAACCGAGCTCCAGGCCGAAGTTATTGTTCAGCATGCTGCCGCCATAGATGCTGTAAGCATCATCCTTGTCGCCACAGTTGAAGGCGCCAGTGCCGCAGCCTTGACGATAACTCGATTGCCCGGCGTTGAAACCGATGTACGCACTGTTGGGTGCATACCAGGAGGTGTTACCTGAAGCTGAAGTGTTCGTGGTTTGAGCGCTGACTCCGGACGCAGCAGCGAATGCGGCTACCGCGAAAGCGATGGTGGATAAAGTTTTCTTGGATGGGATCACGATGACTCCTTGTTGGATGACAAACCAGGCCCTAAAAGAGGCGTGGGCACGCTGAATACAAGCACCAATTTAGGGTGGTCTTCAGGAAGTGATGTCAGAACCGCACTGTCCCGTTTGTAGGACAAAGCGAGGAACCCAAGGCATGGGTGAAACCGCCGCGCTATCGGCGGAGGTCGCTGGTGCAGGCCTATTGTGCTGCCCAGCCCCCGTCCATGTTCCAGGCCACGCCGCGCACATTGTTGCCGGCGGGTGAACAGAAAAACACCGCCAGCGCGCCCAGCTCTTCGGGCGTGGTGAACTGCATCGACGGCTCCTTTTCGCCGAGCAATTGGCGAGTCGCCTCGTCGTTGGAGATGTTGCCGGCGGCAGCTTTGGCATCGACCTGTTTTTGTACCAGCGGGGTCAACACCCAACCCGGGCAGATGGCATTGCAGGTGACACCCGTGGTGGCGTTTTCCAGCGCGGTGACCTTGGTCAGGCCGACGATGCCGTGTTTGGCTGCGACATAGGCGGATTTCTCTGCCGAACCGACCAGTCCATGCACTGAGGCCACATTGAGGATACGTCCCCATCCCCTGCCGCCATCAGCAGCCTGCATGGCGGGCAGGGCCCGGCGTGTGGCATGGAAGGCGCTGCTGAGGTTGATGGCGATGACCGCGTCCCAACGCTCGACCGGAAAGTTCTCGATCTTTGCCACATGCTGGATGCCGGCGTTGTTGACAAGGATGTCCACCTGGCCGAACTTCGTGGCCGCAAACGCCATCATGGCTTCGATCTCCGCAGGCTTGCTCATGTCGGCACCGTGGTAGGCCACCTTGACGCCGCAGGCGGCAATTTCCGCCTGCGGTCCGTCGGTATCGCCGAAGCCGTTGAGCACGATATTGGCGCCCTGTTGCGCCAGCGCCCTGGCGATTCCCAGACCGATGCCGCTGGTGGAGCCGGTCACGAGGGCAGTTTTACCTTTGAGCATGAAGTTTTTTCTCCGGATGATTTACGATGCAATCGAAACGCTGAAAAGCGGCTTCGTCAATTATCAAGCTTCCAACCTGGATTCCCGCGCAATGACCGAACCTACGCTGAACTACTTACCCTGTGCCGACGCCGCCGGCGGTCATCGCATGGCGTATTGGCAGTGGGGCGATGCGGAAAATCCGCACGTGGTGGTGTGTGTGCATGGCTTGTCGCGGCAGGGCAGGGATTTTGATGTGCTGGCCGGCTACCTGGCAGATCAGGCGCGTGTGGTATGTCCGGACGTGGCCGGCCGCGGGCAGAGCGACTGGCTCAAGGACCCGATGGCCTACCAGATACCGCAGTACGCCGCCGACATGGTGACGTTGCTGGCCCACTTGAACCACCAAGCACCCGTGACCACGCTGGACTGGGTCGGCACCAGCATGGGCGGGCTGATCGGGATGGCAATTGCCAGCCAGCCCGGCTCGCCCTTGCCTGCGCCGGTGCGCAAGCTGGTGCTCAACGATGTGGGACCGGCCATCGAATGGACGGCCATTCAGCGCATTGCGGCCTATCTCGGCAAGGCCGGGCATTTCGACTCGCTGCAACAAGCTGCCGATGCGATGTGGGCCGTGTCTACGAGTTTCGGCCCGCACACGCCCGAGCAATGGTTGGCTTTGTCGCGACATATGGTCAAGCCCGTGCCGGATGCTGAAGATGGCCGCGTGATGCTGCATTACGACCCGGCGATTGCCGTTGTGGTGCGTGCGGCGACCGAGGAATCTGCACGCCAAGGCGAGGCGATGTTGTGGCAGCTCTACGATCAGATCCAGGCGCCGGTGCTGATCTTGCGTGGTGCCGAGTCGGACCTTCTCAGCCACGATACCGCGCTGGTCATGACCCAGCGGGGACCACGCGGGCGGGTGGTGGAATTTGAAGGCGTGGGGCATGCGCCCACGTTGGTGACGCTGGACCAGGTCAGCACGGTCAGTGATTTTCTTTTTGTCTGAAGCCTCGCCATGAAAAATACCGGGGTCGGGCAGGGTGCCTCGACCGCAATACCCGTTTCACACAGTGTCAACGCGTCCATCGTGACGGCGACTGCGGACAGCCTGTCGGACCAGCCGCATGCCCTGGTACGCGCGCGCGCCTTTGCCGAGCCGTTGATCGCCAGCGAGATGCTGGACACGGGCGAAAACATCCTGGCCCATGCGGACGCGGTGGCGGCGATCCTCAAAACCATAGGCGGCTCTGAGGCGATGCAGGCTGCCACCTACCTGGTGCATGCCTGCGCACACCTGAACAAGCCTCAGGAGGTCATTGCCAAGGCCTTTGGCGCCAACTTCGCAGCACTGGCCATGGAAACCACCAAGCTGGTGAATGTGCAAAAGCAGGCTCGCGCCGCCAATGCCAAGGCGCAACTGACGGAAGACCCTGCCGCGCAAACCGAGAATGTTCGCAAGATGCTGCTGGCGTTTTCGCGTGACTTGCGGGTGGTCATGCTGCGACTGGCATCACGGCTGCAGACCTTGCGCCACTTTGCAACGATTCGCCAACAGCCCCCGCTGGCTGTGGCGCGCGAGTCGCTGCATGTGTTCGCGCCACTGGCCAACCGGCTGGGCATCTGGCAGATCAAATGGGAGATGGAGGACCTGGCCTTCCGTTTTCTCGAACCCGATACCTACAAACAGATCGCGCGCCTGCTGGATGAAAAACGTGCCGAGCGTGAAGGCTTCATGGAGGCCTTGCGCGCTCAGCTTGAGCGCGACCTCAACAGCGGCGGGATTGCAGCGCTGGTTCAGGGTCGGCCCAAACACATCTACAGCATTGTCAAAAAAATGCGCGGCAAGTCGCTGGACTTCGAGCAGGTCTTCGACATCCGCGCCCTGCGCGTGATTGCCGCCGATGTGAAGGGTTGTTATGCGGCGCTCGGTTTCGTGCACGCCAACTTCACGCCGGTGGAAGGGGAGTTCGACGACTACATCGCCAAGCCCAAGTCCAACGGCTATCAGTCGCTGCACACCGTGGTCCGCGACGCGCAACAGCGCGCGGTCGAAATCCAGATACGCATCCAGGCCATGCATGACCATGCCGAACATGGTGTCGCCGCACACTGGGCCTACAAGGAAGCCGGTGCCAAGGGTTACAGCGGTGTTTCGGCCAGTAGCGAGTACGACGCAAAAATTGCCGTGCTGCGTCAGCTTCTGGCCTGGGAACGCGACCTGTCGGGACCGGCATCGGCGAAGGCGCGTGAGTCCAAGCAGGGCCTGTTCGAGGATCGCATCTATGTGCTGACGCCCGATGCGGCCGTGGTCGAGTTGCCCCAGGGCGCGACGGCGCTGGACTTTGCTTACAGCGTGCACACCAGTCTGGGCCACCGCTGCCGCGGCGCAAGGCTGGACGGCGCCATGGTGCCGCTGAACACGCCGCTGCAAAACGGGCAAACCGTCGAGGTGGTGACTGCCAAAGAGGGCGGCCCCTCGCGCGACTGGCTCAATCCCGAGCTGGGCTTCCTGGCGAGCCACCGCGCCAAGTCCAAGGTGCGCGCCTGGTTCAACGCGCAAGCCATGACGCAGACGGTTGCGCGTGGGCGCGAGGCGGTTGAAAAGCTGCTGCAGCGCGAAGGCAAAACCACTATGAAACTGGAGGATGTGGCAGCACAGCTCGGTTTCAAGAGTGCCGAGGATTTGTTCGAGGTGGTCGGCAAGGATGAATTGTCCCTGCGTACCATTGAAAACATGCTCAAGCCGCCGGAGCCCGCGCCGACGCAGGACGATTATGTGCTGGCCAAAAAGGCCAGACCGGACAAGTCCGCAGGCCGCAGCAGCAAGGGTGGTGTGCTGGTGGTGGGCATCGACTCGCTGCTGACGCAACTGGCGAAGTGCTGCAAGCCCGCACCCCCAGACGCCATCCTCGGCTTTGTGACCAAGGGCAAGGGCGTGAGCATCCACCGAAGCGATTGCAGTAATTTTCGCAATATGGCCGGAGGCAGCCCCGATCGCGTGATCGAGGTCGAGTGGAGTCAGTCCAAAAACAGCGGCGGCTCGGTCTACCCGGTCGACGTGACCATCGAGGCCGCCGATCGTCAGGGTTTGCTGCGCGATATTTCGGAGGTGTTTGCCAAAGAAAAAATGAATGTGATCGGTGTGCAGACGCAATCGGTCAAGGACAACCGCGGCGGCACGGCATGGATGACCTTTACGGTGGAGGTGACGGAGTCGGGGCGTCTGAACCAGGTGCTGGCGGTCGTGGCCGAGGTCGCGGGTGTGCGGTCGGCACGAAGGCGCTGACTTTTGCTGACAAATATTTCAGGCAGCCCGAGGACTGTGCTTTGCCCTGCTACAATAACTGAGTCGAACAGTCCTTAGGCGCGTAGCTCAGCTGGTTAGAGCACCACCTTGACATGGTGGGGGTCGTTGGTTCGAGTCCAATCGCGCCTACCAATTCCCTCAATTTTCCTGATTGCTGTGGTCTCCACAGTGCACACAGGGTAAACCAAGAGGATTGTTGGTATGCATACTTCCTAGAATGCAAACCAGACCTGTGCACCAGCACAGGCAGCCATCCCCAGGAGTTCGCGCAGTGCCAAAAAGCAAGCCCACCAGTTCGTCAAAAAATCAGACCACCGAACCGGGGCTGTCGTCGGGCAATGCTGCGGCCGGCAGCGGCAAGGCGGCCAAACCGCGCATCATCAAAAAGTACCCGAACCGCCGTCTCTACGATACCGATACCTCGACCTACATCACGCTGGCCGATGTCAAACAACTGGTGATGGACACGGCTGACTTTGTGGTGCGTGATGCCAAGACCGGCGAGGACCTGACGCGCAGCATCATGTTGCAGATCATTCTGGAAGAAGAGACCGGTGGCGCGCCCATGTTCACCGAGGCGGTGCTGGGCAACATCATCCGTTTTTATGGCAACGCGATGCAGAGTTTCATGGGCAGCTACCTCGAAAAAAATGTTCAATCCTTCATGGACCTGCAGGTCAAGATGTCCGAGCAGTCCAAGGGGCTGACGCCTGAGTTGTGGGCGCAGTTCATCAACGCGCAGTCGCCGATGATGCAGGGCATGATGGGCAGCTATGTCGAGCAGTCCAAAACCGTGTTCACGCAGATGCAGGAACAGATGCAAAAGCAAAGCGAGCAGATGCTGGCTGCCCTCGGCCTGAAGCGCTGACAGTGCCTTGAAGGTGCTTTCCGGCGCCGCGAGTGCGTGACAGTCGGCTCTGAGACAATAGGGGCATGAGCGCTGTCCTTTCTCCCGCACCCTCCATCTCTTCAAACAAGGCTCCGCGCGTCGGTTTTGTCAGCCTCGGTTGTCCCAAGGCCTTGACCGATTCGGAGCTGATCCTCACACAATTGAACGCCGAGGGTTACCAGACCTCCAAAACCTTCGAGGGCGCGGACCTGGTGATTGTCAACACCTGCGGCTTCATCGACGATGCGGTCAAGGAGAGTCTGGACACCATCGGTGAAGCGCTGGCCGAAAACGGCCGGGTGATCGTCACCGGCTGCCTGGGCGCCAAGGCCGGCGACGGCGGTGGCAACCTGGTGCGGCAGATGCACCCCAGCGTGCTGGCCGTGACCGGCCCGCACGCCACCCAGGAGGTGATGGACGCGGTGCACCTGAACCTGCCCAAGCCGCACAACCCGTTTGTGGACCTGGTGCCCAATTCCTTCGGCATTGCAGGTATCAAGCTGACGCCGCGTCACTATGCTTATCTGAAGATCAGCGAAGGCTGCAACCACCGCTGCACCTTTTGCATTATTCCTTCGATGCGCGGCGATCTGGTGTCGCGGCCGATTGGTGATGTGCTGAGCGAGGCACGCGCGCTGTTTGAGGGCGGTGTCAGGGAACTGCTGGTGATCAGCCAGGACACCTCGGCCTATGGGGTGGACGTCAAATACCGCATCGGCTTCTGGGACGGCAAGCCGGTCAAGACCCGCATGCTAGAGCTGGTGCAGACACTCGGAGAGATTGCTGAGCCTTATGGCGCGTGGGTGCGGCTGCATTATGTCTATCCGTATCCCAGTGTGGACCAAGTGATTCCTTTGATGGCCAGCGGCAAGGTGCTGCCTTATCTGGACGTGCCTTTGCAGCACAGCCATCCCGACGTGCTCAAACGCATGAAACGGCCGGCCAGCGGCGAGAAAAATCTGGAGCGCATCGCGCGCTGGCGCGAGATGTGCCCCGAGATCGTGATCCGCAGCACCTTCATCGCCGGTTTTCCTGGTGAGACCGAGGCGGAGTTTGAGCACCTGCTCGATTTTATGCGTGAGGCGAAGATAGACCGGGCGGGTTGCTTTGCCTACAGCCCGGTCGATGGCGCCACGGCCAACGCGCTGCCTGGCATGCTGCCCCTGGAACTGCGCGAAGAGCGCAGGGCGCGTTTCATGGCGGTGGCCGAGGCAGTTTCCAGCCAGAAGCTGCAGCAACGTGTGGGGGCGACCATGCAGGTGCTGGTGGACTCGGCGCCAGGCATGGGCAAAAAAGGTGGCGTGGGCCGCAGTTATGCCGATGCGCCGGAGATTGATGGCGTGGTGAAACTGCTGCCGCCCGAGAAAATCAGCAAGACGCTGAAGGTCGGAGAATTCACGAAGGCCAGGATTGTCGGCACCCAGGGCCATGATCTGGTGGCCGTGCCTGTCTGAGGTGACAGGCGCAAACAGCGCATGGGCCGTGGGCGCAGCGACAGTGCTGCAAGGCCTGAAAAACAAAAAGGCCACTGAATTGGCAGTGGCCTTTTTTGAGCCAGCTTTCGCTGGTTTTGCTGTATCTGGTGCCCGGGAGAGAACTCGAATCTCCACATCTTGCGATACACGGACCTGAACCGTGCGCGTCTACCAATTCCGCCACCCGGGCACAGCCAGCAGTGTACCATTACAGAACGGATTTTCCGGGGGCGAACTTCAAAAAATTTCATTCATGTTGCAGTCTTTTTGGCTGCCCCCACCTAAGGCGGAAGAGGACCGGCAACGGGCGCATTTTTTGCTAATTTCCGACAATTAACCATCTCAAGAAAGAGATCACTTATCAAAACAACTACACAAAATACTGGCCAGGGCGCCGGGCTGCTTGCCGAATTTGAAGGCACCGTTTCGGGCCACCGTGATGGCCACGGTTTTGTTCAGCGCGATGACGGCGAGGCCGACATCTACCTGCCGCCCAACGAAATGCGCGCCGTGCTGCACAAGGACCGCGTCAAGGCGCGCATCGTGCGGCATGACCGCAAGAACCGGCCCGAAGGCCGGGTGACCGAAATCATAGAACGCTCATCCAACCCCATCATCGGCCGGCTGTTGCAGGAAAGCGGCGTCTGGCTGGTGGCGCCTGAAGACAAGCGTTACGGCCAGGACGTGCTGATCCCCAAAGGGGCTACCGGCACCGCCAAGTCCGGCCAGATTGTGGTGGTACAGCTAACGGAGCCGCCGGCGCTGTTCGGCCAGCCGGTCGGACGCGTCAAGGAAGTGCTCGGCGAGATTGACGACCCTGGCATGGAGATCGAAATCGCGGTGCGCAAGTACGGTGTGCCGCACGAGTTCAGTGACGCGGCGCTGGCGCTGGCCCGCACCTTGCCGGACACGGTGCGTCCCGCCGACAAAAAGCACCGTGTTGATCTGAGCGACGTTCCGCTGGTCACCATCGACGGCGAAGACGCACGTGATTTTGACGATGCGGTGTATTGCGAACCAGCCAAGGTTGGTCGCGGCAAGGGCTGGCGCCTGCTGGTGGCGATTGCCGATGTGAGCCACTATGTGGAGACCGGCAGTGCGATTGACGTTGATGCCTACGACCGGGCCACCAGCGTTTATTTTCCGCGTCGCGTGATTCCAATGCTGCCGGAAAAACTCTCCAACGGTCTGTGTTCGCTGAATCCCAATGTCGAGCGTCTGTGCATGGTTTGCGACATGCTGGTCAATGCCAAGGGCGAGGTCCACGCCTACCAGTTTTACCCGGCCGTCATGTTCAGCCATGCACGCTTTACTTACACCGAGGTCGCGGCCATTCTGGCCAATACACGCGGTCCGGAAGCGGCGCAGCGCAAGGCCCTGGTGCCGCACCTGCTGGACCTGCACGATGTCTACCAGGCGCTGCTCAAGGAGCGCAGCGTGCGCGGCGCTGTGGATTTTGAAACCACCGAAACCCAGATCGTCTGTGATGACGCCGGCCGCATCGAAAAAATCGTGCCACGCACGCGCAATGTGGCTCACCGCCTGATCGAGGAGGCCATGCTGGCGGCCAACGTGTGTTCGGCCGACTATATTTCGCAGAGCAAACACGTGGGTCTGTTCCGTGTGCACGAAGGCCCGACGCCTGAGAAAAAGGACATGCTGCGCAACTACCTCAAGGCCATCGGCCTCGGGCTAAGCATCAGCGACGACCCGAGCCCGAGTGAGTTCCAGCAGATAGCGGTGGCCACCAAGGACAGGCCGGACGCACAGCAAATCCATTCCATGCTGTTGCGATCCATGCAGCAGGCGATTTACACGCCGATGAACAACGGCCACTTCGGCCTGGCCTACGAGGCCTACACCCACTTCACCAGTCCGATCCGGCGCTACCCCGACCTGCTGGTGCACCGCGTGATTAAGGCCATCCTGAACCAGACGACTTACCAGTTGCCGTCACTGCCCACGCCTGGCGAAGCCGAGGCCAAGCTGTCCAAGCGGCTGGCCTCGCGGGTCAGCGACCCGACGCAAAAACCGAAAAAGGTCAGCGTGGATCAACTGGCCTGGCTGGCAGCCGGCCTGCATTGCAGCGCCAACGAGCGGCGTGCCGACGAGGCCAGCCGCGACGTGGAAGCCTGGCTCAAGTGCAAGTACATGCGCGAGCATTTGGGCGAGGAGTTCGGCGGTGTGGTGACGGCGGCCACAGGCTTCGGCATCTTTGTCACGCTTGACGCGATGTATGTCGAAGGCCTGGTGCACATCACCGAACTGGGCGGCGAGTATTTCCGTTTTGACGAGGCGCGCCAGGAGCTGCGCGGTGAACGCACCGGCATCCGTTACGCCATCGGCACGCGGGTGCGGGTGCAGGTCAGCCGGGTGGACCTGGACGGGCGCAAGATCGATTTCCGGCTGGTCCGCGAAGGCGAGGAGTTGCTGACCCGTGCCATGAAGGACAAGACCGGCGGACGCAGTACCGACCTGCCCGAGCAGGAGCGCGGCGCAAACCGCAGTGCGGGCGAGGCGCGTGGCGACAATCGTGTGGACAAACGCGCCGACAAGCGAAGCGGGCAGGGCGCTGGTGGACGCGGCAGCAGTGCCGGCGGCAGCCGCGCGTCGGTCTCGCCGATCCAGGCGCTCAAGGCAGCGGTCAAGAAGTCGGCCGGCAGTGCCGGGCGCAAGTCCAGCAAAAAACCGAGGCGCTGAGCGACATGCTGATCCGTATCCTGGCCTTTTTGCTTGAGACGCTGTTTTTTGTGTTGATTGGGGCTACCCTGCTGCGTGCCTGGATGAACTACCTGCGCATCAACATGCGCGCGCAGCCCGGCATCTTCGTGATGGCGGTGAGCGACTGGATCGTCAAGCCCCTGCGGCGTGTGTTGCCCGTAGCCGTGGCGCAATCGCGTGTGGACTGGGCCAGCGTGCTGGCGGCCTTTGTGCTGGCACTGCTGTACGCCTTGCTGGGCGCGCTGCTGATCGGTGCGCTTTCAGGTGGCCTGCAGGCCATGGCGGACCTTAACCTCATGCTGTTGCCGGCGCTGCTGCTGGCTGGGCTGAAGATGCTGCTGCGTGTCGCCCTGCAGGTCGCATTTGTGGCGGTGCTGGCCTTTGCGATCATCTCCTGGGTGCAGCCCGGCTCGGCGATGTATGTCCTGCTGGGCCGTCTGACAGAGCCGCTGCTGGCGCCGCTGCGCCGGGTGATCCCGCAGATTGGCGGTGTGGACCTGTCAGCGCTGGTGCTGCTGTTGCTGCTGCAAATCGGCCTGATGGTTCTTGGCTAGCCGCGAGGCGGTCAGCGCCTGGCCGGGATGCTGCGCCGCCCAGTCGTCCGCAAGCTGGCCGTGCCGGAATACGGCGTTGCTGGCGGCTTCAAGGGCCGGTAGCCCGGCAGCCAGCATGGCGCCCAGCATGCCCGCCAGCACATCGCCGGTTCCGGCCGTGGCCAGGCGCGCATTGCCGGTGGGGTTGATCATCGGGATGGCGCCGGGCGCGGCGATCACAGTGCCCGAGCCCTTGAGCACCACCACACACTGAAACTGTGCGGCCAGCCGGCTTGCCGCTGTCAGGCGATCTGCTTGCACGGCGGCCGTAGTGCTGCCTAGCAGGCGCGCGGCTTCGAGCGGGTGCGGACTCAGGATGGTGTGCCAGCCCCGAGCGGCGCGGGCGCGCATCTGGGTCTGCAACTGCGTGTCGCGTGCGACGGCGTTGAGCCCATCGGCGTCCAGCACCAGGGACTTTGCCTGCGACAGGATTTTTGGCAGCACAGCGGCGACGGCATCGCCACCGCCACAACCGCAAACCACGACTTGATGGGTCAGGTCCAAGGCGTCCGGGCTGCGAAACATCAGCTCTGGCTGCTGCGGGTCCACCGTCAGGCTTGGGCTGCCGAGCAGGGCGACAAACACCCGGCCGGCGCCGGCATGCAGGGCGGCACGCCCGGCCAGCAAAGCGGCGCCGGCCATGTGGGTTATGCCCGCCGACCCGCCGCCGACGATGGCTACATCGCCGAAACTGCCTTTGTGGCTGCTGTGGCTGGCCTGGTCGCGGCCAGTGGTGTCGGCGCGGTCCTGGCCCGCCAACCAGGCGTTTGGCGACATGTCGAGGGGGCCGATGACACCCAAATCGTCCCACCACACCTGCCCGGCCAGGTCACGCCCGGCGCCCGTGAACAAACCCGGCTTCAGGGTCAAAAATGTCAAGGTAAATCGGGCTCCAGCCCTTTGCGGGTGCGCGTGAGCAGCTATTGATTCAATAGCGGATTCGAGCACAAGGTCGGTGCCTGTATCCGCATCGAGCAAGCTCGGAATATCCAGCGCCAGCACGGGTTGCGGGCTGCCGCGCAGCAGTGCCAACCAGTGTGAAAGCGGATCGACGCGGGGGCTTGCGCCCGCGCTGCGTGGCGCAGCCCCTATGCCCAGCAGGGCGTCCAGGGCGAAGTCGAAATCGGCGGGCGGTGTCTGTGAAAACAATACCCCCGCAGCCCGCGCCCTGGCGTGAGAAGCCAGCGCGTCAGCCGGCCCCTGTGTTGCCTGTTGTGTGCCCAGCCAGGTCACGGTCACTTTTTTGCCCCACTGGTGCAGATGCATCGCGGCTTCAAGGCCGTCGCCGCCGTTGTTGCCTGGGCCGCAGGCGACCCAGATGTGCTGCGCATGGGGCGCCAGCGCCAGGTTCAGGCGGGCTGCAGCCAGCCCGGCGCGCTGCATCAGGGCGTGGGCGGGCAGGGTGGCTGCTGCGGCCTGCTCAAAATGCCGCGTGGCGGCAATGCTGTAAAGCGGCAGGCTGAGGGCGCTGGAGACGAGTTGCATGGACTGATTGTGGGGGCATCAGGGGCTTCATGCGCTTCATGCGTTTCAGGCCTTGAGTCGGCTCAGCCCCAGCCCTTCCATGTCGATCTCGGGCGTTCTGGCCGCGATCAGGTCGGCGACGGCGCGCGCGCTGCCGGCTCCATGGCCGTCAGGTCAACGCCGAGGTTATCAACCGACACCTCGACTGCGTAGTCGCCACATCAAAAAGTGGTTGGCTGTGTGCTGTCGTGATTTTTTGCATCAGCCCGTCATGCTGTTTGAAGCACCTGCAGGAATACGCAACACGTGAACGAAATCGATTTTACGGGGGTGCGTTGGCCTGGGGCTGTTTGCTTCGGCGTACCCAGGATATCTATGCGGCAACCGATAAAACTGCGGGCATGCTTAAGCCACAGCAGTAATCTCCTGGGGCCGCCTGGGTATTGCTGGCGCCAAAAGCGTTGTCCCAAGCGGTGTGCCCAGCTCGAAGCACTCAACCGGCTCGTCAAAACCCTTCAAACTCAGCGAGGTCATGGGCTGTACCGAAAGCGTTGTGCTGACGTTTTTCGCGACCACGCTGCATACGATGGTTTGTCCGCCCTGCGCCTGTGAGCAAAGTCGCGCGGCAAGATTGGTCACATTGCCAATGGCGGCATAGTCGCGCCGCCCCTCAAAGCCGATGGCGCCAATAGTGGCCACGCCTTGGGCAATGCCAACGCCCAATGACAGGCTGTAACTGCGCGCCGCCCATGTTTTTTGCAAATCTTCAAAACGCGATTGCATTTCCATGGTCATTCGGCAAGCCTTAACGGCGGGATCCGGGATCTCAACCGGGTCGTTGAAAAATAGCATCATCCCGTCGCCCGCAAATCGCTCCAGGGTAGCACCATGCGACGCGATCAATTCCCCCATGACTGCATGGAACTCGGCCAGCATACGCATGACTTCTTCAGGCCCGTGCTTCAGGGTAAAACTGGTGTAGCCGCGTAAGTCCAGAAAAACCACCACGATCTCGCGCTGATGCGGGCGGTACAAATCCTCGTTGCGTGCCGAGAGCAACTGATTGGCCACGGCGGGGGAAAAGAAACGCCGCAAACGCTCGAGACTATTGACCCGTGAAATTCGTTCAGCAAGCGCCAGTGACAGCAGGATGGCATCCACCAACATGCCAAAGTCAACGGCCCTGAAGGTTGCGAAGGTGTAAGGCAGAATTCCAAGTACCGTCAATGACGTAATGGCGGTACCAATCAGGCCGGCTGCGGTGGCTGCCAGGTAGTACTTGGCAACGCTGTTGCCTTGCTTCATGGAAATAATGCCAAGACCCAGGACGAAGACAGAACAGATGGCGATCCAAGTGACCGCTCCACGCGCATGGACGCCGTAACCAAAGGGAAACGTCGCAAAAAAGTACACAACAAATACGAGCAAAAATTTCTGCCAAACCCCGTATATGCGTGGAAGCTTGTGCTTCAGGTCAAGGAACACACTGGCAAAAACCAGCCCGGACAGTGCAAAGAGGTAAGCAAACAGGGAATGCGCCCAGTTGGACAGCTCGGGCCACTGGCGAAAAATCAGACCGAAGGCGTGCCCGTTGTACACCGAGTGGATTAACAGAAATGCCCCAACATAGGCGCAGTAAGCCAGGTACATCGGCTGGCGCACCGAGAGGTACAGCACAAAGTTGAACGCAATCAGCGCAATCAATGCGCCATAGAAAAAACCAAAAAAGGCCGCTTCCCCAGACGCCAATTGATTCAACGCGCTGCGGTCCAGCAAGGACATGACCAAAAACAATGTATCGCGGCTGGCGACGCGTACGACGAGCGTGCTCTGGCCGGGCGGCAACACCAAATTGAAATTGATCTGTCGGCGCAGCTCTGCGCGCTGCGCAAAAGGCAGGGTGTCGCCGCCGACCTGGGTCTGTAGTTGCCCGCTGGCATCAACTAGCGTGACGTTGACCTCGTCGAGCCAGGTGGGCTCGAACATCAGCAGGCGCTCCAGTGGATTTTTTTCGGTATTGTCCAGCGGAATCACAAACCAATAAGCCGCATCTGTGTAGCCAAAATTAATCGCGCCACCGGCATCTCCTGGCGGCATCGCCAGGGGCGAATTGAGAATTTGCTCGACGGTTTTGTTTTTGTCGGCGTCCTTGACGATGCGCACCCACGGCGTCAAGGCCACTTCAGTTGTGTTTGACGACAATGCGAGCCTTGAATCCTGTGCTGCGGCAGGCAGCGCATAACAGGGTATGGCAAACAGGACGATCCAGAGAAGGCGGGCGTAGTGAGTCATGGGCTTTGAGGGGCGCTCGGTGTGCCTACTTTAATGGCAAAGGCATGAAACAGAAAACGCAATTTCTGACAGCAGGCTGGTGCACCCAAAATCACACCGAATGGCTACTCAGGGTATTCGCTCATGGTGATGGTCGGATTTGCGTGAACACTTCTTCGTGCTCGGCTGCACGGTGTGAGCCGCAGGCTGAAGCGGAAATGAAAATATCTGGCACGAGATGCCAACCGATTCAAAAAGCAAGAATAGAGAGGAAGACTGCGTCATGAAGAAGCCCCAATGGAGCCAGCCCGACCTGGCAGCCGATCAATTTCTCTACCAGCGCAAGGGGCCTTGGCCCCAGCCCAGTCCCTCGTACCCGATGGAGCACGCGCCCGAAATTCTGAATATCCCGCCGGTTGAGACGCTGCTCTGGAATCAGGCTATTGGCTCACGCTACTTCAAGACCTTGACTTTTTACCCCGGTGGGGCGGCGGCCAATGCGGTCGCTGGCAGCCAGCTGCCGATACCGTCGGATGCCGAGTTCGTCCGGATGATGACAAATTCGGTGCATGCGCGGTGTCTGAAAAATGTTGAGGGCAATATTTGGGTGTCACGTTTCTATGCCATGGACTTGATCGCCGACGCGACATTGCAGGGCACCTACTCCTGGCCGGTGAACTGCGTCTTCTCGCGCAACGGTGATCAGTTTTCTTGCGTGAGCATCAATGTGCCAGTCATTGCGCAGCAGCAGCTGGAAGTGCGTCCTGGCGATCCAGCCTGGAATTTGGCCAAGGCTTACGCCCTGCAAGGGGCGTCCTACATCGGCTTGTTTGTGGTACACCCGGCCTTGCATTTCCCGATGGATACGGTCAACGCGATCACCAAGACCGCAGTGCCGCACACTCACCCACTGTTTCAACTGCTGTCTGCTCACAGCAGTTATGCGCTGGCCGTGAATAACGCAGTTCTTGAAACTGAAGATGGTGTGCTCAGTAGCAACCCACCGGGAACCTGGTTTGACCCACTCACGGCCACGGGCTTGGTGATCAAGCGCATGTTTGGCGCGGGCTACGCGGGTCTTCCAGAGCGCCCGGACTTGTATCCGAAATACAACTACATGACCCCCTGGATGGATACCAGCATTGACTACGGTCGTTGTCTAAGTCTTTACTTTGAACCGTTTTTGAGCTTCTGCACCACAGTGGCCTCAGAGATTCTCAAGGCAAGTCCAAATGACACCTACGTGGAACGATGGGCCAACTACATCAGCGCCAATCTCTACGGCTTTCCGGACGGGAAAGAAATTTTCGTACCCGGTGTGCTGGCCAAAGCGCTGGCGATCTATATGTGGGACGTTACGGTGTCGCACGCCGCCGATCACTACAGCTATGCCAATGACATTACGCCCCAAGCACCTGGCCCGGCCGGTACCAATCTGGCGGCCTGGAAATTCCTGCGGCTGCGGGTGCCGCCGCCAAAAGAATTGTCAGATGGTGCTGGCGTGAAGCTGGTGGGTGACGTGTGCGAGCCCGATGATTTGTACCGGGCCGAAATGGCGGAAGAGATGTTCTTCAAAAGCGCGACGATCTGGCCCAACCTTTTCGACACCACTTACGCTTTCACATCGCCGCAGTTGCTGCAGGCTCAACTAAAGTTTCACGCAGATTTGAAAATTATCAGCGGCAAAGTGGCCGCCATCATGCCCAACTTCATGCCGCTTGTAGCGGGAGATCCAGAAGATCCAAAATATTCAGAACGGTATTCACGTACCATTTCTGCCAGCATTCAGTACTAATGCGTGGCAGAAAGTGGCAGTCGCTTTTACCCAAGGCTCACTGTGTGGACTTTGAATTCTGGGATCTGTAAGTGCATCGCAATTGAAGATGCGCTGCGCACTGGTTGAGCAATCTCGCGGCATGAAAAAAGTCGTTGAAATTTCCTGATGTTTAAAACCTTCTTCACGGCGCTTGAAGCCCTCGGCAGTGCCCTTCCCATCACCCTGGGTGCGCTCGGGTTTGTGGCCTACAAAATTGGCCCACAGATGATCGGCCCCTTGATGCTGGCGATGTTTTGTGGGATTGCAGTAACCAATCTGTGCGCTGCCTTCTCACAGCGGCCCCTGACTTATTTCACGCGTTTTTTTGAGGTTTCCCTGCTAATTGGCTTTATTGACAGCTTTGTGCCGCGACTCGAGGCATGGGGTTTGGCAGATACCGCTGTGACCCGCCTGAGCCTGGTGGTGATGGTTTGCATTGGCGCAGCGTTACTGCAACCTGTTTTTTACGCCTTTCGCCTGCAACGCCTGACCCGCTTCATACCGGCGCCCGTGTTTGCTGGGTTCCTCAATGCCACAGCCTTGATTTTGGTGATCAGCCAAGGCAAGCAGATCCTTGCCTTGCTTGCCGGCTCGTTTGAGGGGGCTTGGCCTTCGCTGATGATTGCGGCCATTTGTTTTGCTGTCGCTTATGCTGCGCGCAGTCTCAATCCAAAGCTGCCCGCTGGTGTGTTGGGTTTGGCGGCGGCCAGCTTGGGGGCAATCATTTTGATGCGGCTGGGGTATGCGTTGCCACCCATCCTCTCACCGGACACGCAATGGGTATTGCCCATTGCCTTGATGGACTGGCGCGTTTTAGACCCCGCCCATGGCGCGCTGGGTGCATTGCTGCTGCACACTGCGGTGGCAAGCGCTTTGTTGGGCGTGGTGATTTTTTTGAACACCATCACGGTGGTTGAAACGATTTCACAGGTCGATGACAAGCCGCTGCCAGATACCCGGCAGGTGATGCTTTTGTCCGCAGGAAAAGTCATCAGTGCCTGCCTGGGATCGGTGCCCATGAGTGGCTCCTCGACCCCAGCGTTGGTGACCATGCGAACGGGTGGACTGACCCCCGGATCGCTGATCGTGTTTTCCATTCTGGCACTGCTGTTTTATGGTTTGGACTTTCTGGCCTGGGTGCCTAGCGCAGCGATTATTGGACTGTTGTTGTTTTTAGTCAGGGACTTGGTGGATCCACCCAGCGTGCAGTTGGTCTGGCGCTATGTTTTACAGCCCCGCGCGCGCCAGGCCATGGGTGCGATGCAACGCGAAGATTTGTTGATTGTCGTTTTGGTGACGCTATTGGGTGCGATGGCCAACATGGTGGCTGCCTTAGTGGCGGGCATGGTTTTGGGCTTGGTGTTGTTTGCCAAACGCAACGGTAAAAGCCCCATCAAAGACGTGCACGATGGCAGAGCCTGGCGATCGAACTGCGCGCGCTCTTCCAGCGACACAGCGCTGCTGACCCAGCACGGCGAGCGCATTTTGAGCGTGCGGCTGCAGGGGGCGCTGTATTTTGGTGTAGCACGAACCCTGCGAGCAGAAATTGAAGCGTTGTTGCCGCAAAGCACGCAGCCACAGTGGCTGATTCTGGACTGGCGTGCCGTGGCCTCGCATGACACTACGCTGGCGCTCATGCTCGATCGCTTTGAGAAGTCTGTAGCCTTGCGTGGCGTGAGCGTGTTCCACTGTGCCCGACCGGGCCACGCAGATGGTTTTTCCGATCTGGATCGCGCTTTGGAAGTTTGCGAAAACCAACTGCTTGACGAACAGCGCCCGCGCACGGACGCCTTCGAAAGCGATGCTTTCCACTTGAATGCGTTGCTTGTCGATCTTGACTCGACCGCACAAACCCTGCTCAGGGGTTGTTTTGAGCGGCGCGACTACACCGCAGGTGACCATGTGCTGAAAGTGGGGGAAAAAACACGCGACTTGCACGTGATAGCCAGCGGCCGCGCTGATGTGTTGATTCACGGCGGAACGATTCGCTTGGCGGGGGTCAATGCAGGTGCTATTTTGGGTGAAATGGGGTTTTTAGATGGCTCGCCCCGCGCCGCCGATGTGGTGGCTGTTGAGTCGCTGGTCTCTCTCACCTTGAGTCGCGAAAGATTTGACACGCTCAGCCAGCAGCATCCTGAGGTGGCGCAGCAAATCCTGCAAATTCTATGCAAAGAATTGGCCAACCGGTTGCGGTTCTTGCATCAGCTCATTTCGCGTGAGCGTGCCTGAATGCCCAATTACCGTAATGCAATCGTGCGGCAATCTAGTAGTGCGCAACCCGTTTTATTGAACACGCGGTGCGGTGAATATTGAAACGCGAAACATGCAACAAGGCGTGGCATCAACAAGCTTGGCTCAAGATTCACTTAACCGTGCAATGCCCAAGCCTTCCATGTCTATGTCGGCAGCCTTGCCTGCCATCACGTCCGCCAGCGCCCGCGCGCTGCCGCAGCTCAGCGCCCAGCCGCTGGAACCGTGCCCCAGGTTCAGCCACAGGCCGGGCAGGCCGCTGGCGCCGATGATGGGCGGGCCGTCCGGCAGCATGGGGCGGGCGCCTTTCCATTCCTGCACGCTGGCGCCTGTGTTTGAAGTGTGGGCCGCGCCCGGGAACCAGTCCTGCAGCACCTTGTACAGCGTCTGCACCGAGGCCGCGCGTTTTTTGTCGGGGTTGCCGCCGATTTCGGCGCTGCCGGCCACGCGCACGCGGTTGCCCAAGCGCGAGATGGCGACCTTGTAGCGTTCGTCCATCAGCGCGCTGCGCGGCGCATTCAGCGGCTCGCGAATCGGGGCGCTGATTGAGTAGCCGTATATCGCCGCCAGTGGAATTTTTATGCCCAACGGCCTGAGCAACCGTGCCGACGCCAATCCGGCGCACAGCACGACGGCGTCGAAGCTGCGTGGTTGAGTTTCCCCTGCTATCAAAAAAGTAGCTGGTTGTGCCCGGTCCATATGGGCTACCGCCTTGTTGAACTCAAAATTTACACCCAGGCGTTGGGCTTCGGTTTTCAGCAGCAGCGCGAACTGGCGGCAATTCGCGACCTCGTCATCGGGCAGGTGCACCGCGCCCAGCAAGGTCGTGTCCGGGTTGAGCGCCGGCTCGATTTTGCGTGCCTCGTCGCTGCCGACCTGCCGGAAGCTCACACCGGCGTCGCGCAGCACCTGCAGGCCGGGCTCGATCATGCGGGCATCGGCTTCCGTACGCAGCAGCACCAGGTAGCCGGGGCTGCGGTCGTACTCGAGCTGCCGGTCGGCGGTGATCTGGTGCAGGCGTTCCCGGCTGTAAAACGCCAGGCGCTGCAGCCGGGCGCGGTTGGCCAGGTAGGTCTCCAGTTTGCAGGCGCGCCACCATTTCAAGATCCAGGCCAGCTCGCTGCCTGACAGCGGCAGGCTCAGGGTGACCGGGGCGTGGCGGCTCAACAGGTGGCTGAGCACTTTGCGCGGCATGCCAGGGGCTGCCCAGGGCGTGACGTAACCGGGCGCGACCACGCCGGCGTTGGCGAAGCTGCCTTCTTCCGCAGCCGCGCCGCGGCGCTCGAACACCGTGACTTCATGGCCGTCCAGGGCCAGTTCCCAGGCGGAGGTGATGCCGATGATGCCGGCGCCTATGACGGCGACTTTCATGGCCTGACCCGGTGTAAACCGGGGGAAATCGAGGGGATCAGGGGAAAAGGCATGGTTTCCTGGGTAAATCGGGTCGTAGCCCATGTCAGGCGGACATGGGTAGCTATCATTTTTATAGTGTGGATGAGGCGGGCGGGACGGTGGCTTGGGTGGGCGCCCCAATTTGGCGGGTGATCAGGCCAGTCCGGCCCAGTGGCAGGATGTTATACTCAGCGAGTTGTACGAGAGGCCGTCCGGCCCTTCGCGCAATAAATCGCAAATCAGCCATTCAAGGTGTTGCCTGCGGGACTTATGCAAATGAGCTCTCCAGGCGATAAGCGCTGATTTTAGACACAACCTTTGGAGTATCTCTATGTCAACAAGCATGCGTGAAATGCTGGAAGCTGGCGTCCATTTCGGCCACCAAACCCGCTTCTGGAACCCGAAGATGGCCCCGTATATTTTCGGCCATCGCAACCGTATTCACATCATCAACCTCGAAAAATCGTTGCCGATGTTCGAGGACGCGATGAAGTTCGCCAAGCAGCTCTCCGCCAACCGCGGCACCATCCTGATGGTCGGCACCAAGCGCCAGGCCCGCGAGCTGGTCTCTGCGGAAGCCAAACGCGCCGGCGTGCCCTTTGTCGACCAGCGCTGGCTGGGCGGCATGCTGACCAATTTCAAGACGGTCAAGACCTCGATCAAGCGCCTCAAGGAAATGAAGGCCCAGCAGGAAGTCGGCCTCGACTCCCTGAGCAAGAAAGAGCAGCTAACCTTCAAGCGCGAAATGGAAAAGCTGGAAAAAGACATCGGCGGCATTCAGGACATGAATGCACTGCCGGACGCGATTTTCGTGATCGACGTGGGTTTCCACAAAATCGCCATCCTCGAAGCCAAGAAGCTGGGTATCCCGCTGATCGGCGTGGTGGACTCCAACCACTCACCCATCGGCATCGACTACGTGATTCCCGGCAACGATGACTCGTCCAAGGCTGTGGCCCTGTACGCACGCGGCATCGCCGACGCGATCATCGAAGGCCGTGCCAGCGCCGGCAATGAAGTCGTCAAGATGGTTTCTGCTGAAAGCACCGACGAATTCGTCGAAGTGGAAAACGCCGCTACCTGATCGGTCCGGCCCTGCGCCTGACGCGAAAAAGGGGCTCGCGTAGCCCCTTTTTCACAGCCTTGTCCAAAGGCCCCTGTATTTATTTGAAGTCAACACGACACACGGAGAACCGAAGATGGCAATCACAGCAAGCATGGTCGCAGAACTGCGCGCAAAAACCGACGCCCCGATGATGGAGTGCAAGAAAGCACTGACCGAAGCCGAAGGCAACTTCGAAAAAGCCGAGGAAATCCTGCGCGTCAAGCTGGGCAACAAGGCAGGCAAGGCCGCTTCCCGCATTACCGCTGAAGGCGTGATCGCCTACCACAGCGAAGGCGGCATCGGCGCGCTGGTCGAGATCAACTGTGAAACCGACTTCGTCACCAAGAACGACAGCTTCCTGGCCTTCACCGATGCGGTCGCCAAGGGCATCGTCACGAACAAGCCGACCGACCTGGCCGCTGTCGGCGCCATGCCCCTGAGCCTGGACGGTTTTGGCCCGACGGTGGAAGACGTACGCAAGGGCCTGATCGGCAAGATTGGCGAGAACATGTCTGTGCGCCGCTTCCAGCGTTTCGAAAGCGGCAAGCTCGCTTCCTACCTGCACGGCACACGCATCGGCGTGGTGGTCGAGTTTGACGGCGACGAAACTGCCGCCAAGGATGTGGCCATGCACGTGGCGGCCATGAAGCCGGTGTCGCTGTCCAGCGACCAGGTGCCGGCCGAACTGGTGGCGCGTGAGCGTTCGGTGGCCGCCGCCAAGGCCGCTGAAGATGCGTCCGTGGCAACAGCCGCCGGCAAGCCGGTGCAGTCGCCTGAAATTGTTGCCAAGCGTATCGAAGGCGGCGTGCAGAAATACCTCAAGGAAGTCAGCCTGCACAACCAGTCCTTCGTGAAGAATGACAAGCAGACCGTCGAGCAGATGCTCAAGGAAAAAGGCACGAGCGTGCAGTCTTTCACGCTGTACGTCGTCGGCGAAGGCATCGAGAAAAAGGTCGACGATTTTGCCGCTGAAGTGGCCGCACAAGTGGCTGCTGCCAAGGGCTGATCAGCCCCCATTGACCCGGAAGGCCGCTAAACTTACGCCCATAAAAACGACAGGAACTTCCCTCATGCCAGCCTACAAGCGAATCTTGTTGAAACTTTCAGGTGAAGCCTTGATGGGAGACGATGCCTTCGGCATCAACCGCGCGACGATTGTGCGCATGGTTGAGGAAATTGCCGAAGTCACGCGCCTGGGTGTGGAAGTTGCCGTCGTGATCGGCGGCGGCAATATTTTTCGCGGTGTGGCAGGCGGCTCGGTCGGCATGGACCGGGCCACCGCCGACTACATGGGCATGCTGGCCACGGTGATGAATGCGCTGGCCCTGGGCGATACCATGGACAAGGCTGGCCTCACGCCGCGCGTCATGTCGGCCATCGGCATCGAGCGTATCGTTGAGCCCTACGTTCGGCCCAAGGCACTGCAATACCTGGAGGAAGGCAAGGTGGTGATTTTTGCGGCCGGCACCGGCAATCCGTTTTTCACGACCGATACTGCCGCTGCCCTGCGCGGCGCCGAAATCGGCGCGGAAATCGTGCTCAAGGCCACCAAGGTCGATGGTGTCTACAGCGCCGATCCGAAAAAAGATCCGACGGCGACGCGTTACACCAACATCACCTTCGACGAGGCCATTGGCAAGAACCTGGAAGTGATGGATGCCACCGCCTTCGCGCTGTGCCGCGACCAGAAGCTGCCGATCAAGATTTTCAGCATTTTCAAGCACGGCGCCCTCAAGCGCGTGGTGCAGGGCGAGGACGAGGGAACCCTGGTTCACGTCTGAGGCTTCGCGGCCGCTGCAGGCCCATCGCAACTTTTGCAAAAACAAGATCCATCCGGAGATTCCATCATGAGCATTGTTGATATCAAGAGCAGCACCGAGCAGAAAATGCAGCAGTCGCTGGACTCCTTCAAACAGGCGTTGACCAAGATTCGCACCGGCCGTGCCAATCCCGGCCTGCTGGACAGCGTCCAGGTCGATTACTACGGCGCCATGGTGCCCATCAGCCAGGTCGCCAACGTCTCGCTGCTTGATGCACGCACCATCAGCGTGTCCCCCTGGGAAAAAGGCATGAGCGCCAAGATTGAAAAAGCCATCCGCGATTCCGACCTCGGGCTTAATCCCGCTGCGCAGGGCGACTTGATCCGGGTGCCGATGCCGGCCATGACTGAAGAGCGCCGCAAGGAGCTGACCAAAGTCGTGCGGGGAGAGGGCGAACACGCCAAGGTCGCGATTCGCAACCTGCGCCGCGACGCCAACGACGGCGTCAAAAAGCTCGTCAAGGACAAGCTGGCATCGGAAGATGACGAGCGCCGCGCGCATGACGACGTGCAAAAGTCTACCGACCGGTTCATTGCGGATGTCGACAAGCTGGTCGCCGCCAAAGAACAAGACATCATGGCGGTCTGATCAGCGCCCCGGCGTTGATTGCTGACATGGTCACCTCCAGCCCCTCACCGGTTCCCCACCACGTTGCCATCGTCATGGACGGCAACGGCCGCTGGGCGACCAAACGTTTCCTGCCGCGTGTGGCCGGCCACCAACAGGGCGTGGGCGCCTTGAGCCGTTGTGTCAAGGCTTGCATGGCCCGCGGCATCAGCGTGCTGACGGTGTTTGCTTTTTCATCCGAAAATTGGAACCGTCCTGCGGAGGAAGTTTCGGGCCTGATGGAACTGCTGGCGCTGTCGCTGGCGCGCGAGGTGCCGTCCCTCAAGGCCAACGGCGTGCAGCTACATTTTGTGGGCGAACGCCAGCAACTCTCCGAGAAGGTCAGGGCCGGGCTGGCCCAGGCCGAGGCGACGACGGCAGACAACAGCCGCCTGGTTCTCAACGTGTGTTTCAACTACGGCGGACGCTGGGACATTGCCCAGGCTGCCCGCAAGCTGGCCGCCAGCGGCCAGGAGATCACCGAGATGGCGCTGGACCGCGCGCTGGCGCTGGCCCACGTACCAGACCCGGACCTGCTGATCCGCACCGGCGGTGAGCTGCGCATCAGCAACTTCCTGCTCTGGCAGGTGGCGTATTCCGAGCTGCATTTTTCAGACAAACTTTGGCCTGATTTCGACGATACCGCGCTGGATGAAGCGATCGCGGTGTACGCCAGCCGTGAGCGGCGCTTCGGCAAGACGTCCGGCCAGCTTGTGCCTGGCACCCAACCCTCTACCGTGAAAGTCGCCTGATGCTTAAGCAACGCGTGATCACCGCTATCGTGCTGCTGGCCATCCTGCTGCCGGCGCTTTTTTCCCCGACACCCATTCCGTTTGGTGCTGTCGCCGTGGTGCTGATTGCCGCCGGCGCGTGGGAGTGGGGCCGCCTGAACGGCTACGGACCCATCGCCTCGCTGGTGGTCGGTTTCGCCTGTGTGGTGTTGTGCGCCATGTCCTGGGACCTTGGCATGCTGGAGGAGCCTTTGCCGCTGCTATGGCGTCTGGCGGGCGCGGCCTGGGTACTGGTCGGCGCCTGGCTGCTGCGCAGCGGCGTGGCTGGCTGGCCGCGCATTCCGCGAGCTGTCCGACTGGTGGTGGGCGTGCTGGCGCTGTGGCTGGCCTGGCTGGCGGTGGCGCAGGCGCGCTTCATCGGCATCGAGTTCCTGCTGTCGCTGCTGCTGCTGGTCTGGGTCGCCGATATCGGCGCCTATTTTGCTGGCAAGGGCCTGGGCGGACGTTTCAGCAAGGGCAAGCTTGCGCCGGCCATCAGTCCGGGCAAGAGCTGGGAGGGCGTCTGGGGCGGCATGCTGGGGGTGCTGGTACTGTGTATCGCCTGGGTGGCGCTGGACACCACCGGGAACAGCCTCTACGCGCGGCTGGCCGCGCAATACGGCCTGCCGGTGACCTTGCTGGCCATGATTTTTCTGGCCGCCTTCAGCGTGGTCGGCGACCTGGTCGAGTCCCTGGTCAAGCGCAGTGCCGGCGCCAAGGATTCCAGCGGCCTGCTGCCCGGCCATGGCGGCGTGCTGGACCGGGTCGATGCGCTGGTGCCGGTGCTGCCGCTGGCCCTCATGCTTGTCACAGTCTGACATGGCCCCCACGCTTGTCGCTTCGCGTACTACGCTGCCACCCGAGGGGGCCCTCGCGCCTTGGGGCGGCCCAGCGTCGCTCAATCCATGAAAAAACAACGGGTTACCGTCTTGGGCTCGACCGGCTCGGTCGGCGTCAACACACTGGATGTGATCGCCGGCCATCCGGACCGTTTTGACGTGTTTGCGCTCAGCGCTTCCACCCAGACCGAGTTGATGCTGGCGCAATGCATGCGTTTCAGACCCGCTTATGCCGTCATGGCGAGCGCGCCGCATGGCCGGGCTCTGGCGGAAAAAATGAAGGCAAATGGGCTTGCAACCCATGTCCTGTATGGGGATGATGCTCTCGAAATAATAGCGTGTGACGAACGTGTCGACACCGTGATGGCGGCCATTGTCGGCGCCGCAGGTCTGGGCGCCTGCATGGCGGCCGCGCGCGCGGGCAAACGCCTGCTGCTGGCCAACAAGGAAGCCCTGGTGGTCGGCGGCGAGGTCTTCATGCAGGCGGTGCGCGAGGGCGGTGCCCAACTGCTGCCCATCGACAGCGAACATTCGGCGATTTTCCAGTCGCTGCCCGAAGACCCGGCGACCTGGGCCGAGCGCATCGACAAGATCATCCTGACGGCCTCTGGCGGCCCGTTTCGCACCCGCGCGCCGGCCAGCCTGCGCGACGTCACGCCGGAAGAGGCCTGCGCCCATCCCAACTGGGTCATGGGGCGAAAGATCTCGGTGGACTCGGCCACCATGATGAACAAGGCGCTCGAAGTGATTGAGGCGCGTTACCTGTTCGGGTTGGCGCCGGCGCAGATCGAGGTGGTGATTCACCCGCAAAGCATCATCCATTCGATGGTGCAGTACCGCGACACCTCGGTGGTGGCCCAACTCGGCACGCCCGACATGCGTGTGCCGATTGCCTACGGCCTGGCCTGGCCCGGACGCGTCAGCTCGGGTGCCCAGGCTCTCGACTTCCGTGCGCTGGCCACCCTGACTTTCGCTGTGCCGGACAATGCCCTGTTTCCCGGGCTGCCGCTGGCCTGGGAGGTGCTTGGCGCGCCCGCTGGCACTCCGGCAGTGCTCAACGCGGCCAATGAAGTGGCCGTCGCCGCCTTTCTCGAAAAACGGATACGCTTTGACCAGATCCACGTCGTGAACCGCGCAACGCTGGACGCAGTTTCTGCTTCCAGCATTCGCGGCATTGGCGATTTGCTGGCACTGGACGAGCGGTCGCGCGCGGTGGCGTCCGACCTTGTAGCCAACCTGACCCCCTGACCGGAGTATTGCTATGCTGACCTTGGTTGCCTTTGTTGTTGCGTTGGGCATCCTGATTGCCATCCACGAGTACGGGCACTACCGTGTGGCGGTTGCTTGTGGCGTCAAGGTGCTGAAGTTCTCGGTGGGGTTCGGCAAGCCGATCTACACCTGGCGTCTGAAGAATCGCCCGACAGAGTTTTCCATCGGCATGTTGCCGTTGGGTGGCTACGTCAAGATGCTGGACGAGCGCGAAGGTCCGGTCGATCCGGCGGAGCGTCATCTGGCGTTCAACAACCGTCCGCTGGGCGCACGCGCGGCGATTGTGGCGGCCGGGCCGGCCGCCAACCTGCTGCTGGCCGTTGTGCTGTATGCCGTTGTCAACTGGAGCGGCATGCAAGAGCCGCAGCCGGTGCTGGCCAGTCCGGTGGCTGGCTCGATCGCCGAGCGCGCTGGCCTGCGCGGTGGTGAACGCGTCCAGCAGGCCGCTTTTGACGGAGACACGCTGGAGGAGGTGCGCTCCTTCGAGGACCTGCGCTGGCACCTGACCCGTGCGGCGCTGGGCGGGCGTGACGTGCGCCTGCAGGTCACCGACGGTGTGGGTGAGTCCACGGGCGCCGGTGTCGCGGCGACACGCAGCGTGCTGCTGCCGCTGAGCCAGCTCAACGCAGCCGATGCCGACGCCCAGCTTTTCAGAAAGATCGGCATCCTCGGCCCCTGGACGCAAGCCGTGATCGGCGAGGTCATGCCGGGCGGTGCCGCCGAAAAATCAGGCTTGCGCACCGATGATGTGGTCCAACGCATAGGCGAGCGGACGATTGTCGACGGCCAGCAACTGCGCGAGACCATACGTGCCTCCAAAGGCGCCCAGACCTGGCAGATCCTGCGGGGAGGGCAGACGCTGCAATTGCAAGTCGAGCCGGAGATGCGCCAGGAGGCCGGTCAGTCGGTAGGCCGTATCGGCGCTTACGTCGGCACGCCGCCGGCGCTGGTGACGGTGCGCTACGGGCCGCTGGACGGCCTGTGGAACGGCGCGGTACGCACCTGGGAGGTGTCTGTGCTGACGCTCAAGATGATGGGCAAGATGCTGATCGGCGAGGCGTCCCTGAAAAACCTCAGCGGTCCGCTGACGATTGCCGACTACGCTGGCAAGTCGGCCAGCATAGGCTGGAGCGCTTACCTGCTGTTTCTGGCGCTGATCAGCGTCAGCCTGGGCGTGCTCAATTTACTGCCGCTGCCGGTTCTGGACGGTGGGCACCTGATGTATTATCTTTGGGAGGCAATAACCGGCAAGAGCGTTTCTGACGCCTGGATGGACCGGTTGCAGCGCGGTGGCGTTGCGATCCTGCTGGGCATGATGTCTGTTGCCCTGTTTAACGATGTCACCCGGCTTTTGGGTTAAACCATATTTTTCATGCAAAAACAAATCAAACGATTCAAGGTCCGCAGCGTATCCGCGATAGTGGCCAGCTTCCTGATCGCGCAAGCCGCCTGGGCTGTGGACCCCTTCACGGTGCGCGACATTCGCGTCGAAGGACTGCAGCGTGTGGAGCCTGGAACCATTTTTGCGTCGCTGCCTTTTCGGGTGGGTGAGACCTACAACGACGACAAGGGGTCCAGTGCCATTCGCGCGCTGTTCGGGCTGGGCTTGTTCAAGGATGTGCGCCTGGAGGTCAGCGGCGACGTGCTGGTGGTGATTGTGGAAGAACGGCCGACCGTGGCCGATGTGGACTTCGTTGGCGCCAAGGAATTTGACAAGGAAGTGCTGAAAAAGGCGCTCCGCGATATCGGCCTGGCCGATGGCCGGCCTTTTGACAAGGCCTTGGCGGACCGCGCCGAGCAGGAACTCAAGCGCCAGTACATCAACCGCAGCCTGTACGGCGCTGAGGTGCTGACAACGGTGACCCCGATCGAACGCAACCGCGTCAATGTCACCTTCAGCGTCACTGAGGGCGATATCGCCAAAATCAAGGAAATCCGCGTCGTCGGTAACAAGGCCTTCAGCGAATCCACCCTGCGCGGGCTGTTCGACCTGAACACCGGTGGCTGGCTCAGCTGGTACACCAAATCCAATCAGTATTCGCGGGTTAAGCTCAACGCCGATATCGAAACCCTGCGCTCCTACTACCTGACCCGGGGTTATCTCGAGTTCAAGGTTGACTCCACCCAGGTGGCCATTTCGCCGAACAAGCAGGATATTTCGGTGATCATCAACATTACCGAAGGTGAGCGGTTCACTGTTTCCGGCGTCAAGCTTGAAGGCAATTTCCTGGAGCGCGAGGAAGAGTTCAAGTCGCTGGTAACCATTAAACCCGGCGATGCCTACAACGCAGACCTGGTGGCTCAAACCGTCAAAGCGTTTACCGAGTATTACGGCAGCTTTGGTTTCGCCTTTGCCAAGGTCGACGCCAAGCCTGAGATTGATCGGGTCAACAACCGCGTGGCCTTCGTGCTGCAAGGCGATCCCTCGCGCCGTGCCTATGTGCGGCGCGTCAACATCAGCGGCAACAACCGTACACGAGACGAAGTGGTGCGCCGCGAATTCCGCCAGTTCGAGGCGTCCTGGTACGACGGTGACAAGATCCGCCTGTCACGCGACCGCGTGGACCGCCTGGGCTACTTCACCGAAGTCAACATCGACACGCAGGAAGTGCCTGGCACGCCGGACCAGGTGGACCTGAACATGGCGGTGGTCGAGAAGCCCACCGGCAACCTGCAACTGGGCGCGGGTTTTTCCAGTGCTGAGAAACTCTCCCTGATTTTTGGCTTCAAGCAGGAAAATGCCTTCGGTACGGGCAACTATCTGGGTCTGGAAGTCAACACCGGAAAATTCAATCGGCAATTTGTGCTGAGCACGGTAGACCCTTATTTCACCAATGACGGTATTTCCCGGACCTTGGACCTCTATTCGCGGACCTCACGGCCTTTTAGCAGCCAGGGGGGTGACTATCAGCTCAAAACCACAGGTGGAAGCGTACGCTTTGGTGTGCCTTTCAGTGAAGTGGATACCGTGTATTTCGGGGCAGGACTGGAGCAAATCGATATTTCTGGTCGCGTCCTTCCTTTGGTGTATCAAGATTACATACGTACCTTTGGCGCCAAGAGCAATACAGTTCCGTTGACGGTGGGCTGGTCGCGGGATGACCGGGACAGCGCACTGGTTCCGAGCAGGGGCACCTTCCAACGCGTTTACGGCGATTGGGGCGTGGCGGGCGATGCCCGTTTCCTGCGCACCAACTACCAGGTCCAGAAGTACATTCCGCTGAACAGGCAGTTCACCATTGCCCTGAACGGGGAGTTGGGTTGGGGAAAAGGTCTGAATGGTCAGCCTTTTCCGGTGTTCAAGAATTCCTACTCGGGCGGCCTGGGTTCGGTGCGCGGTTTTGAACCGAGCACGCTGGGCCCGCGTGATGCCCAAGGCAATGCCATTGGCGGGCCTAAAAAAATCACCTTGAATGCGGAGATTTTGGCGCCATTCCCTGGCGCGGGCAACGACCGGACCTTGCGTCTCTTCGGTTTCGTCGACACTGGCAACGTGTTTGGTGAAAATCAAAAGTACAGCCTGGGCGACCTGCGCTCGTCGGTGGGCATCGGCATCAGCTGGATTTCCCCGTTGGGGCCTTTGCGCCTGGCGATTGCCAATCCGCTGAGCAAGAAGCCAACAGATAGAATCCAGAGATTGCAATTCCAAATCGGTACATCCTTCTAATGAAGTATTTTTCATACAAGTTTTTTCTGGCTGCGATGATGGCCCTGGCTGCTTGTGCGGTAGGTGCGCAGGAGTTCAAGATCGGCATCGTCAACATTGACCGGATTTTCCGCGAAGCCAACAGTGCCAAGGCGGCCCAGGCCAAGCTCGAGCAGGAATTCGGCAAGCGTGAAAAAGAACTCGGCGATCTGGGTACCCAGCTAAAAACGCTGGCCGACAAGTTTGAGCGTGAAGCGCCCACTTTGTCCGAGAGCCAGCGCGCCACCCGCCAGAAGCAACTGGTTGATCAAGATCGGGACTTCCAGCGCAAACGTCGCGAATTTCAGGAAGACCTCAATGCACGCAAGAACGAAGAGTTGCAGCAGGTCATCGAACGCGCGAACAAGGTGGTCAAAACGGTTGCCGAGACCGAAAAATATGACCTGGTCCTGCAGGAAGCGGTTTATGCCAGCCCCAAGCATGACATCACAGACAAGGTCATCAAGGCGCTCAACGCCGCCAGGTAAGCGTTCAGGCACAGGCCAGGTGTGACGCTCAGACTCGGGGATATCGTCGCATCGCTGGCCGGTGAGTTCGATGCCAGATTGGTGGGCGACCCCGAGCTCTTGATCGAGCGGCTCGCGCCACTTGAGTCCGCAGGCCCCGCCGAGCTGACCTTTCTGAGCCACATCAAGTACCAGGGCAAGCTTAGTCAGTCGGCAGCAGCTTGCGTCGTGGTGAGCCCCCAGGCGGAGCAGGCGGCGACCCAGCGTGGTGCCTGTCTCGTCGTCAGCGATCCCTATCTCTATTTCGCCCGCATCACCCAGCTTTGGAAAAAACGACATGCGCAACCCGGCCGTGTTGGAATCCATCCCAGCGCTGTCATTGATCCTTTGGCTGAGCTGTCGCCGGGGGTTTTCGTGGGCGCATTTGCCTGCATCGGAGCGCGTGCGGTGTTGGGTGCAGATGTGCACATTGGCGCGCACAGCGTGATTGGCGATGACGTGCGGGTCGGCGGGGATACACGGCTGTCTTCACGGGTGACTGTCAATAACGGCTGCGTGATCGGCGAGCGCTGCATTGTGCATCCCGGCGCTGTCATCGGCGCCGACGGTTTCGGTTTTGCGCCGCATGAGGGCGCCTGGGTCAAAATCGAGCAGATCGGTGTGGTCCGTATCGGCAACGACGTTGAAATCGGCGCCAACACCTGCATCGACCGCGGCGCCCTGCACGACACCGTGATAGAGGACGGTGTCAAGCTCGACAACCTGATCCAGATCGGCCACAACGTGCATATCGGTCGGCACACAGCATTGGCCGGTTGTGTGGGCGTGGCAGGCAGCGCCACCATAGGCGCCCACTGCACCGTGGGTGGCGGCGCGGTGGTGCTGGGGCATTTGAGCCTGGCCGACCATGTGCATGTCTCGGCGGCGTCGGTGGTCACGCGCTCCATCCGCAAGCCTGGGCATTACACCGGCCTGTTTCCCATCGACGACAATGCCAGTTGGGAAAAAAATGCCGCCACGCTCAAACAGCTTCACGGATTGCGTGAACGCCTCAAGGTGCTGGAGCAGACCATAGCCACCGCTTCTCGAAAGAACCCAGAAAAATCATGATGGACATCCACCAAATCCTCAAGCAGTTGCCGCACCGATACCCGTTTCTGCTGGTGGACCGGGTGCTCGAACTCGACAAGGGCAAACGCATCAAGGCCCTGAAAAACGTCACCATGAATGAGCCGTTTTTCACCGGTCATTTCCCGCACCGGCCAGTGATGCCGGGTGTGCTGATGCTTGAGGCGATGGCACAGGCTGCAGCCCTGCTGGCTTTTGACATGCAGGGCATCACGCCCGATGAGAAGACGGTGTATTACTTTGCCGGCATTGATGGCGCGCGTTTCAAGCGGCCGGTGGAGCCGGGCGACCAGTTGATCATGGAAGTGACGCTGGAACGGCTCAAGGCCGGCGTGTTCAAGTTCAAGGGTGTCGCCCGCGTGGACGACAACATGGCCTGCGAAGCCGAACTGATGTGCACCATGCGCACCATCGCCTGATTCTGGCAGCGAGAGCGTTTCCGTGACAGGCATCCATTCCACGGCCCTGATTGACCCGCAGGCCCAACTCGACAGCAGCGTCAGCGTCGGCCCCTACACCGTGATCGGCCCGCATGTGCGCATTGGTGCCGGCACCACGGTAGGCGCGCACTGCGTGATCGAGGGGCACACCACGATTGGGCGTGACAACCGCATTTTCCAGTTTAATTCCCTGGGCGCGATTCCGCAGGACAAGAAGTATGCGGGCGAGCCCTGCGAGCTGGTCATCGGCGACCGCAACACCGTGCGCGAGTTTTGCACCTTCAACATCGGTTCACCCGGCGACAGCGGCGTGACGCGTGTCGGCAACGACAACTGGATCATGGCTTATGTGCACCTCGCGCATGACTGTGATGTTGGCAACCACACCATCTTCGCCAACAACGCCCAGCTTGCCGGCCATGTGCATGTGGGTGACTGGGTGATCCTCGGCGGCTTCACCGTGGTTCACCAGTTTGTGCGGCTGGGCGCGCACAGCATGACGGCCATGTGTTCACTGTTGTTTGCCGACTTGCCGCCGTTTGTCATGAGCCAGGGTCAGCCGGCCGCCGCCCGTTCCATGAACTTTGAAGGCCTGCGCCGCCGCGGCTTCTCCCCTGACCGCATCGCCGCCGTCAAAGGCATGCACAAGGCGCTCTACCGCGAGGACCTGACGCTTGAGCAGGCGAGGGCGCGCATCGCCATGCTGGCGGCCCAGCATCCCGAAGCCGAAGCCGATGTGCAGATGATGCTGGGGTTTCTGGAAGCCTCCTCGCCGCAGCGCGGCATCGTGCGTTAGGTCTCTCGTGCCGGACGCACCCAGTTCTCTGCCGACCCGTGGAGGAGCTGGCACCCCCGACGCCCCTGCGTTCGCCATGGTGGCCGGCGAGACCTCAGGCGATTTGCTCGCAGGCCTGTTGCTCGACGGCTTTCGCGCACGCTGGCCGGACCTGCGCGCCGGCGGCATTGGCGGTGCGCAAATGATGCGGCGCGGCTTCGAGGCCTGGTGGCCCAGCGAGGAGCTGGCTGTCCGCGGGTATGTCGAGGTCCTGCGGCACTACCGCGAGATTGTCGGCATCCGCGCTCAACTCCGCGAAAAACTGCTGGCCCATCGGCCGGATGTGTTTATCGGGGTTGACGCGCCCGACTTCAACCTGGATCTGGAGGCCGATCTCAAGGCGGCAGGCATCAAAACGGTTCATTTCGTCAGCCCCTCGGTCTGGGCCTGGCGCGCCGACCGGGTCGAAAAAATCCGGCGCAGTGTGGACCATGTGCTGTGCATTTTCCCGTTCGAGCCGGCCTTGCTGGCGCAGCACGGAATTGACGCCACCTACGTCGGCCATCCGCTGGCCAGCGTGATTCCCATGTATCCCGACCAGGCCGCAGCGCGCCGGCAACTGGGCCTGCAGCCGGAGGCCCTCATCCTGGCGCTGTTACCGGGCAGCCGGCGGTCCGAGATCGACTATCTCGCCGAACGGTTCTTTAAGGCTGCAGCCCTTGTCCAGAGGTTACATCCCGCTATCAAGATCATAGCGCCAGCGGTTCCCGCCCTGCAAACCCTGATTGAGCAGGCGGCGCAGTCCGCCGGTATGGCCGGCCAGGTGCAGATCGTGGCCGGGCAGTCTCACACCGTACTTGCCGCCTGCGACGTGACCCTGATTGCCAGCGGCACGGCGACACTGGAGGCGGCGCTGTACAAGCGCCCCATGGTGATTGCCTACAACATGAACTGGCTGTCCTGGCAGATCATGCGGCGCAAAAAACTGCAGCCCTGGGTTGGCTTGCCCAACATCCTGTGCCGCGATTTTGTGGTGCCCGAGCTGCTTCAGGACGCCGCAACGCCGCAAGCCCTGGCGGATGGCGTTTTGCAGTGGCTGGATGCGAAAATCACCGCACCCGAAAAAATCCGAGCCGTCGAACAACGATTTACAAAGCTGCACGAAGAATTGCAGCGCGATACCGCGAAAATAGCCACCGATGCGATCCAGAACATTCTTGCAGGCTGAACAGGTCATGCTTTCTTGGGACACGCCGGGCCTGTGGGCCGGCGTGGACGAGGCCGGCCGCGGGCCGCTGGCCGGTCCAGTGGTGGCCGCAGCGGTGATCCTGGACGACCTCCAACCGATCAAGGGCCTGGCGGACTCCAAGGTGCTGACCGCACTGCGCCGCGAAAAGCTTTATGACGAAATCCGCGCCAAGGCCCTGTGCTGCTCGATCGCCATGGCCACGGTCGAGGAAATCGACAGCCTCAACATTTTGCAGGCCACCCTGCTGGCCATGCGGCGCGCGGTCGAAGGCCTGCGCCTCAAACCCGTCAAGGTGCTGGTGGACGGCAACCGGCTGCCGAAGCTGAGCATCCTCGCGGAGGCCATCGTCAAGGGCGATGCCCGTATTCCGGCTATCTCCGCCGCTTCTATCCTGGCCAAGGTCCACCGTGACCGCTGGTGCGAGCAGTTCCACCTCGAATATCCGCAGTACGGTTTTGCCGGCCACAAGGGTTATGGCACGGCCGAACACCTCGCAGCTTTGCGGGAGCACGGCGCCTGCCCGCAGCACCGCCGCTCCTTCAGCCCCGTCGCCGAGGTCTTGCGTTGAGCGCTGGCGCACCGGTTCTGGTGACCTCGCGTGACAACACGCTGCTCAAGGACTTGCGCAAGCTCTCGCAGGACAGCATGGCCTACCGCAAGCAGGGCCGCGTCTGGCTCGAAGGCGACCACCTGTGCCGCGCGGCGCTGGCTCGTGGCTTCAAACCTGCTGTTGGCGTTTTTTGCGAGTCTTTTTGGTCTGTAGCCCCCGCCGAATGGGCGCAGGCAGCTATCAAAACCATAGTGATCCCGGATTCGCTGATGGCCGACATCAGCGGCCTTGAATCCCCGGCGCGCATAGGTTTTGTGCTGGACCTGCCGGCGCCGGCGGCCTTGGCGCCGGGCGCGGCATCGCTGATCCTGGACCGGGTCCAGGATGCCGGCAATGTCGGCTCCATGCTGCGCAGTGCCGCCGCCTTTGGTTTCAGCCAGGTGATCGCGCTCAAAGGCACGGCCGCGCTCTGGTCGCCCAAGGTGCTGCGTGCCGGCATGGGCGCGCATTTTGCGCTGCGACTGGTCGAAGGACTGGCGCCCGAAGACCTCGATGCGCTGACGGTGCCGGTGCTGGTCACGAGTTCCCACCATGGCGAGTTTCTGCACCAGCAGGCCTTGCCCATGCCCTGTGCCTGGGCCATGGGTCATGAAGGGCAGGGCGTCGGCGATGCGCTGATGGCCAGGGCTGCCCTGAAGGTGCGCATAGACCAGCCGGGCGGCGAAGAGTCGCTTAATGTGGCTGCTGCGGCGGCGGTATGCCTGTACGCGAGTTCGCTGGCAGTCCCCCGGCCCTGAGAGGTGCAGGCTGGTCTGCACAGGACCACATGCCATAAACGCGTAAAAAGCGGTGTCATCCTCAAGCTATAATCAAGGGCTTTTCAAAACACAGCTTCGCCCAGCGCATACCAAGCCAACCCCCTCACAAAAGCAGCCTGCAAGAGTCTTACCGAGACGTTTCTTGTGCACGCTTGGGCGAACCGTAACCCATCCGGAGAACCCAGTGCTTTTGTCTCTACAGGGAAAATCAGGAAGAACCCCGCACGCCATCCTGGCGCTCGCAGACGGCACGGTCTTTATTGGCAATTCCATAGGCGCCGCAGGTTCCACCGTCGGTGAGGTGGTGTTCAACACCGCGATGACCGGCTACCAGGAAATTCTGACCGATCCGAGTTATTGCCAGCAAATCGTCACGCTGACCTATCCCCACATCGGCAACTACGGCATCAATGCCGAAGACGTCGAAGCTGAAAAAGTCCATGCCGCCGGCCTGATCATCAAGGACCTGCCGCTGTTGGCCTCCAACTTCCGCATGAACATGACCCTGACCGAGTATTTGGTCAAGGAAAACACCGTCGCTATTGCCGGCATCGACACGCGCCAGCTAACGCGCCACCTGCGCACCCAGGGGGCGCAAAACGGTTGCATCCTCGCGTTGGCCGCGGGTGAAGGCGTGACTCAGGCCGCGAAAGACAAAGCGATTGCCGCTGCCAAGGCGGCGCCCAGCATGGCTGGCCTGGACCTGGCCAAGGTCGTCTCGGTCAAGCAGACCTACGAGTGGACGCAGACCGAGTGGAAACTGGGCGCGGGTTACGGCGTGCAGATCACGCCGAAATTCCATGTGGTGGCCTCTGACTACGGCGTGAAGAAAAATATCCTGCGAATGATGGCCGAGCGCGGCGCGCGCATCACCGTGGTGCCGGCGCAGACGCCGGCGGTCGACGTGCTCAAACTCAAGCCAGACGGCATCTTCCTGGCGAACGGTCCCGGTGATCCGCAGCCCTGCGACTACGCGATTGCGGCGGTGCGCGAGCTGATCGAGACCGGCATCCCAACCTTTGGCATCTGCCTGGGCCACCAGATCATGGCGCTGGCCAGTGGTGCGAAAACCTTCAAGATGAAGTTCGGCCACCACGGCGCCAACCATCCGGTGAAAGACCTGGACAATGGCCGCGTCAGCATCACCAGCCAGAACCACGGTTTTGCTGTGGACGAAAAGACGCTGCCGGCGAATCTGCGCCCCACCCACATCAGCCTGTTCGACGGCACGCTGCAAGGCTTGGCCCGCACCGACAAGCCGGCCTTCTGCTTCCAGGGCCACCCGGAAGCCTCGCCCGGACCGCACGACATTTCGTATTTGTTTGACCGTTTCACCACCCTCATGGAACAGCATGGAGGGAAAAAATAATGCCTAAACGCACCGACATCAAATCCGTCCTGATCATAGGCGCCGGCCCCATCATCATCGGCCAGGCCTGCGAGTTTGATTACTCCGGCGTGCAGGCCTGCAAGGCGCTGCGCGAAGAGGGCTACAAGGTTATCCTGATCAACAGCAACCCGGCGACCATCATGACCGACCCGGCCACGGCCGACGTCACCTACATCGAGCCCATCACCTGGCAGACTGTCGAGAAAATCATTGCCAGGGAGCGCCCGGATGCGATCCTGCCGACCATGGGCGGGCAGACCGCGCTCAATTGCGCCCTCGACCTCTGGCACAACGGCGTGCTCGACAAATACAAGGTCGAGTTGATAGGCGCTACCCCTGAAGCCATTGACAAGGCCGAAGACCGCCTGAAGTTCAAGGACGCCATGACCAAAATCGGCTTGGGCTCGGCGCGCTCTGGCATTGCGCACAGCATCGAAGAAGCCTGGACCGCGCAGAAGACGCTGGGTTTTCCGACTGTCATCCGCCCCAGTTTCACGCTGGGCGGCACTGGCGGCGGCATTGCCTACAACTCGGAAGAGTTCGAGGTCATCTGCAAGCGCGGCCTGGAAGCTTCGCCGACCAACGAGCTGCTGATTGAAGAGTCGCTGCTGGGCTGGAAAGAGTATGAGATGGAGGTGGTGCGCGACAAGGCCGACAACTGCATCATTGTCTGCTCCATCGAAAACCTGGACCCCATGGGCGTACACACCGGTGACTCGATCACCGTGGCACCGGCCCAGACCCTGACCGACAAGGAATACCAGATATTGCGCAATGCGAGTCTAGCCGTGCTGCGCGAGATCGGTGTCGATACCGGCGGCTCCAACGTACAGTTCGCCATCAACCCGGTCGATGGCCGCATGGTGGTGATCGAGATGAACCCGCGTGTGTCGCGTTCGTCGGCCCTGGCTTCCAAGGCGACGGGTTTCCCGATCGCCAAGGTCGCGGCCAAGCTGGCTGTCGGCTACACGCTGGACGAGTTGCGCAATGAGATCACCGGTGGCGCCACGCCCGCCAGTTTTGAGCCCAGCATCGATTACGTGGTCACCAAGATTCCGCGTTTCGCATTTGAAAAGTTCCCGCAGGCCGACAGCCGCCTGACCACGCAGATGAAGTCAGTCGGCGAGGTCATGGCCATGGGCCGCACCTTCCAGGAGTCCTTCCAGAAAGCCCTGCGCGGCCTCGAAGTCGGCGTTGACGGCATGAACGAAAAGACGCAGGACCGCGAGGTGCTCGAGAAAGAACTGGGCGCGCCTGGCCCGGACCGCATCTGGTACGTGGGTGACGCCTTTGCACTAGGCATGAGTGTTGACGAAGTTTTTTCGCTGACAAAAATCGATCCCTGGTTTCTGGTGCAGATTGAGCAGATCGTCAAGATCGAGCTGGAGCTGGAAACCACTTCGCTGGACAAGCTGGACGCCGCCACGCTGCGCGCGCTCAAGCAAAAAGGTTTTTCCGACCGGCGCCTGGCCAAACAGCTCAAAACCACCGACACCACCATCCGCGAGCGGCGCATCGCGCTGGGCGTGCGACCGGTCTACAAACGTGTGGACACCTGCGCGGCCGAATTTGCCACCAACACCGCCTACATGTACTCGACCTATGAGGCTGAGGGCAGCGAGTGTGAAGCTGCGCCGACCACCAACAAGAAAATTATGGTACTGGGCGGCGGACCGAACCGCATCGGCCAGGGCATTGAGTTCGACTACTGTTGCGTGCATGCTGCGCTGGCCATGCGCGAGGACGGCTACGAGACCATCATGGTCAACTGCAACCCCGAGACCGTCTCGACCGACTACGACACCAGCGACCGCCTGTACTTCGAGCCCTTGACACTGGAAGACGTGCTGGAAATCGTCGACAAGGAAAAGCCGCTGGGCGTGATCGTCCAGTACGGCGGCCAGACGCCCTTGAAGCTGGCGCTGGACCTGGAGAAAAACGGCGTACCCATCATCGGCACCTCGCCCGACATGATTGACGCGGCCGAAGACCGCGAGCGCTTCCAGAAGCTGCTGCACGAGCTGAAATTACGCCAGCCGCCTAACGCCACAGCCCGTACCGAGCCCGAAGCGCTGGAAAAAGCCGCTGCCCTCGGTTACCCGCTGGTGGTGCGTCCGAGTTATGTGCTGGGTGGCCGCGCCATGGAGATCGTGCACGAGCAGCGCGATCTGGAGCGTTACATGCGCGAAGCGGTCAAGGTCAGCCACGATTCACCGGTGCTGCTGGACCGTTTCCTCAACGATGCCATTGAGTGTGATGTGGACTGCATCCGCGATCTGGAGGGCGTGACTTTCATCGGCGGCGTGATGGAGCACATCGAGCAGGCCGGCGTACACAGCGGTGACTCGGCCTGTTCCCTGCCGCCGTATTCGCTGGGTCTGGAGACCATCACCGAGATCAAGCGTCAGACCGCCGCCATGGCCCAAGCCCTGAATGTGGTCGGCCTGATGAATGTGCAGTTTGCGATCCAGCATGTGGACGGCAAGGACGTGATCTATGTCCTGGAAGTGAATCCGCGCGCATCGCGCACCGTGCCCTTCGTGAGCAAGGCCACCGGCATCCAGCTCGCCAAGGTGGCGGCGCGCTGCATGGTTGGCCAGACCTTGGCCTCGCAAGGCATCGGCAAGGAAGTGACGCCGCCGTACTTCAGCGTCAAGGAGGCTGTCTTTCCCTTCGTCAAGTTCCCCGGTGTGGACACGATTCTCGGCCCCGAGATGAAGTCCACCGGCGAGGTGATGGGTGTGGGCAAGACCTTTGGAGAAGCTTTCGTGAAGTCCCAGCTCGGTGCCGGCACCAAGCTGCCGACCTCGGGCAAGGTCTTCCTGACGGTCAAGAACAATGACAAGCAGCGTGCCGTGGACGTGGCGCGCGCGCTGGCGGCGCTGAAGTTCGAGCTGGTCGCCACCAAGGGCACGGCTGCAGCCATCACTGCGGCGGGCATCAGCTGCGGCGTGGTCAACAAGGTCACCGAAGGCCGGCCGCACGTGGTGGACATGATCAAGAACAACGAGATTGCGCTGGTCATCAACACTGTGGAAGAGCGCCGCAATGCGATTGCCGACTCGCGGCAGATCCGCACTTCGGCCCTGCTGGCCCGGGTCACCACCTTCACCACGATTGCCGGCGCTGAAGCTGCGGTGGAAGGCATGAAGTACCTGGACAACTTGACGGTTTATTCGATTCAGGAACTGCACGCGCAACTGGCCTGACTCGGGACAAGTACCAAGCTACTAACCGCGCATTTGCATTAAACTGGCACCCGGACAAACATGTTAAGACGCCGCCGCCAGGTGACTGGTGGCGGTTTCGCTTTTGGAGGACTCAAACCATGGCAACCATTCCCATTACCAAAAAGGGCGCAGAAAAGCTCAAGGCTGAACTGCACCAGCTCAAGACGGTGGAGCGCCCCCATGTGATCAACCTGATATCGGAAGCGCGCGCCCAGGGCGACCTCAGCGAGAACGCCGAATACGACGCTGCCAAGGACAAGCAGGGCTTTGTCGAAGGCCGCATCCAGGAAATTGAAGGCAAGCTGTCTGCCGCGCAGGTCATTGATCCGGCTGAAGTCGATGCCGGCGGCAAGGTGGTGTTCGGCTCGACCATCGAACTCGAAGACGAGGACAGCGGTGACAAGGTGACCTACCAGATCGTTGGTGAGGACGAGGCCGACATCAAGCTGGGCCTGGTCAACATCAGCTCGCCGATTGCCCGCGCGCTGATTGGAAAGGGTGAGGGCGACACCGCCGAAGTGCAGGCGCCGGGCGGTATCAAGCGTTACGAAATCATCGCGGTGATGTACATCTGATGCCCCCACGTTCGTTCACTGCGTGTAACTCTCTGCCCCCCGAGGGGACCGTCGCTTGCTCGGGGCGGCCCTTCGCTGCGCGTTCACGGCTCTCTTCCACTTGAGCGTGAACACCCGGTCACGCATCAGCATCCTGCTCGCCGCCTTGTGGTGGGGCAGCCTGAGCACATTGGGTTTTCTGGTGGTACCGCTGCTGTTCGTGCACCTTCCCAGCCCGGCGGCGGCCGGCGCTATGGCGGCGAAGCTGTTTACCGCGCAAACCTGGCTGAGCATTGCCTGCACTTTCTTCCTGCTGCTGTTTCTCAAGGGAAAAGAGGCTGTAGCCCTTACACAGCCTGCGCAAGATGCTATGAAATATGTAGTGGCTGGCCTGCTGCTGGCGGTGCTTATCGAGTTTGCCGTGTCGCCACGCATCGTCAGCGCGCGCGCCGACGGCGGCAACCTCCAGCTCTGGCACGGCCTGGGCAGCGCGATGTATGCGGCGCAGTGGCTTGCGGCGGGCTGGACGCTGTGGTGCCTGAGCCGAACCACGAAAGATGGCGCCGCTTAGCTCGGCAACAAGGACCGCAGCACTCTTTTCAAGCAGGGGCCGCGGGTCCGGCCTTGGCCCGTCCTGATCCTGCCGAAGGGCCGGCCCGCAGGCGACAGAGGCGAAGCGTCTTGCGAGCTGCGGCCTGCAAGGCCTCGGGCGCTACCCGAACCGAGCAACCGTGGGGGCTCTTTCAGCAGCCTCGAGGGTATTGACCAGCAGCATGGTGATGGTCATGGGGCCGACGCCGCCCGGCACCGGCGTGATCCAGCCGGCGACCTCCTTCACGCCTTCAAAATCCACATCGCCACATAGTTTGCCGGCCTCGTTGCGGTTCATGCCGACATCAATCACCACCGCGCCGGGTTTGACCATATCGGCCGTCAGCACATTGCGTTTACCCACGGCGGCCACGATCACATCGGCCTGAAGCGTCAGGGCTTTGAGGTTCTGTGTGCCGCTGTGGCAGATGGTCACCGTGGCATTTTTTTGCAGCAGCATCAGCGCCATCGGTTTGCCGACGATGTTGCTGCGGCCGATGACCACGGCGTGTTTGCCCTTCAGGTCGTAGCCAATGCTTTCGAGCATCTTCATGCAGCCGTAAGGCGTGCAGGGCCAGAAGCCGGGATGGCCGACCAGCAGGGCGCCGACGCTGGCGACGTGGAAGCCGTCCACGTCCTTGGCAGGAGCAATTGCTTCTATGACCTTTTGCGCATCAATGTGTGGCGGCAGCGGCAGTTGCACCAGGATGCCGTGAATCGCCGGGTCGCGATTCAGGGTGTCCACGCGTGCCAGCAGGTCGGCTTCGCTGAGCGTGGCGGGATACTGCTCCAGCACCGAATGCACGCCGCTGTCCTGGCAGGCCTTCACCTTGTTGCGCACATAGACCTGGCTGGCCGGGTTCTCGCCGACCAGGACCACGGCCAGACCGGGAACAATGCCGCGTGCGCGCAGGGCGGCGGCCCGCCGGGCGACATCGCCGCGCAGTTGCCGGGACAAGGCGTTGCCATCAATGAGTTGTGCTGTCATGGTGTCAGTTTTTCAAGTAAAAACGCCCGCCGACTCAGGAGTCACGGGCGCAAGCAGCTATCGAAAAGATAGCAATCGGGAAGTCGGTCTCAGGCTTTGGGAGCGCTCGATCCCAGGGCAATTTTCAGCAAGTCGGCGACGGTGTTGGCATTGAGTTTTTCCATGATGTTGGCGCGGTGCGCCTCCACCGTCTTGATGCTGATGCCCAGGTCGTCGGCAATCTGCTTGTTCAGGCGGCCAGCGACGATGCGTTCGAGCACCTGGGCTTCGCGTGAGGTGAGCTTGGCCAGCAGGGCGTCGCGGCTGGCCGACTGCTGGTGTTCGCTGAAGGCTTCTTTGGCCTGCTCCAGCATGCGTTCGACCAGGCTGACCAGGGCTTCCTCCTGAAAAGGCTTCTGGATGAAGTCCATGGCGCCTTTCTTCATGGTGTCCACTGCCATCGGCACGTCGCCGTGGCCGGTGATGAAGACGATGGGCAGCGGTGACTTGCGTTCGACCAGCCGGTTCTGCAGCTCCAGGCCGGTCATGCCGCCCATGCGAATGTCCACGATCAGGCAGGCGACCTCGCGCGCATCGTAGCGGCTCAGAAAGGTTTCGGCGGAGTCGTAGCAGCGCACCCGGTAGTCCTTGCCTTCGAGCAGCCACTGCAGCGAGTCGCGCACGCCCTCGTCATCATCGACGACGTACACGGTGCCTTTTTTGGGAATCAAGCTCATGCCAAACCTTTTGCTTAGACGGTATCAAACAGCTTGTCAGTGAACGCCAGCCGGTGGGGACGGCGTTTCTGTGGCAGCCAGGGCTGGTGAAAGCAGGGGAGTCACGGGGATCCAGAAGGTGAACCGGCACCCCACCACTTCGTCGCCATTGTAGAGGTTCTCCGCCTGCATCCTGCCCTGGTGCGACTCGACGATGCTGCGGCACAGCTTCAGGCCGATGCCCATACCTTCGGCCTTGGTCGAGTAGAAGGCTTCATAAAGCCGGCCCATCACTTCGGGCGACAGGCCCTTGCCTGAGTCCAGCACCGAAAATTCGATCACGCTCTGCTCGGCTATGGTCTTGGGCACGACGCGCAACTCCACGCTGCGACGCGCCGTGGGCCGACGCGCCTGGGCAATCGACTCAGCGCCGTTTTTCATCAGGTTGATCAGCACCTGCTCGATCAGGATGGGGTCCACCATCACCGGCGGCAGGCGCGCCGCGATGTAGTGGCTCAGGCGCACATTGTGGCGACGCAGTTCAATGTCAGCCAGCTCCATCGCGTTGCTGACCATGGTGGCCACATCAGCGGAAGTGCGGTTCGGCTCGCTGCGTTTGACGAAAGAGCGGATGCGCTGGATGATTTGCCCCGCGCGGTGCGCCTGCCTGGCGGTTTTTTCCAGCGCCACCAGCAGGTCATCATTGCTGATTTGCCGGGCCTTGATGCGCGAGACCATGCCGTTGCAATAGTTGTTGATCGCAGTCAGCGGCTGGTTGAGCTCATGCGCCACGCTGGAGGCCATCTCGCCCATGGTGATCAGGCGGCTGGCCGACTGCGCACGCTCGGCCTGTTGCGCCGCTTGCGCTTCGGCATGGCGGCGCGGCGTGATGTCGGTGGCAATCACCATCTGCGCCAGCCGTCCATCGACCCAGGTGAGGTAACGCGAGCGCACCTCCAGCCACTTGCCAAGTTCAGGCACATAAATTTCAGCGTTTGCACTTTGCGCTGCGGTCAGGGTGTCGGTCGGAAAACCGGCCAGCCCATCGACGGCATCCAGCGTGTCCTCGGTCGGGGCCACAGTCGGCACGCCGGCTTGGGCGATCAGGTTCATATGGCCAGCGACTTCACCGCCAAACCAGGCGCGGTAGAGCTTGTTGGCAAACAGCAATTCCTCGCTGCCGAGTGGCGCCACCGATACCGCCGCGTCCAGCCCTTCCAGCACGGTGGTAAAGCGCTCGTACGAGGCCGACAGTTCTTCACGGACACGTTTGGGCTCGGTGATGTCGGTGACCGAGGTCATCCAGCCTGTTTGTTGGCCGCGCGGGTCGATCAGGGGTGAGACATACATCCGGGCATCAAAAATTGCACCGCTCTTGCGTTTGATACGCACCTCAAAACCACCCGGTGTGGATCGGCCGTGCAGCTCATCGTCCAGCCGTGCGGCCAGTGTTTCGCGGTCCTGCTCGGGCCAGTAGGGGAAAGGCGCGGTACGGCCAACCAGCTCACCCTCGCTCCAGCCGGTCATCTGGCAAAACGCCGGGTTCACGTAGGTGATGCGGCCCTGCAGGTCCAGTGCGCGCATACCGGTCAGCATGGAGTTTTCCATGGCGCGGCGGAAGTTGGTTTCCGAGATCAAGGCTTCCTGGGCCTGCACACGCCGCCGCGTATGGCGCCAGGTGCCCAGCAGCATCCACACCGTGAGGGCGCTGAGTGCGCTGACCAGCCAGAAGAAGCCGCTGCCCACCACACCGAGCGATGCCCGGTAACCCTGGGCCTTGAGCAGCAGGCTGTTACCAACCGGCGACACCGGAATCTCGTATTCCTGCGCCTCGTCGGACCAGGGCAGCAGCTTGGCGGCGGTGTTTCGCGGCGGCGGCAAGTTGCCGGCCAATAGTTTGCCCTGGTCGTCGAGCAGCGCCACCGCGTATTTGGCGGTGACTTCGGTCGGCACACCAAAGCGCAGCAGGCCGTCCACCGCGTATTCACCCATGATCACACCACCGAACTTGCCCTGGTCATCCAGCGGTATCTGCAACTGCAGGCTGGCACCGTTGTAGCTAGCGTCGTCCTTGTTCATGAGCGGACGCGAATACACCGGCTGGCGCAAATCGCGCGCCAGGCCGAAGGTGCCTTCGGTTTCGCCGTATTTGAGCTGCTCCCCGGACAGGCGGGCCTGCGCCAGGTTGGCGCTCGGCGACACATACGCGGCTTTAACCTTGCGGCGCGAATCGACCCAGGTCACGGCCAGCAGCTCCGGATACTGGTTGACCAGCGATTCCGCTTGGGCAATGAACTCCTCGGTGTCCACCTCCTTGTTCGAGACATCGCGGCCCAGGCGCATCAATTGTTCCTGGCGCTCCAGCAGGCGCAGACGCAATCTCTGCTGGGCGTATTCGACATCGCGTTTGACGGCTTGCTGTTCGCGGTCGATTTCCTCGATGCGCAGGTAGGCGAAGGCGGCAATCACCGCCGCGAGGAACAGCATTACCGCCAGCAGCGGGCCGAGGGTGACAAAGCGGTCCTGCCGCGTAGGGGATTGTTTGCGCCACCAGTGGCGCCAGCGTGCCAGCGGCGCGGTGCCGGAAGGGCGGGCGGGAGTGGCGGGCGTTGGGGTGGACATGGTGGGTCGTCAAGTTTAAGGGCTTAAGCCCTGCAAGCGGTACTTCTAGGAGTCTGGGCGGCAGAAGGCGTCGAAGCGAAAAGTGGTCCCGGCGAGGACAGTTTTTGCCGGGTTTGCAGCCCCATAGCCGTAGCTATGGGGCAAAAAAATCGGTGAAAAATGGACCGGCACGGCCGTTTTTCAGCCGACGTTCCTTCTGCCGCCCTGGCTCGCGCCCCGCTGCCGGCGGGCGTTTTTGGGCCCATGCTGTCACTCTGAGCGAAATGAATGTGTCTGATTAAATTCCTTAATATGAAATCATCAGGCACTATTTGAAATTCTGAAAAAACTGTGAGAAACTGGAGACTTGAATCTAAATTGCGTTACAACGTGATGAGGACGCCACTCAACCCAAGCTAGCACCCTAGCTAACAGCAGGACAAAATCATGGCTGCAAATCTGGAACAGGCACGTTTGGACGCTTTGGGCAAAGCCGCGAACGATGCGCTTGACAAAGACGCCCAGGAAACGCGGGAGTGGCTCGACGCCCTGACCGCCGTCATTGAAAGTGAAGGCCCAGAGCGTGCTCACTTTTTGCTGGAGCAACTGCTTGAGCACGCCCGCCAGAGCAGCATCGACATGCCGTTTTCGGCCAACACCGGTTATGTCAACACCATCGAGGTGGACCAGGAAGAGCGATCTCCCGGCAACCTTGAAATCGAACGGCGCTTGCGCGCCTACATGCGCTGGAACGCCATGGCCATGGTGGTCAAGGCCAACCGACTGCATCCGGCCGACGGCGGCGACCTCGGCGGCCACATTGGTTCGTTTGCCTCGCTGGCCAGCATGTTTGGCGCCGGTTTCAACCATTTCTGGCATGCAGAAAGTGACAATCATGGCGGCGATTGCCTCTACATCCAGGGCCATGTCTCGCCCGGCGTGTATGCGCGTGCCTATCTCGAGGGCCGCCTGACCGAAGAGCAACTGCTCAACTTCCGCCAGGAGGTCGATGGCAAGGGCCTGTCGAGCTACCCGCACCCCAAGCTGATGCCCGAGTTCTGGCAGTTCCCGACGGTCTCCATGGGTCTGGGCCCGCTGATGGCGATCTACCAGGCGCGTTTTTTGAAGTACCTGCATGCCCGCGGCATTGCCAACACCGAAAACCGCAAGGTCTGGGTGTTTTGCGGCGACGGCGAGATGGACGAGGTCGAATCGATGGGCGCCATCGGCCTGGCCGCGCGCGAAAAGCTCGACAACCTGGTGTTTGTTATCAACTGCAACCTGCAGCGCCTGGACGGCCCGGTGCGCGGCAACGGCAAGATCATCCAGGAGCTTGAAGGCGATTTCCGCGGCGCGGGCTGGAACGTCATCAAGCTGATCTGGGGCAGTAGCTGGGACCCGCTGCTGGCGCGCGACAAGGACGGTGCGCTGCGCAAGGTCATGATGGACACGGTCGACGGCGACTACCAGGCCATGAAGGCCAACGACGGCGCCTATGTGCGCAAGCATTTCTTTGGGCAGAACCCGAAGACCCTGGAGATGGTCGCCAAGATGAGCGACGAGGACATTTTCGAGTTGCGCCGTGGCGGGCATGACTCGCAGAAGGTCTACGCGGCCTTCCATGCGGCGGTCAATCATGTGGGCCAGCCCACCGTGCTGCTGATCAAGACCGTCAAGGGTTTTGGCATGGGCAAGATTGGCGAGGGCAAGAACAATGTCCACCAGACCAAGAAGCTGTCGGACGAGGACATCAAGGCCTTCCGCGACCGTTTCAACATCCCCATCCCCGACAGCCAGCTCGCCGACATCCCGTTCTACAAGCCGGCCGATGACACGCCCGAGATGCAGTACCTGCACGAGCGCCGCAAGGCTCTGGGCGGCTATTTGCCGCACCGCCGTGTCAAGGCCGATGAAAGCTTCACGGTGCCAGCGCTGGAAACTTTCAAGTCGGTGATCGAGCCGACCGCCGAAGGCCGCGAGATTTCCACCACCCAGGCCTATGTGCGTTTCCTCACGCAATTGCTGCGCGACCAGGCGCTGGGCCCGCGCGTGGTACCCATCCTGGTGGACGAGGCGCGCACCTTCGGCATGGAAGGCCTGTTCCGCCAGATCGGCATCTACAACCCGGACGGCCAGCAGTACACGCCTGTCGATAAAGACCAGGTGATGTATTACAAGGAAGACAAGAAGGGCCAGATCCTGCAGGAAGGCATCAACGAAGCCGGTGGCATGAGCAGCTGGATCGCGGCGGCCACCTCGTACAGCACCAACAACCGGATCATGATCCCGTTCTACGTGTATTACTCGATGTTCGGCTTCCAGCGTGTCGGTGACCTGGCCTGGGCAGCCGGCGACATGCAGGCGCGCGGCTTCCTGCTGGGCGGCACCTCCGGCCGCACCACGCTCAACGGCGAAGGTCTGCAGCATGAAGACGGCCACAGCCACATCCTGGCCGGCACGATCCCGAACTGCATCTCCTACGACCCGACCTTTGCGCATGAAGTCGGCGTGATCCTGCACCACGGTCTCAAACGCATGGTCGAGCACCAGGACAATGTGTATTTCTACCTGACGCTGCTCAACGAAAACTACGCCATGCCCGGCCTGCAGCCCGGCACCGAAGAGCAGATCATCAAGGGCATGTACCTGTGCAAACAGGCACCCGCGCTTGCCGCCAAGGCGCCCACCGTCCAGTTGCTGGGCAGCGGAACCATCCTGCGCGAAAGCATCGCCGCCCAGGAACTGCTGGAGAAAGATTGGGGCATTGCCGCCAGTGTCTGGAGCTGCCCGAGCTTCAACGAACTGACGCGGGACGGCCAGGACGCCGAGCGCTGGAACCTGTTGCATCCGGTGGACGCACCGCGTGTGCCTTTCGTGACGCAACAACTGTCCGCCAGTACCGGCCCGGTGGTCGCCTCGACCGACTATATGAAGGCCTACGCCGAGCAGATCCGGCCCTTCATCCCCAAGGGCCGCACCTACAAAGTGCTGGGTACCGACGGTTTTGGGCGCAGCGACTTCCGCAGCAAGCTGCGCGAGCACTTCGAGATTAACCGCCATTACATTGTTGTTGCGGCGCTGAAAGCCCTCAGCGAAGACGGAACCATGCCGGTCGCCAAGGTGGCCGAGGCCATCAAGAAATACGGCATCAATGCCGACAAGATCAACCCGCTTTACGCCTGAAATTCAGGCCTGACCGAAGCGAACGGAGACAAAAACATGGCACTGGTAGACATCACCATTCCCGACATCGGCGACTTTGACGAAGTGACGGTCATCGAACTGCTGGTCAAACCCGGCGACAGCATCAAGGCCGACCAGAGCCTGATGACGGTCGAAAGCGACAAGGCCTCGATGGAAATCCCGTCCAGCCAGGCCGGCGTCGTGAAAGAACTCAAGGTCAAGCTCGGCGACAAGGTCAAGCAAGGATCTCTTGTACTTGTGCTTGAAAGCACAAGCGCGAGCTCCCTTTCGGGACAAGCTGGCTCTCCCTCTCCCCAACCCTCCCCCCATGGGGAGGGCTCGAAAGCCCCAGCCCCCGTCACGCCAGCACAAGCAGCTACAAAATCAGTAGCAGAACCAGCCACTGCAGCTAGCCCGGTGGAGGTCCACGTGCCTGACATCGGCGACTTCAAGGACGTGGTTGTGATCGAGGTGCTGGTCAAGGTCGGCGACACCGTCAAGGCCGAGCAGTCGCTGGCGACCGTGGAGTCCGACAAGGCCTCGATGGAGATTCCGTCCAGCCAGGCCGGCGTGGTCAAGGAAGTAAAGATCAAGCTCGGCGACAAGATCAATGTCGGCGACGTGTTGCTGGTGCTCGAAGGCGTGGCTGCTGGCGCGTCTGCTGCACCCGCTGCGGCGCCTGCACCTGCTGCCGCCCCTGCACCCAGTGCTGCGGCAGCGCCGACAGCCGCCTTGCCGACGCATGAACCAGCTGCCCCCACCGGGCAACTGCCGCACGCTTCGCCTTCAGTGCGCAAGTTCGCGCGCGAGCTCGGTGTGCCGCTGGCCGAGGTCAAGGGCAGTGGTCCCAAGGGCCGCATCACGCAGGACGACGTGCAGGGCTTCACCAAATCCGTGATGGCCGGCGATGTGCGCACCCAGGCCCAGTCGACGAAGGCGCCAGCGGCAGCAACAGGCAGCAGTGGCGCCGGGCTGGACCTGCTGCCCTGGCCCAAGGTGGACTTCAGCAAGTTCGGCGCGGTCGAGCGCAAGGACCTGCCGCGCATCAAGAAGATCAGTGGCGCCAACCTGCTGCGCAACTACGTGATGATCCCGCACGTCACCAACCACGACGATGCTGACATCACCGACCTGGAAGCTTTCCGCGTGTCCACCAACAAGGACAACGAAAAATCAGGCCTCAAGGTCACCATGCTGGCTTTCCTGATCAAGGCCAGCGTGGCAGCGCTGAAGAAATTCCCCGAGTTCAACAGCTCGCTGGACGGCGACCAACTGGTCTACAAGCAGTACTACAACATCGGTTTTGCCGCCGATACGCCCAACGGCCTGGTGGTTCCCGTGCTCAAGGATGCCGACAAAAAAGGCATCATGCAGATATCGCAGGAGATGGGTGAGCTGGCCAAAAAGGCGCGTGACGGCAAGCTGGCCCCGGCCGAGATGCAGGGCGCAAGCTTCACCATCTCCTCGCTGGGCGGCATTGGCGGGCGCTACTTCACACCCATCATCAATGCGCCCGAAGTCGCCATCCTCGGCGTGTCCAAGAGCCAGATGGAACCGGTCTGGGACGCGAACCACGGAGGGGGAGCCTTCCGCCCGCGCCTGATGTTGCCGCTGTCGCTGGCCTGGGACCACCGCGTGATCGACGGCGCTTCAGCGGCCCGTTTCAACGCCTACCTCGGCCAGATACTGGGCGACTTCCGCCGGGTTCTGCTGTGACCACAGGCGGTCGGCAGAGATGTTCACCGTCGAGCTGAAGCAAACCAGCTGACAACCCACGATCAAGCGGAGATAAGTGATGGCATTGATAGACATAAAAATTCCCGACATTGGCGATTTCGACGAAGTGACCGTTATCGAGGTGCTGGTCAAAGCCGGTGACAGCATCCAGGCCGACCAGAGCCTGTTGACGGTCGAAAGCGACAAGGCCTCGATGGAAATTCCGTCCAGCCACGCTGGTGTCGTGAAAGCGCTCAAAGTCAAACTGGGCGACAAAGTCAAGCAAGGCACGGTGGTTTTATCGCTGGAAGCCGAAGGCGCCGCTGCTGTCCCGGTTTCAGAACAAAAACAGGCTCCAGCCCATGCTGTACCTGCGCAAGCAGCTCCTGAAAAGATAGCGCCTGCAGCAACGGCCTTCACCGGCAGCGCCGACCTCGACTGCGACCTGCTGGTGCTCGGCGCCGGCCCGGGCGGTTATTCGGCGGCTTTCCGCGCCGCCGACCTCGGCCTGAAAGTTGTGCTGGTCGAGCGTTATGCCACGCTGGGTGGTGTCTGCCTGAACGTCGGCTGCATTCCATCCAAGGCGCTGCTGCATGTGGCGGCCGTGATGGACGAGGTCAAACATTTCGAGGCGCTCGGCGTGACCTTCGCCGAGCCGACGGTGGACATCAACAAGCTGCGCACGCACAAGGAAAAAGTCGTCGGCAAACTCACTGGCGGCCTGGCCGTCATGGCCAAGATGCGCAAGGTCACCACGGTGCGCGGCATCGGCCAGTTCGTCGGCACCAACCACCTGCAGGTGGACGAAACCGCCGGTGCCGAGGGCCAGGAAAAAACCGGCAAGACCCAGACCATTGCATTCAAGACCTGCATCATCGCCGCCGGTTCTCAGGCGGTGCGCCTGCCTTTCATGCCGGACGATCCACGGGTGGTGGACAGCACTGGCGCGCTGGCGCTCAAGGACGTGCCCAAACGCATGCTGATTCTGGGCGGCGGCATCATCGGCCTGGAGATGGGCACGGTTTACAGCACGCTGGGTGCGCGCCTCGACGTGGTCGAGATGATGGATGGCCTGATGCAGGGTGCCGACCGCGACCTGGTCAAGGTCTGGCAGAAGATGAACGCGCCGCGTTTCGACAACCTCATGCTGAAGACCAAAACCGTGGGCGCCAGGGCGACCAAGGCGGGCATCGAGGTGACGTTCGCTGCGGCGGAAGAGGGCGGCACGGCGCCCGCCCCGCAAACCTACGATTTGGTGCTGCAAGCCGTGGGCCGCACACCCAACGGCAAGAAGCTTGGCGTCGAGAAAGCCGGTGTCAATGTCAGCGACCGCGGCTTCATCCCGGTCGACATCCAGATGCGCACCAACGTGCCGCACATCTTCGCCATCGGGGACATCGTCGGCCAGCCCATGCTGGCGCACAAGGCGGTGCATGAAGCGCATGTGGCCGCCGAAGTGATTGCCGGCGAGTTGCAGGGCAACAAAGAACTGGCCAGCGCCGCCTTCAATGCGCGCGTGATTCCGAGCGTGGCCTACACCGACCCCGAGGTGGCATGGGTCGGCCTGACCGAAGACCTGGCCAAAGCGCAAGGCATCAAGGTCAAAAAAGGCCTGTTTCCATGGACCGCCTCCGGCCGCGCGATTGCCAACGGCCGCGACGAAGGCTTCACTAAACTGCTGTTCGACGACAGCCCGGAAGCGCATGGCCACGGCAAAATTCTGGGCGGCGGCATCGTTGGCACCCATGCGGGCGACATGATTGGCGAGATCGCACTCGCGATTGAAATGGGCGCCGACGCAGTGGACATCGGCAAGACCATCCACCCGCATCCGACGCTGGGCGAAAGCATCGGCATGGCGGCGGAAGTGGCGCACGGTAGCTGCACCGATCTGCCGCCGGCTCGCAAGTAGCCGAAGTCCCGTTCTCCGATGCAAAGCCCGAACTGGCCACAGTTCGGGCTTTTTGCTGGGTTTCCTATTCCTTATTCGTTGGCTTGCAGGTGAGAGAAGCGCATCACTTCGGCGGCGTATTCGGTGCCCCGATGTTCAAGCCAGTACGAGACCTTTCGCACTGCGGTCTGTTTGAGTGCATGGCAATTCCGGGTTCAGATCAACCAACAGGACTGCGCACAAGCCGTGCCAGAAACAAAAAAAGCGGGCCAAATGGCCCGCTTGTCAGGGAACAAGTCAACGGAATTACTTCTTTTCCATCATCTTTTTGCACTCGGCCTTCATCTTGTCGTCGGCCTTGGCGGCGTCCATCTTTTTGCACTCTTCCATTTTCTTGTCGTCTTTCATGGCACCGCCGTGCGAGCCGGCAATCGAAGTGAAAGAAACGGTGGCGAAGGTCGCGGCGATCAAAACTGACAGTAGTTTGCGCATGGGTAAACTCCGATAGTGATTCAAATAGCTGCCAACAAAATGGCTGGCAACGCAGCATACAACAGACATGGTTATTCATTGGTTGACAGGTTTACTGCGTATCAGGGTTTTCACTATCCTCTTGTCGGCGTTGATACCCGCGGCGGTGTCGCACGCAGTGCCGCGCACGCCTGCCAACGACGCCGAAGTGCTGGAGAAGCTGCCAACCCGCGCCGCTGACAGCACCGCGCGCGAGTTGGCTGCCCTGCGTGCGGCTGTGGCCAAAGCGCCCACCGACGCCTCATTGGCCACAGAGCTGGCGCAACGGTACTTTGATCTGGCGCTGGCCCAAGGGGATCCCCGTTATGTGGGCTATGCCGAGGCCGTGGTGACCCGCTTTGCCAACCCCTTGCCGGCGCCCTTGCTCACTTTGCGGGGTGTGCTGCGCCAGTACCGACATGATTTTGCAGGGGCCTTGAAGGACTTCGAAGCCGCCCTGGCGCTGGCGCCAGAGTACGCGGCAGCCCACGCCTGGCGCGGCGCCATTTATTTGGTAGAAGCTGACTATGGCGCTGCCCAGAAGGAATGCGCCGCCTTGCAAAAATTGGATCGCGAGACGCTGGCGGGGGCCTGCCTTGGGCTGTTGCAGGCCTACAGTGGGCAACTGGCGTTGGGTTACAAGACCCTGCAGAAAATCTTGGACCTGGCTACGGATGCCGACAACCGCTTGTGGCTCCTGACCCGGCTGGGCGAGGTCGCCGCTTGGCGCGGGCAAGACGCGCAAGCGCAAGCGCATTACCGCGAGGCACTTGGCTTGGGGCGCGACGATGTGTATTTGCTTGCCGCCTGGACAGACTTTTTGCTCGACGCTGGTCAGCCGGCCGAGGTGGTTCGTCTGCTGGCCAAATGGGAGTCGGCCGACAGCTTGTTGCTGCGGCTGGCCGAGGCCGAGACCCTGCTCAAGCTGCCTGAAGCCGCCCGACACCAAAAAATGCTGGTGGACCGGTTTGCCGCCGCCCGCGCCCGCGGTGACACGACGCACCGGGCCGAAGAGGCTCGGTTTGAGCTGCGCTTGCGCCAGGACCCGGCCACCGCCTTGCGTCTGGCGCAGGAGAACTACGCTGTGCAGCGCGAGCCGAGGGATGCGCGTGTGCTGCTGGAAGCTGCAGTTGCCGCCAAGGACCGTGCCAGCGCCCAGGTCGTGCGCGACTGGTTGCTGCGCAGTGGTTTTGAAGACGCCCGCACGCGCCGTCTTGCGCAGGCGTCTGAGTCAGCGGGCGCTGACGGGGGTAAAAAATGAGGTGGCGCATCCTTTTTCTGAGTGTGTCGCTGCTGCTGCTCATTAACCCCGTGTGGGCGCACAAGGCCAGCGACAGTTATCTGGTGCTCGATGTCAAGAGCCAACAGCTGACCGGTCAGTGGGACATTGCCTTGCGCGACATTGACTTTGCCATCGGGCTTGATGCCGATGGCAACGGCGAGATCACTTGGGGTGAGCTGCGCGCCCGCCACACAGATATTGCCGCCTGGGCCTTGAGTGCCTTGACGCTGGATCGGGGTGGTGCCTGCGTGCTGCAGGTTACCCGGCACCAGGTGGATGAGCACACCGACGGTGCCTACGCCGTGCTCAAGTTGAGGGGTAGCTGCCCGTCAGACGAGGGCGAGCTGGGTGTGAACTACCGCCTGCTGTTTGACCAGGATGCGCTGCACCGGGGCTTGTTGCGTCTGGACCTGGGGGGCATCACCCACTCGGCCATCATGGCGCCTGACAACGCCCGGCAGCGTTTCAGCGCCGACAAGCCATCGCTCGTGGCGCAATTTGGGCAGTTTTTTGTACAAGGCGTCTGGCACATCTGGATCGGGTTTGACCATATCTTGTTCCTGATCTCGCTGTTGCTGCCGGTGGTGCTGGTGCGCGAGGCGAGGCGCTGGCGCGGTGTGGGGCGGTTTGGCGAGGCCTTGCGGGAGGTGTTGTGGGTGGTGACCTCCTTCACCGTGGCCCATTCGATCACTTTGTCCCTGGCCGCGCTGGGACTGGTCTCGCTGCCCTCCCGGCTGGTGGAGTCGGCGATTGCCTTGTCGGTGGTGCTGGCGGCGCTCAACAACCTCAAGCCCGTGGTCAACGAGCGTCGCTGGCTGATTGCCTTTGTGTTCGGCCTGATTCACGGCTTTGGCTTTGCCAGCGTGCTGGGCGATTTGGGCTTGCCACAAGAGACGCTCGTGCTGAGCCTGGTAGGCTTCAACGTCGGGGTCGAGATTGGGCAGTTGGCGATTGTGGCGGCATTTTTGCCCGCCGCTTTTTGGTTGCGCAACACTGGTTTTTACCGCCAGGGCATCTTTGTGGGGGGCTCGCTGCTCACGCTGCTGATTGCCCTGGTATGGCTGGCGGAGCGCGCGTTGGACCTGAAGCTGATGGGCGCTTAGGCGTAGCGACCTGGCAGCGCCTTAGCTTGTCGCACCTGTCTCGTTGCTTTAGCATGGGCTTGTCATGCGCCACATTCTGATCATCAATCCAAATACTTCGGCAAGCGTGACAGCCTTGCTGCAACACCATGGGCAAAATGCTGCGGGAGCTGAGGTGCAGGTGCACGTTGTCACTGCCAGGTTTGGTGCTCCCTATATATCGTGCGAGGCCAGTTATGCCGTGGCTGGTCACGCCACCCTGGCCGCTTGGGCAGGTGCAGTGGCCGGAAATGCCACACCTCCCGACGCGGTGTTGATAGGCTGTTTTGGGGACCCTGGCCTGTTTGCACTTCGCGAAGCCAGTGCAGCGCCGGTCACAGGTCTGGCGGAGGCGGCGTTCGCCAAGGCCGCACGATATGGACGCTTTGCGGTTGTCACGGGTGGGCAGCGTTGGAAGCCCATCTTGCAGCGCATGGCAGAAAACCTCGGTTATCGCTCGGCGCTGAGGGGTATTGTGACTATTGATCCCACAGGGGCGCAGCTGGCCCGGGACCCGCTCGCCGCACCGGCTCTGCTGGCTGACGCCTGCCAGCAAGCCGTGAGGCAATTCAATGTCCAGGCCGTCATTTTGGGGGGTGCTGGCCTTGCGGGCATGGCTGCACAAGTGCAGGCGCAGGTGGGGGTGCCCGTGATCGACAGCGTTCTGGCGGGAGTTCGCCAAGCTCTTTTGTTAGCTGCGCAAGCGCCCATTCAAAATACTGACCGTCTCGATGAGATTGGTTCCTGGCTGGGCAAATGCTGAACGCTCTGATGCAACTCACGCAGCTATCTGCACTGCGTGTCTGAAGATTTCGCCAGGCGTGGTCATCCAGACCTGACCACGATCTCGTGCGGCAGCAAGGTGCTGTAACGCCCGCCGTAGATGCCGCAGGCGGTAAGGCTGGCCGACAATGTAGGGGTGTAACGCGATGCCCATGACAAGCGGTGCTTTGCCGGGTGCTTGCGATTGTTCGACCATTTCGTCCAACTGGTCGATGATCATTTGCGCAAAATCTTTGCCGTCCATCTGCCGTCCAATGATCATCGGGATGTCATTGAGCTCTTGCGGGTAAGGCACGGCCCACAAGGGTTGACCGCTGCGGGTTCGCATGGGTAGCGGCTGGTCGTCGTGACACCAGTTCAGCGTGTAGCCGTAGCCGCTTTCCGCCAGCAGGTCAGGCGTGTGCAGGCTTTCAGAAATCCAGGGTGACAGCCACCCGGCTGGCGACTGGCCACTTTCCTTTTGCATGCGCGCGCGGCATTGCACCAGCAGGCCTCCCTCGTCCGCTTCACTCAGCGCGGCTTGCCGCTCGGCATTGCTGTGACCGTGGCCGACCAGCTCGTCGCCGCGTGCCACGCAGGCGGCAACCAGCTCCGGGCAGTGGTCATACAGCGCCGTGTTGATCAAAGCCGCCGCCGGAAGGCCGAGGTTGTCGAACAGCTCCAGGCAACGCCACGCACCCACGCGGTTTCCGTATTCACGCCAGCTATAATTCAGGACATCGGGCTGGGGGCTGGGCGGACCGATGGCTGCACCCATACCTTCGCCAAAGGCAAAGTGCTCGATGTTAAAACCCAGGTAAACGGCCAGCCCCGCCCCGTTGGGCCAGCGATAGGGTTTGCGCTGATGAATCGCTTGGTAGTCAAAGCGCCTATGCGTTGGCAGGGCGCCGGTGTAGCTTGCTGCCATTGGCTGATCAGAGGACAGCCAGGCCAGCACGTACCAGCAGCCACTCGGCACTGTCATTCCACACGTCCATGTGGGTGATCAGCCCGTTTTTGACGACATAGCGGTCAACGTAGCGGTTGCCTTGAAAAGGCGTGCTGTCAGGCCACTCACTGTACAAGGTGCCCAGGCTATAGACAACGGCTTCAACGGGTGCCGCACCGTTCGAACTTGCCATGACCGTTTCGGTGCGCTCAATCCTTTTCTTCACCCATTTGTAGCGCGAGGCGTTGAATTTGGTGCAATCAGCGGGCGCGCTGAAGGCGCGACCGCCCGTGAACAGGATTTTCATGTCGGGTGCTGTGAACCGGCTGGCGGCCACTGGATCGGGCAGCATGATGAGCCGCAGGAATTCGTTGACCACCTCGGCAGCGCTTGCCGGGTCGCTTGAAATGGCGGGAGCGGTGTTCAATCAAAGCTCTCCTGCGGCTGTCGTCGGCCGATAAAAAATTATGTTATCACCTCAACGTTGGCCAATTTGGCCACGTCGCGCCATGTGTTTATCTGGGCATTGATCAACTGAACAAAGTCGGTACCGACGACAGCATTTTTGCGGGGCAAGGTCTGAATGTCTTCCAATCTGGCAACAATATCCGGTTTGGCCAGAATTTCCGGAATCAGCGCCGTCAAGCGCTGAAAGATGGGCGCTGGCAGGCCTTTAGGCGCCGACAGTCCCAGCCACTGTGAGCCCGTCAGCTTGGGAAAGCCGAGTTCGGCAAACGTCGGAATGTTGGGCAGGGCAGGCAGGCGGTTGGGCGTAGAAACAGCCAGCGCGCGCAGCGACCCAGCCTTCAGTTGGGCCACATTGGTGGTGATGGGGTCAAGCACGCTATCGATTTGCCCGCCCAGCAAATCCTGCATGGCGGGCGCGCTGCCCTGGTAGGGGATGTGGTCGTGCTGGGGTGCCTTGCCTTCAATCTTGAGCATTTCGCCAAACAAATGGTTCGCAGAGCCAATACCCGACGAGCCGTAGCGCACTGGCTTGGTTTTGGCGGCGGTCAGGTATTGCTCCAGTGTCTGGAAGGGCGACTGCGCACGCACCAGCAGCACCATCGGTGCTTCAACCAGCATGCCCATGTGAGAAAAATCGTTCACTGGATCAAACGGCATGGTTTTGCGGGTGGCCGTTGCATAGATGTGCACTGACGCATGGCTGACCAGCAGAGTGTAGCCGTCGGCGGGCTGCTTGGAGACGTAGTCCGTGCCGATCAGGCCACCCGCACCAGCGCGGTTTTCAACCACGACAGTCTGGCCCAACGCCTGCGCCAGATGCGGCGCCATCAACCGCGACACCGTATCGACCAGACCGCCGGGCGGGAATTGCGCGACCAGTCTGACGGGCCCGCGTGTGGGCCAGGCGCTTTGGGCGCCTACCCATGCCGGGGCTGTCAAGGCAGAAACACCTGCGGCCAAGATGTGACGACGTTTCATGAAGGCTCCTGACGGTTAAGGGCTGCATGAGCAGCGATCAATGGGTTTAAAACGGTACGGCGATAAAGGCGCTCACGATTAAGCAACTTGTGTGCCAATGATTGGCTGTGCTGATCGACGGCGTTTACGCCTGCGTGATCCCAGCGTGGGCATACCGACCCCGAACTCGCGTGGTCACCCACATAGGCCAGATGATCGGGCAGATCACACTCGCGATTGAATTGGGCGCCGACGCAAGGGATATCGGAAAAGCCACCCACCCGCATCCGACGCTCGGCGAAAAGCATTGGCATGGCGGCAGAGGTGGCGCACGGGAGCTGCACCGACCTGCCGCTGGTGCGCAGGCAATCCACGCACTACTATCGGCCGGGTGCTGCCAGGCTACTGAGAGTTTGGGTCAACTGTGCCATGTCTTCCGGAGAAATTTCGGCAAAAAGATCGGCATGAAATACATCCGCTCGCGTTGAAAGTTTGCGGACCATTTTCAGGCCGGAGTCAGTCATGAAAAACAGCACGCGGCGGGTGCCAGTGGGCCGACTCTGCAGGCCTGCGCAAGCTGGAAGCGCGATCAGCCTGTTGCCGACAAACCATTGAGGCCGGTACGCGCGTCGCGCAGGTGTCAGCCCATCGGCGTTTGAGTGCTGTTCACGGTGCAAACCCGCTGGCCGGCGGGCAAGGCTTGCCCCAAAATGAAACACCATTCCTGGAGACGTCATGTCAGCAAACCCATTGTCCCGCCGCCGATTCAATCTGGCCATCTCCGCCAGTGCCGCTACTGTGTGTGCACCCTTGCTGGCCCAGTCGGCCTGGCCGAACAAGCCGATTCGTCTCATCGTGCCTTACCCACCGGGCGGTTTTACCGACCAGATGGCCCGCATTGTTCAGGTGGGTCTGCAAAATCGCTTGCAGCAAACTGTTACGGTGGACAACAAACCGGGCGCCAACAGCATCATTGGCGTGGACTTGCTGGCCAAGGCGCCAGCCGACGGCAGCACCTTTGCGGTGGTGATTGCAGCCTATGCCGCCAACACCACGCTTTACCCCAAGCTGCCGTATGACCCGCGCAAGGACCTGACCGGCGTGTCGCTGATGGGGGTGTCTCCGTTGCTGGCCGCCGTCAACAACGACGCGCCTTTCAAGACCGCCAAAGAATTGATTGCTTATGCACGCGCGAACCCTGGCAAGGTCAGCTTTGGGTCGTCGGGCAATGGTTCGGCTGCGCACCTGACCAGCGAGCTGCTCAAGTCGCTGACCAAAACCTACATGGTGCACATTCCTTACCGGGGTGCGGTGCCGGCATTGACCGATCTCATCGGCGGCCAGATACAGCTGTTTTTTGATGCTGCCACCGGGCTGATCAACCAGGGCAAGGCTGGCAAGGTCAGGCTGATTGGTGTGTCCAGCGACCGCCGACTGCCCGCTGTTCCCGACGTCCCCACCTTTATTGAGCAGGGGTTTGCCGGCTTCACTGGCAGCACCTGGGCCGGCATGTTGGCCCCGGCGGCGACGCTAAAAGACATTGTCAAACGCATGTCAGACGAAGTGGGGCGCATCATCCGCAGTGACGAGACCCGCGCGCGACTGGATGCGATGGGGACTTTTGGTGCTGGTGGCTCGCCGGAGGAATTTGATGCCTTCATTGCGGCCGAAACCGTCAAATGGGGCAGGGTCATCAAGGAAGCGGGCGTGAAAGCCGACTAATGGACCCAGCGTCAGGAGGGCGACCTGGGCCGCAGCGTGGGCTTATTCGCCGGAGGCGGGGGAGGTCGACGTGCCGGGTACCCGGCGTGCGCCGTCAAAGCGGCGTGCCCAGTAGGCCACACCCATGCTTTCAACCCGCACTTCCGCGCCAGGCTTGGGCGAGTGGATGAACTTGCCGTCACCGACATAAATGCCGACATGGCTGAAAGTGCGCTTGAGGGTGTTGAAGAACACCAGGTCACCCGGCTGCAGGTCTTTTTTGTCGATGTTTTCGGTGGCTGCGGCCTGCTGCTCGGCACGGCGCGGCAGCACCAGGCCAATGCTCTGTTCGTAAATGGCGCGTACAAAACCGCTGCAGTCAAAACCGGTTTCCGCCGAATTGCCACCGCGCCGATACGGCACGCCCAAAAACCCCATGGCGTTGACGACCAGCTCCGACGCTCGGTAGCCCACCGACTGGCGCACATGGTCGATCCGGTTCAACAGGCCTTTGTCGGCCATAAACTTGTCCATGTCGTCGCCAGAATGGCCAGGGCTGGCTTGCGCTGAGGCGGCAAGCAGAAGGCTGGTGACGAGCAGGGTGAAACGCATGGGCGCTAGGGTACTTGAAGGATGAGTCCTACGTCAAGCTAAAGTTTTTTCTAGATTGCGTTGTTAAGCCGTTGATTTGTAAAGATATAAAACAAGTTACTTGGTCTGTGCAAATCCACGCGAAGCTGATGGAAACAAGCGTCAGCCCCGCAGCGCTGTGCAAAGGCTGGCATATTGGCCCTCCGTCCCCCGCAACATTTCGGGGCCAAGCCGCCGCTTTGAATTGAGAGTCAAATATGCCTTCAGCCCATAAGGGACGTGCGCAAGTAGCTATGTTTTTGATAGCATTTTTGGGTGCTACCGCATTCAACCAGGCACAGTCCCAAGGCGTGCGCCCCGAGGTCCTTGCCAGTGGCCTGCAAAACCCCTGGGCGGTGGCTTTTTTGCCGCAAGGGCGCTTTCTGGTGACCGAGCGCCCTGGCCGCATGCGGGTGGTCGAGGCCGACGGCCGACTCGGCCCGCCTTTGCCGGGTTTGCCCGCCATTGATGCCGGCGGGCAGGGCGGCTTGCTAGATGTGGTGGCCGATGCGGATGTCGCGGCCAACCGGCGGGTCTACTTTTGTTACTCGGAGGCTACGGCTTCAGGCGGCAACAGCACCGCGCTCGCGAGTGCCACCCTGGCGGCCGACAATTCGCGGCTTGAAGATGTCAAGGTGATCTTCAGCCAGAAACCCAAGTTTTCGAGCAGCGCGCATTTTGGCTGCCGCATTGTCGAGGGGCGCAAAGACGGCAAACCCGACGGCACCCTGTTTCTGACCTTGGGCGACCGCTATTCCCGCATGCAGGACGCGCAAAAGCTCGACAACCACCACGGCAAGGTCGTGCGCATTAATAAGGACGGCAGCGTGCCCACCGACAACCCGTTTGTCGGCCGGCCCGGTGTGTTGCCGGAAATCTGGAGTTACGGTCATCGCAACCTGCAGGGCGCCACCTTGACGCCGGACGGCGTTTACTGGACCCATGAACACGGGCCGCAGGGCGGCGACGAAATCAACCTGCCGCAGCCGGGCCGCAACTACGGCTGGCCGGTGATCACCTATGGCGAGAACTACGGCGGCGGCAAGATGGGCGAGGGCATCACTGCCAAACCCGGCCTGGAGCAGCCGCTGCATTACTGGGTGCCGTCGATTGCGCCCTCGGGCATGGCGTTTTTGAGCAGCGACAAGTACGGCAAGGGCTGGCAGGGCAACCTGTTTGTCGGTTCGCTGAAGTTCGGCTACCTCAACCGCATCGAGCTGGAGCAGCCCTTCAAGGGCAAGGTGGTGCGCGAGCACAAGTTGCTGGAGGGCGCCGGCCGCGTCCGTGATGTGCGGCAGGGCCCGGACGGGCTGCTGTACGTGCTGACCGACAGCTCGCAGGGCCGCTTGTTGCGTTTGCAGCCGCAGTAAGACTTGCGCGGGTGTTTTGGCGGGGGGCATCCGCCTGCGCCGATAGAATAGTTGCTTTTCCCAACCAGAGTGAGCCTGCGTGACCGAACGATCCGAAGTCCTGTTGCAATACCTTTTGCCCAAACGGGCGATCACCGAGTTCGGCCACCATATTGCGTCCATGCGGGGCGGTGCCATCACCACGCGCATCATCCGCTGGTTCATCGGCAAGTACGGCGTCAACATGGCCGAGGCGGCCAACCCGGACATCGCCAGTTACGCGAGCTTCAATGATTTTTTCACGCGGGCCCTCCGACCCGGCGCCCGCCCGCTGGCCGCCGCCGACCTGATCTGCCCGGTGGACGGTGTGATCAGCCAGTTCGGCGCCATCGCTGGCGACCAGATTTTCCAGGCTAAGGGTCACCACTATTCGACCACCGCCCTGGTCGGCGGCGACCGTGAGCTGGCTGCGCATTTTGACGGTGGCAGCTTCGCCACGATTTACCTCAGTCCCAAGGACTACCACCGCATCCACATGCCGGCCGACGGACGATTGAGCCGCATGATTTATGTACCGGGCGCGCTGTTCTCGGTCAACCCGGCCACGGCGCGCGGTGTGCCCGGCCTGTTTGCACGCAACGAGCGGGTGGTTTGCGTGTTCGAGTCGGCGCGCGGCCCTTTTGTGCTGGTGCTGGTGGGGGCCGCGATTGTAGGCAGCATGGCGACGGTCTGGCATGGCGTCGTCAATCCGCCGAGGACGCGCGAGGTGCGTGATTGGCGTTATGACGCCGAGCAGGTGGCGCTGCGGCAAGGCGACGAGATGGGACGCTTCCTGCTCGGCTCCACCGTCGTGCTGCTTTTCCCGCAAGGACCCTGCCGCTTCAACCCAGCCTGGGCGCCGGGTGCGGCGGTGCGACTCGGTGAAGCAATGGCCCACCTGGCCGACTGACCATCCCGAGTTGCTATTGATTGAATAGCGGCTTGCGGCCATCCGGCAGGGGTTGCATGCGTGTGGGGAGCTGCATCCTGGTTTCCGGACAGTGGCTTGCGACAGGCCTACCGAATCTTCATCCATTTCCTACAAGACGGGCTCACCGCCCTGCCTAAGCTTTTCAGCTAGAACAGCCTGGCCGCATCCTGCGGTCTGTCGCTGGTTCGCACTGGAGCACTTGTGGCCAAGGAATTTTTTAACGAAATCGGCGACTTTCCGCAGCCCCATGATCTGGCCCCAGCGCCCGTCGACAGCCGCGACCCAGTTGCTTTGCATCGCGGATTGGCGCATTTCAACAAGCAGCGGGTCGCTGTCTCGACGCCAAGCAGCGACTGGCGCCAACACCTGAGCGCTGAACTGGCCTGGCGCAGCGCTGAAGGCGAGTTTCTTGAAAATCTTCGCGCCATCGTCGCGCCCCTGCTGCCGCAGGCCGGGCTGGCGTCCCAAGCCTTCGTGAGCTGGTTTGAAGGTCTTGCACAAGATGGCCCGGGTCAGCAGCACCCTTTGTTTGACTGGCTGGCGCACACGGCGTCCTACCAGGACATGTGCTGGTTTTTGCGTCAGGAAGCGGCGGGAGAAGCCGGGTTTGATGACCTGCTGGCTTACACCCAGGTTCAGCTACCAAACCGTCCCAAGCTGGAACTGGCCCGCAATTACTGGGATGAAATGGGCCATGGAAAACCCAAGGCCATGCATGGCGCCATGCTGGCCAATGTGGTGTCCGAACTCGGGCTGACCCCCTGTATAAATAGCACCGTATGGCAAGCGCTGGCGCTGGCCAACACCATGCTGGGCATGGCGACGTCGCGCCGTTATGCCTACCACTCGATTGGTGCGCTCGGTGTTATTGAGCTGACCGCACCGATGCGTGTGAAGCTGGTGTCGGACGGTATGCGTCGCCTCGGTATGAGCGGGCGTGTTCGAGCCTACTTTGATCTGCACGCGGTACTTGATGTGCACCATTCCCAGGCCTGGAATGCTGAAGTGATTGCGCCCTTGGTCGATGCGGACCCCGCGTGCGGGCGCTTTATCGCCGAAGGCGCGCTGATGCGGCTGCTGTGTGGACAACGCTGTTTTGATTGTTATTCGGTCAAGCTGATGCCGGGGCATTGACACCGATGCTTGAATCCGCAGCGGCCTTCGACGCAGCACTGAAGGCGTTGCTGCAACATTTGCGAGAGCAGGCTTACCAGTTCACCGCCGTGACACCGCTGACGCATGCACGCGCGCTGGTGAACCGGCAGGGCATTCCGGCCAACAGCTTGCGCGATATTTTTGGCTGGTCCCTGGGTTTTTCTGAACCGGCAATGCCAGCCGCCTTGTTGGACGTGCTGCTGCTGCACGGCGTCGTGGTCCGCGAAGATGCGCTGTACCGCAGCCGCATCAGGGTAGCGAGTTTTGACGGTGACTTGTTTGTGCATTCGGCGTTTCCCACGTTGGCCAACGATGCCGTTTTTTTCGGCCCGGACACCTACCGGTTCCTGAACCTGATCCGCGATCACATGCCCGTGGCTACTGCAGACAGGCCACTGCGTATCGCGGACGTGGGATGCGGCAGTGGCGCCGGTGGCATCCTGGCGGCGCGTTTGCGCGTGGGTGCGCACGTGACGCTCAATGACATCAACCCATTGGCCCTGCGTTACGCCGGCATCAACGCGGCCTCGGCGGGGGTGGACGTTGAGCTTGCGCCCGGCGATGCCTTGTCCGCCGTCACAGGCGACTTTGATGTCGTGCTGTCGAACCCCCCTTACCTCGAAGACGACGCCGAGCGTGCCTACCGGCATGGCGGTGGCGATCTGGGTCGGGCACTGAGCGTGAAGATAGGTGCCCAGGCCCTGCAGCGCCTGCTGCCCGGCGGACGGCTGATTCTGTACACCGGCGTCGCGATTGTGGACGGTGTTGATCATTTCATCCGGGAGATGGAGCCATTTCTAAGGCAGGCCGGCTGTACCTACACCTATGCCGAAATCGACTCCGATGTCTTCGGCGAAGAGCTGGAACGGACGGTGTACCGGCAAGCGGACCGGATTGCGGCGGTTGGGCTGGTCGCTGTGAAGGCATGAAATATCTTGAATGAACATCAAAGGAGCGTTATGCGCAAGCCATCAGACCCTTCCAAGGAATTGAAAGCCATGAAAACCGCCGATGACGCGGACCCGCAGGCCAGTCACGCTGGCGCCCTGTCGGTCAAGGCCTGGCCATTTGCGCCTGGTTCGCAGCAGGGCAAACAGGTGGCCAAACCCTGGTCCCCCAAGACGTCCTACCGCTTCAATCAGCGCTGAGGCCGTGGCTTGCTGTTGCGCTGCCTGCCACCCTGACGCCCTGCATGGGTTTGCAGAAAAGCTGCGTTGAGCTTGTCTTTCAGGGCGTGGCCGGGCTTGGCGGCGCGCGCGCTGTGCTGTGGCGTCTACACTTTGGGCAACAGTGGAACTTAGATGCAGGTAAAAGAGACAGATCACAGCAGTCGGAAGGGGCATTCCTCGCTCAAGGTTTTTCTGATTGAGGACAACGTGGTGCTGCGCAACATCATTGTGGCTGCGCTGCGCGACATACCATCGGTGGAGGTGCTGTTTTATGCAGACAACGAAATTGCCGCGACCAACTGGCTGTCGTCCAACGACAGCGCCTGGGACCTGGCGGTGGTGGACCTGCATCTCAAAAAGGGCAGTGGCGTGGGTGCGCTGAGTTGGTGTACCACGCGCCGGCCTGAGCAACGGGTGGTGGTTTTGAGTGGGGAGCTCACCGATGCCATGCGCCAGAAGTGCCTGGCCTTGCGCGCTGACGCGGTGTTCGACAAGGGCACCGAGATGGACGCCTTCCTCAATTACTGCAAGTCACTCGCCACCTGAGTGGCATGCCGCATGGCCTAAACTTGTGCGCCGCGCTGTCACGGCGCTTCATTCTTTCTGGAGACCGGCATGACCGTGTTATTTCGCGAGCAACTTCTCGCAGCCTCCGAACAAGCCGTGTTTCCTGCCGAAAAAACACGCGACCCGCAGACCGGCGAGGAGTCGCTGGACCCGGCGTCTGCCGCATCAATTGCGCGGGTGTTCGAGTTATTCGGTATCAGCGCCTTGACACCGGAGGACGATGATTTTGATCGCGTGATCAACACCACCTGCACACTGGCGGTGGAAGTCGCGGCGCATGTGCAGGCACTGGACGAGGTATCGGGCGCGCTGGACGCGCTTGAAGACGCGGCCGATTGGCACCCCGACTACCGCGCCTATGTCGGCGCGTTGTGGCGGGGTGACCGCGATGACATTGCCAAAGCTGCGGGCCGGCTGCAATTGGCAGGCGGCATTCCCAATGGCTCATTGCCGCTGGACCAGGGGCCGCTCGCCTGAGTTCGCGCCCCTCACGGCTATCATGTTTCATGATCTCAAAGGCGCGCGGGTTTTCTTCGCTTTCGCTGCTTAACCGCAGGGCACGCGACTGGCTGCTAGGCTGGTGGCGACTGATTTACCTGGGCGCAATGATTCTGGTGCTGGCTATGTCGCCCTCGAGTTACGGCCGCCCCCACCGCCGTGTGCTGGCCGAACACATCTACCGCAACACGGCGCCCAACCTGCTTGGTTTCACGCTGATGTGTGCCCTGATCACGGTGGTCATCACACGCATCGTGATCGTCACCGCCATCAGTTACGGCTTGTCGCAGTACGCGCTGCAGGTGGTGATTCGGGTGCTGGTGCTGGAGCTGATTCCGTTGACAGCGGCGATGTTTGTGGCGCTGCGCTGCGCCATTGCCAGCGGTGTCGAGCTGTCTCAGATGCGCCGTGCCGGCGCGCTTGAAGCGCTGCAGCAGCGCGGTGTGGACCCGGTGCGCCACGAGGTGCTGCCGCGCGTGACGGCAGGTATTTTTTCGACCATCACGCTGGCCGCGCTCAGTTGCGTGGTAGCACTGGTGATGGCTTACCTGGCGGTGTACGGCTTCACGCTGTCTGGCGTGGTCACCTACACACGGCTGTTTGGCCAGGTGTTCAACCCGGAGGTCACGTTGATTTTTCTGCTCAAGACCTTGTTTTTCAGCCTGGCTGTGTCCCTGATTCCGATGGCCTCGGCCCTCTACGATTCGACAGCGCCGCGCCTGCGCGCCAGCGCCGAGTTGCGCATGCTGGTGCGCATGTTCGCTGTGATCCTGTTGATTGAGGTGTTGTCCCTTGTCGGCAACTACTATTGAAACCCGGTCCTCCCACCATGAATCCTTTCACACCATGAGCAAGCCCCTTGACACATCACCGGCTGCCGGCCCACTGCCGCCGGTGGACGCGGTGGGGCCATTGCCACCCGTGGCCAACCTGGAGTTCAAGGCCGTGTTGCTGCTGATCTTCATGGCCACGCTGGTGATCGGCTCGGCGCTGTACGTGCTGTATGCACGCGGCCTGTTTGAAAGCACGCAAAAACTGGTGCTGGTGTCGGACGACTCCGAAGGCGTGGTGGTCGGCATGGACCTGACGTTTTCGGGTTTTCCTATCGGCCGCGTGCGCCGCATTGAGCTGGCCAACGACGGCAAGGCCCGCATCGTCATTGACGTGCCGACGCGCGACGCCCACTGGCTGCGCACCTCCAGCGTGTTCACGCTGGTGCGCGGCCTGGTCGGCAGCACCAACATCCGGGCTTACACCGGCCTGCTCAAGGACCCGCCGCTGCCCGACGGCGCGGTGCGCGAGGTGTTGCGCGGCGACACCGGCGCCGAGGTGCCCAAGCTGATCGCCGCAGCCAAGGAACTGATCGAAAACCTCAACAGCCTGACCGCCAGCGAGGGCGCGGTGGCGGCCAGCCTGGGCAATGTGCAGAAGCTGACCGAGCGCCTCAACGGGCCCGGCGGCGCGCTCGGCGTGTTGCTGGGCAACGAGGCCGAGGCCAAAAAACTGATCGCCACGCTGGACCGTACCAACGCCTTGCTGACCAAGCTTGACGGACTCGCCACTAAGACTGACACCCAGGTGTTCGGCGACAAGCCGGGAAATCTGGGGGTGGTGCTCGAAACGCGCGCCACGGTGGTTCAGCTCAATGCCCTGCTCGGCGAAGCGCGCACCAGTCTGAAAAAAGTCGATGCGGTGCTGGTCGAGGCCCAAGCCGTGGGTGCTAATGCCCGCGCGGCAAGCGACGACCTCGGCACGCTGCGCGGCGAGGTCGAGTCCAGCCTGCGCAAGGTCGACAGCCTGATCAACGAGGTCAACCGCAAGTGGCCGTTTGCCCGTGACACGGAGATCAAGCTGCCATGAGTAATTTTGCAAAAACGCTGCTTCCTGCGGCCTTGCTGGCGCTGGCCGCCTGCAGCAGCGGCCCGAAACCTGCTGACTGGCAACTCGAAGCCAAAACCGCCAGCGAGCGCGGCGTGGCGGCCTACATGGAAGGCAATGCACGCGTCGAAGCCGTGGAATTTGCGCGGGCACTCAGCGAAGTCTCCAGCACCGGTCGAGTCGATCTGACAGCGCGTGTTGAACTGCTGCGCTGCGCCAGTCGCACCGCCAGCCTGGTGCTTGAGCCGTGTGTCGGCTTCGAGCGATTGCGCGCCGATGCGCCACCGGTAGAGCGCGCCTATGCCGACTACCTGGCCGACCGGCTGCAGCCGCAGGACACGGCCCTGTTGCCCGCAGCCCAACGCGCCGCTGCTGCCGGGGATGCGGCCGCTGTCAAGGCCATCGCCGATCCGCTGTCGCAACTGGTGGCTGCGGCGGTGCTGTTTCGGGGTGGGCGCGCCAGCCCGCAGGTCGTGCAGCAGGCAGTGGACACTTCATCTGCCCAAGGCTGGCGTCGGCCGCTGCTGGCCTGGCTGGGCGTGCAGGCGCAGCTCGCTGACAAGAGTGGCGATCTCGAAGAAGCCGCGCGCCTGCGCCGCCGCATGATGCTGGTGGAGCCGGTCAAAACCGGCGCCGCAGGACCCCGGCTTTGAGCGCGCCCCGGCCCGAGCCCGGCCGCTGGACCATCGCCATCGCCGGCCTGTTGTCGCTGGCGATTGCCATGGGCATAGGCCGTTTTGCCTTCACGCCGCTGTTGCCCATGATGCTCAGCGACGGCGTGGTGGACCTGCCCACGGCGAGCTGGCTGGCCAGCGCCAATTATTTTGGCTACCTGGTGGGTGCCTTGATGTGCACCTTTCAGCCCTGGATCTGGAAACGGCTGCCGTTTTTGCCGCAGGTCGCCGGCCCGACCTGGGTGCGTATCGGCCTGGTCGCCACCGCCGTGCTGACCCTGGGCATGGCGCTGCACGTGCCTGCCGCCTGGCCCTTGCTGCGTTTTTCCGCCGGTGTGGCCAGCGCGCTGGTGTTTGTCTACACCTCGGGCTGGTGTCTGTCGCAATTGGCCCGGCGCAACGCACCCATGATGGGCGGCGTGATTTACGCCGGCCCCGGCGCCGGCATCGCGCTGAGCGGCCTGTTTGCCAGCGGCATGGTGGCGCTGCAGTGGCGGGCCGCTGCTGGTTGGCTGATTTTTGGCGTACTGGCGGCGCTGCTCACGGCAGTTGTCTGGCGCACCTTCCAGGAGCGGGGCGGGCAGGGCGTCGGTAGCGCAGCCGCGCCAACAGCGGCGTTGCGCGCGGACGCGCCGGCGGGTCGCAATCAGATGCTGTTGCTGGCAGCGGCGTACGGCCTGGCGGGTTTCGGCTACATCATCACCGCGACCTTTTTGCCGGTGATTGCGCGCGAGGCGATGCCGGGTTCGGTCTGGATCGACTTTTTCTGGCCCATCTTCGGACTGGGTGTCATCACCGGCGCCCTGCTGGCCACGCGCATCCCGGCCACGGGCGACTACCGCCACCTGCTGGCCGCGTGTTACTTCGTGCAGGCGCTGGGCATTGCCGCCAGCATCTTCAGTCCGAACCTGGCTGGTTTTGCCATCGGCAGCCTGTTGCTGGGCATTCCATTCACCGCCATCACTTTTTTTGCGATGCAGGAGGTGCGGCGCCTGCGGCCAGCGGCTGCGGCCAGCACCATGGGCCTGCTAACGGTCATGTACGGCATTGGGCAAATCGCCGGCCCGCCTATGGTGGCGCTGCTGCTGCGGCACAGCCGCAGCCTGGGTGAGGGCTTCACGCTGTCGCTGGAAGTTGCCGCCGCCACCTTGCTGGCCGGTGCGCTGATGTATCTATGGATGGTCAAGGCCTACCCGGTGTCGGGCAAGGCGGGCGCTTCGGCCGGATGAGGGAAGAGCGTCAGGCGACTGCTTTGGCGATCAGCACCGGCCTGAGCAATTGCGCCAGCTCGGTGCCCTGGATCACGCGGATCTGGTGGCTGGCGGCGAACTGGCGTGCGTTGTCGGTGACCTCACCGGTTGTCACACAGATACAACTGCTGGCACCACGCGCGCTGCGCGCCGCCTCCAGGCCCTGGAATATCTCCAGCCCCAGGCGCGCGGCTTTCCAGCGTTTGCTGCTCAGCAGCACGGTGCGGCCGCCCTTGATCAGCTCGAAGTCGGCCGCAGCGCTTTCCAGACGTTTGGCCTGGAAACCTTCGCGCACCAGGGCCTGCTCCAGCGCGGCCGAAAATTCGCGCCAGGGCATGGCGTTGATCTGCGCCAGCGTGGCCTCAACATGGGCGGTGCTGGGTGCGCTCAATTGCCGCCACAGCGTGATCAGTGCAATCACCACAAATGGAAAACCGCCCATGGCGCCGAACAAAAAATACTGGGGCGGCAGCAGCGCTTTGGACACCAGCGCGATGACGCCGGCAATCGACAGGCTGATCCACCACGAGGAGCGCAGCAAGACGGCGAAGAGCGACTTTTCAGCCATTTTGAATTTCAAGATATTCCTTTCAACGGGACAGCGCTGTTTGTATCATGCCGCGCAGCGCTGCGGCAGGCAGTCTTATCGCCAAACTGGTATGCTTCAAAAATGATAGCTGCTTGAGCTTATTTTCATTGGGCTGCAGGCCTTTTTTATTCGCAAATCCAAACTATGTCCGTTCATGAGTAGTCAGCAGGAAAGCGCCGCACAGCGGCGCGCCACCCTGGCCTTGGGGTTGGGGCTGGTGCTGGTGGTGGTCTGGGGTATCAACTTCTCGCTGCAGAAGTTTGTCTTCAATGTGGTCGGCCCTGGCGGCTTTTTGTTTGCGCGTTACCTGATCATGCCGGTCTGCGCGCTGGCGCTGCTGCTGTGGCGTTATGGCCGGTACTTCCCGAAAGTCACACGGCGCGAGTTCTGGGAACTGGCCCGCCTGGGCGTCGCCGGCCACTTTTTGCATGTGGGCATGGTGACTTACGGCATCCACTGGTCCACCGCGTTTTCGAGCTCGTTGATCCTGGCCTGCGGGCCCATCTTCACGCTGCTGATCCTGCGCCTCATGGGCCTGGAGCCATTGCACAAGGCGCAGATTGCCGGCGTGGCGGTGGCCTTTGCGGGCGTGCTGATTTTTCTCTCCGACAAGCTGCTGGGCGGCCAGTGGCTGGCCACCGGCGGTGATTTGTTTTTGCTGGTGGCGGCGAGTTTCTTCTCGTATTACACCGTGGCGGCCAAGCCGCTGATTGAGCGCCACGGTGGTGTGCTCACCATGGCCTACGCCACCTTGCTGGGCAGCGTGCCGGTCGTGTTGTTTGCCTTGCCTGCCGGGCTGGCCGCGCCCTGGGGCGATGCCTCGCTGGTGGTGTGGCTCAGCCTGGTCTGGTCGGTCACGGTGTCGGCCTTTCTGGGCTGGCTACTTTGGGGCTGGGTCAATGCGGTGCGCGGTGTGGCCCGCACCGCGCCGCTGATGTACCTGATGCCGCCGGTGGCCGGCCTGGTGGCCTGGCTGTTTGCCGGCGAGCAGTACACCGGCATCAAGCTGGCCGGCGCGGCGCTGACCCTGGTGGGCGTGGCGCTGGCGCAGTTCACCGGCCGTGGCGCGCGCGAGGCACCCGCGCCGGTGGATTGAGCCGACCTTGCTGCGGGGCCGGGCAAAGCGGTGGACGCCCGGAGCCGCGCCCGGCCTGGACAACGTGATCCTGACGCCGCATGTGGGCGGCTCCACCATGGAGGCACAGGCCAACATCGGGATCGAAGTCACGAAAAAACTCGTCAAGTACAGCGACAACGGCACCTCGACCTCGTCGCTCAACTTCCCCTAGGAGTCTGGGCGGCAGAAGGCGTCGAAGCGAAAAGTGGCCCCGGCGAGGACAGTTTTTGCCGGGTTTGCAGCCTCATAGCCGTAGCTATGGGGCAAAAAGCCGGTGAAAAATGGACCGGCGCGGCCGCTTTGCAGCCG